>JBLWYD010000001.1:0-200555 GCA_048267165.1 Bacteroidota bacterium
ATTAATTTTTCGAAATTATTTTTTGGTATTTATATGTTTTTCATTTCTAATGTTTTCCTTATAAATTTATAAATATTCTAATTATACGTTTGAAACATAATAAATGATTTCACAAATTCTTTTTTCTTGATACCAAATATACAAAAAATATCAATCCATGCTCCACCTAACACCCCATCTACAAAAGAATACTTAGAGTTGTATAGTATTTTCATTAATTTGTAATCTGTAAACTAACTAGAAATACGAAATTGAGTAAATTAACACCAAAAGAAGGTAGGCTGTACGTAGTATCAACTCCTATCGGTAACTTTAATGATATTACACTACGTGCCCTCAATGTACTGCGCGAAGCCGATTTGGTGCTTTGTGAGAATTACAAAGAAGCGGCGGCATTGCTTAAATACTTCAGTTTGGATAAAGAACTGGATAGCATAACTGTAAAAAGTGAAGAGGAAAGATACCCAGAATTCATAATGATGATAGAGGCAGGTAAAACAATTGCCCTAATATCTGATTGTGGTACTCCTGCTTTCGCCGATCCGGGCAATCAACTTATCAATACGGCTGTTAGTCGCAATTTGGATGTGCAAGTTTTGCCGGGTGCTACTAGCATAATGACTGCTTTGGTGCGATGTGGATTCGATATAGAGCGATTCTATTTCGCTGGTTTCCTCTCTCGTACATCGCCTGAGCGTGTTGCAGAGCTGCGTAAGCTATCTATGAATGATGATACTTTCTGCTTGCTCGAAACTCCTTATCGCCTATTACCTATGTTGGAAGATGCCGTTCAGGTTATTCCTGATAGGAGAGCGTATCTGGCTTGCAATCTGACTATGAAAAACGAAACTCATCACTATGGCACTATCCAAGAGCTATATGATAAGTTCAAAGACAAAAAAGTTAAAATGGAATTCGTCTTGGTTATACAAGGCAACACTTCGGGATTACCTTTGGATAAAATTAAATACGTAGAACGCGCTTCTGAATCGAGCTATCAGCACTATGATAGTGGTGAAGAGCGTCATGATGATCGTCCTCCAAGACGTGACGACAGAAGAGATGATAGAAGAGACGATCGCGGACCAAGAAGAGACGATCGTGGTGGATTTGTGCACAAAGAAAAACGTGCCGATAGACCTCGATTCCCTCGTGCATCTAGCCCAAGACGTAATGAAGGACGTGGCCAGAACCCTGAAGATGGGGGAGGAAGTGGCGACAGATCAAGATTCGACCGCGATGGTAGAAGTGGCGGAAGACCGCCAAGAAGAGATGGTGAAAGGGGAGGTAAACCTCGTTTCAACCGTGAAGCTAGACCATTCAGCGAAGACAGAATTGGTAGAAGTCGTAAAGATGATGGTATAGACAGACCACGCAGAGATGACCGTGGCGGAGATAGACAACCAAGAAGAGATGATGACAGACCGAGATTCAACCGCGATGATAGAGGTGGAGAAAGACCGCCAAGAAGAGATAGCGGAGATGGCGATAGACCACGCTCAGACAGACCAAGACGCGATGACACTCGCAAACTACCTCGTAGAAAAGACGAAATGGGTAGATCGCAAGTTCAACGCAGAAGCCGAGAAGATGGAGAGAAAGGCAGTGACGAAATCCGCAAGTTCGCAGGTTGGAGAAAAGATGATATAAGAGATAAAAAACCAAAAGATGATAATGACAGTAAAGATTAGAAGAATAGAAGAAAAGTATAATGATTTGCCACTACCAAGCTATGCTTCTGGTGGTTCGGCAGGTATGGATGTATATGCTGCAACAGATGAGCCGATAACTATAAAGCACGGCGAAGTAAAAATGATACCTACTAATTTGGCTATTGCCTTGGAAAGTGGGTACGAATGTCAAGTACGTTCACGTAGTGGATTGGCTGCTAAAAATGGTGTTTTCGCACTGAATGCACCCGGCACAGTGGATAGCGATTACCGAGGTGAGATAAAGATAATTCTTGCTAACTTCGGTGAGGCAGATTTCACAATCGAGCGAGGTGATAGAATAGCACAGCTAGTTATAGCTCAGTATGAGCATATTGGTTGGAGCGAAGTTGAGTCTCTAGATGAGACTGACAGAGGAGAAGGCGGCTTCGGTAGTACGGGAGTGAAGCAATGAGCCGTCCGAGAATAGTATTCATGGGTACTCCAGAGTTCTCAGTGCCTACTTTGAGAGCAATCAACGAGCATTTCGAGATACCAGCTGTGGTAACTGTACCCGATAAGCCGAAAGGTAGAGGTCAGAAGATGATGCCATCACCAGTGAAAGCTGCGGCAGAGGAACTTGGTCTTAAGGTATTGCAACCAGTATCGCTGAAAGATGAAGATTTCATCGATGAGCTGAAAGAAATAAACGCTGATATATTTTGCATAGTAGCATTCAGGATATTGCCAACGGCAGTATTCACTTTACCTAAGATAGCTTCGTTCAATGTACATACTAGTTTGTTGCCTAAGTTCAGAGGCGCTGCTCCTATTAATTGGGCAATAATCAAAGGCGAAACGAAAAGCGGTGTTACTTCGTTCATACTCGATGAGAACATAGATACAGGCAATATAGTCGGTACTAGAGAAGTAGCAATAGGTGAATCGATGACGGCAGGCGAGCTACACGATGAGCTAATGCCATTAGCGGCAGAGTTAGCAGTAGAGACTTGTGAGCAGTTACTATCTGGTGAATATCAGAGATTAGTGCAAGACGATAGCTTAGCTAGCCCAGCACCGAAGATATTCAGAGATGATTGCAAAATCGATTTTAATTTAGATGCCGAGGACTTGAAGAACTTCATAAATGGTATGTCACCCATTCCGGGAGCATGGACTATTCTGGAAGGAAAGAAAGTAAAATTGCTAAAAAGTGAAATTTCATCGGAAATTAACACAAAACCTAAGCATTATTTAATAAAAAATGATAATTTTCTGTTACAAACTGCGTCTGGAACTGTTAAAGTATTAGTAATCCAACCTGAAGGAAAAAAAGTTATGCAAATACGCGATTTTCTGGCAGGATATAGAGGTAATAAAGAAGGTATATTAGAATGAAAAGAATAGCGATATTGACAAGTGGTGGCGATGCCCCCGGTATGAATGCACACATCAGAGCCGTAGTACGTACGGGTTTAGCTCGTGGACTAGAAGTAGTAGGTATAGTCGGCGGTTATGAAGGACTGATGGAAGGTAACTTCAGAAAATTGGAAAGAAAAGATACAGTTAATATAGTTTCACAAGGTGGGACTATACTTAAGACGAGTCGCTCGGAAGTATTCCTATCGAAAGAAGGAAGAGCTAAGGGTGCAAAAAATTTGAAAGATAATAATATAGACGGCTTGATTGCCTGCGGTGGTGATGGTACTCTGAAAGGAGCCCACGCACTATTCAAAGAGCACGGAGTTAGGATAGTAGGTACACCCGGTACTATTGACAATGATTTGTATGGTACTTATTATACTATTGGGTTCGATACAGCTTGTAACACAGCTGCCGAAGCAATAGATAGAATCCGCGATACTGCCGATTCGCACGGTCGTGTATTCATAGTAGAAGTAATGGGACGACACGAAGGTCACATAGCTATGGAAGTTGGTATCTCTTGTGGTGCAGAGTATATATCTGTTCCCGAGGCCGTTACTAATCTAGAAATCCTTTACGATAAATATACTCAACTTGGCTTCCACAACCGTACTATAATAGTAATCGGAGAAGGTGGCGGTAAGTACAAAGGTGCTTACGAGCTAGCAGAAGCATTAAAAAATGAATATAATATAGACGCAAAATGTGCTGTATTGGGTCACATCCAACGTGGTGGTTCGCCTACTGTTCGCGATAGAACATTAGCTAGTCACTTGGGGTTGTCAGCAGTTGACGCTCTACTTGCTGGTAAAACGAATGTATTAGTTGGTCGTGTACACCACAATATTACTTATACTCCATTCCCAGAGACTTGGACTAAGAGAAAAGAATTGCAGCCGTATATGTTTGACCTAGCAGAGCTTCTTGCATAGTATATGATAACTTATGCCATATTCGAAGCAATAGACAGACCCGAAGCTGAAGAACTAGCCGTAAAGGCAATAGAAATTCTTCAAAGACTCGGTGCGAATGTCTGTGTTTCGGAAACATTAGTCAAGAAATATGGCGATAGTATGCCTGAGATTAGAGTATGCAAACGCTCTAGCTATGATGATGTTGCCGATGTTATAATCACTTTTGGTGGCGACGGTACAATACTTTCGGCAGTCCAATCTTATATAACTTCCGATGTTCCTATTATGGGATTCAACGTTGGGAAGCTCGGCTTTCTAGCTGAATTCGTAGTCAGCGGACTAGAAGAAACACTCAAAGATTTGATGAAAGGTAACTATAAGGTTATCACTCGCTCGGCTATCGAAACAACTATTGACGGCGAGACTATATATGCCCTCAACGATATGGTAATAGAGAAGAGCGAAACTTCGCACATGGTAGAAATCAAGGCATATTCGAACAAGCATTTCATTGGTGAGTACTTCGCAGATGGTTTGATAATAGCTACTCCTACTGGCTCAACTGCATACAGTCTTTCTGCTGGTGGACCTGTTATATTCCCGACTTCACCCGTGTTTTGTATTACCCCTGTTTCACCTCATTCACTTACTCATAGACCGCTCGTAGTACCTGACAATCAGCAGCTAGAATTTGAAGTGTATAGCCGAACAGGTGAGCTAAAGCTAGTAGCTGACGGTAAAGTCAGAAAGAAAATTAAAAATGGTGATATAATCCAGATTAGAAAATCGGATGAAACCGTAAAACTTGTAGAACCTGAGAATAGCTCGTTCTTCGACGTACTAAGGGATAAGTTCCTTTGGGCAGAACACAGAACGAATAAGGAGATTAAATAATCGAACATTTTTTTGCTTCCATAGATTGGTCAGTCAGCCCAGATTTAATTGATTTCGGAATACTCAAAATCCGCTGGTATGGGTTGCTATTTGCACTCTCTTTCGTATTAGGATATCAGATTATTCACAAGATATTCCAGCACGAAGGACACACTCAAAAGCAATTAGACTCACTAACTGTATATATGATTTTGGGAACAGTAATCGGTGCTAGATTGGGTCACTGCCTATTCTACGAGCCGTCTTATTACTTATCTAATCCTATAGAAATACTAAAAGTTTGGAACGGAGGACTAGCCAGCCACGGGGCTGCAATAGGTATCCTAACTTCGCTCTATATATTCGCACAGAAAAACAAAGACATATCCTACCCTTGGATAGTAGATAGAATAGTTATAGTAGTTGCTTCGGCAGGTTTTTTCATCCGCCTTGGTAATTTCTTCAATTCGGAGATACTTGGAACGCCGTCAGATTTGCCCTGGGCTGTCGTTTTTCATAGAATAGATGAGATTGCACGCCATCCATCGCAAATGTACGAGGCAATAGCTTATCTGGGCATATTCGCAGTACTTTGGGCGCACTATAGCAAATGGAAAGAGAAAACTGCAGACTATGCTCTACTTTCTCGATTTTTGATAATGATATTTAGTGCTAGATTTATAATCGAGTTCACTAAAGAAAATCAATCGGCATTCGAAAATGGGATGTTCCTTAACATGGGGCAACTCCTGAGCATACCACTTATTATACTCGGTGTGATACTACTTATAAGATCAGCTGGTAAGCAAAAGGTCTAATTTTTCTGAAAGTAGAGACGTATTGCATACGTCTCCAAGAGTAGAAGGATTCTGAGACGTATGCAATACGTCTCTACAAAGCCACTGTGCATTGGAATGGATACTTCTAACGCCTTTAGCGTAATCTGTATGACAGTGCATGCTCAATGTCGTAACAAAAAAAAGACGCATATTTCTATGCGTCTTGCTGAATTATTCTATAAATTAACATTTGCTTTCACTTGTTCGTGAGTATATTCTTTAATTAATACTCCATCTTCAAAGACTGTTTCAAGTAAGTCCACATTTGATGAATCTTTACGTACGCTCTTAAATCCATCATCCGACCTAATTAATTGTAATCTACCTTTTTTAGATGTTTTTCCTTTGTCTGTTATTGGGTCTTTGAATACATCGTACCATTTACCAGACCGTCTTATAGCACTACACTTGATTGCGAACTTCTGAGTATCACGGTCATGTTTCTGTAATAAACCACCACCTGAACCAAAAGTAATGTTCTCAGCTGACCAGCCATTGATTAAGTAATTTCCTAATATATCTTTTATCATCGCCAAATCTATACCGTCACCTTGTATTATTCTAATTTTAGGATTCAAAACTTTAAATCCTTTAGAGTTGTAAGTATATCCAAATTTATCACCCAAAATATTAATTATTTTGAGAGTAACTACTTCTGGATTACCTGAATCTGGACGTATTATTAATGTACCGTCTCTATTTAGAATCTCATCTTTTAGCTCTGTACCCCATAAATTAGCACACGCATTATATATATCATAGCTGTCGCTTACACAGGCTACTAAGCCAGTAGGATAGCTTTCTAACATATTCCTGTATGCCTCTAATTCATCATCCCAACTTGTTATCGTTGAGTGTTCGGAAGCAGGGATTGAGTAACCTGAATTACTACTAGCAGAATAATAGTTATTTAGTAATCTCATTGAGATTAGATTATCCGTCCCCATGAAATTAATCAGATGAGCCGAACCACCAATAGCTGCCGTTTCTGATGATGAGACTCCTCTAGAACCGAAGTCATGTAACTTGAAATCTATTCCATCCATTGTATCACTAGTCTTTTCATAGAATCCTTTTACTACATTTTTGATTTCATGTGAATATGTAGCAACTGTACTTGGATACCAAACTCTTGATAGTAAAGTTTCCAGATAATTAGTCAACCAGAAGAATTCGGGATCAGTGTTCTCTATTGTCATCATTACGTTCTTGTAAGGGATTCTACTACCTTCGGGTACAGCTTTTATTCTGATTGGTAAGTGGCCGTTATGTTTTTCAAGAAGTCTAGTCCATGCCTTTTCATTAAAAATAGAACCTGACTGGAAGTGATTCGACAGCAATTCTTTAGCTTCTTGAATCTTTTCTTGTGTTATTACTTTACCGGTTAGATATTCTTTGATATAATACTGCAGACCGTAGAATATCACATTTTGGAATCTACCACCTCTACTTTCATAGTATGAGTAAACAATTTCTGTGTCTTTAGGGTATTGTAAATAGTGGCTTACTTTATAACTATCAGTATCGAGTATAATATTATTTGCAAACATGATATTACCTTATTGATTTAATTAATGATTCTAATAGAATGTGATGTTCTGGCATAACATCGGCTTCTGTAATTTCGCTGAGTTTAAACCATTTCAAAAAGGCAATGTCATCAGCTGGTTGAGCTTTGCCATAAGTATAAGTTGCTTTATAGAAAATTGTAATAATCTTATCAATTTCATTTTTATATCTCCAATCATCTATTTTATGACTTGATATATATTGGAAGTCGTTTACCTCTAATCCAGTTTCTTCGGATACTTCTCTACGTGCTGTATTTTCAAAATTCAAATCCTTTGGGTCTGAAAAGCCACCAATAAATCTATAATTAGATTCATCAGCTTTTTTACCCAATAGAACCTCATCACCATTAATAATTGCGATATCAACGGTTGTATGAACTCTTGGGTACTGATTAAAAGTAGCGTAAATATTTCCTGCTCTGAAGTCTTTACTAGTGTACTTATTATTATGTATATTCTCACGGATTTGCGAGCCCGCTACAGTCACAATGCTAGGTAGAGCATAAGTAGAGTATTTGCCCGAATAATGTTGAATAAAGCTATCTCTAGACCCGTATAGGAGTACTAGTGAATTTGGGTATATCTCAGCTATTCTATTATCTAAAGTCTTAGACCAAAGTTCATTGGATGACATATCGGGTAATGGTACAACAGTCACATCATCAAATTTATCTTCGATCATATTTTTTCTAGATTCGTAATCTAGTGGGTTACGCTTTGATGATAAAACTGGAGTAACCCCAAGAAAGATGACTACTTTCCTGTGCTTTTGCTTTACATTATCGATTAGCGAAATGTGTCCGTCGTGCAAATCATCAACTTGGAATCTACCAACTATAACTCCCACAGAAGACAGTTCTGGGTGAATTTTATTAATCAAATCGGGGTCTAACCCTTGACGTTGTACAATTGAAGATGATGTGCTTCTACTAAGCATAATTTGTTTTGAATACTTCATGTAATCTTTACCTTCTATGTATTCTTTGTCAAGTATATTATGCAACCCTTGCTTTGATAGTTTACCGCCATTAGACTCTATCAATTCGAGTATCTCTGATATTGTGTACTGTCTTTCCATAATATTTCCGGTTATTGTAAATTACAACTAGACAAACATACATATTTATTTGACGTATGTCAAGTATTATTTTCTTTTTAAGGGAGGTCGATTTATTGTCAGTTCTTACAAATAAGAGGTGGACCGCATAACTATAGGTTTTGGATAGAGTAAAGGGGGTGTCTTAATTAAATAAAATTCGTATTGTAAAAAAAAAGACGCATATTTCTATGCGTCTTGCTTCTATTTTTATGTCATAGCGAGCGTAGCGTGGCTATCTCTTTCTTTACACTCTGACGAGATTACCACGTCCTCTTCGTTGCACTCAGAGTCCTCGTAATGAAACTTCCTACTTCTTGTCTTCGTCGTCAACTACTGTGTAGTCAGCTTCTTCTACGTCTTCTTCAGCAGTTTCTTGAGCTTGCTCGCCTTGTGGCTCGCCACTTGCCTCGCCACCCGGTGCATTGCCATCGCCGTACATATTTTGCGATGCTTCGCTCCATGCTTTGTTTAGCTCTTCCATAGCTGGTTTTAGATCAGCTTCATTGTCTTTCAATGCAGTTTCAACTCTACTCTTAGCGCTTTCTATTTTCGAGATTTGCTCTTGAGATAATTTTTCTCCCAATTCGCTCATCTGCTTGTTAGTCGAAGCTACCAAAGCGTCTGCTTGGTTACGAGTATCAACCGCTTCTTTTTTGATTTTATCAGCTTCAGCGTTTAGCTCAGCATCTTTTTTCATTTTGTCGATTTCATCTTGAGATAACCCAGATGAAGATTCGATACGGATATTCTGCTCTTTGCCTGTGCCCTTGTCTTTCGCATATACTTGTAAGATACCGTTAGCGTCTATGTCGAACGTTACTTCTACTTGTGGTACGCCACGTTGTGCTGGTGGTATTCCGTCTAAGTGGAATTTACCTAGCGAACGGTTGTCCGCAGCCATCTTACGCTCACCTTGTAGTACGTGTACTTCTACTGATGGCTGGTTGTCAGCTGCAGTCGAGAATACTTCCGATTTCTTAGTCGGTATAGTCGTGTTCGAAGGTATCATAGGTGTTAATACACCACCTAATGTTTCGATACCCAAAGTTAGTGGAGTAACGTCTAGTAATAATACGTCCGTTACGTCTCCGCCCAATACACCACCTTGGATAGCAGCACCGATTGCTACTACTTCATCAGGATTTACTCCTTTTGATGGTTCTTTACCGAAGAAATCTTTTACTAATTCTTGTATCTTAGGGATACGTGTTGATCCACCTACTAAGATGATTTCATCTACTTCGTGATTAGATATTCCAGCATCTTTCACTGCTTGCTCGCATGGCTTCAATGTTCTTTGGAACAAATCTTCGCATAAGCTTTCAAACTTCGAACGTGTCAAAGTTACATTTAAGTGTTTAGGGCCGTCTTGAGTAGCCGTGATGAATGGCAAGTTTACGTCAGTTTGCATTGAGCCAGATAGTTCTATCTTAGCTTTTTCGCCAGCTTCACGTAGTCTTTGCAATGCCATAGCATCGTCACGTAGGTCTATACCTTCTTGCTTTTTGAACTCATCAGCCAAAAAGTCGATTAATTTTCTATCGAAATTATCACCACCAAGGTGAGTATCACCATTAGTAGATTTTACTTCGAATACACCGTCGCCGATTTCTAGTATAGATACGTCAAACGTACCACCACCCAAATCGTAAACAGCTACTGTCATATTCTTGTGTTTCTTGTCTAATCCGTAAGCTAAAGCAGCAGCAGTCGGCTCGTTGATTATACGCTTAACTTTAAGTCCAGCTATTTCGCCGGCATCTTTTGTTGCTTGTCTTTGAGCATCATTGAAATAAGCAGGAACTGTTATAACAGCTTCGTCAACTTTTTCGCCCAAATATTCTTCAGCAGTCTGCTTCATTTTTGTCAATATCATTGCTGATATTTCTGGTGCAGAATACTTCTTATCGTCAATTATTACTCTAGTAGAGTTACCATCGTCAGACGGTACTACTTTGTAAGGTACTAATTTCGCTTCTTCGCTAACTTCATCCAAACGGCTACCCATAAATCTCTTGATAGAGTAGATAGTGTTATGAGGGTTAGTTACTGATTGTCTTTTGGCAGCTTGCCCAACTAGTCTATCACCGTTTTTAGTGAATGCAACCATCGATGGTGTAGTTCTAGAACCCTCGGCATTAGTTATTACCTCTGGTGAACCGCCTTCCATTACTGAAACGCACGAGTTCGTTGTCCCTAAATCTATTCCTATTATTTTTCCCATTTTATTATCCTTTGGTTTTATTAAATTTCAATTTTTGTCGTAATGTCACATATTTCAGGACATATTGTCTTGATAAACATAATATATGTTCTGAAATGTATGGCAAAATATCTGTGCCAAGTTTTAATTCTTCTAATTATCGTTTATAATTCCCGCCCTATTTCTAGGGCAGGATTATTATTATCAACTAACAGTATTTATTTGATGCTTACTTCTAGTTCCTTCGGTTTAGCTGGTTCTTTTTTCTCAAGAACTACTTTCAGCAAACCATCTTTGAATTCGGCATCTATGCTTTCCGTATTCACATTATCGGGCAACACGAACGAGCGAGTGAACTCACCGAAACTACGCTCTACTCTTAAGTAAGTAGTGCCGTCTTTCTCGTCTTCGGTCTTCGATTCTCTGTTCTTAGTACCTTTTAGTACTAATACGTTTTCGTCGTTAATGCTTACCTTTATGTCTTCTTTTTTCACGCCCGGTATTTCCGCTTCTATAGTTATGTTCTTTTCGTCTTCTTGAACATCTACAGTAGGGTTGAATCCGTTACGTGAGTTGAACATAGCATCTGTGTCAAATTCACTTAGTATGCTGTTCATTCTTCTGTTTAAAGTGTTCAGGTTTCTGAACGGTTCGAATTTTACTAAACTCATTTTTAAAATCTCCTATGTTGTTTTATTTAATATTAATTGTTTTTGGTTTTAGCGTTTCTTTCTTGGGAATGCTAACTAGCAATAACCCATTTTTGAAATTTGCTTCTATTTTATCAGTTTCGTATTTCGTTGGGATGATGAATGATCTCTTATAGCTAACAGAATCGAATTCATTAATCATCATCTTTTCGTTTTCGTTTTTCACTATTTCTCTTTCACCGCTCACAGTCATCACATTTTCGTCATTAACTACTAACTTCATACTAGTCTTGTCAACTCCGGGTAACTCTATAATGAAGTTCAGCATATCATCTAAATCCGATACTCTCACTCTTGGTTTTACGTCATTTGTTCTTTCTGGACTCTCTACTCCCACTGGACTGAAAAATCTATCAAAATCAGTCACCGGCATTCTTCTTTGTACTAACATATTATATCTCCGTTTGTATTTATTTTGTGTTTATTATTTATTTAGACTATTGTCAATGTTATAATATGCTATAATGGAAAAGTGTGCCAAAACCGTGTTACCAGACGATATGACAGACAAGCGACATAATGACTGTTCGTGTGGCAGATATTTTGTCAGAGTTTATTGGTGTTGGATTGTGGATGTGGCAGAGGTTGTGGCAGGGGGTAAATGTGTTCACTTACTAATTTATTTGAGATATATTTTTGTTTATACTGTAAACATTATTAGATTATAAATGTTTAATTTGAACAGATAAATAAGAAAATATTATGGTTAACATTTTAGAAAAGTATTTAAATAGAGTTATTCAAGGTGACTGTTTAGAAGTTATGCCCTATATCCCAGAAAAATCAATAGATATGATCCTTTGTGATTTACCTTATGGAACTACCCAAAATAAATGGGACTCCGTAATTGATTTAGATAAACTTTGGAAAGAGTACAAAAGAATTATCAAAGATAACGGAGCTATCGTTCTTACTTCTCAAGGAGTATTTACTGCCAAACTTATTTTGAGTAACGAACAAGATTTTAAATATAAAATTACTTGGATAAAATCTAAATCTACAAATTTTCTTAACGCAAAAAAGCAACCATTACGTAAACATGAAGATATTTGCGTCTTCTATAAAAAACAACCTCAATATAATCCTCAGATGTCGAATGGAGAGGCATATGATAAAGGGGTGAGAAAAGACCAATACACAGGGAGTTATGGCGAATTTAAACCACGACATGTTAAAAGTAACGGAAAACGCTATCCTAATGATGTATTGTTCTATGATGAACAACAAATGGACGATTATGTTTATGTAAAAACAGCAGAATCAGAAGGAACAGTTTATCACCCTACTCAAAAACCTATTGAATTAGGAAGATATTTAATACGCACATTTTCAAAGCCTGGAGATGTCATTCTTGATAACGCTTGTGGTAGTGGTAGCTTCTTACTTTCAGCGATGTTAGAGAATAGAAATTTTATAGGGATTGAGAAAAATGAAGATGTTTTACTACACAAAGTAGAGCCTGTTGATTATATCAAAGTTTGTACTGATAGAATTGAAGAAGTTCTAAAATCTAAAGATATTAATATTGCAACACAACAACTTTTTAAAGAACCAATTACAGAATACCATACATTGAATTATGAAATTTAACGAAAGAGCTTGGGCAGGTCAAATTATAAGTTGGATAAAACTCGCAATTTCTGACGGCACTACTATATTTCAAGACGCGACTAATGATGAAGGTTTAAAATTAGCATCGGGAAGAACCAAGTTTCCTGATGTCCTCCTGTTTATTGATAAAATATCAGGCGTTGTTTTCAATGGTTGGGAATTGAAGTTTCCCGATACCGAAGCAGATAACACAGAAATGTTAGAAAATGCATTGGAAAAAGCTGAAAGACTGCAATCAGATTCTTTTGTCACATGGAATGGCACAGAAGCAATTATTTGGAAAATAAAGGATGATGATTATTCGCTTTCTGGATTGGAAAAAATAAAAGTTTACGCTAAAGAAAATGATATCAAAAATAGAAATGATTTAGCTGATAAAAACAATTATAATAAACATGAGGCGAAACTTCATGATAGGCTTAACGAAATTTTACACGATTTAGGGCAACTTTACTTAAGTGGTCAGCTAAAAAAAGCTATAAACATTTCATCAAACATTGTTGAAGCAGTTACACAAACCGCTTTTCATTTTATTCCGCAATTAAAAAATGAAATAAACATACTGAAAGGAGTTGACAACGATTTCAGAAGAGAGTTCAATCAATGGAAAATTATTGAGAGTAGTACACTTAAAATACTTTCTACCTCATCGAGACGCGTTGTTAATATAGGACCCGAAGAAATACTCGCTAAGTTTAGTTACTACAAGCTAATAGGGAAAATTCTATTCTACCTTACGCTTTCAGAAAATTTGTCGGAGAAAGTTTCCAAATTGGAATTGAAGAATAATAAACAGGTACAAAAGCAATTAAATCACTTTTTTAATCAAGCAAAGAAAATAGATTATCAAGCCGTTTTTGGAAATGATTTTACTGATAAAATCTTATTTAATGATACCATAGACGAGTATTTATTTAAACTTATTGCAGTTTTTAACGAATTTGATTTCAAAATTTTGCCAACTGAAGTTATAGGAAACATTTTAGAAAATTTAGTTCCACAAGAAGAAAAACAAAAATTCGGTCAGTACTTTACTCCAGAAACTTTGGCAAATCTTGTTACATTCTCTGCAATTAGAACTATAAATGACATTGTAATTGACCCAACTTCGGGAACTGGAACATTTTTAAATTCCTTCTATAAAACCTTGCAATTTTTCGGTAATAATAACCATCAACAAATCCTGAATCAGGTTTGGGGCAATGACATTTCGCATTTTCCTGCAACACTATCAGTAATTAACTTATACAAACAAAAAGTTAATGATACAGCAAATTTTCCGCGTGTAATCCGTAAAGATTTTTTCACTTTAAACCCAAAACAAACAATCTCAATTCCTGACAACAAGGATATTGATAAATTCAATCAAATTCCGATACCGAAATTTGATGCTATCATTTCAAATTTCCCTTTTATACAACAGGAAGATATTCCGAATGAAATTTTAAATGCACAGTTTGAGAGTGAGTTTTCCAAAACACAGGCTGCATTTCTTAAAGGGAAGAAATTTGAAATCAATGGAAAAAGCGATTATTATATATATTGCTTTTACAATTCGTTGAAATTCTTGAAAGACAATGGTATGTTATCCGCAATAACATCAAACGCTTGGTTGGGTAAGAATTATGGCTTACAGTTTAAAAAGTTTCTATTGAATAATTTTCATATTAAATACATTGTGAAAAGCAATGCCGAGCATTGGTTTAAAGATTCAAAAGTCAGTACCATTTACATAACACTTGAAAAATCGGCAAGCAAAGAGCCTACAAAGTTTATAACGGTTAATAAAAAATTAGAGCAACTATTTATTGGTAAATCGCTTCAAGAATTCGAAGACTTTTATACCGAGGTTGATAATTGCAACTATCCTCAAAATAAAAATTGGAAAGAGGACACCCAATTTAGAAATGTTTATCATAAAGCAGACGGTTCTATAACTGTAAGTTTTGTTGAGCAATCGAACTTGGTGAATTCTCTTGCTTCGCAAGAAAATTGGGCAACATATTTTGTCAATCAAAACCCGTTAAGCATTTTTGAAAAGAAACTAATAAATCCTTATCGGAGTATTTATGATACAGGAAGGGGAACACGTACAAGTTGGGATAAGATGCACATTATTTCTAATGATGAAAACAACGTTTTGAAAATCGAAAAAGAATTTCTATTACCCATTTTGAAATCAAGTCGGGAGTTAGAAACCATTGCTCACAGAAACAAACCCAAATACAATCTTTTCATTTGCAGTAGGGATGCAAACACACTAAAGAAAAAATTTCCGAACGCATACAAGCACATCAAGAAATTTGAAACAACAACTAACAAAACAGGCATTGCATTACCCGAAGTTTTAAAAGTGAGAAAGCCATTTTGGTATTCACTTGTACCAGAAGAATCAGCAAATATTTTTATTTCTATTAATCCTAGCAAGCGATTATTCTTTTCCTATAACAAATCGCCTTTGTATCTCAATCAAAGATTGGTTGCCATTCGTGTAAAAAAGAAAGATGTTGAGATTGTTTCTGCATTACTCAATTCAATCGTTTCGTTATTGATTGTTGAACTAAATGGGGTTTCAAGAAATTTGGGAGTTTTAGATTTAAATGCTGATTTCTTTAAAACTAAGATGAAAATACTTGATCTAAGCTTACTCTCAAATCAACAAAAAGCAAATATTCTTAAAAAATATAAGCCCCTATGTAACCGGGTAATAAAGGATTTTGAATTCGATTGTCAGCAACAAGACAGAATTTCATTTGATGAAGAAGTATTAAAATCTTTCGGTTTCAGTAAACATATTCTACCACCATTGTATTCGCTTTTAACCGAAACAATTCGTAATAGAGTAGAAATGAAGGACAGATAAATTTACATCCATACATTCCACATCTTTTTTTTACTAATTAACCCCTTTGTATTCCGTAGAATTAATGATATTCTTATATTGCATCTCTTAAACATTAAACAATCAAATAAAACACGAAATGGAAAAAATCAAAGTAACATTAGCCAAGGGCGACGGAATTGGATTAGAAATCACTGATGCGGTAATAGACATACTAGAAGCTGCAGGCGCACCACTAGAATACGAAGAAATCAGCGTAGGCGAGAAAGTCTATCTAGATGGAATAAAAACGGGTATTCCCGAAGAAGCGTGGGACATAATCACTCGCAACGGTGCATTCCTCAAAGGGCCTATCACTACTCCTCAGGGTGGTGGTTACAAAAGTTTGAACGTGACTATCAGAAAGTCATTGGGGTTATTTGCTAACGTACGTCCAGTAAAGGCGTATCACCCTTATATCAAAACTCACTTTCCGGGTATGGATATAGTAGTTGTGCGTGAGAATGAGGAAGATCTTTACGCTGGTATCGAACATCAGCAAACGCCAGAAGTAGTACAAGCACTAAAGCTAATCTCAAGACCGGGCTCGGAAAAGATAATCCGCTATGCCTTCGAATACGCTAAGGCACACGGCAGAAAGAAAGTTACTTGTATGACCAAAGACAATATAATGAAGCACGCCGATGGTTTGTTTCACCAAGTGTTCAATGAAGTTAGAGTAGATTATCCTGAAATAGAATCTGAACATTACATTATTGACATCGGGACTGCAAGAGTAGCGAACGACCCGAATAGATTCGACGTTATAGTAACTCTGAACCTATACGGTGATATAATCTCAGACGTAACGGCTGAAATAGCTGGTTCAGTGGGGCTAGGTGGCTCGTCTAATGTAGGTGAAAACGTAGCAATGTTCGAGGCGATACACGGCTCGGCACCAGACATAGCAGGCAAAGACATAGCGAACCCTAGTGGATTGCTTAACGGCGCTTGTATGATGCTAGTACACCTAAACCTAGGTGAGTACGCTTACAAGATTCAAAATGCACTATTCAAAACTATAGAAGACGGTATCCACACTGGCGATATGAAGAGCGAGCACACTCGTGACTTAGTAGGAACTAAGGCATTCGCTCACGCGGTAATAGCTAGATTGGGGCAAAAGCCAGAACACCTAACTATACCACAACCAACTAACCACCAAATAATAATCCCGGGTTGTAATATCCGCCGAGTACCTAAAACATTGGTAGGTGTAGATGTGTTCATAGACTGGGTCGCGCTAGGCAGAGACCCGCACGAATTAGCAAAAGAGCTGCAGCCACTAGCACCAAACGGAACAATGCTAAAGACTATCTCGAACAGAGGAATAGCTGTATGGCCGGGCAAAGAGCGAGATATATTCTGCTCTGACCACTGGTATTGCCGATTCGTAAGCGAGCAGTATGAAGCAACTGAAGGACAAGCAGAGTTCAGCTATGAGGCAATAGTAGAACTACTAGGCAACTTCAACAAAGCTGGCTTCAACTTCATCAAGATAGAGAATCTATATACTTTCGAAGGGAAGCGTGGTTACTCGCTATCACAAGGCGAGACTAGTTAGGCTTTTGGTATAAAGGTAGAATTTTATAAAATCCTTCGCTGTTGTGGTGAGGGATTTTTTTTGTATATTTGAAAAATGATATTGAGATAAAGATGACAGAAAAAAAGAAACTAGAGATGATTACTGAATATTTCAAAGAGAACATATTCGAATCACATATTTACAACTCAACTAAAAAGCATTCAAAACTAAAATCTTATAGTATTAATCCAATTGTAGTTAAATATCTTTCTAAGGTGCTTGAAGATGATTTCACACCTATTGGAATAGCAAAAGCATTGTATTTACCTAGAGTCCTTGGCACATCAATTAACACAACTTTCGGAACAATAATACAGAAAATGTTCATTGAGTTAAATCTTGCAAAGCCTTCAATTGTTCAAGGTATGGATATTGAGTTTATTGATAAAATAGATGGACGAAATAAGTGGTGTCAACTAAAGTCAGGGCCAAATACGATAAATTCAGGTGATGTAAAACCACTTATTTCTAAATTTAATAGCGTAGCGAATCTCGCTCGTACCAACGCTATGTCTCTGAATAATACAGATTTAGTTCTTGGTGTTCTATACGGTGAAGCGGAACAACTAAGCCAACATTACAAGAAAATAGACGAAGTATTCCCAGTTTATATAGGGAAAGAGTTTTGGTATAGATTAACAGGTCACCCCGATTTCTATTCCAAGTTAGTCAAATCATTAGATGTAATGATTCTTACTTTAGATACGAAGGACTTCTACGAGAAAGGCTACACAGCACTTGCTGAAGAAATAAGAGCTTCAGATTTATTCGATTTTGCATAAACTTCATTCAAGAATTTCACTATAGAAAAACCGATTTCCTTTGCCAAATTAACTGGTACAGCATTACCTATTTGCTTATACTGTTGTGATACCGAACCAGCGAATTCCCAATTATCAGGGAATGTCTGAATACGTGCATATTCTCGAACTGTGAAAGGTCTAGTCTCGTCTGGATGACATCTTTCAGTTTGCTTTTGAGCTGGGCTACAAGTCAACGTTAGACAAGGTTCATCCCAACCGATTCTACGAGCCATACCTGTTTTGCCACCACCTAGATAAAAGCTGCCGCCCATATATTCTTTTTGCAATTCTAATGGGAGGTCACGCCAATATCCCTTAGGTGGGATTAAATCGAGTATTACTTTTTTAGATTTGGGGTATTGTGTTCCTTTTGATACGGGTACATCACAATCGAAAAGCTCTCCTTTCTTAAGAGCATCTTCTAGCGTATATATTTTTCTGAACGCTTTTGGATATTCGAATTCTATATCTAAATCCTTGCGGATACCTACTAATATCAATCGTTCACGTTTCTGAGGAACATTGTAATTAATAGCTTTTAGAACTTGAATAGGCATAACTCGATAACCAATTTCATCAAGAATTGATATCATCCCTTGGAGTGTTTTACCTTTCTCGTGACTGAGCAAGCCGCGAACATTTTCACCAATGCAAATAGGTGGTTTTACTTCGTCTATTACTCTCGCAAATTCGTAGAACAGAGTACCACGAGCATCTTCTAACCCCAGTTTTTTACCTGCATAACTAAAGGCTTGGCAAGGGAATCCTCCAGTAACTATATCAACTTTTCCATTATACTTTTTGAATTTATAGTCTTTTATATCACCTTCTAAAACTTCCCATTTTGGGCGATTAGTTCTTAGGGTTTCGCAAGCCCATTTGTCTATTTCATTGAGGGCGACACAGCTAAGACCAGCTTTCTCTAGTCCAAGAGCAAGTCCACCTGCTCCTGCAAATAGTTCCAAGACATTATATTTATTATCTGCCTCGACGAAATTGAGATTAGTATCATCTTCTTCCTCTATCAGACCTAGAAACGATTCAATGTCCCCACGTCTATATACGCGATAATTAGAAACTGGCTCACGCACGGCTTCAAATATACCTTCTCTGTCCCATCTTCTTAGGGTTTCTTTGCTCTTCCCGATTAGGTCGGAAGTCTCAGATAATGATAAATAATCTTTCATAACCATCTTATTAAACGTTATACATTGGTTACAAATTTAATGATTATTTATTCAAATCCAAATAGGTTTTTATGATTGTTGAAATTTACTCGCGGTTGGGGTGAGGGATTTTTTTTGTATTATCGCTAGCGTAGTTTTGTAAGATTAGTTACGAGATTTAAGCTTTAAAATTAGCGAATAAAACACAAATAGAGTTCGTGAGGACTTACATAATTAGTCTTTTACCAGCAATTAATTCTATTCTGTGTTGAGATAGTATTTTTAATATTCTCTTGGTATTAAAGCAAACCATTTTTTCTCTTTTCCTTTATTGTCTTTATATTTATACCCTTCTTTCCATAAAATAGGCATACTATTATTTGGAGGAGAATAGAAAAAACTAACTAAAAGACCTCTATCATAATCGAGGTTACCTGGATTTTTTAACTTTTTATTAAGATTGATTAATTTTTTTTTAAACTTATCGGGAAAGGTTTTACAATTTTCTGTATAATGCTGAAAATCACTTTCTATCAATTCAATCCCATTAATCACCTTGAAGTTTGTTTCTGTAGAAACTTTTTGTATTCCCTCTGAAGTTGCACAAATTGTTAGTAGGTAGGGCTTGTGACTTGGATTTATAAGTAAATTTAATTTATCTAAAATATATTTCGTTGATTGAGTTCCTGTTCCAATTAAGTCTTCTACAAATATTATAGTACTTTCTTCAGGTAATTTACTTAAATCCCAACCATTCACGAAATTTTTACTATTGAATAATTTGGTATGTCTAAATTCATAAGCAATTTTCCCACCACTTTTCCCCTCACTACCAAATGAAGTTATGTATAGATTATCTACATTAAATACTTCTGAATTATTCTCTACAATATCGTGAATTACAGATCTAATTCTTTGTGCATCAAATATTTCAATATTATCGAGTAACTTTAGAATTTCTAGCCAGTTAAGATTAGTTTGAGATTTAAATTTGGGTACAGAGTTTGGTCGATAACTCTGACAACGAATTAACTTTTGTTCAATTTTGTTAACTCCAAGAAACTTGTAAATAATAGAATCTATCTTTTCCATATTTTAATCGATAGATTCTATTATTGCATCTAATCTTCTTTGTAATTGTTTAAGCTGGTCTTCAAAATATAAATCACTAATAAGGTCTGTATTTATTTGATCTAAATTAGTGTTTAAGTAAGAAATATATTTTAGTATGTTTTTCCGATTTCGTTCCTCTTCAAGATCCTCACTTACAAAAATTTCTAAACCAATGTCATTATTGATAAATTCAATAATTTTATTAACGAATTCTTGGAAATTATTTGATTTTTCATAAAAGCCAAGAGCCTTTCTAATTTCTCGAAGTTCTTTTACATCGCTTAAATGTTTCTGCTCTTTAAATTTAACTATACATTTATCTACAAAAAAACTAATTCCTTCAGGGTACTTAAATTCAGGTTCATAACTTAATCTATTTGCGATTGGATATAATTCAATGAAAAAATCAGTCGATATTCTACCACCTTTTTCCATTAATACATCTCTATACTTTGGTGGGTACCAAAGCAAGGCTTTACATCTCCTTATCGTGGATCTGCTTACGCCTGTGAATTCATTAAGAACTGTTTCGCTTTCCGTCCCTAATTTGTCAATAATTATTTCCAATTTTAATGCAGTTGGAAAAAGAGCCCATTCCTTTCTAAAATGATGGATGTTAAACATAAATAAGATGTTTTGAGTGATATCTTTCGGTTCATCAATCACATTTGCAGGGATCGTTTCTAAACCTAATTCCGTTGCACATCTCCATCTTCTTTCGCCATCAAGAATAATATATTCTTCTTTAGGGAATTCTTTTGAATTCTTATAAACAGTTAATGGCACTAAAATTCCAACTTTTGAAATAGAATTTTTTAAATCATTCAATTCGTTTGGTTCGAAAATTAAACGCGGATTGTATGGGTTAGGAGCAATTTCAGAAACCCTTATCTCTCTTAATGTTTTATTTTCCATTCTATACCCGAGTGTTTTTTATATATTATGCCCAACTATTCAGATTTACGAAAATTCGTATATCATTATACTACTAATATACCAAAAAAAACAATCCCCCAATCAACCCCACCAAAAAATATTCCCCTTTCATCTTTCCCTCTCTTACCTTAATTTACCAGTCTATGAAAAACAAAGAACAAATAAAAGCAGACATAATAGCCAATCTATTCAGCAAGCATAGAATGGGTATAAAACCTGGGTTGGAGCGAACTATTGCTCTTGCCGAGGCGATGGGCAACCCACAAAAGGGTTACGACACTATCCACGTAGCTGGGACTAATGGCAAGGGTAGCACTTGCTCGGTGGCTAGTTCTATACTGATAGAATCGGGGCGGAAAGTGGGGCTATATACTTCGCCGCATATCAAGGATTTCAACGAACGGATTAGGGTCAATGGCGTTGCTATTACAGATGATGAGCTGATAGAATATGCCGAGAAATTGCTCCCGATCGCCGAAGAAATGGACGCTACGTTTTTCGAAATTACTACCGTTATGGCGTTTATGTATTTCGCTGATAGGTGTGTCGATATCGCGGTTATAGAGACTGGTATGGGTGGGCAATTCGACAGTACGAATATCCTCAATCCCAAAGTCTGCGTTATCACTGATATTGATATGGATCACGAGGAGTTCCTCGGCGATACGATAGAGAAAATTGCATTCGAAAAAGCTGGAATTATCAAGCCAAATACACCGATTATGACTACTAATGAATCGGCTGAAGTGCTCGCAGTAATCCGAGAAAAAGCCACTAAAGAGAATGCAGAGCTGACACTATCGGAAGTTCAAACTAATGATGAAGTCGCTACTGCTATCCGCTCCAAATTCATCAGTCACTCGTTTATCAAGAACTACTCGGCAGCTCTGTTGGCTTGCGAGGTTTTTCTCGGTCAGCCAATAAGCACCGATACACAAACAAAAGCAATTGCTAATATAGAGAAGAACTCGGGCTACTTTGCTCGGTTGCAGATGATAAGCCATGAGCCGTACTGCATACTCGATATTTCGCACTCGGTGGCTGCTGCGAAAAACCTAGTCGAGTCATTGCAATCAACTTTCATAGACAAAAAATGGACGATTATATTAGCACTGATGAGCGACAAAGATTACCGCGGAATAATAGATGAATTAGCAGAAATTTCAGACCTGATGATACTCACGCAAGTCGAGAACGAGCGCTCTATGTCAGCCATTGACCTGAGCTACTATGCCGAGTCTAGAGGAATAAACTCGATGATAATGATAGACCCGAAAAGAGCTAAGAAATTCGCTTTTGATAGTAAGCTAGATTGTGTTATCACTGGGTCGTTTTACTTAGCAGCTGAGGTTTTTTGAGGATAGTTTTTATTGGTTCGAACTTCATGAAGACCACAAAGTGTGGTAGCCCAAAAAATTCTAATGAAAGAACTCCTGCGGAGTTGAATATTATTTATTCTTTACCCTTCACTTTCAAGTAACCGCCCATATATTTACACGCTACAATTAAAAATACTTTCTTGTCTCTAAATAATTATTATATTAGTAAAATGAAAATTAAGAAAAAAAGAGAAACTTAAAAATGCCGTTTTATCATAAGCTTGGGATTATGCCCAGCCCGAAACATACTGCTTTCAGAAAGCCCGATGGCAGTCTATATACAGAAGAATTAATAAGCACAAAAGGTTTTTCCGATGTGTATAGCAACAAATATCATATTCATCCTCCTACGAAAGTACTTAGGATAAATGAATTACCCGATATTGATTTGCGCCTGTGGGAAAGCCCACCAGTTAAGCATATTCATTTCTACACTGATAAGTTGAAAAAAGATGGTGATTTCTTCGATTCACGTATTCCATATTTGCGAAATGATCACGTTGTTGTTTACACGGCGCACCCCAATAAGAATCCAAAAGACTTTTATAAGAATGCTTATGCGAGTGAATTTGTGTTTGTACACAGAGGTAGCGGTAAGTTATTAACTGACTACGGTGTTATACATTTCGTAGCTGGCGACCAGATTGTTATCCCTATGGGAACTGTGCACCAGATGGTATTCGATGATTTGAAAGACAACAAGCTATTCATAGTAGAATCGTCTTCTGCTTTCGAAATACCGAAGCATTATCGTAACCAATATGGTCAATGCGCAGAAGATGCACCGTATAGCGAGCGAGATTTCAAGATTCCCTCTGAGCTAGAAGTTCACGATGAAAAAGGTGAGTTCATAATCAGATTGAAAGCTGGTAAAAAGATGTACGAATATGTACACCCATATCATCCATTCGATATAGTCGGTTGGGACGGTTATCACTATCCTTGGGCATTCAATATTCGTGATTATCATCCGAAAGTTGGTCGTATTCACTTGCCACCTCCTATACATTTGCTATATAATACTGAGCATTTTGTACTATGTAATTTTAACCCACGTCCATTCGACTGGTACCCAGATGCAATAGCTGCACCCTACTTCCATACGAATGTAGATAGTGCGGAGATGCTATACTATGTAGAAGGCGACTTTATGTCTCGTTCTGGAGTAGATCAGGGGTCAATTACTTTGCACCCTATTGGGTTGCCACATGGCCCACAACCGGGTAAGACGGAAGCTTCTATCGGTGTAAAAGAGACTGAAGAATATGCTATTATGCTTGATACTTTTGGGGCATTGTACCCGACTTACAATGTAAATGATTGCGAAGATGAAGAATATTACAGAAGCTGGCTAGAAGCTGGCGATAAATAGGAAATAATTATGAAATACTTTGTAGCTGGACAGAAGAAAGAGTCTATATTTAGCAAAAGAAAGAATAGAATAATACTTTTAGGAGTAGGGTTAGCCTTAATAGCTATACCTTCACTTATCTATTTTGGTTTTAAAGAAGCTTTATTTCAAATTGTACCGACACTTGTCATTTTTGCAATATTCGATTTTTTTATGTCAAGAATGCCTGCAAAAGAGTTTGTAACTAGTCTGGAGTTTACTGACAGTGACATAAACGTTGGTTATCATTTTGAGAAACACAATCAAAGTATTTCGATTTCAGAGATTAGAGATATAACACGTTCTGCGAACGAACTAACTATACACAGCAAGAATGATAATACTATATTAGTCTTGCTTACTAACTTCTCTTACGCTGACATACAGTCGATAAAAGTAGATGTAGATGGTGTGAATTCGAGAATAGAATGTTCGGAAAGTCCAGCTTATGTGTAGTGATTTGCAACTATTCGAATCAAAAATCGTCTTAAACGCCTATGGATGATCACAGAAAGTATTTAGACCCCAAAGCCACTGCCGAGCTAAAGGGCATAGACCTAAAAGCACGCATGGTAGTAGAAGGATTCATAACGGGTTTGCACAAATCGCCGTATCATGGCTTCAGTGTAGAGTTTGCAGAACACCGCCCATATCGTGCAGGTGATGAGGTGAAGAACATAGATTGGAAGGTTTATGGGCGTTCTAATCGCTATTATGTAAAGCAATACGAAGAGGAAACGAACCTACGAGCTACAATACTTGTAGATATTTCTGCATCTATGGGATTTGCATCAGAAGGGCATATACCGAAGGCGGAATATGCGTCATACTTGGCGGCTTCGCTGGGATATATGATGATGAAGCAACGCGATTCTGTGGGGTTAGCACTATATGATAAAGAGGTAAAGACCTATCTTCCATCCAAATCAAAACCGTCATATCTGAACCTTATTCTCAAAGCATTGGAAGGCATAGAAACTACTGATGAGACTCATACAGCATCAGCTCTAGATCAGCTAGCTGATAGAATAAAACGACGTGGGTTGATAATAATTATATCAGATCTATTCGATGATATTGACTCAATTAGCTCTGCCCTGAAGCACTTCCGTCACAAAGAAAATGAAGTTATTTTGTTCCAACTATTAGACCCTCGAGAACTGGATTTTGATTTCGGACGTTCGGCTAAGTTCATTGACTTAGAATCTAAAGAAGAGATGGTAACAAACAGCCATCAGCTAAAAGAATCATACCAAAAAGCTGTTCAAGATTTCATTGACAAAATCAAGAATGTCTGCTACAGCCAAAATGTGGACTACAACTTAGTAGTTACATCTGATCCATTCGACAAAGCTCTACGTGAGTTCTTGTCAAAAAGGGCGAAAGTTTAACTAGATAGTATAAATACTGCATTTTACAGTGATGATTAAGAGATAACATACGAGTTAACTTCAATCAAACAAATCACAACCTATAAAAAATGGCTATTCTCACGAACAGCCATTTGTATTAGCTTCTGTTATATAAGAACGATTATTCTTTCACGAATTGTACATAAACATTATCATTAATTCTGATAAAGTAAGTACCCGTTTCTAAATATTCGATACTTATATTCTGTACCATTTGTGGAGCTAGGTTATTGTTAGATAATAATGCTTTTCCATTTAAGTCTAAAACAACTATAGAACTAATTCCTTTTTCGTAGCTTATGTTTATCTCTTCTTTCGCAGGGTTAGGGTATATGCTTAGCTTGTACTCAATTCCAAAATCATTAATGCTAGAGACTGTACTAACGTTCTCAGCACCCGGTGTAGGAGTCATAACTCTGAAATCGCCAGTACCATTCGGATATCTTCCAACAGATATATCAGTCTCTTGACTACCAAAGTTAACAGAATCAATGATTGACAATTCAGCATTAGTTAGATATATTGATTCGCCACTTGCTGATAATTTGAGATCTGCGTGATAGCCTTCTTGTTCCATTTCTTTATCCGCCCATACTATTATATACCCATTCGGTTGAATCATAGTACCAGTAGGGAAAGTAAATAATGTAAAGTCAGTAATATCATCTGTTAGTGCATAGCCACCCAAATCAACTGCCACACTACCTTTATTATATAGCTCTACCCAATCGTCGTAGCCGCCGTCTTGGTCTGCTAATGTTACTTCATTCGAAGCTAAGAACTCATTGATAACAATTTCACTTGGGACTACTAATACAGTATTCATTGTACCTGGTGTAGGAGTCATAATTCTGAAATCACCAGTCCCGTTAGGTAATCTACCATAAGATATATCAGTCTCTTGACTACCAAAGTTAACAGAATCAATGATTGACAATTCAGCATTTGTAAGGTATAAAGACTCGCCACTTGTTGATAATTTGATATCCGCGTGAAATCCTTCTTGTTCCATTTCCTTATCAGCCCATACTATTATATATCCATCAGGTTGAATCATAGTACCAGTAGGGAAAGTAAATAATGTAAAGTCAGTAATATCATCTGTTAGTGCATAGCCACCCAAATCAACTGCCACACTACCTTTGTTGTATATTTCTATCCAATCATCATAAGCGCCATCTTGGTCAGCTAGAGTTACTTCATTTGAAGCTAGGAACTCATTGATAACGATTTCATTAGCAGCTGTTCCTAACATATTCTCTGCACTCGGTGTAGGAGTCATTACTTTAAATTCACCAGTACCATTAGGAAATCTACCATAAGAAATATCCGTTTCTTGGCTTCCAAAGTTAACAGAATCAATGATTGCTAATTCAGAATTTGTAAGGTACAGTGACTCACCACTTGCTGATAATTTGAGATCTGCGTGAAATCCTTCTTGTTCCATTTCCTTATCTGCCCATACTATTATATACCCATTCGGTTGAATCATAGTGCCAGCAGGGAATGTAAATAATGTAAAATCTGTGATATCATCAGTAAGTGAGTATCCTTCCAAATCAACTGTTACGCTACCTTTGTTATATATTTCTATCCAATCGTCATAAGCGCCATCTTGGTCAGCTAAAGTTACTTCATTTGAGGCAAGGAATTCATTTATTACGATTTCACTTGCTGCTGATTCAACAGTGTTCATTGCACCCGGTGTTGGAGTCATAACTCTGAAATCGCCAGTACCATTCGGGTATCTTCCAACAGATATATCTGTTTCTTGACTACCAAAATTGACAGAATCGATAATTGATAATTCAGCATTAGTTAGATATATTGATTCGCCACTTGCTGATAATTTGAGATCTGCGTGATAGCCTTCTTGTTCCATTTCCTTATCTGCCCAAACTACTATATACTCATTTGGTTGAATCATAGTACCAGTAGGGAATGTAAATAATGTAAAATCAGTGATATCATCAGTAAGTGAGTATCCTTCCAAATCAACTGTTACGCTACCTTTGTTGTATATTTCTATCCAATCGTCGTAACCGCCGTCTTGGTCAGCTATAGTAACATCATTCGATGCCAAAAACTCATTTATTACTATATCACCTTCAGCAGTTTCAATACTAGATTTGATTGAGTAAAATTCGTGTTCTGCATTAGTAGGTGAGAATTTTCCAATTGTACTGTTTTCAGCATATATATAATATTCCGTTATTGCTGATTCTATCGTAATCTCTGCACCATATACATTATCATTTGCAGCGCCATCATTATGCTGACCATCATCATACATAGTTACTTTACTAAATGGTGCTCTATCTTGTGTTCTATATCTTAATACTACGGCATCTTCATTTACTACGTTAGCAGTTATACCTATTTTATTACCAACTTTAGGAGTACTAGTAGAAGTTTTAATGTCTGATATTGTTGGCTCAGTTGTAGAAAAATCACTTAATCCCATCAGGTAAGAATATCTACCATTCATCAAAGTAGTGATACCAGGTGTAGAGCTACCCGGACCAGGACCACCACCACCAGAAATATCTGATGTTAGATTAGAGACAAAGTTATTGTAAGTATAGAATTTGTTCTGGTCTGCTTGTACGTGAGCATCAATAATAGCTTGCATAGCTAGACCTTCAGTATAGTATAGCCCATTATTAGTGAAGTTATCAGTTAGGAATGTTTTGCAATGCGCTAAATACATTTTCTTATAAGTTGGGACACTCAATAATTGACTTATAAGTGGGTATGAAGCATCATTTGAATGAAGTAAATGATCTAATCTTTGTTTAGATGCAGTGTTATTCAGATTCCCAGAACCAGACATAGAGAATGTACCTATAGACTCGTTCAAGTCCCATACAACTGGTATAAATCTACCATTGTCATCTCTGTATAAGTAATAATTCTGTGCGAATCCACCAATATAGCTATCTAAGTTTACAATCATATTATCGAAAGCTAACATCCATAAAGCTCTATCTACATCAAGGATTTTTTCTATATCAGCAACGTTATTTTTTAATGTATCACATAGGTCAATTAGCTCATCCCACCCAGTATCCGATTTCAATTCGTAAGCACTGTAATACTGAGAACTGTCATTGCCTTTGTAAACCAAATTGGGAAGGGAAGTAGTTCCTTGCCCAGCACCATTTACAGGATTACATTTCACGAAAGTATTAGATTTAGACCCAAATCTACTATCAACAAACTTTTTAGAAACTGCCTCTGAACTTGAATATAAACCAATAAGTTTATCGTTAACATATACATTTGCAAAGTTAGAAAGAGGAGCATCCATATATTCTCTTAGCAATTTGTAGCTAAGAACTTCTCTAATAAATGAAGGGTCTTTAGCTGCATTGCTTAGCTTTATATCCGTATAGTTCTCATATTTTTGATCTTTATAAGTATCTAGTTCTATATGAAATGGATTTTTAGTTTGTCTTGAATCATAAGTGCTATTTCCTTTGTACTTAACACCAACGCTATCGAAGAATACGCCATTTATCGTAACACTTTGTGCCATTATGTAGTTCTCATCGCCCGCCTTCTCAGCGTCTAGAAGAGCATCCCAATTGCTTTCTGCAAATACAATTTTAATAGTTTGTACTTTATCTATATTGTAGAAATCTTGAGCCGATATGAGACTAAATGATATTAGAAAAGTAAGTAGAGTAAATATTTTTGTCATTACTAAATTGCCTTATTAATTGATTAATTATTGTTTTCATATTATTAGACAATCGAAAATAAATAATCCTTCGGTCAAGAATCAATTATTTTTGTTATCTATAATATTATATATTTGGAATTAGAAAAAGTGAGGAATTACAAGGTGAGTAAAATTAGTTCAATAGATGAATATATAGAATCATTCGAGCCCGAAATACAAAAGCTACTTAATCAGATGAGAGAAACTATAAGCAAAGCAGCACCAGACGCCGAAGAAACTATTAATTACGGTATACCTACTTTCAAGTTGAACGGTAATTTGGTTCACTTTGCCGCTGCAAAAAGTCATATTGGGTTCTACCCTGCTCCGTCAGCTATTGCCCATTTCTCTGAGGAAATCGCAAATTACAAATCAGCCAAAGGTTCGGTGCAGTTCCCATATAGCAAGCCCCTACCCCTCGAATTAATCACCAAAATCGTACATTTCCGAGTGCAAGAGAACCTAGCCAAAAAGAAGAAGTGAAGGCTACCTCTTAACAATTTTTGTAGTGTATATATTGCTCTGGCCTTCTATAACAGACAGATTGTAAACGCCGCTGAGTAAAGCCGATAGGTTAAGCTCAATACTACCCATACTAGCAAAAGTGTTTCTTCTATACACTTCTCGTCCTAAGTAATCAGTGATTATTACACTCAGTTCTTTGCTAGTAGCAACTGGCAAATCTATGCTAAGCACATTTTCTAGCGGATTAGGATATACGGATATACTTTTTGATTTTTCGCTAAGTACACTGTTTATTACTTCTGGTTCTATACGTGTACATAAATCCCAATGCGTAATATCATGGTATTCGGCAGAAGTACCAGTTGAAGATGTAAGCCCAACATACCCATTACTACCATTATCTAAACTAATATATTCATCTAATGGGAAATCTGTAAGTTCCACTAATAATTCAGGTGTTTTATCGCTTTGGTTCAGATATATTTTCAAGTTGTGATCAAAGTACTCAACTCTACAAGTATACTCTTGGGTTGAATCCGAGAGAATAGTCAGAATGTCTTTATTCATATAAACAGTTGTACTGCTAGAGTGTCTAGCGATTAATACACCCTTATTATCAGGTTTTAGTATTGCTAAATGATTGCCATTCGGATCATTCATTACACTATTTTCCCAAAGGTCTATTTCAATAGCAATGGCGTTTTTGATTCCATGGTATCCAATACCACCACCGTCTCCAATGAAATCAGTCGGCATCTCACCAGCTATAATAAACGCTAATCCATCTGCACCGGGTAGTGAGTTATCAGACATAATATCTGTTGGTGCAAAACTGCGTTTGATTGCATCTTTGGTACCACCGCTAATGAGGAACGAAAATTCGGACTCAAACCCACTAGCTATGTTAACTTTCTCACTGTAGAACATATACCCCAATTCATACTCAAATAGGTCAGTTAGTCGGAATATATCTTCTTCAAAAATAGGTTTATTTGTATTTAGCTTAATATTACTAAACCCAGCATCGGAGTTGAACTCCTCTTTGCAATAAGCACCGATTCCAAAGACAGAGATAAACCCGTCACGACCACCTAGTGGCAAACGATAAGGAGCGTCAACTGTTGTAGGGAAATCAGGTGACTGAGTCCAGCCAGTAACGATGATTTTGTCTGTAAGTACGCAAATACTTCTACCTTGGTCTATCTTACTACCACCCAAATAACTACTGTATAATAATTCACCTTCTTGACTCCACTTTGCTAGAAAACAATCTTCTGTACCATTTAGCTTGTTATACTTAGCATTGTTAGTTGTAGGAAAATTAGTACTAGTCGTAAAAGCAGTCACGTAAATATTATCAAATTTATCGACTTTCATATCTCCGAACTTATGGAAGATATTGTCTTCACCATCTATACTAGTGCCACCGAAATAACTTGACCATATTATCTTTTTATCTCTACTTATCTTCATTAGATAATTATCAATTCTCCCAGCATTGTATTGAAAAAAGGAATTCTTATCCGTTTTCAAATCAACACTAGAAGTATAGATATGAGCAATAAGATTACCTTTGGAATCATAGTTGATTTTTAAAGGATAGTCTTGACCATTACCGCCGTAATAGCTAGACCAATTAAGTGAGCAATCACTATTAAAAATCATAAAGTAATTATCATATTGATTTTGACTGCCAATCTTTGCAGACTGTAACGGAGTTCCTTTTTGGGGTAAAATACTACTATCTGTAAACCCACTAATTGCAACTTGATTATCAATCTTTGAATATGAGATACTTAATCCGTAATCTGAATTTTCACCACCAATTAGAGAGCAATAGAGTAATTTACCCTCATCAGAGATTTTAAGTATATAAGAGTCATAAGCACCATCTAATTGAGATTTGAGCGCATTGCTTGTAGTTTTGAAGTTACTACTATTTGTACGTCCAGTTATCCATACATTTTTATCAGAATCAATAGCCACAGCTGCAGCATAATCATAACCTTCACCACCAAAGAAAGAAGAATATAGCAATTCACCATCAAGGGAAAGTTTTGTAATTATAATATCTCCAGAACCGCCAAAATGACTTTTAGAAATCGCATTGTTAGTAACAGGGTAATTTGCAGATAAAGTCTCGCCAACAAGCCAGATAGCATCATCTGAAATCGCCATATTCTGTATGATTTCTCTACCGTTACCACCAATATATGTGCTCCAAATAACAGCCATATTATCATCATACTTTGTTAGGAAAATATCAAAATCCCCACCATTTGATTTCTGGTATGCCCCATTAGTAGTAGGGTAATTATAGCTTTTTGTAAAACCTATTACGTATATATTCCCATTTTTGTCCGATTGAACATTAGTTATTTCATCATGCTCGTTACCACCTAAATAACTTGACTTAATTAAATCAAACTCATCAGAATACGATGCTGTAAAAGTTAAAATTGTGAATAGTAGTATATATAATTTCATTTGGACCTTCTTATAAAAAATATTTATTTCAATTTACTTAAATTAAAATTCAAATCCAAAAGTTATTAACTTGTCTTCGAGCAGTTATTTATTTATCTTTGTATAGTTAAAATAGACTTATTGAAATCAAATATGCAGTTCAAATTCCAATCAAGTATTAATAGTATTTTTTCAGAAGACTTAAGTGATTTATTATTTTTCAATATTAATCAGATTAATTATAAAGAGCATATTATACAAGCTATAAATAGTTATGGTAGTCCGGAGATAGTACTTAATGGTGATAAAATCACTATAACCTTAAAAGGTGAAATAGAAACACATACACTTTTTTTAATTGGACAAGAACAAATAGAAGAGGTGTTACTTGGTGTTGCGGTTTTTTTTAAAGAAAAAAATAATGAAGCAATATTATTGCACATAGCAGTTAATCATAATTTATATGATTCAACATTTTTAACGCTTCAATTAATAATTGAAGTGAAAAATTACTTGAAAAATATAACAGGAATACAAAAGCTCTCAATTTTCTATTCTGATCGAATTACAAGTTTGAGGATTAGCTAAATATGGAACAATTCTTAAAAAAAATACTCCCCAAGAAAGTTGTTCAGTTTTTAAAGAACAGAAGGGTTAAAAGTAAGAATAATCGATTAAAGAAACTACCTTCATTAAGTATAATACAGCTTGAAGATATAATTAGAAACGAATTAGGGATAAGAGAAGGGGATGTAGTTCTAATTCATAGTTCATTAGGTAATCTTAACTTAGGATGCACACCATTCGAAATACTCAACTTACTTCTTAGAATAGTAGGTGATGAGGGTACGATTCTATTTCCTACTTACCCAAAACTAACCTCACTAATATTTTTAGAATCGAATAAAGTCTTTAGTCTTAATAAAACCCCTTCATACATGGGTATTCTATCAGAGATAGCCAGAAGACACCCAAAAGCTTTTCGTAGTTTACATCCTACAAAATCAGTTGTTGCTATTGGTAAGTATGCAGATGAACTAACTAAAAACCATCATGAATCTATTTACCCCTATGGGATAGAATCGCCTTATTATAAAATCAATAACTATAATGGCAAGACAATAGGAATTGGGGTAAGTACAAAAAACTTGTCGTGCATTCATTGTGTAGATGATATAATGAAAAATGAATTTCCAGTTATGCCCTATGATGAAAGAGTATTTGAATCAACTTGTATCGATAAGAATAACGAAAAGAAAAAAGTCTCGACTTACGCACACGAATTGAAAAAGATGAACTATGACATCCCAAAATTCATAAATAAGTATATTGAAGAAGCTATATGTAAAGATATAGATATTAGTGGAATGAAGTTTTTTAGAGCAGATTCTACTAGATTATTTGAAAAATTACTTAGCTTAGCAAAAGAAGGAAAAACCATATATAATAAAAAGCATTATCGGAGAAGATAATTATGAAACTGGCTTTAATCTTTACAAATGATTGGGAACTTTATGGTGATGGGTCTGGAGATTATTTTGAAGTTCAACACCAACCACTAATTGACTTAACAAGTCTTATGGATGGTTATGGTGCTAAATTATCAATTATGGCAGAAATATTCCAGCAAGTCAAACATGAAGAACTATCAGAATCAAATCCTGATTTTGTAAAAATTGTTGACTCTTGGAAAGAAATATTAAGAGAATCTTATGCTAAAGGACACGATGTTCAGCTTCACATACATCCGCAATGGAACGAAGCTAGATTAGAAAACAATGAATGGATACTAGGCGATAACTGGTCCATAGGGAAAAGAAGCAAAGAGCAAGTGGAAGCCTTTATTCAAATGGGGAAAACATATTTAGAATCAACCATACAAGGAGTAGAAAGTAATTATAAATGTGAAGTTTATAGAGCCGGTGCATATTATATAGAACCTTCGAATAATGTAATTGATACACTGAAGGAAAATGAGTTTATTTGCGACACTTCAGTTACCAAAGGAACTTACGTAGATAATTATTACGATTATCGAAAAGCCTTTTCTAATATATTACCTTGGAGCATTGGTAAAGAAGGAGTAACTAAAAAAGTAGAAAGTTCTTCATTAATAGAAATACCCATTAATTCTGCAATCAGTATTGACTCAGAGGTATTAAAGAAATTTGTTCCTGATGTATATTATAAACTTAGGTTTGGGGTTTCGTTATCGGAAGCTGAAAAGACTTGGATGCGAGAAAGAGACAAAGTTAAAAGCATTAGATACCCCGTAAGCAGGAGAGCATATAAAAAACATGAGAATAAGAATCTCTCATGGTATATAAATAAAATATTTTCAGTAAATGCTGTCCAATTAGACTATGATTACGTACCATCAAGTGTGTTTGTACAAATGTTAAAAAATATACTTTCAGACAAACAATTAGCAAAATATAAGAATTCAGATGTTATAATCCCTGTAGTTGCATCTGGACACGTTAAGGATATGCACAATACTGACAATGTGAAACGTATATTGGAAGGGATTAAAAATGAATTATCTGATAAAGTAGAATATTGGACTATATCTGAAGCAGCTAAATATTCAAAAGAAAATTTAATATAAGGTAAAGGATTAATGGAAAAGGCAGCAGTAAAAGAAATAATAATTGATTCATTCAATGAATTAATAGAGACAGAAGGCATAAGTGTAGAGGTGAATGGAAGTACGGCACTTATGGGAAGTAACGCAGTGATTGACTCACTAGGTCTAGTCACTTTGTTAGTAGATGTTGAAGCAAGATTATCCGACGAAGATGTTGAAATTTCAATTTTATCTGAGAAAGCAATGTCTCAGAAAAATAGTCCATTTCTAAATATTGATTCATTAACTGAATATATTTCAGAACAAATTTAATATAAAGAATGTCAAAAATATTATTAATCACGGGTTCAAGAAAAGGAATTGGTAGATACTTAACCGAGTACTATTTAGAAAAAGGTTTTGTAGTAATTGGCTTCTCTAGAACTGAATCAGATTTGAATCACAAAAATTACAAACATATTCTATTAGATGTTGCTGATGAGAGTGCTGTTTCTAAATCAGTGAGAACCATTTACAAAGAATACAAAAGAATAGATTACCTAATAAATAATGCAGGTATTGCTTCAATGAACCACTTTCTTTTAACGCCACTATCAGTAGTATCAAAAGTTTTTGAGACAAATTTTAAAGGGACATTTAATTTCTCAAGGGAAGTTGGGAAAGTAATGTCAAGACAAAAATTTGGTCGCATTATTAATTTTACAACTGTTGCTTGCCCGCTTAATTTGGACGGAGAAGCTGTTTATGCATCGTCAAAATCAGCTGTAGAAACATTCACTAGGGTTATGGCAAAAGAAATAGGTCACTTAGGAATAACTTGTAATTTGATAGGACCCTCTCCAATTAAAACAGATTTAATAAAAAATATACCGCAAAACAAAATAGATAAATTGATTAATATGCAATCAATACCAGAATTTTCAGAGTTCAAAGATGTTTCTAATGTAACTGATTTTTTCTTGAGTGATGATAGTAAAATGATAACAGGTCAGACTATATATTTGTCAGGAGTTAATTAATGTTTATAGACTTTTTAATCGATATTTTTAAAGATAATAAAGAAGAATCAGCTCTGATTTATAACGAAGAAGAGTACAGTTATAAATGGCTACTAGATAGATTTGATTACTACAAAGCTACTTTAGTAGAACATAGTATAGAACCATTCTCAGTTGTTGCTGTAAGGTCTGATTTCAACCCTGAATCTGTAGCACTTATGCTGGCACTCATTGATAATGGTAATTGTTTTGTACCTATCTCTTATGCTGTTAAAACTAAAGAAGAATTCTACGAAATAGCTGAAGTAAAACATGTTCTTGAATTTAAAAAAGGGTTATTAACTTTTGAGAACCTAGGTGTAGAACCAAAACATGATATTTTGATATCATTGAAAGAAAGAAAATCGCCTGGACTAATACTCTTTTCTTCTGGCTCTACGGGTAAAAGTAAAGCCGCAGTTCATGACTTTGTTCCATTACTTGAAAAATTTAAAACACCAAGAAAAGCATTAAAGACAATAACATTCTTATTGTTTGACCACATAGGGGGTGTAAACACACTATTATATATTCTATCAAATGCTGGTACGATAGTGACTGTTGAAGATAGAAATCCGGAGAATGTTTGCCGTCTAATAGAGAAATATAATGTTGAATTATTACCTACTTCACCTACATTTCTTTCGATGGTTCTTATATCAAAAGCTTATGAAAAATATGATATTTCTTCTTTGCAAATTGCCACTTATGGTACAGAAGCAATGCCCGAATCAACTTTAAAAAGCTTCCATAGAATATTTCCGAACATTGTCTTGAAACAAACTTATGGATTGAGTGAATTAGGAATTCTCAGATCTAAATCGAAGTCTAATGATTCACTTTGGGTTAAAGTAGGCGGCGAAGATTATGAAACAAAAATTATCGATGATGTATTATTTATAAAAGCAAAATCAGCAATGTTAGGGTACTTAAATGCTCCTTCACCTTTCGATGAGGAAGGCTGGTTTAATACCCAGGATAAAGTAGAAACAGATGGTGATTGGATTAAAATATTAGGTAGAGAAACAGACATAATAAATGTTGGTGGACAAAAGGTATATCCAGCTGAAGTAGAATCTGTTTTAGGAGAGATTGATAATATTGACTCTGCATCTGTTTATGGTGTTCCAAATCCGCTATTAGGGTTTGTAGTAGGTGCAAAAATTTCACTTACAAAGCCTGAAGAATTAAAGGATTTAAAAAAGAAAGTTAGAATTTATTGTAAAGAGAAAATGGAATCATTTAAGGTGCCTGTACACATTGAGATTATTGATTCAGCTCAAGTTTCGTCAAGATTCAAGAAAATCAGATAGTTTAAATTGCTTAAGCTCCTTTTTATTCAAGGAGCTTTTTTTTAAGTTTACTTCTCTTTCCCCCCATCCATTCCTATACCATTTCCGAATGATTAGATTTCTGTTTTAATGCAGACCCTCGCCCGACCCATTACTTTCGCTTTTCATATTATTTCATAACAATATAAATAGCGGAGGAATAGATGGCTTATTCATCTAATGCAGACCTACTAAAGAGGTTCACCTCATCGGAGTTGGCTAAGCTAACAGGCGATGAGTCGGGCATCACAATCGATACAGACAGAACGGACGTTGCTCGTGATTTGGCAGATGCCACAATTGATGCAACCCTACACGGCAGATATGACGTACCTTTCGACGACCCAGATGCGCTCATTATCTCACTTTCCATTGACTTGACTATCTACCATCTCTACAGAATAGAGTACGGCGAATTACCACTCCCAACGGAGATAAACGGCTATTACGAAGAGTCAATGCAGTTGCTTGATGATATTCGCACTGGCGAGCTATACTTGGGCGGATACACTGCCGGCATTGACGCTCCACCAACTATTATTAGCACCAAATCCAATAGCAATCGCCTTTATTCGGGTGACGTTCTTGACTCTTATTTCGGAGGTGCAGATGTATAAGGATTGCTTGAGATATGGTCTATTGGCAGTAGTGCTGCTCTTCGCTTGGCTGTTCCTTCTGCCAGGGATTGAGGAGCTACACACTCTGCTGATAATAGTGATGATAGAGGTAATCGCAGTCGGGCTTTCGGCACTTGCGGTTTACTCATATACCAAAATCGACTTTACTCACGAACTGGAATCTAATAATCTCGGTCACATATTTATAGGGGTGCATATATGCGTTGGTTTATCAGTGCTTGGCGTCTATTTAGTGCAATTCTCCTAAGTGTTGCGTTATGCTCTTATACTATGTATGAGCTGCCCTGTGATGGCGAATTACTAATAGTCTCGGAGAGAATTGCTCTTTCGCAAGTTGGTGTAAGAGAGGTCGGTAACAACCGAGGGGAAGTTGCGAAATACCTTGCCTCAGTTGGCTTGGGCGAAGGTCATCCCTACTGTGCGGCTGGTGTTTATTGGTGTTTTAGCGAGGCATCAAACGAACTGAAAATGAGTAATTCTGCAATCCCAATAAAACGAACGGCCGTTGCAAATGGAGTGATGAACGACGCTATTCGACGTGGTAAATTAGTTGAAAAACCAATCACCAGACACGACCTATTAGTATGGAAATCGAAGTCTAGTTGGCAAGGTCATATAGAAAGAGTAATAGAAACAAAGAGCAAGGGAATAGTCAAAACTATTGCTTTCAATGTGAAGCTAAAAGACGGCGAGGGTGTTGGTATAAAGACGAGATACCTAAGCCATCCTCTCGGCAAACTTATGCTCAGAGGTGTTGTAAAATTCGAGGTAAAAGATGATAATTAGACTAATGAATAATCACTCTGCGAACACTTATTTCTCGAGTAAATGGGTTGATGTAGCACCTGATATGAAAGGGCGAAACGAGAAAGTAGTTTCGCTCCAAATTAGCTGGTCAGGAATAGCAGGGCCAATGACTGGACACCTAATGCTAATTGGCTCGAACGACCAGAGCAACGCTGGCTACAGAAAAATGTATAGGATAAACTCACCGAATAATTTCGATGATTCGGAACTAATAGTAATCAGACAAGTTTTCAAATTTTTCAAAATTGAATATATACCAGTAGGCATAATCGCCGGTCAGATTAGCGCCCATCTATATTACAAATAAGGAGACGATATGCCATTTAGTTATTTCCCACCATTGCCCGAAAATATATGGGGTAATATAGACGGAAACATAGAGCTACAATCGGATCTTTTAGATTTGATTGATAGCAAATTAGTAGAAATAAACAATAATGAAAACCTACTCATCAACCCAAATTTCAGGATTTGGCAGAGAGTAGCGAATGAATTTGAGATAGTGAACCGAAGCAGACTATCTAACGTAGCTACGCTTGAAACGAGCATACCGCATGGCTATCAGACTGCTGATACCGTACAGACAACTCAGATGAGTGATAGTAGTTATGACGCTCCGAGCGGTGAAACTATAATTGTAGTCGATGATACTAGCTTCAGATATTACAGCACTGGGAGTGATGAATCGGAGACAGCAGAAGTGGATGGTAAATGTGTGCTTATTAACCGCACCTCGATTGTGGCGACTGACGCCGCTTTCACAGCGGATAGATGGATAGCAATTAGTGATGCGAATACGTTAATAGCCACGCCCGAATCCCCAACTGGGATGCTGATAGAGTCGGTGGATGATACTAAATTTGGGTTATTGCAGATAGTTCCAATTCTATATCTGAAAGCTTTTCTTGATGGGAAATTCTCAGCTTCTATTAGTCTTTCGAGTGATAATAATGCGACAGCGAAAGTCGCAATACTTTCATGGAATGGGATAAGCGACTCAACTACTAACGACGCTATCAGTAGTTGGAATAGCGATGGGACTAACCCCACACTCGCTACTAATTGGCACTATGAGGGTGTGTCGGATTCAATTGAATTGACTACAACTCCAACTACTCTAAAATTAGAAGACATAGAAATAGCTACGATTGACGTTACGAATATAGCAGTATATGTGTGGTTCGAGGGTGTTACTTCTGACGAGAAAATAATGATAGATGAAGCCCAATTATTAGTTAGTAGTACTGCCTTAGAATTTACTCCAAACACCTATCAATTTGATATGGACGAGTGCCAGAAATTCTACCAAAAGAGCTATGCCAATCAACATTCTCCTACAACTATCAGCAATTCTGGTAAAGTGGTTTTCCCTACTTCATTCGGGACGGATAGCGGTGGTGCTTTCGGTACGGTGAGCATTAGCCCAATGTATAGACCGCCACTCGTGGAGCTTATTAGTGCGAGTAATCCACCAGAATCAGGGAATTGGCAGGTCAGCACAGGGACGAATATAGCCGTGAGTGCAGAGAACATTTCAGAAAACTCATTCTCTGTCAAGAATGATGCAGGATTCACGGTGAGTACTAATTCAATTAGCGGGCATTATGTATGCTCTGCGGAAATCTAAAATGAGGAACAATATGAAAGACATAATACTGGTGATACTAGCTTTGCTGATAGGAATGGCTATCACAAAAATCTATTACCCAAATCAGATAATCAATCACTCGACTGACACTATTACCATAGTGCAAGAGCCAATAGTGATAGAAAAAATAAAGCCAAAGTTGATATACAAATCAGACACCGTCATACAAACGCATCCATTCACAGCTTGGGTGGATACTATCTACAAACTCGACACTATACAAGTAAGATACGACTATCCCGAAAACGAGATGAAATTGGCTATCCGAATGGCAACGGATACAGTTTATAAAGAACGAGAAATTGTAGTTAGTGAACTACAAAAAGAGCCGTGGTGGGAAGACCCACTAATAGCTACTGGTGGACTAGTACTAGGTTATTTATTATCAAACACGAGTAAATAAAATGACAAATATATATAATGAAATAGTGAAACAGGGCAACGGATTCGGCTCTATAATGGACGCAATACCCAACCCCGATTCTATTCTTCGGAAATCGGGTAGCACCTACGCAGGCTATCGAGATTTGCTTTATGACGCACATCTATGGAGTTGCGTGCAATCTCGCAAAAGCGGCACCTTATCAACGCAATATGAGGTATCTGGAACAAACAGCGGCTTCATAACAGAAGTACTAAGCAAATTCGAAATACAGCAACTAGCGGAAGACATACTTGAATCGCTACTTTACGGATTCCAACCAATAGAGATATATTGGAGAAAGGAAGGCGACTATATTCTACCCTACAAGGCAGTCTCAAAACCCCAAGAGCTATTCTACATAGACGCAGATGGAGAGCTGAGATACAGACCCAACGGACAGACAAAAGGCGTGAAATTACCCGATATGAAGTTCCTCGATATTCGAAACAAACCCAGCCATTCTGCACCCTATGGAACTGCTTTGCTATCGAAATGCTATTGGCCGATAAAGTTCAAAAATGGTGGGATTAGGTTCTGGGTGAACTTTATGGAACGCTACGGAATGCCGCTACTAATAGGCAAATACTCACGAGGAGCAAGCAAAGCCGAATCCGAAAGACTAGCCGAAGAGCTAGCAGGAATGACCGAAGACAGCGTAATAGTAACACCGAACGATATTGAAATATCGATGGAAGAACCCCACCGCTATAGCTCCGTTCGGCTGTACAGCGAGATGATAAAACTATCAAACAGTGAGGTCTCGAAAGCGATACTCTCGCAGACGCTAACAACCGAAGTAAGCAGCGGTAGCAAAGCCGCAGCTGAAACCCACTATAAGATAAGAAACGAGATTGTAAAGTCGGATATGCGATTAGTCGAATCGGGCATAAACACCCTAATCGGCTATATAATAAAGCTCAACTTTGGGCAAGTGGACGACACCCAATTCCGCTATATAACCGAGCAAGAGAACCTAGACACCAAGCTAGAGCGAGACCTAAAAATCCAACGCTTCGGCGGTATCACTTTTACTAGTGATTATTGGATAAAGCAATACGGCTACTCGAAAGAGGATGTGGTTGAGTAAAAAGACTTCGAGTTGAAGCCCCCTTGAATATTAAGGGGGTTGGGGGGATTTATTAAGTTATTTTGTCTAAATCAGGATATACAAAATGGCACCTCATACTGATTGAAGCCGATGTGAAGAATCCAGGTTAAAATAAAATTCCATTTGAAACCCTCTTACTTGTCCATGCTTATAGCTTGGCAGGCAAGACAAAGGCATGAAATTTTAAGGGGGTTAGGGCGATTGTCATTACGAGGACTCTGAGTGAAACGAAGAGGACGTGGTAATCTTTCTAAGTATAAACTAGAGATAGCCGCGCTTCGCTCGCTATGACAAAAGTATATTCACAAAGACGCCTAGAAATATGCGTCTTTTTTTGAAATCATCACTCTTTCAAAAAACCGTATTCGTATATTTTTGGTTTGATTTTATCAGCTAGGAAGTTCAGCTTATCACGCAAATCGCCAATCAATTCCATATATTTTCCATCATCACTTTTGCTGTTCATTCTGCCTTTGGCATTCCTACCTTGGAAGTGTGCTCTAATGTCATAGTAACTTGCATTTACGTTTACGTTTGGTTGGCTGTGGTAGTATTTCCATAGCTCTCTGCCTGCATCAAATACGGCTGTTGCTTCTTCTGAAAACTCTCTTTTAATAATTTGAGGTTTGTCTTTGCCAAACAAACTCGAATCGTTTTCTGTTTTTATTTTTCCGTTAATAAAATCAGTCATAAAGCTACTTTCAAATCTATTTTGGGCGTTTACTTCTTGTTCGGTAAAAGGTATCCAGTGGTTGGTGCCTTCATCACTTGTAATTCTATTTTGACCATGAAATAAAGTATAAGCCAAACAATCATTCTGAAATTCCTCATCAGTTTGCCAACCGTCAGTTGGAAAAAGGAATTGGTCTCTGTCATTGAGCCAATTGGCATTTATACTATGACGAACTGAAAGATAAATTGAAATTGGAATTAAATTTTGATCTATAATTCTTATTGCTCCACCTCGCGCCATTTGATTTATTTTTATAAAAACTCTTGCTTGATTTTGAAAATCTGGAGGGTAATTCGAAAGTAAACCTATGTCGTCATCTCTATCACTTTGGTATTTAACAAACCACTTATTTATACTTTTGGGCAAATTTCCATAGAAATTTTTAATCCCTGAATAGTTACCATTTTTATCATATATATCTGTTGAAATCGTGTCTATTTTTGATTTTATTGAGGTATTCCAGATAGTAAATCCAATAGGGAATTTACCTTTTACATTATCAAATGTTTCAGCAGGTACAATAAAACCGCTTACATATTCAGCTAAAAAGAATTCTTTAAATTTTTTGAAATTTGACCCATTTATAAACTTCATTTTAGAGAATTGCCCTAATATACTACCTGGTATTCTTTCATAAATAATAGCCATAAATAGAGCAAAAATTTCATTAGTTGCACTGCTTATTTTAGGTTTAAAATAGTCATTTATTTTAAAGTTGGTAGTTACACCAGTTTTATTTTCTCCAGTTCCCGATACTGTTTTAGTTGAAGTTGCCTCCGCATACGGTGGATTAATATAAACTATAAGTTTCTTTCGTTTTTCTGGGTCGTTTATTATGTCTTGTAAGCTTTGTGGTAGTTTAGTAAAATCATCATTCAAGAAATCAAATTGGAAAACGTGGTTTTCTAATAGGTTTGCACCGTGGTCTATACGCTCATGCATTACGTTTACATCGGCTTGGTCTAGTGTGCTAGCGTATATGTTGTATTTATTAGTCAAACCTACTAATAGGTTACCTGTACCTGCGGCACAATCCCATATATAATAGTCGTCTTGCCAATCTTCGCCTAAGTAATCGGTTATGTATTTTTGTGATAATTCCACCCAAATACGAGGAGTGAAAAATGCACCCTTGCGTTCCCTAATGTCTTGCGGTGCAAGTAAATCTCTACGCTCTATTATGTAATCTTGAAACTCCTTTATTGGTGGTCTTTTGTAGAGTTTCCAGAACTGCGAATAAGCATCTTTATTCCTGATGTTAATAGTAGCATCAAACATTTGTTTTATGTCTTCTTTGGCTATCTTATAGCCCTGATTTTGGAATACAATAAACAGATTATCCCTTATAGTAGAATCATCAGAAATGTTTTGTGTGTCTTTGTCATCAACAAATATATCGGCAAGATAAAAATCACTATCATAAATATTCGCTTTTTTTAATTCATCCCAATCAACGTCAATTATCGGTTTTACTATCTCAATCCAACGCAAATAGATGGGAATGAAGTTGTTTTTGTCTATTTTGATTTTACTTTTAGTAGTTGCTTTTGCAACATTATTTTTGATGAAAGTATTGAGCAACTTTTCATCTTTCTCGTAGTCAAAAACATAAGTTTTAGTTTTTAGAATAGCTACTATACGTTCTTTAATAAGCTGAAATTCTTTCGTTTCGTGATTACTTGGTGTCACGTTCCAATTAAAGTCGTTGAGATAGAAAATATCTTGAATATTTACATAGTCAACAAATGCTATTTTTTTGAAATCAAACGCACCTAAAAAAGCAGGCGGCAGAGTCTTATCGAAAGTTCTTGCTTTACCAATAGTCAATATAAGTTGCACAAACATAGTAGGAATATCATAATTTCCCGTTTTGGCTTCTGCCCACAATAGGGGTATTCTACCGAACACGCTGTCTTGTTTCGGAAAAACAGTAAAATCAATATTCCCGAGAATTTCGGTAGCGTCAAATTGCTTAAACCAGTCATAACCAACTTTATTTTTTAGTTCTTCTTCACGTATGTTATTATACTTCATCTGTCTTTTCTGTTATTGTTGGGCGTTGTCTTTTCATATTAGTTGCTAATATAACAATTATAACTTAAATCTGTGTCGGTGTTAGTAATAATAATTTGCCAAGCACAATTGCTGAGAGGAGACAAGTTAATGGATTCCGATTAAATAATATTCAACTCCTGACGGAGTTGTAGGACTATTACTAATTGTTTTGCTACTAATGTTGAACTGCTACGCAGTTCTTTCTTGGACTCTTCGAATGCTACGCATCCTCTGAGTGACGGATTATAACTCAAAAAACAATCCTACATTCCCCAACAATTCCATATATTGCAATGTCTTATTTCTTCATTACTTCAGGCAAAAAATGAAATCATTACTCTTTGCACTAATAATACTGCTATCAATAAGCATAACAAACCAAGCAACAGCTGACGACAAACCGCTACAAGGACAAGCCAAAATCGACTCACTACTCGCTGAACTTCCCAATGCAAAGGGTGATACGAATGAGGTGAAATTGTTATATAATTTAAGCTTTTACTTTAATTCTATTAATCCTGATATGGGAATAGTGTATGGAATGAATGGACTAAAATTGTCCAAAAATATTGATTGGAGAAAAGGACAAGCACAATGCTATAATTCTTTGGGTATAAATTATAAAGCCCAATCTAATAATCTCAAAGCATTAGATTATTTTAAAAAAGCATTAACAATTAATGAAGAATTGAGTAATAAAAATGGAATTGCAACTGTTCTTGGTAATATCGGGAATGTTTATTTTAATCTTACAGATTACCCCAAAGCATTAGAGTATTTTGGCAAAGCGTTGAAAATAGATGAAGAGTTGGGGGATAAAAATGGAGTAGCAAGACAATTGGGGAGTATAGGAAATGTTTATTTGTATCTATCAGACTATCCCAAAACATTAGAGTATTATCAACAATCCTTAAAAACATATGAAGAGTTGGGGGATAAAAATGGAGTAGCAATTAATCTTGCAAACACCGGGAATATATATCTTTATTGGTCTAAGTATCCCAAAGCATTAGAATATTTTGGCAAATCTTTAAAAGTATATGAAGAGTTGCGGGACAAAAATGGACTTGCAAATAATCTTGGGAGTATAGGGATAATTTATTACTATCAATCAAATTATCCAAAGGCATTAGAATATTATGGTAAGGCATTAAAGGTAAATGAAGAGCTTGGTAATAAAGTTGGACTTGCAAATAATCTTGGAAATATGGGATTAGTTTATGATGTTCAGTCAAATTACCTCAAAGCATTAGAATACTATGGGAATGCATTAAAGATTTATAAAAAAATTGGAGATAAAAATGGACTTGCAAATAATCTTGGAAATATGGGGCAATTATATCTATCAATCTCACAAGATAGTGTGAGTATTAAACCAAATGAATTAAATGAGTTTGTGAGTTTAAATAAAAGCATTAATCTAAACAAATCAATCGAATATTCACTTGAAGCTATAAAAATATATGAAGAAATAGGGGAGCTGAATTCAAAAAGATTGTCAGTGAAAAGCCTTGCTGATGCTTACAAGCTAAAAGGTGACTACCTAAATTGGGGAGAAGCGCTTGAAGAACACCACAAACTGAAAGATTCTATATTCAATCAGGAAAATAGTGACAAATTAGACGCCCTCGAGAAAGCAAGAGAAGATGATGTAAACCGAATAAAAATAGAGAAACAGCAAGTACAGTTAGCTGCTCAGGAAAACGAGAAGATGTTTATCATATATTCTGGAATTGGTATTATTGCATTTGTTATAGCTATACTAATTCTTATCGCTTACCAAAGAAAGAAATCAGATAAGTTATTATATAACGTATTGCCAATTTCAATAGCCAAGAGACTGAAAAAGAAAGAGCATCCTATCTCTGACCATTTTGATCAGGCATCTATTATCTTCATCGATATTGTTGGCTTTACAGCTATGTCAAAAAACTCTGACCCAACGGATATAGTAAAAGCATTGAACAAAGTATTCACCCACTATGATTCCATTGCAAGCAAGCACGGATTAGAGAAAATCAAGACTATCGGTGATTGCTATATGGCGGCAGCTGGTATTCCTGTTATCCAAACAGACAATACTCTAAGAGCTGCTAGAATGGCAATAGAAGTAAGAGATTATATGGTTGATTATTATACTGACCATGGATTTAAACTTGATGTCAGAATAGGACTAGATTGCGGACCTGTAGTAGCTGGTGTAATAGGTGAGAAAAAATTCATCTATGACATGTGGTCTGATGCTGTGAACACAGCCAGTAGAATGGAATCAACAGGTCAATCCGGTAGTGTCCATATATCAGAAAGATTCAAAGAAGCAGTAGCTGAGTTTGACGAGTTTGAATTTATCGATAGAGGCGAAATGGAGATAAAGGGTAAAGGCAAGATGAGGACTTATTTCATTGAGGAGAGGAAAGCGGAAGTTGTCTGAAGTTTAGAGATGTATACAATACGTCTCTACAATTTCGCAACACAAAAAAAAGCTCTACTTAATTAAAAGTAGAGCTTTTCTCGTTCGTCGGGCCTGTCAAGCTATAAGCATGAGTGGCAGGATTTGAATAACGCTGAAAGCGTCACAAGCTCTGCGGCCCTCACGCCAAAGGCGTGATGCGCTAACCGGACTATTTAGCTCTACAATAATCATATCAAAAAAAAGCTCTACCTAATTAAAAGTAGAGCTTCTCTCGTTCGTCGGGCCTGTCAAGCTATAAGCATGAGTGGCAGGATTTGAATAACGCTGAAAGCGTTACGGCCCTCACGCCAAAGGCGTGATGCGCTAACCGGACTATTTAGCTCTACAATAATCATATCAAAAAAAAAGCTCTACCTAATTAAAAGTAGAGCTTTTCTCGTTCGTGTCGGGGTGGCAGGATTTGAACCTGCGGCCCCTTGGTCCCAAACCAAGTGCGCTAACCGGACTGCGCCACACCCCGAACGGGTATAATATTTTCATCTTCTGTAAAAAAGATAGGCACAAAATTGATAATTCTTTCACTAATTACCAAATTTATTTTTAAAACAACTGCATTTATTTTAATTTGAGATTAATTCAAGCATATTTACACAATACTATGAAACTGACAAAAAACGAAGAAGACTACCTAAAGGCACTGTTCAACCTTACGATTGAACGCGATGGTGACAAGGCAGGTACTAACCAAGTAGCAGAGCATTTGGGGTTTTCGCCTGCCGCCGTGAATGGAATGTTGAAGAAGCTAAAGGCCAAAGGACTTGTTTCATATAAGAAATACGGAAAGCTAGAGTTGACCGAAGAAGGCAATAATATAGCTCTGCAACTTATTCGTAAACATAGACTTTGGGAAACTTTCCTTTATAAATGCATGAATTTCGGCTGGGATGAAGTTCACGTTGTGGCGGAACAGTTAGAACACATAGAATCGGACAAATTAATAGCTGAGTTGGATAGATTTCTTGGTTTCCCGAGTACTGACCCACACGGTGCTATTATTCCCAACAAAGATGGCGAATATACCGATAGACCTAAGCAAACCCTAAACGAAATGGAAGATAATGCTGTTTGTAGGATTGTAGCTGTCAAAGATAGCTCTGTCGAATTTCTCAAATACGTGACAAAAATCGGATTGGAACTTAGCAGTAAGATCAAAGTCATAGAGAAACGTGAGTTCGACGAATCATCACTTATAGAATTTAATGACAGGCAACTCTCAGTCTCTAAGAAATTCTGCGAGAATATATTCGTCGAAGAATTAGCAAAAAAATAACAACAAATACCTAGATAGAAAATGATAAAAAAATCTCTCATAGACTTACTTTTCAAAGGCTTTTCCATAGTTAGATGGAATGATAAACTAAGACCCATAGACCTAATCCAAATCGATAAACATTCGCATAAGATGATGATTGCTTATTGCTTCGCCAAATACGAGGAAGAAGCAGGCAAAGAATTCGTGTGGAATGACATTATCAAAGGCGGTATATACGAGCTTATCAGACGAAACGTGATTAGTGATATACAATCTCCTGTCTTCAAAGAAATAAGCAAGAATAAGTCATTAGTTAAAAAGCTCAACTTCATGATATACAAGGAAGTAGAAGGCAAATTCAGCAATGATGAGATAAAAGAAGAGTTCTACCGCTATATGACCGAAGATGATTATATACACCCCTATAGCCAGCGAATACTCGATGCAGCGCACATATACTCTACCTACTATGAGTTCTTAATAGTCCGCCATGCAAACCCCGAGGGCTATAAGATAGACCATATTCACAAAGAATTGGTCAACGAAGTTGAGAAATATAGCGATTTGGTGGGCATACAGAATATTCTCAATAAGCAGAAAATCAAGAATTTCGTAGAACTGACGGGCGAACTCCGCTACCAAGTACGCTGGGGGCATCTGCCACGCATACCCAATACCTCCGTTTTGGGGCACACAATGCTCGTAGCTTGCCTTTCTTACTTCCTGACTAAGGCAATACCGAATGTGGCAGACAAACGCATATACAACAACTTTTGGGGTGGAATATTCCACGATTTGCCCGAAGTAGTGACAAGAGACATAATAAAGCCTGTTAAACGCTCCGTACCGGGAATGCAAGAAGAGATAAAACGAATAGAAGAAATGCTTGCTGACCAAGAGATATTCCCACAAATAGAAGCAGAATGGATAGACGAGATGAAGTTTTTCACTCGTGATGAGTTCTGTGCTAAGATAAACAATGGCGAGATAGTCGAGCAAGATGAAATAAACCGAAGTTACAATAGCAACGAGTTCAATCCCTACGATGGCACTTTACTCAAAGTAGCTGACGATTTCGCGGCATTCTTAGAAGCACGCAATTCAATAGATTACGGTATCCGTTCTAAAGAATTGGAAGAAGCGGCACGAGGAATTACCCGTAAGTATGCTGATAAAACAATAGCCGGAGTTCCTGTCTATCAACTATTCGACGAATACAACGAGAAGTAAATGGATCCGAAAATAAAGAATATAGCGATGTTCGTACTTATGGGAGTAGGGTGCTTTTTCTTCTTCCTGTATTTTGTGAATCTGGAATGGTACTATGCCCTAGGTGTTACGCTGCTGTATATGTATATGCTATTCCGTTCTTTCCAACGCAAAGAAAAGATATTAGCAGAGGGAGAGGATGAACCCTTATAGAAAATCAATCCTATTCATGACGCTAATCTCTATTCCGGGGATACTATTATTGTACTATGTGGCTGAGTGGAGTATCTGGCAAATAGCGGTAATACTTGCTATCCAAACAGTTTACTACCTCTATATATTCAAGAAAGAAAGCAGGAACGAGAAAAAGGATTTAAGCAAGAAATTGGGGAAAGGATAAATAGAATGAACAGAAACCAGAAATTATTATTAGTATTCATAGTACTAACTATACCAGCAGGTATTGCACTATACAGTATTGCCAAATGGGCAATATGGGCTATAGTATTAGTAATAATAATGCAAGGGTTAAACTTTTATTACAGCACTAGAAAGATGTTAAGTGACGAGAAAAAAGAATGGGACGAGAAGTGGGGTAAACGTTAACCGTTTGACTTTATCAATATATCCCATTGCCATCTAGCCTACCCTATTTGCATTATCCACATACTATTACTATATTTAGCGAAGCCGAACCGTACCACAAGAAAAAACTTTCGTCTTTTGTGAGACGTTTTTGCTGTTGGGGTGTCTATATAGGTATGGACTTGTGCAAATTTGGAAAAACTATTATGAAAACGTTACTAAAAATTATTATCGCACTACTATTTGTACCTTGTTTATCTTTCGCCCAATTAGAATATCATAATTGGATTTACGGAGATAATATAGACCAAGACCCGGGAGAAAATCTTACTGGTATCACGTTTATGGCAGAATCTGGTGACCCTGAGTATATGAATATTCGTGTGTCTTTTGGTAGAGATACCTCATACTATTTTAGGACAGATGAAGGAAGTGCTTGCTTATCTAATTCAGATGGAATACTTCAATATCATACCGTGCGAAATGGTTTATTAAGCTTTAAGAATGACAATATAGTTTCTGATATATATAAAGCAAATAAGGAGTTAAAGGAAGACGCTGTTATTATTGATGTCCCAAAGTTAGATGGGTCTTTTGGAGGGTCTCAATACGTAAGTCTTGTTCCTGCAGGCGGAAAAACAGTAAGAATCGCTACTAGTTCGAATTATCAACTTCAACAAGATTTAACTTTTGTCATCATTTCATCTGAAAATAGTAAACTAAAGATTAGCGATAAAAAAGTAATAAAAAATAATTATGGCAACGAATCAATTGCTGTCATTAAAGATTTTGACACAAATACATTTTATTTGGTCGCAAATGACAAATTAGAAAAAGTACATTATTTGTATAAATATGATGTAGCAACAGAATCATTTATTGTCAAAGATAAAATCGATTCATTTATGGAAGTTGCAGCACGTAATGGAGAACCTATATTAATGGGGACTATTAAAGCATCTCCCAATGGAAAATTCATAGTTGTCACAAATGCAGATAGTTACAATGGTGTAGAGGTACTTAAATTTGATAGAAGTACTGAAAAATTAGAGCTAATTAAAACTTTTAATGATGATGACGCAGAGGGAAAATATATTAGGAAATACACAGGAGAATTTTCGCATGATAGCAAACATTTTTACATGGTTGGAGATAATAGTAATATAATTGTAATTACCAATTTCAGTGATGTCGATAACTTACAGATCAAGCAAGTAGCTTATATAAATTATAATAATAATTGGAGTGATCACCGAACTCAGTTTCTATTAGGTCCAAATGGGAAAATTTATTTTTCTGATAATGATGGTACTCAAAGCGATGGTGATAGAGACTATTTGTCGGCTATCGAAAACTCAAATGATTTAAGTAATATCAAGTTTGTAAGAGAGTCTGTTATTTTACCTAATACTAGTTCAAATTCCTCAGGGCATAACTTCGAAGGATTCCCCAACATCCCAACATCCTACTACTTCCAAGTATCAACTCCATCAGATAGCATTATAATATGTGAGGGTGACGAAATATACATTGAACTTGAAACCCTGAACGAACCAGAAGTAGTCGAGTATATATGGACTACAAAGAATGGTAAAAAATATGAAATGAAAAACTTGAAAATAGACTCGGCGACTAAATCTATGTCAGGTTTGCTCGAATTATCAATCAAATCTATTGGGTATAATTTCAAACGACAAGTATATGTAAAAGTAAAAGGCCCAACAGTAGGGCTACGGACTAATAGAACATCAATTTGTGAAGGTGATACGAATACCATCTCCATTAGGAATCCGTATATTGAACAAGCATCTGCGAGTATATTATGGAGTAATGGTGACACTACAAGCTCTACGGTCGTTTATTCACCGGGTGAGTATTCGGTTACAGTAGTCGATTTTGATGGATGCTCTGTTACGGAGAGTATAATAATTGATGACGCCAAGCCCGAAATAGAAATCAACCCATTATTTCCAACTATCTTTTGTGTTGGAGACAGTACGATATTAGAGGTTACCCCTTACGATAATAACAGTATATACACTTGGTCATCGGGCGAACTAGGCAAACAAATAACTGTAAAGACAGGTGGAACATATTCTGTACGAGTACTAGAAGGAGAGAATTGTAGAGATACTGCATTCATAGATGTGAAAGTTAACGAGAACCTAGAACCTGATTTAACCGGAACAAAACTATGCTCTGGCGAATCAGCAACATTAACAGCATCACCCAACGACCCGAGTTATACCTACCTATGGAGCAATGGTGAAGAAACACCAGTAATAGTCGTAAACCAAGCTGGAACATATTCAGTGACGGTCAGCAAAGCAGGTTGCGTTGGAACAGCAGAATACACAGTAAGCGAAAGCCCAACACCAGTGTTTAATATAGAAGGTGAGAGTATTATCTGTAATAACGAAACGGCAAACCTAAGTAGTAGCGAAGACTTCGCTGAATACCTATGGTCAACGAATGAAATCACAAAAGAAATAGAAGTCAATCAAGCTGGAACATATTCATTAACAGTAACCGATGAAAACGGATGTACGGCAACAGAATCAGTAACGGTTGATAAATATGAACTGAAATTCGACATTAGCAAAGGCAGTATAGATTTTGGGAAAGTCTATATAACAGAGAATCCTATGGATTCTGTTGTTATAATTAATACAAGTGGTGTAGATGTGGTAATGGATTTAGGTCAACCAACGATGCTATTAGATGGACAAAGTTATAAGTATAAGAAGACTTTGGAACCAAATGAATTGGGCATTTATAATGATACTCACACACTGCATGTAATAGAGCCATGCGACACAGTAATCACAATTCCTATAACAGCAAGTGTATATGCAAGAACTACTATTAGCACAGAAGATATATACACTCAAATCGGACAAACAGAGACTATACCTATTTATCTAGAATGCGAAGCTGATTTACCATCGCAAGAATACTCAATCACAACTGATATTGATAGATCTGTATTCTTCACGAACGATAGTTATACTATAACTCAGAATCAACCAATAAATAAAACAAAGACTAACATTCATAACCTAACTGGAACAATACTATTATCAGATGATTTGGAATATGATATTACATTCCCTAGCTACTCATTTACTAATCCTTACATAGAAGTGATTGAACAACCTGGTAAGATTTACATAGATTCTGTGTGTGTGTTTGATTTTAGAAGCATACAATTGGTAGACCCAACAACGCTTGACATAAACCCTAACCCAGCTAGTGAGCAGTTGAATATAGACATCACCACTGGCGTACAAGGGACAATGAAGCTAGAACTAGTGGCTACAGATGGTAGAGTTATCTACTCCGACGAATGGACACAATCAACCAAGTCGAAGCAGATGCAGATAAATACAATCAATATCCCAAGTGGATTATATCAAGTTCGATTGATTACACCTTATGATGCTATTACGAAGAGCGTAATTGTGGTGGAGTAGAAATTCCCCTCTTTTGAGGGGTGGACTGCGAAGCAGGACGTGGTGTTAAATTAGAATAAATTACTATGGAATAAATCTGAGTTAAAACACACTTGTCTCGCATTGCGAGTAGTTAAACTTAGATTAATGAAAATATAAATTTATCATCCTATTTGATAAATGTACCTCTATAAAATTCAGAATTGCTATTAATTTCTATAATATATTTTCCAGATGGTAAATCAGAAATATTCAAAGTGGTTTCTGTAGTAGATAATTCAAATATTGCCTTACCATTGATATCAAATACACTAATATTCTTAGACCCCAAAATATCAAAATTTACTTGCTCTTTTGCTGGATTGGGATATATATTTATTGGTAATGTAGCTGATTCTTTAACACTGCTTTCTGTATCTAATTTAAAAATTGATAAAAAAGAATTTGCTTTACTAACAGGTGATATTGCGTCTTCTTGATAGGCCCCTTGTGTAGTTGGCAAATCATTAGAGTTGCTTTGACCTGATATTGCTATAGTTCCATCTTCTCCTATATTGAAAGCTCTAACAGCTTCCTTATCGCTACCACCATAGTATGTACAAAATTCTAACTTAGAGAAATCTGGATTTAATTTTGCTATATAGGCGTCAGTTACTCCTTTAAAATCAGGAAAAGGGGCATTTAAAGTAGTCGGTAAATCAGTCGAGACTGTCTCACCACCAAAGAATAGATTCTGATCTTTATCAACGAACAAACCTTCTGGGTGATCCCCAAGACTCCCTCCAAAATAAGTAGATGCAAGTAACTCTTTGCCATCATTTGAAAGTTTAAAAAGTAAACAATCTCTATTATCTGTTGTTGGTTTTATAGCATTTTTAGTTGTTATGATATCTGTAGAACTACTACCGCAAGCAATATACGCCTGACCAAGGTGATCTACAAACAAACCATGAGTTTCTGTAGCTTCTGTCCCTGAACCACCAAAATAAGTGCAATAAATAAGTTTTTTACCGTCGGGAGCAAATCTAGCCACGAACATATCGCCTTCTCCTCCATATTCGGTTTGAACTGCACTATCTGTTACTGGAATATCATCTGAAAGTGTTCCACCACAAACATAAACTGATTTATCTTTACCAACTCTTATAGAAGGACCACCATTATCATCGCCTGAGCCACCTATATAACTAGCCCAGATAACTTGAGAACCATCTTGAGAGAATTTGACTACAACCATATCAGAACCACCATTGTGAGTATTATCGTAACTTTCATCATTTATACCAATTGGTTTGCCTAATACATTATTTAAAATACCATAAACAAAACCATCATCATCAATCGCTATATCTCGGAAAAACCCTATCCTATCTCCACCGTAATAAGTTGACCATATTATCTCAGATCCATCAGGAGAAAGTTTCGTTACGAAACCATTTTGATGACCATATAGATTGTTTCTTTTCGTATTAGTACCAATATAAAAGTCTTTTTGCACTGCGCCTGAAGTAGTTGGGAAATCACCACCTGCTCTACCACCTACATATACGAATCCTTCTCTATCAACTTCGATAGCATAGCATCTATCATAATTTGGACCACCTATAAAAGTTGACCATAACAATTCACCAGCGGGTGAAAATTTAGATACGAAAGCCATCATTGGTCCACCATTACCCACTAGTGATGAGCCCTCATTATTGTATTGAGTCATATAGGCTCCCATCGTTACAGGGAAGTCTAAGGATTGAGTTCCACCAGTTATATATATATTACCATCTTTGTCGACTGTTAAATCACGAGCTTGTTCAAAGCCGCTTCCACCAAGATATGTAGAATAAAAATGAGAATAATTTTGAGATTGAGAAATCAATGGAACTGTAATAATGAATGTTATTAATAGTATAATAGTTTTCATACTTGTTTTGACTAATTAGTTTGACATACTTTGAGTATTAACAAACTAATGTCAAATTGGTTACATTGTGTTATTATTTTAGAGAAACAATCTTGTTAAATTGCTCTTTTCATCCTAAATATAATCTTCGTTATACTTAGATTGACAGGTGTATTAGTCATTCCTTCCAGAATGTACCTACATTTTCAGTTCTTATGAGAGAAGATTCCACTATCAGCAATGCAGTATTGAGCATAGCTCTATAGCGTAATTTCTGATAATTTATGTAGATGTTATTTGATAAACTATCTAGCTCATTGGTTATATAGTTTCGTAATTCATTCAGCGATGAATCTGTCCGAACTATACCGCATTTCTCCCACATCATAGCTCGGAGCGAGTCAATACTATTAACGTAATTGCTTCCATTTTCTAATGTATATTGACTTTGTTTTCGGGACTCTAGTATTTCCCAATCCGATTTAAGCAAATCAATAGTAAGCAGATATGGAACAGTTAGCGCTTCAGTTAGTGAGTTGGAGGCTAGTCTATTGGCACCGTGTAAACCAGTGTCAGCAGTCTCGCCAATAGCATATAAATTCTTGATATTTGTTTTGCCTTGTACATCGGTAGCTATTCCTCCGCACATATAGTGGGCTACGGGCTTTATGGGGATAGTTGTAGTACTTATGTCTATACCGAAAGATAGTAAACTACTTCGTACATAAGCAAATTGGTTTAATACAGTCTCGGGTATTTCGGTACAATCAAGGTAGTAATCTTCCCCATATTGCATTCTTTCAAAAAGTAGTCGCGATAGTTTATCTCTTGTCAGTAGCTCTATACCATCAAGTTTTTGCCAAGAGTTATCTATTATCACAGCTCCTTCGCCCCTCAATGCTTCCGATATTAGCATCGTCTTTTTATCGCTTACGTAAGCCGTGGGGTGGAATTGGATGAACTCCATATTCGTAATTACTGCACCTATTTCTTCGGCAAGTGCTACACCACTACCTATGGATTGCGATGAGTTACTAGTGTATTCGTATAGTGCACCAGCTCCACCAGTAGCTAATATTATTTTAGCGGCATAGATGGTTTTTACTTTATTCGTGAGGGTATTATATACTTCTGCTCCTATGCAAGAGTATCCTTCTTTCAGCAGCTTAAAGCAGTAGCTATCTTGTAGTACTTTTACTCGCTTATTTGCATTCACTTTTTGTATTAGAAAATCGGAAATATGCTTACCCGAAGTATCCGAGTGATAGAGGATTCGCCTCTCAGAATGTCCGCCTTCCCGTCGCTTTAGTAGTTCGCCTTTATCATCGAACTCAAAGTTTAGTCCTGCGTTTATAATACTACGAATTGATTTTTCGGCCTCGCTGAGTATTGTAGTAGTGCTTGATTGATTGTTAATTATTCCGCAACTAATTGTGTCAGCAATGTGTTTGCTTTTGTTAGTATCGTTGCCGAATTCTACGGCTATTCCGCCTTGTGCCAGATATGAGTTTGTGTGGGTAGTTGGCTGTTCCGAAAGAACTATTATATCTTTTTCAATCCCTAGTTCTGTCAAGTGATAGATTAGTGATAATGCGGCAATGCCATTGCCAATTATTAGAATGTCTGTATGCATTCTTAGTTCATGTTTATCATTTTTTCTAAAGGTATAAGGGCTTTTCGGGCTAGTTCCGGCTCTACAATTATCTCGTGTTTCTCTTCTACTATCGAAGTGTAGAGATTTTCTAGAGTAATAGTTTTCATAAATGCACATTCGCTACAAGCGCAAGTATTATTCTCATTAACGGGTGCTGGAATGAATGTTTTATTCGGAGCCACTAGCTTCATCTTGTCGAGTATCCCTACTTCCGTAGCTACTATAAACTTCTCTGATTTATCATTAACTACGAAGTTCAATAGTGCTGAGGTTGAGCCAATGAAATCGGCTACGTCCAATATTATTGGGTCTGATTCTGGATGTGCTATTATCTTAGCGTCCATATTCGCGAGTTTCAGATTTGTTATTTTCTCCATTGAGAAAGCTTCGTGTACGGTGCATACGCCGTCCCATAATAGCATATTCCTATTAGTCACTTTGTTCAGGTAATGACCGAGGTTTCTATCGGGTGCGAATATAATTGGTCTTGATTTGGGAATACTTTCTATAACTTTTAGAGCATTGCTCGAAGTACATATATAATCGCTCATAGCTTTTATCTCTGAGCTTGTATTCACATAGCTTACTACCAGATGGTCGGGGTTTTGCTCTTTGAATTTGGCAAACTCGTCAGGTGGACAAGAGTCCGCTAGTGAGCAACCGGCTTCCAAACTAGGAAGCAATACTTTTCTTTCGGGGTTAAGGATTTTGGCAGTTTCAGCCATAAATTTAACACCGGCGAATACGATTATATCATGCTTAGTTTGCTGTGCTTTTCTTGCTAACTCCAAACTATCGCCCAAGAAGTGTGCTATTTCTTGGATTTCCTTTCGTTGATAGTAATGAGCCAGAAGAATCGCATTTTTTTGCTTCAAAGTGTGTCTTATTCTATCTTGGAGTGTTTGCATTCTTCACATTTCTATAATTGTATTGCCGATGTAAATAATCTTATATTATACTAACTCTTCTTCCATCATTATAGATTTAGGGAACAATATATTATTTTCCAAATGAATATGTTGCTCTAAATCATCATTGAATTCTTTCAATTTGTAGTATGTAAGTTTGTACGTGTTACAAGCGTCTGCCGGAGGAGTATAGTCATTAGTTAGCTCACGAATTCTCATGAATCTATCGCCTTCTTGAGTATGCTCTGATTCCATCATCTCTATCGGATATTTCACAGATGCTTTCGGGTCCAATTCTTTTATTGTTCCAGCTTCCAAAGCCTTAATCAATGGGAATAATATGTTTTCTTCTTTTTTCATGTGTGATTGCAGTTCATTCACAGATGCGTAGAACAAATCTCCAACTTCGTTTAGCTCAGGGTGTTTGTCGCCGTGAACTCTTATTACTTTGTCTAGTATTGGGTCTATGAACTCTGAACTTTCTCTAACATAAGTGTGGTGTTTCACAGCTATATAGTCAGCTAACTCAGTCAAGCACATTTTACCAAATTTGTCTTCTATTGGTTCTTTACCAGCTAGATGTGCCTCTACTTGTGCCATTACTTCAGCTGGGTCTAAACCCTTCTTTGAACAAGCTCTTTCTAATGTAAGACCACCTGCACAACAAAAATCAATGTTTAATTTTTTGAATACTTCCGCTGCACGGATGTCACCCGCAACGATTTCGCCTACTTTTGGATAAGTCATTTTTATAAACTCTCTTTAAATAATTCAATTTTGGAAATGCAATTTAGCAAATCTTTAGATATAAGACTATTTTATCCTTATTTATTGTAAACTTTTTTTACTTTTTTTTCACTTTATTATTTCCTATCTTTGAATTGACTCCAATCAAAGGAATTCATGGAAGAAAATAACTCCCCCAAACGTGGACTATTACCAACGCTAGGACTATATACTACTTTAGCCGTAGTTATAGGGGCAGTGATAGGTTCAGGTATTTTCAAAAAGCCAGCAGTAATGGCAGAAGTCACCGGCTCACCTGAGCTGATGCTCTTCGTATGGGTGTTAGCAGGTGTATTGACACTATTCGGGGCACTATCCAATGCAGAAGTAGCATCTATGATACCCGAAACGGGTGGACAATATGTTTACTTCGATAAGATGTACGGTAAGTTCATTGCCTTTATGTACGGATGGGCATTGCTAGCAGTTATACAAACGGGCTCAATAGCTTCAATAGCTTATGTATTCGCAGAGTATTCCCAGGAGTTCTCGGCACTCATTCTCCCAAGATTTTCAACAGATATAGAACAAAGCGTCACTTTTACAATCCCTTTTATAGGCAAATTTTATCCCCTCGCTGATATAGGCGTGAAGGCGATAACGATTGGGGTTATACTCTTTCTCAGCTTTGTGAACTACTTAGGAGTGCGATTCGGTGGTCAAATATCGGTTATCTTCACTGTAGCTAAAGTATTAGCAATCCTAGTATTAGTCGGTTTCGGCTTTGCATATAGCGATGGTTCTGTGGCTAATTTAACTACGGATGCGGTGAGTTTCTCATCCGATTCTAAGATTATGTTTGCAGGAATAGTAGGCGCACTTTCCGCTGCATTCTGGTCTTATGATGGATGGAACAATATAACCTACATAGCTGGTGAAGTTAAAAAACCAATGATAAATATTCCAAAATCTTTGATAATTGGTACACTAGTAATCATTGGGGTTTACCTACTGATTAACGTTGCTTTCCTATACGTTATTCCTATCGAGCAAATGGCTGGTAGTAGCAGAATAGCAGCCGATGTAGCTAATGTAGCTATGGGGCCAATTGGGGCTATGTTTGTAGCTGCAGCAGTTATGGCATCCACTTTCGGTACAACTAATGGAACTATAATGGTTAGCTCTAGAGTTTACTATGCAATGTCTCAAAAAGGTCTTTTCTTCAAAAACATTGGCAAAAGCCATGACAAATTTTCAACTCCCGGTAATGCACTGATATTGCAGGCCGTATGGTCATGTATATTAGTAATGTCCGGAACATTCGATCAACTGACGGATATGCTTATATTCGTAAGTTGGATTTTCTACGCTGGTGGTGCTTACGGAGTATTCATACTTCGTAAAAAAATGCCTGATACTCCAAGACCATACAAGGTGTGGGGTTACCCTTATGTACCTGCAATTTTCGTAATAGTGGCTACAATATATGTGATAGCTACCCTTTATACAGATATAGAAAGTTATATAAATGGCGATTCGGAAATAATTCGTTCAGTATTTGGATTATTTTTATTATCTTTAGGTATTCCGTTTTATTTATATTTCAATAAGAAAAATTATTCTAACAACTAATTTGGAGGTCAAATGGCGAACGAAATTTTGAACATACACTCAGAAACGCCAGAGATGAGAAAAGTGAAGATGGCAGCAGATGCTTTGAAAGATGGTGCGGTTATTCTTTATCCAACAGATAGCGGGTTCAGCTTGGGCTGCGATCTATCCAACAAAGATGCAATAGACAAGATTAGATTAATACGAAGACTAGACAAAGACCACCAACTTACATTTCTTTGCCGCGATTTGGCAAATATTTCTGAGTTCGCTCAGGTCAATAACGTAGCTTACAGAACTATCAAATCACTTATTCCTGGTCCATATACATTCATACTTCCAGCTTCGAAGAAAGTACCGCACTTTGCTTACAATCCGAAGAGAAGTACTGCAGGTATCAGAGTGCCTAACAATCAATTAGTGCAATTGCTTCTGCAAGATGTAGGGAATCCTATATTAGCAATATCAGCTAAGTTAGAAGGAAATATAGCTCCAACTCCTGAAGAAATAATTGACTTTTTCGGAAAGCAAGTTGACTTAACTGTTACTTCTGACAATTATAATTTCGAAGGAGATTCATCTGTAATAGATATGACGCAAACTGACTTCGAGATAATCAGACGTGGCGCTGGCGCTGAAAAGCTAGAAGGTATGCTTTTCACAGAATAGACAATTAATTGAAAAATACATTTTTTTAAAAGAAAGGTCGCAATTCATTTGCGGCCTTTTTTTTGTCCTGTAGAGACATATTGTTTACGTCTCAGAAACCCACGTCACTCTGAATGGGACGAAGTGGAGTGAAGAGTCTTTATTAATTTTTCCAATTCACAGCAAGGACGATAAGACGTTTTTGCCTGTGTTGAGCGAACACGAAGTAAAGAATCCAGATAAAACATATTCAACTCCGCTGGAGTTGATTCCAATTTCTAACTACAAAATTATGCTACTAATATTGAACTGCTCTGCAGTTCCTTGGATTCATTATTTTGGTGGAGGTGTGGTAAAATGCCTAAAGTGCTAGTACTTCGAGAGTCTCAGTAACTGGCGGAGGTGGGCAAACGAAGATGAAATCATATAGCCACAGAGTGGCGAAATATCTGTTGCCATTCTAAAGTAAAAACAACTCTAAAAGCCCCAGAGGGGCTACATATTATGGGCCTGTCAAGCCAAAGGCATGAACTAAAGTCCAAATAGGTTGAGTTGACTCTTTATCCGTTGGTTAAAACCAACGACAATACAAATTCATTAATTCCTGTCTCCTTTTAGTCATTCTCAACTTTACGATAATGTAGTGTCTTGTAGCCTTCAGTACTTGAATACATAATTAAAGTTTCCCCAATAAGGTGAACATAAGTCGAACTATTAAATATTGCCAAAAACTCATTCGAATATGGACAGGCCATTTCAGTAACGCTACCAGGTGTTATTGCTATCTTTACTTTGTCCAAATCATACTCACCGTCGAAGGAATTACAATTAGATACTCCTTTCAATGTACCATCTGCCATAAACTCAACTTCATAATTCAAGAAATCACTTCTTGTTTCATCATCATCATAACCAAACTTGAAAGGTAACTCATATCCTTCTACAGCTGAGACATGAAATAGTTTCCACTTCGTATTTATTAGGTTTTCTAATTTGAATTCAGTCTCCTTCACTCTTACAAATTCCAAACCAGTGAATTCATTATAATTAGAATTGAAGATCAAAGTATTTTCTGTAGCACTGTAAGTAGTCGAGTACCCTAAAATAGCCCAGAACTCCATAGTAAACGGACAATAAACTTCGGTCATACCACCATAGAAATCTAATTGAATATTATTACCATCTACCTTGTATACATATTTGACTGCGTTGCAACCTGCCATCCCTCTAATCTCATTGTTGGTTGTAAAGTCAAGGTGGTAGCTATTGATTAATATACCCTCTTTAACTTTTACAATCTCATTTATGCTCTTTACAGTTCCATCTTTATAATGTACGTTTTTTAGTACCCAATGAGTACCTTCAAAATCGCTGAATTGATTTTCAATTGGTTCCGTCGTTGACTTTTTACAAGAAGTAAATAAAGTCAAAAGTAGAACAGTTAATATTATCTTTTTCATTTTTATTACCTAAACTTTTTACCGAATTCTAATGCTTTGAATTCACCGAATGAAGAATTGATTATTAACTTATATCTATCTGCACTGTATGTAGTTGAGCTACTTAGTATTCGGCTATATTCATCTGTGAATTTGCAAGCCACAAATGTTGTATTTCCCATAATAATATCTATATTATTCTTTTTTATTTGGTAAGTACCACCGAAAGCATTGCACCCAGAAAAACCGTCTAATAGATTATCTTCCAGAAACTTTAGCTCGAAAGTATTGAAACTAGGGTTTGTATTATTGTTACCCAATATTCTATCTATAGGTACTATATCACCATTATTATAATGAACATTATATAGAACCCATTCTGTACTTTCTAATTGGAATACTTCTGGTTCGTAAACTCGCTCGAATTCTAGCCCAGAGTATTCTTCGTATTCCGAGTTAAGAATCAGAGTGTTCTCTGTTGCTTTGAAGGAAGTAGATTTATTTAAAATAGCCGTGAATTCACCTGTAAATGGACAGCCTACTTTAGTCATAAATATAGGATCAATTTTTATATTATTCCCATTTATATTGTATTTTGACGATAACGAATTACACCCCGAAAAACCTAAAAACTCATTATCCGAATTGAATTGTATTGTATAACTATTAGCATAGCGTTCTACATTTCCAGCACTAGTTTCAGCACCAATTATTTTTTCTATACTCTCTATTCTTCCATCTTTATAGTAAACATTTTTCAATCGCCACTTAGTACCAACAAAATCCTTTAGTTCGTCTGTCGGCTTTTTCAAATCTCTTATCAAATCAAAACCATTCACATCACCAACCCAAGGGTTCATTGCATAATGTCTAACTAAACCGAACTTGCCACTATAGGCGTACAATAAACCAGCACCATCATAGGTAGTTGGAGTGAAATCGGAGTAAACTTCTAGTTTGTCATACTCTTTGCCTTTTACATTGTACTTGCTTACATACCCTGAATATGGTTCAGTACCATTATTTTCACCAATTCTCCAATCGGTATAAGGATATTCTTTTGCATTACCAAGTGAAAGCTCTAATGTATCGTTATGACCTATTAAATAGCTACTAACAGATCTATTAGTCGAAAGGACTACTTTATCAGCATCTTTGGATAGCGTGATAGTCCTCAATACTCTGTTATTAGCTTCTGTACCGAAGAACTCGCCAGATAACCGCTCAGTTATCTCGAAAGTAGTTCTATTTATTTGCTTCGTTATTTCCCAATGGATAGTATCTCTAGTATAAATTATTGGCTTAGGAGTAGTTTCCCAAAAGCCATCTGCATAGAAGTGAATGTAGCTGCTTTTTTGCCCTACTGCCGGAGATTCAAACTGTATGTATCCTGCATCTTCTTGTGGTTCACCTGGGCCTACATCTGGGTCTTTACAAGCAGCAAATATTATTACTGCCATCAATAAATAAATTATCTTTTTCATTTTACTATTACCTCGAAATTTTTAGAAATAGGTATATTTGTTTTTAAAACTTTTATAAATATATAATTATCATAATTCGTTGCATCATTACTAGTGCTAGGTATTACAACTATTTTGCCTTTTATTCCCCAATCATCTCTTTTCAGATAATCTAGTTCATATTTCAACCCTTTATAAGTTGTAGTTGGTGCTTTTATAATAAGCAAATCAAAAAATTCCCAATCAACCTCTACATTACTCGGACTCATTTCATCTGAAGGAATATACACTGAAAATAGTTCCGAAAGACTTGATACTTTTGTAACCTTTGCAGCAGTTTTTTCAGATGTTTCTATGCTCATCATTCTATAATTTTCGTGATAGAATTTGCTACCTGGGAATACATTATTCACAATCAGGGTTGGATTGAAATATATAGGTAATCCAGTCTTTTTGATTTTTACAAAGTGATTAGATTTTTTACTCGGATAAGTCTCTGCTTTTTGCATTTCGAATACCGAATTAACTATTATTCTTCCGCCTTGTTGCTTTACATCAGTTATTCTGTAATTGTGGATGCCCGATTGAAACCTATTTGCCCCAACACTTAGTACCATTTCTTTATCAAAATCAACTTCATTTACAAAGCCAGTCTCATTAATTTTATATTCAGTTGCCCATTTTTTGAACTCAGTAGCATCGTTGAAAACTGATTTCCATTTTCTTTCTGTTTCAGATGGTATATCTTCGCCTATAGTCTTGAAATCATCTAATGTAGGGACTTCACCGTCATTTTCATAACGCCTATTGAATCGAATTACAGCTTCTTTTCTATTCTTGATTAGTATAGCTAATGTAGGTGAGCTTACTCGTGAGTTAATCCCAATTTTTCTATATATGCTATAGTCTATTTGTATTTGCCCCGAATTATCTAGGTAAATTGTGTCTAGTCTTATTGTAGCTATTTCAGCAACTGCTTTTCCTGATATAATGACTAACACATCTTTTTCTAACTCTACTTTTAATAGTTTATCAACCAAATCTAGATTAAAATTAGTCGAGTTCTTAGTTATTGATTCTTTTAGTTTTTGTTCATCTCTTATTACTAATTCAGTGAATACTTCAGACTCAAACCCCAGCTCCGTTTGGTCTATTATCTGGTATTCCACTTTGTCGTTTATATCACGCGTCGTATCTGGTTCAGTAGGGTTCGGCTCTTTACAAGCTGTAAAAAGTAGAATAACCGAGAGCAATATGTATGTATATTTTTTCATTAGAATTGTACGCTTATTCCGTAATTTATACCGACTTTACCAGAGTTGAACCTATCGCCTTGGTATTGGAAAGACATATTATTGTATTCTACACCAAGTATCATATTCAAATTCTGATATGGAGAATACATAAACCCTCCCATAACTCTTCCAACAACACCTATCTTATTTCCGCCAAAAGTAAACTGTGCGAACGGGTCTAGAGTAGCACTCATATCATAACTATAGCGACCGAGGAAGCTAAGAGTAGTAAAGTTTGGCTCTTGTCTGTATAGATAAGTAACATCGTTTATATCCTTGCCAGTGAACTCAAGCAAGAAAGTCTCTTGTCTAATTTCTGAACCAACAGAGAACCCATTTTCAAAATTGTACAGAATAGAAAGTGAGTTATTGTTGAATTGTGACAAATCATTTTTATCAAATTCATACGAATTAGAATTGAAAGTCTGACTTCCTTTCCACTCAGCAGACCAACTGCTAGTGCCATTTTTTGGTTGTAATAGCATCGGTTCTATGTTACTTTCAGGTTTAGTAGAGCTTAACTGCTCTTGTAATCTGAGATTAGTTACACCAAGTTCACTAATCAGTATCTCACTTTCTTTATGTGCCTGACTTAACTCTAGGTAACTTTCATTATTCAAATTCAAATTGCGTTGTATAGTTCTAACTTCATAACTCAGAGTTGCTATTTCTGATTTCTGACTAATTATAGTAGAGTTCTGCTCTTCTACTTTTGAGGCATATTCACTTAATTGCTTTTCAAGAGCATTATTTAAAATCATAGCACGTTCGTACATTCCTTTGTACTTGGAATCTTCTTTATAGACTATTACTTCTTTTGAAGTTACCATAGGTGTTTCAGCAGGTATTTCTACTTCTAGTTGCTGAGTAAGATGAGCAGTGTTTATTGTCTTAGATTCTTTGTTGCTATCTGTACCAATTCCCCATAGTATAATAGCAGTTACTACAGCTGAAAGTACTCCAGTAGCTAGTAGAGATTTGAAGCCATAGCCAATAGCCGAGCCAGCCGCAGCTGCTCCTACACCACCAGTAACTGCATCAGCAACAGGTATAGATAGACCAAGTGCAGCGAATACTGCTTTCTTAGACTTCTTGTTTTTAGCAAATGCGTTTCTATTATTTTTAACAGCCGCAGATATAGCAAGTAGGTTTTTGAACTCACCTCTCATTATTTCGTTGCTAGCCATCTCGTTGAAGAGAGCTTGCTCTTGCGATGGGTCTAACTCCCCTTCTACGAAACTATTTATTTTTTCAAATTCACTCATATTAGTTACCTTTCGGCCTATTTACTTAAATCTTTTATATATGGTTTTAGTGTACTTATTATCATTTTTCTTGCTCGCATAACCCGGATTTTTGCCGTTGGCAATGCAATCGATTCTATTTCAGCTATCTCTCTGTACTTCATTCCTTCGAACTCTTTGAGCATAAACGCTCTTCTGTACTTATCTTTGAGGAACTCAGTTGACATTATTATCAGTTCGAGTAATTCTTTATTTTCATAACCACCCGAGCTTTCGGCAACTATATCATAGTCTCCTAGTGGAGTACTACGGTTGTCTTTTCGCTTATTATTAAGGCACAAATTGCGTGCTACTTTAATCAAAAAACCCGGTACATTTGGGAACTCATTGCCTTTCTTAATTGTATTGTAGAAAGTAATAAAGGTCTCTTGTACTAAATCTTCAGTCAGAACATTATCTCTAACTATAGTGATAATATAAGCTCTGAGCATAGACTCATAGCGATCATATAGCTCACTAAAAGCTAGTTCCTCTTCCTGTTTGCTCTCACTCATAAGTGAGATCAAATCTAAGTCATTATGTTTTTTTAAATTGCTATTCATAATCCGCATTATGTCACTGTCTAAACCTAATAACACATGAACCCGAAAAAGGGAACAGAATATGTTAACTTTCTTTCGTTTATACTATTGATTGGGAGTAATATACTAAATATTATCTCAGGAGTTGTCGCTTTTGAGGATTAGATATTTATCTAAGCTTTACAAACTTGACTACACTATTATTCATTTTTATAAAGTAAATAGAAGGTGCTAAATTGCTTATATCAACTTTTAGACTGCTCTTATGCTTACTGTTTATTTTCATTAGTTCCGCCCCATGTATATCATAGATTATTACATAATCTGATGAAATATTATCAACTGTAATTAAGCTATTTGCAGGATTAGGAGCAATAGTTGGCGTGGTAACTTTAGTATTCGTTACATCTGTACCAGCGCATAGAATTTCATTGCTTAAGTCAAAAAATTCTTTCATTTGTTTTCTAAAGTGACACTCTCGCTCACTAGCAAAATCTGTCAGATATTTCTCGATATTATCCAACCATACTTCCTTGCTCTCGGGGAATCCAAATCTTTGGATATTATTATCTATTTCACTTCCATAAGTAGTTATGAAAGAATCAATTTTACTTTTAACTCTATCATAATTGAAATCATTCTCCATTAACACAATAGCACGATTAATAAATTTATTTCTAAATTCATCATTACTAAATAAGTTCTGTTGGAAAATATTCTTACTTCTAGGGTTAGGCCACTTTTCGCTTTCTAATTGATTCGTATGTTCGAACATATTCATATCTGAAGTTTGCCATCCTGCATCAATATCAAAGAACAAATTTTTATACTTTTTTTGAGTTCCTTTTCCATTCCAAATTAGATAATTAGAACCCGGCCAATCAAAATTAGCAAAGTACATTTCTGCTATATAATAGTCGATAAAGTTATCTATGTCCAAGTGATTTTTTACAAATTCATAGTTCTCTTCTATGGATATATCATTGTCTTTTACAAAATGGTAAATCTCAGAAAACTCATCATAATTACCATTCCTAGGGGCATCTCTATTGTCAACGGATACTATGTTTATACTATCTTTATTTAGATCATACTTTTCGGCTAAGTAGTTCTCATCTAATCGAGTTCTTAATTCACTTATTCCCCAATAATTCCCATTTATATAAACAACAATAGGTTTCACATAAGTTTTTTCATGATCTAGATTTTGAATACAACTTAGTGTAAGGGCATCTTTTATTAATGTTCTATTCATACATGACATAGTTGAACGAATAACTAAACTATTAAACTCTTCAACAGGAGCATCATCGAAAAATATATTCTTAAACTTATTTATCCCATATTTTTTACGAGCATAAAACCGCAGCGATTTCTGGGGGGCTGTCCTAGTAGTTTCACCGTGCAGCTGTATGCCTGTATCCTCGTGAAAAGTAGTTTTACCATTCTCAAAGTAAGAAATTGTAGCTGGTTTTTCCCAGCCTTTTTGAAAATAATTGCCAGTCCAACAAGGTACGTCAACGTCCCAGTTTACACCTGGTACGAACAACCCTGAGTCCTGACTAAATAGATTATAGTTATCTGTTATTATACTAACTACTGGCAAATTATGATTGCTATGGAAGAAGAATGAGTTTCTATACACTTTACTCCTTTTGCCATCATTATCAATAGTACAATAGCTAATTACTTTACATCGGGGAATCTCTTCTTTTGGGACATACCATTTTACTCTACAATTCGTACTATCGGGTCCTGTAGTAGGTATGTTTAAGTATTCGTAATCCTCATACTCGTCTTTTATTTCTATTTCGCTTTTGTATTCTAATGATTCGGTAGTGGGGTCATCACCGTTTGTAGTGTAGTAGATTTTCTGACCAGCGGCAGCTATTAAGTTTAGTACAAACCCCGAGGCATAGTAACCAGACTCATTATCAGCTATTATTGTTCCACTATTTCTGTTGGATTCACCCGGTGTAGGCATAGCTAGGTTTGTGTGTATTTCAGAGCTTTCTTCTAATCTTCCGTAAGTATAATCTTCATTTATTATTCCGAATTCTACTCTATCTATTATGTTCGTACCATCACTTAAGTAGAGCGTTTCGCCCTTACTTGATAGCTTGAAATTCGAGTGTTGTTCGCCGGCTACTGGTTCATCCAAATCCGAAGCAAATACAAGTATATATCGGTTGGATTGCAAAACCTTATGTGCGAATTTCCATTTATCTAGTTCTTTCTCATCATCCGATAGATAATAATTTGAGAGCAGAATGTTATTTTCAGAGTTATTATATATCTCTATCCAATCGTAAAACTCACCATTACTCGCTTGAAATAGTTCCTCATTATCTGAACAGATTTCGTTGATTTGTAGTTGGCTATAACTTATATAACTAAACATTAGTAGCAGTATTAGTATTAGTCTCATCGCTATTTTATCTTAATGAATTTTACCATTGTATTATTCATTTTTACAAAGTAGATAGAAGGAGCTAAGCTACTAATATCGACTTCTAGACTTCTCTTATATTTGCTATTAAGTTTCATCAGTTTTGTCCCGTGTAGATCATATATTGTTATGTAATCAGATATTACGTTATTAACTGAAATAAAGTTAGTCGCTGGGTTTGGAGAAATACTCAAATCATCGATTAAAGCAATATCCACTGGAGTTAGACCGCATAATACATTACTATCCAATCCGAAGAAATCCATTAGATGCTCTCTAAAATAGCATTCCCTTTCTCGTGCAAATGAAGTCAGATATGTATCAATATTGCTCAACCACATCTCCTTACTTTTTGGAAATCCAAATCTGTTAATGTTATTTTCAATTTCTGATTCGTAATTGGAAGTAAACTCTGCAATCATTGGCTCTATTTTCTGAAATTTGAATTCATTTTCGAGTAGGTATAAAGTTCTTTCTATAAACTTTGATCGGAATAATTCATTGCTCAATAGCTTTTGTTGGAAGACATTTACTCTTTTGGGGTTTGGCCATTCTTCGTGCTCTAACTGAGCTGTAAATTCAAACATATTGAAGTCATATCTATACCAACATCCATCCAAATCAAAGAAGATTGGTCTGTATTTATTATCTAGGTCCTTACTATTCCAAAATACGAAATTATTACCCGGCCAATCAAAATTATTAAAGTACATTTCTGCTATGTAATAATCTATTAGATTATCTATCTCTATTCTGTTTTCTACTACTTCGTAATTACTAGCTATTGATAAATCATTGTTAACTATAAACTCATATATCGATTCAAAATCATAATAAGTACCATGTTTTGGGAATGTCATTTTATCAATACCCACTATGTTTATGCTGTCTTTATTTATATCATACTTTTCGGAAAAGTAGTCTTCATCTAGTATATTCCTAAGCTCACTAATACCCCAATAGTTTCCATTTATATAAACTACAACTGGTTTGGAGGATGTGGGCTCCATATTCAAATTTTTAACAATATCTAGCGTAAGTGCATCTTTAAAAATTGTTTCATACCAACCCGCCATTGTTGTTCTAATCAATAAATTATTAAATTCTTTTTCTTCACTATCGGGGAAAAAGACATTCTTGAATTTATTTATACCATAAACTTTCTTGGCCGTGAACTTAATTGATTTTTGGGGTAATGATCTGGTTCCTCCTCCACTGATACTTATCCCAACATACTCATCAAATATCTTTTTTTTGTTCTCAAAATAAGAGATTGTTGCGGCTCTCTCCCAATGTTTTACAAAATAATTTCCTACCCAACATGCATTATTAATATCAAATAATACCCCAGGCACATAAATTCCAGTGTCTTGACTAAAAAGACCCATGTTATCAGTGACTATGCTTATCACAGGTAGCTTATGGTTGTTCTCAAAGAAAAAAGTATTCCTATAGACTTTACCTTTTTCACCGTTAGAATCTATTATTCGATAACTAACTACTTTACATCGGGGGATATTGTTTTCGGGTTTAATCCATTCAAACTTACAGTTTAGTGTGTCCATAGGTGTAGTTGGAACATCTAAATACTTATAATAATCATACTCGTCTTTAATTTCTATTTCTCCAGTATATTCAAGAGATTCGGTAGTGGGGTCATCGCCATTTGTGGTGTAGTAGATTTTCTGACCAGCGGCAGCTTTTAGGTTCAAATCAAATTCATTTGTATAGTAACCAGACTCTTTATCAGCTATTATTGTACCACTATTTCTGTTGGATTCACCCGGTGTTGGCTTAGCTAGGTTTGTGTGTAGTTCAGAGCTTTCTTCTAACCTTCCATATGTATAATCTTCATTAATTATTCCGAATTCTACTCTATCTATTATGTTCGTACCATCACTTAAGTAGAGCGTTTCACCCTTACTTGATAGCTTGAAATTGGCATGTTGTTCATTTGGTACAACTATATCATCATCAGAAGCGAAGACTATTATGTACTCACCTGCTTGCAAAATAGCGGAATCGAAATTCCACATTTCTAGTTCTTCATCATCATCCGTTAGATAGTAATTTGACAGCTGAACAGGGCTATCCGAGTTATTATATATCTCCAACCAATCGTAATACTTGCCATTAGCTGATTCTAATAACTCATCATTATCTGAACATATTTCATTGATTTGTAATTGGCCGTAACCGGTATAGCAAATCAGAATAAATAGTATTAATAGTCTTTTCATCTCCAAATATAAGCAATATCAATCCATTGTAAAACTATCTGGGTAATATTTATTCGCAAGATTCACGAATTCATCACCGCGGACGAACATACCCATATCCACATCCTCTATGTTTTCTTTACCGCAAGCAGCAAGCAATTCCATAACGGCATAGACTGTGTTATTATGAAAGTTAAAAACTCTTTCGGCTTTATCTTTTACAACCAGTCCTTTGACTAACCCTTCTTCTTGGGTAGCAACACCCGTTGGGCAGTTGTTCGTGTTGCAACGTAGTGCTTGGATACAACCCACTGCGAACATAAACCCACGAGCTGAATTACATATATCAGCCCCTATAGCTAAGTTCTTTAGAATAGATTCAGCAGTTACTATTTTTCCAGATGCAACTAGATTAATCTTGTCTCTGAGCCCATATTTTATCAAGGTCTTATTAACGAAAATAAGCCCCGGTTGCAAAGGCATACCAACAGAGTCAGAAAACTCCAATGGAGCAGCACCAGTACCGCCCTCGGCACCATCAACTGTGATGAAATCAGGCATCATACCTGTCTTTTCCATTAGCTGACATATTTCAATGAACTCTTCTGTTCTACCAATACATAGCTTTATCCCTATTGGTTTTCCTTCCGCTAGGTCTCTTAGTTTCTCTACGAACTCAAGCAACCCTTTAGCATCGCTGAACTCTTTGTGACCGGGAGGTGAAAGAACCGTAGTCCCTGGTTTAATGTGACGTATAGCAGCAATTTCTGGAGTATTTTTAATAGCGGGAAGAACTCCACCATGACCGGGCTTAGCGCCCTGTGATATTTTTAGCTCTATCATTTTCACTTCGGGTAGTGCAGCTCTTTCTTTGAAAGTTTCTGGATTGAATCGTCCGTCATCAGTCCTACAGCCAAAGTATCCTGTCCCAATTTGCCAAGTCAAATCACCACCTTGTAAGTGATAAGGTGATATACCGCCTTCACCCGTATTATGATAGAATTGTCCTTTGATTGCACCTTTGTTCAGTGCCATAACAGCATTTTTACTTAATGCACCAAAACTCATAGCCGAGATATTATAAATAGATGCTGAATAAGGTTGCCTACATTTGGGGCCTCCTATTTTCACTCTTGGTAATTCGTGTTTTGGTTCTTTAGCGTATATCGAGTGTCGCAAACCCTCATATTCCATTTTATCTAAATCATTTTGAGTTCCGAACGCCACAGTATCGCTTACGTTTTTTGCTCTTCGGTAAACTAATGAACGATGATTACGAGAGAAAGGTCGCCCCTCGGTTGAAGTTTCTATGAAGTATTGCTGTATCTCGGGCGATATAAACTCGAATAGATAACGGAAATACCCTAACAGTGGAAAGTTCCTCAGTATAGTGTGCTTAGTCTGGAATACATTGTATAATCCGATAACATATAGTATTGCTATTATTGCAAACATCCAAGTCGGGAAAATTAGTAGATATGTCGGTATAAAAAGGATTATCAAGACGATAATTCCAACTGTTATATATTTCGCTCTCATAAAGTATTGCTGCATATTATGAATAGAATATAATAACCTACGAAATTCATCTGGAAAGTGAAAATAAAGTGCATAATTACTAGTATTATGTAATTTTTCCGAATAATAATTGTTGTTTAGATTAGTGAACATTACTATATTTAGAAATTAATATAAACTAAAATTATTAAAAAAGGTGTGAAGATGAATAAAACCCTACTGATTTGCTTAATTGCTATATTAGCATTTAGCCAAAGTTACTCGGCTGAGCCAAGACTAATACTAGTGGAACAGATGACAACTAGCTCCAATAATAGTCCTGATTACTTACCCATAGCCAACCAATTCAATAATATTGTGAACGGCAATGTAGAAGTAATACCATTAACTATTCACATGAATTTTAACCCTGATTTATTCTACGAACAAAGAAAAGATTTGGCGAGTAGAATACTAATGTACAAAAAACAAGGTGAAAATTACACTTTACCAATTTTTTACGTTAATGGTGCTGAAGTACCAACTATACAAGGTTTACAGACAAAAATTAGCTCCGAAAAAAACCAAACTTCTCCTATAAAAATGAAAGTGCAAGTTGGTAAGAATAGCAATCAATTCTATTTCGTAGAAGTAAAAATGGATATTGATACTGTATTACAAACATCAGATGTACTATTCTGCGCATTGATTGAAAAACACATTGTAGCTCCTCAAGTAGGTAACTCCAATGAATCGGACTTCTACTATGTAACTAGAAGAATAGATTTACAGCCAACTAGTGGAGAAAAAATCACTAGAAATGACCTAGGGTTTTCTGGTAATAGATTCGCTTTCGAAATGGAAGATTTTTGGAATTTAGAAGAGATGTACGCTATTGCTTGGGTGCAAAATGGTGTTTCTAAAAAAGTATTACAAGTAGAAAAAACTAAACTATATAATGAAGATATTAAAATAGCACTAAATCGAGACTCTGTGAATTTCGATGATGACAATAAAAACGAAATACAGACTTTAGAAATATACAACAATTCTATGAATTATTTGGATATATCTAGTATCGAGTTAGATTCTGAAGCGGATTTCTCAGCTCAACATAAAGCTAGTGAAATGAGATTATACCCAGGTATGACAAAGCTAGTAGATGTAAAACTTGATAAACAAGAAACTGGAGAATACAGCACTAATCTAGTAATCAAATCGAATGCGGTTAATACCCCTAACATTGTTATCCCTATCTCAGCTATTGTTGAGAGTAGTGATAACCCGATATTGACAACTGATATAACTACGATTGATTTCGGTAAAGTCTCTAAATCTCAGAAAGAAGTAGTCAACATAACTAATACTGGTAAGGGACCACTTAAGATAAGCTCTATCGAAATAATGGATAATGAAGAAGGAACGTTCTCAATCCTAAACACTGATATACCTGACATCCAAGAAAAAGAAACTCTATTTCTTCAAGTAAATTTCAAGCCAAAAGAAGAAATCAATTATTTCGCAACATTGGTTATAAAGTCGAATGCTACGAATGAGTCCTCGTTAAGTATTACTCTAAAAGGTCAGGGCGATAACTTACAGCAGTTCTCCTCTATACAAGTTGCGACAGATAAAATTGACTTCGGGACTACTGACTTTATCGAGCCAGTTCAAAAGTCTATTGTAATCAATAATATTGGTAATATAGATTTGATACTAAGTAACAGCGAAATTGAGAACAAGTCCTTAGATGGTGCTTTCAAATTCGTTGGCACTCACAATAAGACTATAGCTGCTGAATCAAAAGATTCGCTTGTAATTGAATTCTTACCAAATGACAACAAGGAATTTACAGACAAGCTAATAATTCGCTCTAATAATACTGACCCTACACTTAGAAGAATAGAAGTACCACTTTCAGGTACGGGTGACGGTGTTTCGTCTGTAGAGAGCTTTATAAGGGATTTCAGTGTTAGCTATTACGACCAGACTTTGGCAATCGACAATAGCAACGAATCTGTAAATACTATTGAAGTTTCGTTCTATGACCTTAGTGGTAATATGCTGAATAAACAAAGTGCGGACATAGGAATCGGTAATAGAAATATAGCTACTAGTGAACTAAATCGCAATCAAGTTATTATCTATAGTATCACTTCTAATGGTAAAGTAATCAGTGCTGGTAAGTTTATTAATAACTAAACTTTTTCTTGCTAGATAGTTTATAACAAAATGGCTGCCAAACCTTGGCAGCCATTTTTAGTTTCTATTTAACTATTATTATTCGCAACAAGAATCTATTGAGTATAATTCTAACACTTCTGCTTGTGAAATCTCTTTGTCGAATATAGCTATATCATCAATAGTTCCATTAAAGAACTTGCCTATTATAAGATTACCCATGTTCACAGGGCTTACTACATCTTGAGTTAAGCTGATTTTTTGATCCATCTGTACCCCATTCTGATATAATGTCATAGTTTTAGTATCAAAATTGCAAGTAGCAACTACGTGATACCATTCATCTAATTGATTAACATTCGAAGTATCCCAAACGGAATTGAGATTATTAAAAAAAGTGGCTTTATTAAGGTCATAAATACCTAAAGACAATACTCTATTTGAAGAGGGAGTAGCATTGTCTTCTTCACCCCTAGAGATTAACACTTCGTATTCACCATTATTATTTATAGTATGTTTATACCACAATGATATGGAGAATTTTCTAAGATCATTAAGGAATGTAGGGTCTTCCATAAATAGATAATTAGTAGATGCGGCAGTAAACTTGTAAGCACAATTCTCTCCACCTTCTCTACCTACAGTTGTTTCAGCATTGTTTGTATTAGTAAGGTCATTATTGTTTTTCTGATCTTCTAAGCTACCATCTATAAATGGATAATACGCTATCAGTGAATTCTCTAATGACTCAGGAATACATACTTTGTCAGCAGGGGTGATTGGTTTCTCATCTTCTTTGCAAGAAAACAAAAGTAAAACAGTTAAAATTAGGATAAAATGTCTCATAAAAACTCCGTGTGTTATTGAAAAAACTTAATAATAAAACAACAAACAAACATATATTCTGTTACATCTAAAACTAATAGAAATGCAGTATTTTTAAAATAAAATATGATTCTTGTGAAATCAAAGTAAAAAGTGTGGAACTCGTTTCACAATTTACTAGGTATAGCGTTATTGCTAGTAGTATGTGGTACATCCCTACCTTTTTTATCATTTTGCAGAAACTATATTGCATAATCTGAAAATCAACTTAGTTTTTATCTTTTATTTTTGTAGCTTTATCCTTTATAATTTTTATTATTTGAAATAATTTATGGCTAAGAAGACAAATCAATCAGCAATCGCAGGTTTGAGCACTAAAACTAAAGATATAATATTTATAACTTTAATTTTTGCTTGTGTTTATATTTTCCTCGGGAAGGCCATCAGTGGTGGTGGTTTCAACGCATCCGATAATCTTGCTTCGTACTCTTTCGAGAAGTATTTGGATAAAGCTCAGGAAGATGGGGAATTCCCACTATGGATACCTCATATTTTCAGTGGTATGCCTTCATATTCGGCTATGCTAACTACCGGTGATAGATGGTGGGATTTCGCGTATAAGATTATATTCGGATTCGCGCTATTATTCAAAGGGCTTTTCAATAGTGATACTGCCCGAGTTGCCTTCTGGTATGCACTCTATGGTGCTGGTATTTATTGGCTACTTCGCTCCAAACACAAGGAACCGGGGATAGCTTTCTTCTCAGCTTTTGCAGCTGTCTTCTCAACTGCTGTTATAACTTGGATTATGATAGGGCACAATACAAAGCCTATAGTATTGGCTTGTCTGCCTTTTACATTTATATTTATAGAAAAACTCCGAGAGAAATTCTCTCTCATCTATTTGCTATTGCTCATACTCTCGCTACACACTATGCTCGAAGCTGGTCACGTTCAGATGATATTCTACTCTGCTCTGGCGATTGGTATATACCTTGTGTTTGAGCTTATTAGCCGACTAATTAGCAAAAAAGATGCTATTGGTGTAGTGAAAGTTGGCGGATACCTGCTTGCTGCTGGTATTCTTGCTTTCCTTATGTCATCAGATAGATATTACTCTACTTTAGATTATACTGACCACTCTACTAGGGGTTCTGCTCCACTTGTGCAAGACAACAAAGATGCTCGTGATGCTTCGGGTGGAAACTCTTATGACTACGCTACTATGTGGTCATTCAGCCCCGGTGAGATGATGGGCTTTTTGGTACCGAACTATTATGGATTCGGTAAACTGGAATATGATGTAGAAAATAATAGCGGTACTATACTTTCGCAAATTGCGAGTCAAGATTCAGGTAATAAAGTGCCTACATATTGGGGGCAAAAGCCAATAGAAGACTCGGCTCCCTATATGGGAATTCTGATTTTCTTCCTCGGACTATTCGGTATTATAACTAATCGAAAAAATGTATTCGTGCAATTTTTAGCATTTTTATCGCTGTTCGCACTTATACTTTCCTTCGGTTATACGTTGCCTATTCTATACGATTTCTTCTTCTACAATGTGCCTATGTTCAATAAGTTCAGGGCACCTTCGATGATACTTGCTTTAGTGCATTTCGCATTCCCAATCCTTGCAGGATACGGATTATCATCTATTGTGAGTTGGTCCAAGGATGGAATAAGCAAAGAAAACAAGAAGAAAGTAACTTACTTCGCAATAGCAGCGGCAGCTTTTTTCGCGATTGGTGTTTTATACAATTTAGGTTTTGAAGATAATTACAAATCATCAGTTATCAATTCTCAATTTGTGAGCCAACGTATGTTGCCACAAATGCCTGAGAATTATCATGAGCAATTCAAGACTGAATATTCTGACTTCGTTTGGTCTGAGATGATAAGCGATTGGATGATAAATGGCGTGCTAATGCTATTAGCAGCAGGACTAATTTATCTATTTGCAATTAAAAAAGTAAAACAACCAATTCTATTATCTGGTCTAATATTGATATTAGTATTCGACCTATGGAGAGTAGATAGCAGACCTATGGACATTGTCGAGACATCGCTCTCGGACAAGGTATTCCACCGAAAAGATTGGGTGGAATTTATAAAGCAAGACAAACAAGAAAAATTCAGAATAGCAGACTTCGTTTCTCCTACTCCTAATGCTACTGCATATTGGCTACTAGAAAACGTAGGTGGTTATCACTCGGCTAAGCTAAGAGTTTACCAAGATATGCTTGATGTAACTTCAGGTGGTAGTACTTCAGCGGTTAGCAACCCATTCGTCTGGTCGTTATTAAATGTGAAATACATAATTGACGCTAGACAAATACCGGGTATGCAGCCAGTTTTCCAATCGCAACAAGAACAAGCTTTCGTATATCTGAATCCTAGTTTCTTGCCTAGAGCATTTTTCGTTAATACAGTAGAGGTCGATAAACCCCTTTCTATATTAAAACGTATGGAGTATAACCCAGGTCAGAATGCTAACTTCAATCCGCAAGAGGTTGTATATGTAGAAGAGAAACTGGGCAAAAGCATACAGCCAATTACGGAAGCAGCAAGCGTAAAAGTTACTGAATACAAGAATGAAAAAATCACATTAGAAGCCAATGCAACTGGTACTAACTTCCTTCTAGTTAGTGAGGTTTACTATCCAGAGTGGAAAGCTTATGTAGATGGTAAAGAGACTGAGATAGTAAAATCGAACTACTTTATGAGAGGGCTTGTATTACCAGCAGGTAAGCACAAAGTAGAATTCAAATACGAATCTCAGAAGTTTGAAACAGGTAAAATGGCTTCACTTACTACTAATACTCTAGTGATGATAGGGTTACTTATCACATTATTTCTACTTTGGAAAGAAAATGAAAAGAAAAAGAAAGCTGGAACTACGGAGAAATAAGTAATTATTTTAGTCGTCATTAAGCTAAAAAATATATAAGGTTTATGAGTAATAGTAATCAAGAAATATTAGATTTCTTTTCGAAATTAGTGAACGTAGAAGGTGTATTGCATATACCCGAAGATGTGTTTTTGAAAATGGAAAAAGAGTACGGGGAGCTACTTAAGAAGGAGTTCACCCATACCCGTATGTTTAAGCTACCTGAATTCGAGATTGAATTTTTCAAATGGCTAAAAGAGAACGACCAATTAGTGTGGAACGATTTGTGGATGGAAGATGATGAGAGTTATACTATATCCATCGAATTCCTCCCTTTGCTATTGGAAAAAGATGGACGTGGTTTCCCTATTTGTGATTTGCAAACTGTAGATAATTATTACTTTATGCCACAACTATTAGTCGATAGAGAATCAGACGTAATGGTAGAGGCAGCAAAGGTACGCTTCATAGAGAAAAGTGGGCTAACACCTAGCCAACTATTAGCTTTGGAAATACATTTCGGTGGAATCGATATATGGCACTTTGCTTACAAGCACAAAATAGAATTGCCGGAAGCGAAGGCAGCCGTTGCTTCTCTAGTAGAAGATCAAATACTAGTCCACCTAACTGATGCCGAGCATTTGGCACCAATCTTGGAACTGTAATGATAGTCATGAAATTTGGTGGTACGTCCGTAGGTACTGCCGAAGCAATGCGATTAGTCGCCGATGCTATTACTAAGCAATCGGGCAACAAAATTGTTGTCCTTTCGGCTAGTTCAGGCATTACCGATAAGCTAGTCAATATTACTAATTCACTCCCTGAAGATTTAGAAACCGCACGCTCTCTCTTCTCAGAAATAGAAGCACAAATGCATCAAATCAGCGATGGGCTTCAACTTGAAGTTAATGCGAAAACAAAAGTCACCGCCCTACTAAAAGAACTCAGTGAACTAATCTATAGCGTTGAATTACTAGAGTATATAAGCGATAATGTGGCGAATAGAATAGTAGCTTATGGGGAGTTGCTCTCAACTACTATTTTTAGTGAATACTATAATCAAAACCACTCCTGCGAATTTCTGAATATCACCGATTACCTTACTTATGACAAGAAAGGTGACGCCTATACTCTAGCAAATAAAGAAGAAATATCGAATATACTAGAGTCAGCTAACACTATAGTAACCCAAGGATTCATCTGTAAGAATACAGAAGGGAATATCGCGAATCTTGGGCGAGGTGGTTCCGACTATTCCGCTGCTATTATAGCTGCTGAAATGCAAGCTGAGGAATTGCAGATATGGACTGACGTAAACGGTGTTATGTCAGCTGATCCAAGGTTAATCAAGAACCCTTTGACTAAACACCGAATCAATGTAAGCAGTTTAGAACGCATGGCATTTTTCGGAGCTAAGGTAATCCATCCTGATACTCTGAAACCAACTCTGAAAGCTAACATACCTGTTAAAATATTGAACACTTTTAATTCTGATAATCATGGAACTTTGGTTACTACTGAGAAAGATAACCCAATTCCTACATTCACAATAAAGCGAAAATGTTTACTTTATACTTACAGAGCGAGTTCGAAGAAAAACCTATATCTAATCAATAAGCACATCACTAATACAATAGTGAAAAAGTCGCTCAACTTACTTTCTAGTAGTCATATAGATAATTCAGTTCACTATGTTTTCGAGCGGAGTATTGATAAGTTTTTAGAGTTAGATATGGATTTTGAATCAAAAGAAATTGATTTAATTTATATATGTGAGTTGAATAATTCAAAAATAAATGCTATTTTGAGAGAACTCAATAATCTAAAAATTGAGCATTTAGAAATAGATTGGTCGAGCGGAGCTATACTTATACTTGCAAATGCCGATAAAAAGGGTGATGATTATAATAGATTCCACGATATGTTAATAAACTTGTAGAATTAGAATGGTTGATGATAAAAAATTAGGGAAGCTACTTATAGTAGATGATGATAAGATTATCGTCAAGTTACTATCGAGAATATTCGAGAAGTACTGTACTCTAGAGACTGCTCATTCGGGCGAAGAAGGGCTTGAGATATTAGAGAAAGGTTACACTCCCGGTGTAATACTCAGCGACCAAATGATGCCCGGAATACAGGGCTCCGAATTTCTTAGTCAATCAATCAAATACGTTCCAGACGCTAAGCGAATAATCCTAACTGGTAACCAAGACCTACAAAATATAATGGAAGTAATATCGGAAGCAAAAGCTTTCATGTATCTTGTTAAGCCATTCGACAATATAGCGCTTATCAAAAATGTATCCAACGCATTCGAAGAGTACAACACTCGGAGATTTCTGACTAATAAAATAAAAGATTACGAAACTAGAATAGCTAAATTCGAAAAGCAATTAAAGAGTCTTGTCGGCGATCACGATATGAATATGGAAACACTTTCTATAATCAATCAGCTTTATATACTCGCACAAAATGACTCTCGTTACTATTTCCGCCAAGGGTTGAGTAGTATATGTATCACTTGCCGCTTTTTGGCTAAGCAATACGATTTGAGTGAAGATGAGACTGATAACTTAGTCTATGCTGCATTTATACAAGGAGTGCAAAGAATCGGTGGCTCAGATAAATATCATCTCTCTGACCCAGCTGATTTACCTTCGTCAGAGCAGCAAGTTTATAAGAATCATTTTATAGCTTCATTTAGTAGCTTGCTAGATAACTTCAATCTTGCAACTATTGCCGACGTATGCCTAAAAATGTGGGAGAAACCCAATGGAGTTGGCTTCCCAAATAGGCTAAAAGCTGAACAAATTCCAGTTAATTCTATACTGCTAAACTTAGCTGTTAGGTATGAAAATCTAGTCTATAGACTAGAGGCAAAAGACTTGAAAAAACTCAAAGAAGAAGGTCAGGTAATACAAACTCCTGAAGAAACACTAGTACGCCATCACGCAGCCATACTAGAGCTAAGCAAGAACTTATCATACTACGAACAGTTACCAGTAAAGGCATTCAAAAACCTAATCACATTCGGTGATTGCCCTACTCTAAAACCTTCGGAAGAAGAGCTGGTGATGAAGTTGTAGGTTATCTCTCCACTGCTAGCTTGATAAGTGATTGTGAGCTAGGACTCGTAGCATTTATGAAGTAAATACCCGATTTCAATTCTGATATATCGAACTCTAGTTCAGTAGAATTAACAACCATTTCGTTCATCAATTCTAGCATCACTTTTCCTTCAATATTTGTAATAAATACCCTAACGTCAGATGCTTCATCGTTTGTGAAATTCAAGCTTAGTTTATCGCCTTGCGTAGGATTAGGGCTAAGTAACTTCATATTCAAGCTGCTATTTTGTGCTATAAATGGTACGGAGTTTTGAGATCCAAAATCTCTCAATTGGGTTGAGTTATTGCCAATGGGCCATCCGTATGAATCGAAATTAGCCATTCCGTATAGAGTAGCATAGAATGTTGTTTCACTTTGTATATCCAACGTACCTATAGCACCTAGTAATAATCTAATCCAATAGTATTCAGAATTTGGAATTCTATTGTATTGAAAACCACTAAATAAATCCTTAATTGGAGTGTTATTTAGTTTAATTGAATTCATTAGCATTCGATTGTTATTTTCATCGTTGGGGTCCCCCTTAGCTATTATATTCAAATAATTGTTTTTGTATTCATTATTTCCATAGTTAAGAGGGATTGTTCCAAGTGCAGAAGTAGTATATTGCTCAACTGATGGTAATACAATCATAAACGGGTCAAACGCAGCTGCACCATCGTAATTAGCAGAATAAGAATATTGGAAAACTAGAATTGGTTTATCTGCCTCGAAATGAGCGGCACCTCTTATTGATTCCAAGTTATGAGGCGAATTAGCTCCAATTCCATTATACTCAAACCAATTTCCTTTTTTTGTGAATTTTAGTGGCCCAATGCTATCTATTAATTTATTCGTTTGTGTATCATACCACTTTATTTTAAATTCTGTATTGTCTTCTGCCGCCACTATTCTGAAGAAATCACCTTTATCAGATTTTCTATCTATTTCGATTGAAAAATACTCTATGCCCCAAGCCTGTGTTGGTGGTAGCATCTCTATCAGATGGTCACGCCCGGTAGTAACCACGACTGATGGAATCATACACCTATTGTGATAAGATATTAGCCCTATAGGTTTATCAGATGTAATGATAGAGCCACTCAAATCGAAAAACCCTCTTGTCTTTCCTTCACCTTGTACTATATATATTTCACCCGCATTAAGAACTTTGATTATACTATCACCGTGTTGCTGCCCACCTGTTGTTTTCCCAAATCCTTTAGTCTCATTAGCACCATCTCTTATTTGAATTCGAATTTCAGTATTGTTATCTTTTGCTAATACTACAAATCCACCACCCCAATCTTTGCCTTCGATTTCAGCAAAGTCATAAAAACTATTGTGTATATACTCCTTTCCCCAACTCTTTGTTGGGATAGCCAAATAACCTTCTGATGTTACATGCTTAGAATTCATACAATGCACCGAAACAGGAAAATCTGATGTAACCCTAATCCCAGCATTTAGGATTGTATCTGTATCTTCTATTTCTACAAACTTATCTAACCCTCCTTTCGCGGTAGAAAATTCTACAGTTTCATTTGCCTTAATTGATTTAGTAGCATTTATTCCTAATTGCTCATTAAAAATTGTTACTTTATTATCAACTCTTGATGTTACGTAGATAACTAATGTTTGAAGTGCTTGACCTTTGCTATCATTAAGTGGAAAAGCAACGTAGAACTCTGTGCCTTCGTTTGAAGTATTCTCTTGTGCCTTTGATATTTGGCCTGTTATTACTATGACTAGTAATATAATTGAAATGAAGTAAACTGCCTTTTTCATAAAGTTTCCTGTAATTTGTAAAGTCTCTATCTATATAGACACATGAACACCAAAAACGTCTCAAGTCAAGACGACTTTTATTGCAAGATAACAAAAAGTATAGCAACAACATAAAAAAACTCTAGCATCACTTTATTCAGCAACACTAGAGTTCGGTATTATTCTAATCGTCTTTTGAGTTTATCTAAACCTGTTTAGTATAGATTTTTTACTTCTCAATAATTAACTTAGTGATGACTTGTGAGTCGCCACTTGTAGCGTTAATGAAGTAAACACCAGCCGCCATACCTTTGATAGAGAATTCCTTAATACTATTTTTCGGAGCTTTACCTTCGAATAATGTACTAACTATATTCCCTTTTATATCAGATAGAGTAATCAATACATTCGAGTTATTAGCATTCACTATTTCTAGCGAAATTGCATTCCCATTAAGCGGGTTTGAGCTTAACAACTTCATTTGTAGTGTATTGTTTTCTAGTTCATCTTCCACAGAACTCTGAGTAGCTTCGAGAAGTTTTGCCTGTATATATCCACCATCTTCCTGAGCTGATTGATTCTCAAGAGTAAAGTTCCCATCAAATTGAACTCCCACTTTGTTTTCTGTTATTGGTAATTCTCCATTTATGGTAGCTGGGCCTGCATCACTTATTACTCTTAACCTTGCGAATTTGTCGCCTTCTATTCCATCAGTTTTTAGATCAAATTCTACTGTCAGTGCTTCACCAATAGGTAGTACTAAATTATCTATTTCAGATAATGGTTTGTTAGTACCTTGTACCCTGAAATTAGTGAATTGGTCAGCATTCGGAGAAATCTGGTCAAGCATAATAGATTTTATAGTTATATCAGAATTACCACCTTCTACTAGAGTTGACATATTGCTAATTTTAATAATTCCTTTTTGAGCACTAATCCCATTCGCTATTTCTAAAGGTGCAAATGTCATATTAGTTATTTGAACATTTGGTACATAAGCATTACCAGTTAAGTTATAGTCCCAAGTCAAATCATCTGTTTCAACTATAACATTGGCAGTGCTTACTCCCTCTTCATCAGGTGTATATGTTAGCATCAATGGAAGTGACTTCCCTTTCTGAATAGTCTTAGGTAAACTTACATTGCCCACTATAGTAAAATTAGAATTTTCACTTATGCTTATACTATTAACGGTTATATCTGATTCAGATATATTATCAATACTTAGGTTGAATTCCGAAGTCATATTTACTCTTTCGGCTAGAACTTCTTTATTCAATAATCCAACAACTAAGCTATCAACTTCGTAATAGATACTAATCTCAGAAGTATTACCTCCATTATCCGTTACGCTTACTATCCCCATTGCGTTTTCGTATTTATTTATTACTTCTAATTCTAATTGAAAATCATAATAAACTTGTCCTTCATTCCAAATAATTTCTTGACCTTTACTGTCTAAAATGACAAGTTTTGAGATATTATAACTAGACATACTTAGAGTTGGTTTATCGCTCACACCTAGATCAATTTGTTTAGGTTTATCACCATCTTTACCATTTCTCTTATCCAAGGGATTATCTGTTACTCCGAACTTAAAGATTCTCCCATCACTTATATTAACAATACCTGGTGATAGAGTATCGGTAATAGAAAGATTCCTCGAATTAGAAGAAATAGGCCAACCAAAAGAATCAAATGAAGCAAAGCCATATAGCGAAGCACTAAATGGTGTATCACCTTTAATACTGAAAAATCCATTCTTCTTATATTTAATTTCTGCCCAAAATAGATTTGTACCGGGTATATTATTGTTAGTAAATCCAATTGACAAATTAGAAACTCTTGAGTCATTTAACATGATAGAATTTAAAAGTGTTGAATTATTACTTTTATCTAAGGTGTCACCTATAGCTATTAAATGAATCGTATTATCCAAAAACTCATTGGAAGTATAATTTAATGGAGTTGTTGAAGCAATATTAGTTACAAATTGCTCGACAGGTGAAAGAACAATCATAAATGGATCAAAAGCTGCATCCGTTTTGTCAAATAATGCAGAATATGAATACTGGACTACTAAAATAGGTTTGTCTGACTTGAAAGATGCTATACCTCGAATAGATTCCAGAGGATTTGGGAAAGCAATGCCTGTTCCATTATATTCAAACCAATCTCCTTTTTTTAAAAGCTTAATTGGACCAAAATGTCCAATACTATAACTACTATCTTTATCGAACCAGTTAACTTCGAAGATGGCATTATCTTCTCCAGCTATAACTCTGAAATAATCACCTTTATCAGTTTTCCTATCTAATTCAATTGAAGCATATTCTGTCCCCCATGAATGTATCGGAGGCATCATTTCTATAAGATGGTCACGTCCACTAGTAACCACTGTAGATGGAATCATACACCTGTTGTGATAAGATATTAGCCCTACTGGTTTGCTTGAAATTATATGTGAACCACTTAAATCAAAAACACCCCTTGTTTTGCCATCACCTTGTACTTTATAAATTTCACCCGCGTTCAATGTAATTTTGATTACATCTCCGTGCTCGTTACCCATAGTTGTTTTCCCAAATCCTTTAACTTTATTCGCTCCATCTATAACCTTTATTGTCACCTCTGTTCCGTCTTCTTTAGCAAGTACCACGAAACCCCCTGCCCATTCTCTCATTTCACTGAAATCAAAAAAGCTATTATGAATGTATTCTTTACCCCAGCTACGTGTGGGTATAGCCATATAACCTTCAGAAGTAACTTGTTTTGAGTTTAGGGCATAAACAGAAATGGGTTCAATCGAAGTTATCTTAAAACTTTTATTTGTTTTCTCTAATTCGTCAACCATTTCATAATCCCACTTAAATGAACCTTCCACTGTAGAGAACTCTACAGTTTCATTTGCTTTGACAACTTTAGTTACACTCAATCCAGAAGAATCATTTGAAATAGTTACTTGATTATCCACTCTTGAGGTAACGTAAATGGCCATATTCTGTCCTGCTTGGTATTTAAAATCATTTAATGGAAAAGCAACGTAGAACTCAGTCCCTTCTCCAGAGTTTATGGTCTCGCTTCTGATATTACTTTGGATTTCTACATCCAATTTTGCGCTTAGTGAACTCACACTTAGCAATGATATGATTATACTTAGAGTAATAAATAAGAATTTCATATATATCCTATGATTTTTGTTAAAACAATTACCTAAAATAACAAAAACTCACCCTACTTCACAATTATTTTAGAGCAAAAGACAACCCACTACTAAATAACATTGCATTTCTTTCGTAAATACATTATATTAGAAAATTGTAAAAGATAAAAACGAATTGAAAATGGAAGAAATAAAAAGACTAGAAGAATTTCAAGCGAAAATAGATGCAGGCGAGAAGATTGAGCCCAAAGATTGGATGCCTGATTCTTACCGCAAGAACCTAATTCGTATGATGTCGCAACACGCTCATAGCGAGATTGTAGGTATGTTGCCAGAGGGTAATTGGATACAGCGAGCACCTTCACTTAGGCGAAAGCTAATAGCTACAGCCAAAGTACAAGATGAGGCCGGCCACGGATTATACTTATACTCTGCTGTTGAAACTCTAGGAGCAAGCCGTGAAGAAGTCCTCGAAGCATTACACAATGGTACAGCCAAATACTCTTCTATTTTCAACTATCCTACATTGACTTGGGCTGATATGGGTGCTGTTGGATGGTTAGTAGATGGTGCGGCTATGGTAAATCAAGTTAGCTTAATTGGCACTAGCTACGGACCTTACTCAAGAGCTATGGTTCGTATATGCCGCGAAGAGGCATTCCACAATAGACAAGGTTACGAGATAATTGCTGAGCTATGCAACGGGACTGAAGAACAGAAAGAAATGGCACAAGACGCGCTTAACCGTTGGTGGTGGCCATCTATTATGATGTTTGGTCCTTCGGATGCGGACTCTCCACACTCTGAGCAAGCACTCAAATGGGGAATCAAAGCAGAAGGCAATGACTCACTTAGACAAAAATTCATAACTATGACTGTGCCACAAGCTCACGCACGTGGACTTACAATACCTGACCCAGATTTGAAATACAATGAAGAAACTAAGCAATGGGAATTTGGTGTAGTCGATTGGGACGAGTTCTTCAACGTTATAAAAGGTAACGGAGTAATGAACAGAAAACGATTAAAAGATAGAAATGCTGCACACGACAATGGCAAGTGGGTAAGAGATGCCGCAGCAGCATACGCTCTAAAAAAGAAAACAAAAGTAGCATAAAATTCAACAGGAATAAAAAATGACAACTGAAAATAAAGATACACAATGGCCTCTATGGGAGGTATTTCTACAGGTAAAATCTGGCCGTGCTTATGGGCACGTAGGTAGTTTACACGCTGCTGATGCAGAACAAGCTTTGCAAAATGCACGTGATGTTTATACTCGCCGCCAAGAAGGTACAGCTATATGGGTAGTCCCGGCTGATGCTATTACTGCAAGTACACCAGAGGATATGGGCTCGTTCTTCGACCCAGCAAATGATAAAGTTTATCGTCATCCTACTTTTTATAAAATACCTAAAGGTGTGAACGTTGACGTACACTGATGAAATAAATGAAGCCCTAACAGAGTATTTACTCCGACTAGCTGATGATAGAATGATACTTTCGCATCGCTTATCTGAACTATGCGGACACGGCCCTATACTCGAAGAAGATATTGCTCAGACTAATATCTCATTAGATTTGCTCGGACAAGCGAAGTTCTACTACGAGAAAGTAGCTGCTTTGAGCAATGAAGAAGTAACGGCCGATGATTGGGTATTCTTCCGTGATGAGCGTGAGTATTGGAATGTGATGTTAGTAGAAATGGACAATGAGGATTTTGCTCACACAATAGTTAAGCAACTTTTCTTCGATGTACATGAAATATTACTTTACACGGGATTATTAGAAAGTAAAGATGAAGACATACGAGCTATAGCTGAAAAATCTATAAAAGAAACTAAATACCACCTACGCCACAGCCATGAATGGATGCTCAGATTGGGCGGCGGTACTGAGGAAAGCAATAGCAGATTGCGTGATGCGGTAGAGTTCTTATGGCAATACACAGGCGAACTATTCTACTCAGATGAGGTAGATGAATTGCTAATTGAAGCTGGTATGGCACCCGACACAAGCAAATTCCGTGATGAATACTACAAGACTTTGAATAAAATACTTGTGGAATCTGAACTAGAAGAAATGGATCCGAACGCTTGGATGCAATCTGGCGGAAGAGACGGCAGACACACAGAATATATGGGCCATATACTAGCTACATTGCAGTATTTACCAAGGTCAATGCCTGATGCACAATGGTAATTAATGAAGAAAAAATACTAAGATTGTTAGATAATGTCAGCGACCCAGAGATACCCGCTCTGAGTATAGCTGATATGGGTATATTGAGAGGGGTGGCGATAGTTGATGACCAAGTCATAGTAACTGTTACCCCTACTTATTCTGGTTGCCCAGCAATGTATGAAATCCGTCGTAGAATAGTAGAAGAACTGAAAGATAATGGCATTGTAGGTGTCAAAATAGACACCGTGTTGTCACCAGCTTGGACTACTGATTGGATGAGCGATGATGCCAAGCAAAGACTAAAAGAATCAGGCATTGCCCCACCTACAAAGACCACAGAGTTTAGTCTCGATAATATAATAAACCAAAAAGATTTCGTTCCGTGTCCTTTCTGTGATTCAGAGAATACAGAGCTAAGAGCAGAGTTCTCAGCAACATCCTGCAAAGCACTATACTACTGCAACGATTGCCAACAACCCTACGAACATTTTAAGTGTCATTGAGGGGGATTGCTACATTTCGTAGAGACGTATTGTTTACACTGCGCGAAGTTGATGTACAAACTATCAAATCAGTGAAATCCTTTAATCCAATTAATCCGTGATTCAGAATAATTTCCTGGACTCTTCGCTCCATTTCATTTCGCTCTCAAGTGACGGTGATAAACTTGACTATCTTTAATATTTTGCAATTCCGTTCTGATATTTGCTCCGATTCATTCTGAAAATTCTTTAATTCTGTAAATCCTGATTCAGACTATGTTCTTCTTCTGCTTAGATATTTTAAATCCCAATTCGGCAAACCAAATGACAAAACATTTTCAATAAATTTCAATTAATCCGTTTACTATTATCATCAATAGGACATATTTTATGACGGATAATTTTCTAGCAGATATAGTGACGGGGCTAACCAGATCACCTAAGACACTACCCTCTATGTACTTCTATAATAAAGCTGGGAGTAAGTTATTCCAAACTATAATGCAGTTACCCGAGTATTACTTAACTAAGTCTGAATATGAAATTCTAGATACTCAATCGGAAGCTATTTACAATGATTTTAACCCTAAAAAGACGTTCGAGATAGTCGAATTTGGTGCTGGCGATGGTAGTAAAACAAAGCTTCTTCTTCAAGAGTTTCTAAGGCATACGAACGACTTCGTTTACGCACCAATTGATATTAGTAAATCAGCACTAAAAGGACTGGCTAAGTCTTATGAGCAAGAGCTATCTTCACTTAATATGAACCCCATTAATGATGATTATTTTTCGGCTCTTGATGAGTTGAAAGGTAAGAATACAACTAAGCTCGTTCTGTTTATGGGTTCTAATATTGGTAATTTCAAAGATAATAATGAATTGGCATTCCTCAAATCAATGAGAAACAATATATCTATTGGTGACCATGCACTCATAGGTTTTGATTTAAAGAAAGACCCACGTATTATACTTGATGCATACAATGACAAGAGCGGTGTTACGCGTGAGTTTAACCTTAATCTCCTTCGCCGTATAAACACTGATTTAGGTGCGGATTTTGACATTCCTAGCTTTACTCATTACCCAACTTATAATCCTATAACTGGTGAGGCGACTAGCTATCTAATTAGTATGAAAGACCAGCAGGTGAGGATTGCTGACAATGTTTTTGATTTTAAGTATGGCGAACCAATTTTCACTGAGATTTCTAAAAAGTATTCGGACAATGACATTGCCGAATTGGCAGAGCTAACGGGATTTGAGATTGTCAATAATTATTACGATTGTAAGCACTACTTCGTTGATTCACTTTGGCGTGCTAAGTAGTATGCTGGAGTTAAATATAATTATGTTTTATTAACTCCTTACTAACATAGATTCTATCTTCTTAATATTCTTTTTATTAGAGCCAAAATCAATTAGGGTCAACTGTTGCTTAGGCATACTAACTATGTTGTATTGATTTTTGCCATCAGATTCGGAAATACTAATATTAATAATCTCACCCCATGTTTTGAAGCTTATACCAGTTATTATTCTGATTTTCCCATCAACTTCTAATATTTTCGCTTTTGCAAAATACCTGCTTGCCTTCAGCTTTAATATCAAATCATTTCTAGTTGTATTACTAGTTACTTGAGCTATCTTACAAACTACAGAATTATCAGCAGACTCATTGTCGTATGCCTTATTGTCAAATAGTTTTTTGAAAGGAAGCCAATTAATAAAGAATACTGAAAAGCTAAAACACACAACTACAGAAAACAATAGAAACTCACTCCATTCAAAACTTCTACCACGAATCATGTCTAATGACATATATAATACCGTAGTAGGAACTGCAATAGCAAAGTAAATAATAAGTATCTGTTTTAATATGTTTCTAAGCTTGTTCATTGCATTTTAGATTGCTTTTTGGAATATCCTATACGTTTTGTAAACGTCGCCCTTCATAGTCGTTTCTAGCCCTCTTTTCATCATCTCATTATCTTCTAATATCCACGATGCTTCACCCTTTGGCATACCCAGCTCGAAAGCAGTTTCGCCTATTTCGTGGTAAAGTACAGCATCTATTCCAGATGATTGGTACTCAGGCAATACACCTAGTACAATGATTCTAGTAAGGTCTATTTTCTTTTTCTTAGTAAATAGGCACCAAACAGCTCCCAATATCCCACCTTTCTTATTATAAATAAGCGATTGGTTAATGTCTGGTAGTGATAATGCGAAACCTACGGGCTTGCCTTTTATCTCCGCAATTATTGTTAATCTTGGCTCGGCGATGGTTTTCAGATCGTTTGCAAGAAAATCAAACTCTGCATCCGTCATCTTCACAAATCCCCAATTGGGTTGCCAAGCGGCATTGTATATTTCTTTTAATGTTTTCACATCTGCTTTGAACTGCTTAGAATCCTTAAAGTTCAATGCTCTAATTGTAATGCCCTTTCTATCACGCACTATCTGTTGCATTCTAGTTAGCTTCTCGCTCGCATAAGTATCGTGATGAAGTATATAAGCTAGCAAGTCTTTTTCTTTATTAAAGCCATAATTCTCTATTAGCTGTTGGTAATAAGGAGGATTATAAGTCATAAGAATAACGGCGGGCATATCAAAAGCATCGATAAGCAAACCAACTTCATCATTTGTAGATGGGTTTACCGGACCACGAATGTCATTCATTCCTTTAGTTTTCAGCCACTTTACTGCCTCATCGAAAAGCTTATTCGCTACTTCTTGATTATTAGTTGACTCGAAGAACCCGAAAAAACCAACTTTATCATTATGAATCGCATTGTGGTTGGCGTTCGTTATTGCCGCTATACGCCCTACTATTTCTTTGCCATCATAGGCAAGGAAAAGCTGTATTTCAGCATGCTTGTAGAATGGGTTCTTATCTTCGTTCAGTAGCTTCATCCTATCCATTTTGATAGGTGGAACCCAATTCGGGTTACCCTCGTAAAAATTCCACTGACAGTTGACGAACTTCTTTTTACCTGACGCATCAGTTACTTTACGTATTTCTATGCTCATCTTAGTCCTCTAGTTCCATTATGTTTGACCATTGTGATATATTTCTACCATTTCTCGCACGTACACGAACGTAATAAACAATTTCAGGGTTTTCTGAATAGATCTCATATACTGTTGTCAATCCAACATCTACATTATCGTAATTCTTAACTGGAGTGATAAACTCAGGGTCAAGTGCTACTTGCACCTCATAAGTTTCTGCACCTTTCACTTCTGTCCACTCTATTTCGAATGTTTCGTCAAGGAAGTCGGAATCTTCTAACTCAGGAGCAGCTAACTTCATAGTTACTTCTCTTGGATTGCCAGCACCTGGGTTTATATTATAATTAATAAACTCATTACTACCATTGTATGAGTAAACCTGAAAGTAATAAGTACCAAACTCTAAGTTTTCAATTTTTATGAACTCACTGAAATCTTTTCTTCCTTGAAAAAGTGAATATGTCATACCATCATTTACTGCCTTACTTGTACCATATTTTTTTGAAGGATGAAAAATAGCACCATCTACAGGTGGAATAGGCGGCTTATCTTTAGAAACTAGCAATAAAGACCCTTCTGAGTTGATAGCGTCCTTCCAAGTGATAAATAAGTGGTCAGTGTCGGTATTCTTGAATATAATCCCTTCAGGGCTCTCTATGGGCTCTGTGGCTTTAGTAGATGTCATCACAGCCATTGCTGGTACATATTTACTATTCACTAATTTATATGCCCTAATTGTAAAATAATTCTTAGGTAATAGACCTGTGAGTACAATCTTATCGTGAGAAGTGTTTTTCCCTAGTATATAATAAGTACTATCAGTTTGTTTTAATTTTCTTAGGTTAACTTCTGCTTGAATTGGTACAATACCTTCAGTAGGTAAAGTACTAAGTACCTCTAATTTCTGATTAGGTTGCACGTATGCAAATATAAAGACATGATCTTTTTCATATTCGTAATTTTCTGGATAGTATATCTCAAGAGAGGTGTCTTCAATATTCCTAAATTCCTGTGAGAATACGGAAGATACGAGGAGTAGTAATGCTATTATATATTTCATATCGCCATTAGTATTTTTTGATATACAAATATACTTCTATTCAGCGATATATAAAAAAGAAAAATCCCGCCTTGTGAGCGGGATTTTAAATTTAATGTGTTTGGTTAACTTGTTATAAGATTATTGGAATCTTACCCACACAGCACCGTTCCATACTAATTGTAATGCACTTTCAGCAGGCATTACATATGCACCACCTAATATATTTGGACCAGATACATTTATAGTAGCAGCATCTTCATTAGTAAGTATAAGTATTTGACCGATTTGAGTACCCGCTGATATAGGAGCAGCTCCACTTGTACCAGTCATTCTTATCATTGTTCTAGAACCTACAGTAATTGCAGCTGGGTTATTAATAACACCATCGGCAGAAACTTTAATGTGACCATTAGTAGTAGATAGTGCGAAAGAAGAACTTGTCGCATTATTATTACTTAAAGTTACAGTAGCATTAGCAGCAGAACTGTTGAATGCGTTAACTGCAGTGTTAGTAGCAACAGGGCTACCAGCATTTAAAGCAGTACCAGCCGTAGATGATACAGATAATGCAGGACCACCAGTTGAAGTAACAGTAGCAGCAGAACCAGTACTATTAGAAGAGATACTTACAGTAGAGTGAGCTCCACCAGAATTATCACCAACTGTGAATAACGTTGAGTTAGACACACTAGAGTTGATAGCTACAGTTTGACCAGCAGCAGTGAAATCAATATCAACACCATCATTGATGTCTAAATCAGCAAGTGAGTTAGATACTGTTCCTCTTAAATCAGAAGTACCAGTTACAACTAGGTCATCACCAATAGTAAGAGCACCAGTTGTATTAGATACTGCACCTTGTAGGTCAGAAGTACCAACTACAGAGAAATTACCACCAATAGCACCATTACCTACAGCAACATTTAAACTACCAGTAGTTATGTTAACTCCACCTTGTACAGCTACACCGTTAGTTGCAGAAACTGCACCATTCAATGTTACGTTACCACCAGATTGAGCAACAGTACCAGTTAAATTAGTAGCACCAGTTACATCTAAACCGTTATTAGCATCAACATTACCAGCGAAAGTAACTTGATTACCGCCACCAACTTGAGTTAATAAACCAGTTAAAGTAGAATTACCTGTTACACCTAAGTCTCCAACTTGAGTTAGGTTACCGTTTAATGTAGTGTTTACATCGATGTCTAACATTTCAGTTCCAGCTATTTGTACATTACCTTCACCTACAGATGTTGTAATAACGTTACCGTTTACATAAGCAGTTTGTAATGTGTGAGCTTGTAATGCTAAGAATACAGCATTTTCAGTTACTAGGTCAGTTGCGTCAGCAGCTAAAGGAATAGTATTCTGAATACCATCAACACCTAGACCACCTAAAGTAAAGTTACCAGCAGAAACAGTTAAACCATTTCCAGCAGTTACTAAACCTGTAGTAGTAGCAGTAGTTGCATTAAGTGCAGTAAATGTACCAGCAGCAGCAGTAGTAGCTCCAATTACAGAGTTATCTATTGTTCCACCATCGATAGTCAATGCATCAACAACTTCAGCGTCGCCAATTTCATCGTTATCTAATGTTACAGTTCCAACTACAGTCAAACCACCGTTAGCAGTTGTAAGACCTGAAGCAGATAAAGTAGTAAAAGCACCAGTTGAAGCTGTAGTAGCACCAATTGGAGAATTATCTACTGTTCCACCATCGATAGTCAATGCGTTAACAACTTCAGCGTCGCCAATTTCATCGTTATCTAATGTTACAGTTCCTGAAACAGTTAAACCACCGTTTGCAGTTACTAAACCAGTAGATGTAGTAGTACCAGTAACAGTTAAGTTATCATCAACAGTTACTAAGTTAGTTGCAGTATTTTCGATATTCATTTGAACGTCTAATACTTCACCAGCACCACTAATAAATTCTATATTATTACCGCCAGCAGTAGTAATTGTATTACCATTGTTATAAGCAACTTGCAAATCAGTAGCTGCTAAAGCAGAAGCTACAGCACCAGCAGTGATTAAGTCTGTGTCATTACCAGAAGTGATTGTAACACCACCATCATTAGTAAAGTCAGTTGTAGTATATATATCATCTACAGTTGTATTAGCAGCAGTAGTAGTTGCATCAATTGTTAAGTCAGTTTGAACTGTTAAGTTAGTGAAAACACCTGTAGAAGGATTAGCAGCACCGATTGCAGTGTTATCTAAGTTTCCTAATACATAGTTACCAGCAGCAAGATCACCAGAGTAATCAGCAGTTGCTAATTCGTTAGTTCCAACAGCGTTAGTTCTGATTTGTAAACCTAAGCTACTAGAATTAGCACCAGTGATATCGATATCAGTAGTTGCAAGTCCGTCATCATTAACAACTATAGCTTGAGTAGCAGCAGCAGTTAATCTACCTTTAGCATCTACTGTGAAAGTAGAGTAAGAAGTACCTGCGTTGTTACCATAAGCAGCAGCAGCAACAGTTGTGTTAGATAAATCTACAGTAAAGTTAGAGTTAGCGCCACCATCAACAGTAGTAAAGTTACCAGCGTTGAATTGTAAAGCTCTCTCATTGTTTAATGAAGCATTGTTACTTAAAGTAAAGAACTCAGCAGAAGCAACATTGTTAATTGCAGTATAAGCTGCAAGTGCAGTTGGCAATTGATCATTTGTATTAGCGTTGTTTATTACTGTAACGATTTCGTTAACATCAACACCAGCACCTGAAACAGGAAGTGTGAAGTTACCGCCAGTTACATCTAAACCATTAGCAGCGTCAACATTACCAGCAAATGATACTTGATTAGCACCACCAGTTTGAGTAATAGTACCAGCTACAGTAGCAGCACCAGTTACATCTAAACCATTGTTAGCGTCTACATTACCAGCGAAAGATACTTGATTACCAGCACCAGTTTGAGTTACAGTACCAGCTACAGTAGCAGCACCAGTTACATCTAAACCATTGTTAGCGTCAACATTACCAGCAAAAGTCACTTGACCACCAGTTTGAGTTAGAGTACCACCTAAATTAGTAGCACCTGTTCCAACAGTGAATGTATTTGCACCAGTAACAGTAGTAGCACCGTTCAAGTTAGTAGCACCAGTTACGTCCAATCCACCATTGTTGATTGTTACATTACCAGATGCATCGATAGAAGAACCAGCACCATTATTGATTGCAACAATAGTAGGAGTTACATCATTATTTTCAGCAACTACAGCAGGAGCAGCAAGAGCAGCACCACCAATAGTAGCAGTTTGTTGTAATGTAGAAGTACCAGATACATTAATGTTATCATTAACCATTAAGTCGCCAGTAGAGTTTGCAACATCACCTTGGAAGTCAGCATTAGTAGTAACAACTAAACCGTTACCAGCAGCAGACAATGTCTGAGTGCCAGTCCAAGTGTTAGGGTTAGCTAAGTTGATTGATAAATCGATATTACCATTATCAGCACCAGCAATAGTTGAAGTCAATGTAGAATTAACTGCAAATACTCTGTTGTTAGTTAGTCCACCACCATCAGCTTGGAAAGTGATAAATGGCTCAGCAGCGATAGAACCGATAGAGTTCGAAACAGCTAAAGCTGTAGGAACGTCTCTATCAGTACCAGTACCAGCTGGGAACAAGTTACCATCAAAAGATTCCCAGATATTGTTAATACCAAGTACAGTTGAAGTACCATTGATATCAAGAGCTGGAGTAATGTTTAATGGATCACCAACGTTAGTTGGAGGATGTATAGCAGCAACAGCACCAGTAGTTGGGTTAAGCAAAGTAATTTGACCACCATGAGCTACTAAATTAGTACCTTGGATAGTTGAGTTAGCTTGGATTGAACCATAAGTTTTGATTGCTAATTTTTGATTTGATACAGCAGCATTGTTATTTCTAACAACTAATGTTGCATCATTCAAATCTGTTCCAGTAGGATCAGGAGTTACATACTCATCACCAGAATTTGGAACACCATTAGGGTCAGTTATTTGAGCTGCAAGTACAGGAGCATTATTTTCTAATAATAATGTTCTACCTTCTGCTAAGTTAGTGTTAGTTATTTTTGCAATATAATTAGTTCCTTGTACACCAGTACCAGAAACAACAAGTGCAGAACCAGCACCAGCATCAACACCTTTAGTGATAGATACAGCAGGAGAAGTATTAGTTGCAGTAGATGAAGTAAATACAGCAGCAGAACCAGCGCCAGCAGCACCAGTATGTGTCAATGTAAATGCATCACCAGGACCATCATAAGAACCAGTGTAAGGAAGTGTTAAACCTAAGTCATCACCCCATACTGTATTACCAGCACCATCAGCTTTTAATACTTTACCAGCAACTTGAACACCAGAACCAATCTTAGTGTTAAGTACATTGTTGTCGATTATGTTAACAGTACTAACTGAGTTAGCAGCCAAATCAGCATTAGTGATAGTACCATCAATGATGTTACCAGTAGCAACTGAATTAGGAGCTAAATCAATGTTAGCTACAGTACCGTCAGCTATATCAGCTGAAGTTACTGAACCGTCAATAATTTTTACAGAGTTAACTGAGTTGTCACCCAAATCAGCAGTAGCAATTGTACCGTCAACGATTTTAGGAGAAGTAACAGAGTTATCAGCAAGTTCAGTAGTTCCTACAACACCTGGCTTGATTTGTAAATCAAGGTTGTCATAAGTACCATCAACAGTGATGTCAGATACAGGAGATTCGTTGAAGATAGTTCCGCCACCAATAACAGTATAAGTATTCTCTACTGCATTAGTGATTCTACCTTGAGCGTCAACAGTGAATTCAGCAACGTCTATTTGATTAGGGTTTGCATTAGGATCACCATATATACCAGCTACAACACCAGTTGTGTTTAAGTCTAATGAAGATAATGAACCGTTAAGTACTTTATTACCAGTTACAGCGTCATCATCGATTTTGATGTTAGTTACAGCATCATCATTGATTTTTGCAGTTGTAACACTAGCATCAGCTAATTTAGCAGTAGTAACATTAGCATCAGTAATTTTTACTGTTGTTACTGAATTAGTTGCAAGATCATCAGAAATTACTGTACCATCTAATATTTTATTAGATGTAACAGCGTCAGCAGCTAATTTAGGATTAGTTACAGAACCGTCAGCTAAATCAACTGTCATTACAGTTCCATCAGCTATTTTTGCAGAAGTTACTGCGCCATCAGCTATGTTATTAGTGTTAATTTTACTTGACACCCAACCACTAGGAGCAGTTCTGATTAATAATTCATCAGCACTACCGAAAGTAGGGTCTAAAGTTACAGGAGTAGCAGTAGAACCATCACCAGTTAAAGGTGCAGAAGTTTCTACTCTTTCTTGTCCCCATCTCATTTCACCGATACCGTTATCGAAGTAAAGTACGTCACCGTCAACGGGACCAGCACCAGATACATCGATATTTCTAACTCTTACAGCGTCGTCAGCTAATTTAGCTTGAGTAACTGCATTGTCAGAAAGGTCTTCAGTTAAGATAGTTGAGTTTAAGATTTCACTAGTAGTTACTGCACCAGTTGCGATGTCAGTAGCTAAGATAGTTTCGTCTAAAATTTCAGAAGTAGTTACAGCGCCAGTTGCGATGTCTTCAGCTAAAATTGTTTCGTTTAAGATTTCACTAGTAGTTACTGCACCAGTTGCGATGTCAGCAGCTAAAATAGTTTCGTCTAAAATTTCATCAGTAGTTACAGCACCAGTTGCGATGTCTGCAGCTATGATAGTTCCGTCCATTATTTTATCAGTAGTGATTGCATCAGCACCAACTTTAGCGTTAGTAACAGCACCGTCAACAATTTTAGAAGTTGAAACAGCATCGTCAGCTAAACCTAAAGGCATTGCATTAGTACCATCACCATCGATAGTAGCATCAGTCATAACAGCTACTTGGAAATTAAGAGCTGGAACGTTAGTTAACTTTGCAGCATCTAAACTTACGATTTTGTTATTAGTAACAGCACCGTCAGCTATTTTTTGTTCAGTTACAGCACCATCGAAGATACGGTCAGTTTTAACTGCACCAACTGCAATAAGTGGATCTGGATAAGAACCGAACAAATCACCACCAGCAGGGCCAGATGGAGAAGTTGAAATATTTGGAGATAACATTTCTGAAGTTATAGAACCGTCAGGAATATTATCGATGATAGCAGAAGGTTTGATTTGTGGGTTTGGATACATACCCATTAAATCACCACCAGCTGTCAATACTTCATCAGCAAGGTTGTCTAATCCGATAGCTTTAGGAGCAACGTCCATAGCCATACCTGCGTCAAATGCATATAATGCTGTATCAGCATCAGCTGCATAGAAAGCAGAAGGAGTAGATGATAGTTTTGTTCTTGGGAACGGTTGGTTGTTACCAACAGTTACTTGTACGAAGTATTGCTTATCGAATTTAAGATCGATAGGGTTAACATCACCAAGATAAACTGAGAAAAATCCGTTGTTATCAACGGTTACACTTTTTTGCTCTATCCATAGAGCGGATCCGCCGGCTGCATCTTCGAATAATTCGAAGACAACCAAGACTGGTGCTTTAGAAGTGATTGCATCACTTTCTAATTGACCTTGATAGTTGATTACTTTTGGAGTCGCTGCAATAGTTGTTGCCAAAGGTGACAACACCATGCTAAACGCCAAAATAACAAGAAGAATGAGTTTCTTCATTGTAAAGCTCCTATTAATTAATAATAATAATTTATTTAAAACACTTACTTTCATATTTATTTAACTATAACCATAACGTTTCTTAAACTAAAGCTTCTACCGCCAGTCATTGGCTCAATAGATAGCTCATATAGATAAGAACCTGAACTTAGTTGCGTACCATATTGGTCTTTAGCATCCCAAGAAACAGTTTGTGGAGTACCAGCTGTAAACAACTGATTAGATACTACAGTACTTACTAAAGAACCGTTAATATCATATACTCTAATAGTCACGTTAGAATTATCTTCTAAAGTGAACTGAATATTTGTACTAGTAGTAAAAGGGTTAGGGTAGTTGCTAAGAGTATTAGCAGATGTTCCTTCTTCTTCTACACCAGATATCGCTTTAGTGAATGGCGTCCAAAAACCTTCGTAGATTTTAACACCAGGACCAGCGCCACCGCCTAATTGCTTAGTTTCAATAGCAGTTTGAGCTACTGTCCCGTTAAGCGTTATAGGCCCATTATCAGTTGTAACTGTTGAACCAACAGTTCCTCCTGCACCTATTACTGACTTAAGTAACTTAGCTTCTTGTGCCTGAGTAGTAAAAAGTACTACAGGGAGCAAGAACGCTGTTACTAAAAGTAGTTTTATTGTTTTCTTCATTATGAAGACTCCTAATAATTATTAAACTTATTTATTTTCAATTTCTATATTTATTCAGTGGGGTATTAGTCCACAAACTCAACGAGCAATATCTATGCCAAAGTAATACGTCTGCATAACAACAGAAGTATTCCTATTTTTTAAATAGTCTATCAAACAAAATTATAACAATTAACACTAATATTCAAAACTATTTTACTTTGTTTGTACGATTAATTGGAATTAACTAAAATATACATTGTAATCGATTAGGTAAATTTACCTAATTTGTGAACTTCATACTTCACTATTCTAAATAGTTACATAAGTTTGAATTCATATTTATCTAAAATTATCTTTTGAAGGTTATACTACATGTCTATTAGTCATTTAGAAAAAAAAGCAACGTTTTGGTTTAGCCATATTACTGAATTAATAGAGTTATGGGAAGCATCAGAATTCACTGCGGCATCAGTCAAACAAAGATTTATGAGTGGTAAACGGTATTTGGGGAGTAAAGATAAGAAGATTATCAGTGGAGTTTTCTTCTTCTACCTTCGACATAAACTAGTTTTAACTAAACTTTCTGTAAATGACATATTTTTCCTTGCTTACAGAAAAGAGATAGATGTAAATGAGAGTGTAAATAGAATCTTCAAAAATGATGAATTTAACTCCTATATATATGAGCTTGTAAATTCGGAAAAATTAGAGTCAGACTTCTCAGAATTTAAAGATACAGACTTCTTCCCCACTACATTTTTGAATAATATTGATTTAGATGAAGATAGACTATTATCAGTTGCAACAGCCCTTAATAAGGAAGCTACAACCGATCTTAGAATAATATCCGACAGAGATTTGATAGAAGAAGAGCTAAAAAGTTATGGTATTCCATACGAGTATAATATAGTTCGAGATTGTATAAAGTTGGGCAAAAACATCAACTTCAATACATATATGAGTTATAAAAATGGTTGCTTCGAGGTTCAAGATGAGGGTAGTCAATTAATTTCATTATTACTTGACCCAAGACCAGATGAAGACATTCTTGATTATTGCTCCGGTGGAGGTGGTAAGACTATACATATAGCAGAATTAGCTCGTGACCAAGCATTTATAGATGCAACTGACATTAATATAAAGAGATTAAGGGAAACAGAACGCCGAGTTAGCTTACACGGTCTCTCCTCAGTACTAATCCTCAATATAGAGGATATAGATAATGATGATAAGCAATATCATAAAGTTTTGATAGACGCCCCTTGCTCTGGCTCAGGAACAGTAAGAAGAGCCCCAGAAATCAGATATTCAATAACTGACGTATTAATTGATAGTTATACCAAATTACAACTTGAGATTGTGGCTAAGTGCTATGATAAAATAGCAGATGGTGGGGAACTTATTTATTCTACTTGCTCGCTATTCAGAAATGAGAATGATAGAGTTATATCTAATGTATTGAGTCAGTTCCCCGATATGAAGCCAGTTGATATTAAAAGTAGAGCTAATGAGTTAGAAATAAATACTGATAGTTTGCATTTTACTGAATTTGGAATGATGACCTTAACAGACAAAAGCAAAACAGATGGCTTTTATATATCAATTCTTAAAAAAGGTGGATAAATATATGTCAGATTTCTTACACACTGTTAAGGCATTCACACATACATATATTAAACCATCTATTAATAATTTTTCATAATTTTAACAAGGCGACTTCAGTAGATTTTAGAAAGTGATAATGAGTAAACTAGATAACACAAATTTTTTCGTAGTAGATGTAGAGACAACTGGTGCTAATAGCAGGACAGACAGGATTACTGATATAGCTGTAGTTCATGTTTTAGGTGGAGAGATAATAGATACTTTCCACTCATTAGTCAACCCTCGGCAGCCAATACCTGTGTTTATACAAGATATGACTGGTATAACAGACAAATTAGTACGAAATGCTCCTGATGAAAAAGATGTACTTCCCGCTTACAAGGATTTCATTTCTAAAGATAATTCTATTTTTGTAGCTCACAACGCTAATTTTGATCATTTTTTCATTCGCAACACAATGATTCGTAATTATGGAGTCTCCGTTGAGCATGAGATACTTTGTACAGTTAAGCTTTCTAAGAAATTACTACCTAAATCTCAGAAGGTAAACCTTACTTCATTGGCCCAGTATTTCAACATCCCTATATTTATGCGTCACAGGGCATTGGGTGATGCTTTCGCGACAGCAAAGGCATTAATAAAAATGCTCGATATACTCGAATCGGAATATGGGATTACTACTCGCAAAGAGCTAAACGAATTCGAACGGAAAACTAGAAGAAGATTCAAAGTCAAGAATGAGAATATAGACCATCTGGTAAAACAGATAGAGATTGCACCCGAATACCCAGGTGTTTTCTATATTTATGATAAAAGTGGCAATAGAATCTACGCTGACAAAGCAGATAATATAAAACTCAAATTGCAGTTATTTCTCGACCCTAATTATTTATCTTCACAAAAGATGAAAGATATAATGGACATAGCTAATAAAATTGATTACAGAGATACCCCATCAGAACTGCACTCAGACCTTATATTGGGTAAGGTTTACTATGATGCACCTCTTGAATTATTTGGGACTGAACCCCAACCGGAGAATCATTCTAATCTTATCTATATAGACACCAATAACAGATTGGGCAAAACAGTTGGTGTGTTCCTAATAAAAAATGGATTATTAGCAAACCACCTTGAGATAGGCACTAGTGCAAGCACATTTATAATTGAATCTGCTATAGAAGATACTTACTTCAAACCGACCGTTGTTGAGGGTAACTCTAACGACGAAACTATTGTAAGAAAATGGCTAAGTAAAGAGCCAGATTTAGGGAATAAATTTGTTGTAACAGATGACAAGTTAAAATTAATCAAAGATATTAGAAATTATATTAGTTCATGTTATTAATAGATAGCAAGCTATTTCAAATTATCTTCAATTTTTGTAACTTAAAACATTACTTTCGAGTCTTATATAAAAACAAGAAAATGCCTATATGCTAAGAATATTATTACTATCACTACTGACTTCTACTATTTTGCTTATTACTAATGATACAGCATTTGCTAAAGAAAATTACTTTCTTGATGCTGTTGTATTCAATAGTAGCGATAGCACTGATGGCAGAATAGATGTATATATAGTTATACCATATCAATTGCTTACATTTGAGAAATTGGGCGAGAACTTTGTAGCAAATATAGACGTTGATATAACTATAACAGATTCTGATAAGAACAGAATAGACTACAAACACATAAAAAAAACTATAACAACCATCGATTATAGGCAATCACAAGGAGCTGAGGGTGAATTCTACAAAACATTCTTTAGGTTTACTGTACCGAAAGGTACTTATCTAGTATCAGCAGATATCAAAGATGAGTTTAGCGATAATTTGTTCGAAAGAGAAAGAGAAGTAACTGTAATAGATTTCAACCGATTTAGCTTTTCACTTAGTGGTATTTTACTTCTTTCGCAAATAGAAGAAGTAGAAGGCAAATATAAGATTACACCTTTCATATCAGATAATATAGGCGCAATCAATAGTGATTTTTTTGCATTCTTTGAGGTTTACAATGATAATGAACCCAAGAAAGTAAAAATAGCGTTTAGATTACTGAAAAAAGACGAAATCGTACTAGAAGGTGAGTTAAAAGAAATAGATGTCAAAGTTGGAATAAATCAGAAATTTGTCAGAATAGATGCATCGAAATTAAGTTTATCGGGTGAATATATAGTACAGATAGTCGCTTATGACCCAAGTGCAACAGAACATGACGATAAGAAAGTACTTGCAATAACACAGCGTTCTATAAAACACAACGAAACTCTTATATCGTTTCTAGAAGAAGATATAGATAAAGCAATAAAAATGCTTAGGTATATAGCAACAGAGACCGAATTGGATAAAATATCGAATGCCAAAACAGATGAATTGAAAAGAGAAAAATTATCTCTGTTTTGGAAAGAATTAGATCCAACTCCGAATACTGTCTATAATGAAGCAATGAACGAGTATTACCAGAGAATAAAGTACGCTAATGAACAATTCAAATCATACACTGAAGGTTGGTTGACTGATATGGGAATGGTCTATGTAGTATTAGGGCCGCCTATTCAAGTTGAAAAACAATCATCTAGTGGTAATAACGTACAATATAGACTCTGGCAATATAGCGGTAATAGGACTTTCCTGTTTGCTGATAAAAATGGGTTCGGCAACTATAGGTTAGAAAGACCGTATTTATTCAATGAAAAATATAGATATAAATAATGAAATACACATTGATTATACCTTGTGGCGGAATCGGTGAAAGAGTTGGTGCCGAAATACCAAAGCAATACATAAAAATAAACGGTAAGTCCATACTCAACTGGACGCTATCTAGGTTTGTCAACTTCACAGATATAGCTCAGCTATTAATACCAGCTGATGATAACTATATAGATGAAATCAAGTCTGCTATTCCTTCAGAATTTCAAGATAGATATAAAATAACTCCTCATGGTAAAACTCGCTTTAACTCAATCTATAATGCTATTGAACATATAGATGCCGAATCGGAATATGTAATTATTCACGATGCAGTTCGACCGTTTGTGACTCATAACCTCATCGAAAAATTAATGACATCTGTTCAGAAATATAATGGTGTTGTACCGTATTTACATCCAACTGATACAATCAAGACTATTGACAGAGATAAGAAAGAGACTTTTATCTACGATACGATTGATAGAGAGATGTTAGCGGCTGTTCAAACACCACAATTATTCGGAAGAAATCTATTTATTAAGGCGTACGAATATTCGAATAAAAATAGATTCAAAGGTACAGATGATTCATCTATATTAGAATACTCAAAATTTTTACCTAAATTAATGATTGGTGAATCGCAAAATTTGAAAATCACTACTGAAATAGATATAGAAATAGCTAAAATATTACTAAAAAAGTAACTATTTGAATGCTTATCTGTTATTTGATTTGAAAGAAATAAATTATTAATATTATACGGAGTTTTTTATGAAGAAAATATACTACTTAAGTAAGTATGTACTACTTTTCGCATTATTTATATTCGTCCAACAAGGACTAACGTCAGCACCTACACAGCTTTTACCTCAAAATGGTGATGATTGTGTTGATAGAGACGCAGTTTTCTCGTGGACCAAAGTCAAAGATGCATCTAGATATATGTACATCATTTCAACTAAAGTTGATTTTTCTGATACATTGAAGAAAGATTTGAGTTACAACGACACTACTGTTGCCTTTGCTTTACCTAACTACAGTACAAAATACTATTGGAAAGTTGGTTCGCATATTATAGGCGAAACAGACACATGGTCAGATGGGTTCGTACTTACTACTCACCCTGCACCACCTACATTAACATCTCCTGATGATTTGCTAGAGTGTCAAGCTTTCACACAAACTTTTAATTGGTCAGCAGTTCCAAATGCGGCTAAATATAAAATACAAATTTCGACTAATGCAAGCTTTGCACCTACAGTTCTTGACTCACAAGTATCTGCTACAAGTGCTATCTTCAAAGTGAATAAGTACTTTACTACTTACTATTGGAGAGTAAAGGGACTTCAAGTTGGCTGTGAGACTCCATACTCAACGGTAAGAAGTTTCACTACTTTAGTCGGCCCTCCAGAAATGGCAACGCCTAAAAATGACTCTGTTGGGGTTCCTCTAAATATATCATTTACATGGCCGAATACACCTGGTGCTCAAACTTATGATTTACAAGTATCAGATGATTCTGGCTTCACTAATTTATTAGTTAATGAAATGAACCTAACAGATGTTAGTTACGCTTGGACTGCTCCTAATTATAACAAAAAGTATTATTGGAGAATGAGAACATTAGGACTAGGTTGTTCTTCAGAATGGTCTAGTGCATTTAACTTTAGAACGGCTTACCCAGCTGCAGTATCAATAGCACCGGGTGACACGATTAATTGTGTACCTCTATTGACAACATTTACTTGGGAAGCAGTACCGGGTGCTACACTATATGAAGTACAATCGTCTAAAACTGCTCAGTTCCTTAATGGAGATGAACGTTTTTACGCTACTAAGATCAGTGGTACTTCTGTAACTGGCGATGTAGCTGTTTCTTTTAAAGAAGTTTTTTGGAGAGTAAGAGCTAAAGATGATACTAACGTTGGTTTGTGGTCTGAAGTCAAGAAATTTACAACTACAATCGAGCAGCCCCTTTTAGTAACTCCTGTGGATGGAGCGATTGAGGTTCCTAGAGGTATAGAACTAGAGTGGAAGCCACCTACTGCATCTAAACACTTCAACATTCAAGTATCTAAGAATGACAGCTTTACTGACATAGAAATAGATAAAGATAGCATCATTGATGTAACCCTTGATATAATACTAGAATCTTATAATACAAATTATTATTACAGAGTTAGGACATTATTGGGTGATTGTTATAGTGATTGGTCTAATGTATACAGTTTCAAATCAATACAAGGTTTCCCGAATTTGATTTACCCTGAAAATGCTGAATCAAACATTACAACTGAAGTACAGTTCCTATGGAGCAATGTACCTACAGCCAATAACTATGATATCAGATATTCAACAGATGATTCATTCACGAACGAAGTTGGTGAAAATGGTGTTAAAACTAATAGTATTCTGCTAAAAGATCTAAAAACTACTACAACTTACTATTGGAAAGTTAGATCTAATGATCAATGGGGTACTTCACCATGGTCTCAAGTATATCAATTCACTACTGGTGAAGGATTTACTAATGTACCATTCTTAATTTATCCAGAGAATTTCTCTGTCAAATTACCTACTACAGGCATTATGTCTTGGAGATCATCTAACAATGCTACTTCATACAACTTGCAAATAGCTAGTGATTTGAAATTCAACGAAGATGATATACTAAGAGAAATTCAGAATATCCAAGATACTGTGTATAATTACACTGATTTGGATAATTTCAAAGAGTATTGGTTCAGAGTCGCTTCTGTTAACCAAACTACTACTTCTGATTACTCAAAACCACATAGATTCCGTACTATAGCACAACCACCAACTGATCAAGCTGTTGCTATCAAGCCAGTGGACAGTGAGAATGAAGTACCTTTCAAGAAAACTCAATTCGAATGGACTAAAGTCCCAAGAACTGATTTAGGACTTGCAAGTGAAAGCGGTTATGAGATGTTGATTAGTACTACTCAAGATTTCTCTGATACATTGATTTACAATCAAAGAGTATTCGAAGAATCAATCAGCTTAGAAAACAAATTTAGCCCTAAGACAACTTACTTCTGGAAAACTAGAGGTTGGAACGAAGCTGGATTTGGACCTTGGTCTGAAGGATTCTCATTCACTACTGATATAGTATCTACAGTGACTGGTGGTAACTATGATTTCGGTACTAGTATAGTGCCTAACCCGATACAAAATAGTGCTGAACTAAGATTCAATCTAGATACACCGGGTATTGTTAACTTTACTATAATTGACCAAACTGGTAAAACAGTATTTACTTTGGAAAATATTAAAGCTAATGGTAACAATAATGTACTACCTTTGAACTTAGATAACTTAAGCAATGGAAGTTACTTATTCAAGTTACAGACTGGTGCTAACTACCAATCAGGTAAAATAATAATTAGCAGATAAGCTGAATATTTAATAACTTAAAGCGATCATATATAACAATATGGTCGCTTTTTTTTTGAATTAAAACGAACAAAGAAATAATATGAAGATAATAATTACTGCTTTGATAGTGATAATGGCGAGTTACACTAGCTTAATCCCTTGTACAAATCTATTAGTAAGCAAAGGAGCTACTGCTGACGGCTCTACTATGATAACTTACGCCGCCGATGCTGGTGGGTTTATGGAGAGACTATTCTATTTACCAGAAGCAAAACACGAAGTTGGCGAAATGCTCGAAGTACACGATTGGGACACAGGTAAATTCCTTGGAAAAATAGAGCAAGTACCCCACACTTACCGTGTAGTTGGTAATATGAACCAACACCAACTTACTATCGGTGAAACTACATTCACTGGGCTAGATGAGTACAGAGACACTACTGGGCTTATAGATTATGGTTCGCTAATGCGTATAGCACTGCAAAGAGCTAAAACGGCCAGAGAAGCTATTAAGGTAATAGATGAGCTAACTACTAAATACGGCTATTACAGTACTGGAGAGTCATTTTCAATAGCAGACCCAAATGAAGTATGGATAATGGATATACACCCAAAAGGTGTTGGCAACAAAGGTATAGTATGGGTAGCACGTAGAATTCCTGATGGCTATATAGCTGCTCACGCTAATCAATCTAGAATACGTAAAATCATAAAAAATGATCCTGAAAATTGTCTTTACTCTAAAGATGTAATTACATTCGCAGAAGAAAAAGGAATAGCTAAGAACCACAACGGTGAGTTTAGCTATGCCGATACTTACAATCCCCTAGATCCCGGTGGAGTACTATATTGCGAAGGTAGAGTATGGAGATTTTTCTCACTAGCCGCACCAAGTCAAAACCTATCGGAAGACTATTGGAGAGCTGTTGAAGGAGCTGACCCCTATCCCCTATTCATCAAGCCAGATACAAAGATTTCAGTGAAAGACTTACAAACTTGGATGCGTGATCACTTCGAGGGAACGGAATATGATATGACAAAAGGTATAGCTGCTGGACCTTACGGTTGCCCATACAGATGGAAAAATCTATCTTGGAAATTGGAAAGCGATACAACTAAGAAATTCGGCTGGGAAAGACCAATATCAACACAACAAACAGCGTGGTCTTATGTAGCACAAATGCGTAGTTCTATGCCCGATGAAATAGGCGGAGTACTATGGTACGGCGTAGATGATGCGGCTACTAGTTGCTATGTACCGCTATATAGTTCATTGCAATCACCTCCAAAACCTTATATCGTTGGCTCTATCAAAGATTTCACTTGGGACTCTATGTTCTGGGTATTCAATCTTGTAGCAAATAAGGCATATACTATGTATAGCCACATATCGAAAGATGTAATAGAGGTACAGCAAAACTACGAAGACAAATTCTTAGCTTATCAGCCACAGTTAGAAAAAGCAGCTGTAGAGCTATACAAAACTAATCCCGAATTAGCAGCTAGCTTCCTTTCGGACTATAGCATTTCCAATGCAGAGAGAGTACACAAAGAATGGAAATCGCTATGGGAATACTTAACAGTGAAGTACAATGACGGATATATGAACGACGTAAATAAAAACGAAGGCCGTGCCCCCGAAGGAGTAGGTTACGAGCAGAAATTCCTAGAACAAGTAGTAAAAGAAAGACCGGGTTACTATGACGTAAAATGGAAGCAGAATAGTAATTAGTTGAGTGCGAAGGAACTAGACAAGAGCACTTTTGTTGGGGGCTTATATCTTTACCATCATCTGCGAACAGAGGGCGTGAGTAAAGGTGTTAGAAGAGTCTATGAAATATTACCAAATAATAGAATGGTTACTTCCCTCTTACTATAATGATTGTGCAATAGAAGTTTTATGCTTAGTGACTATAAAACCACGATTCTATTTGAAGAATAATCTCTACAGCTTTACTATAAAATGAAAATCCCCGCAGTAGTGCGGGGATTTTCAATATAAATATCTAGTGGTATTTTTTCTGGTTAGAGTCCACCGCCATCACCTGGCTTCAACTGGAAGTAATAACTTCCACCTACATTCAGTAATATAATATATTCTCTTGGTTTTATTGTAACCGTACTTTCAGGTGGGAATAAGAAATCTATATCAGAATCATCACCAGAGTTATTAACTATCATATAAGTAGCATTTTCAGGTAAATCTTCACTCAAATCATTTTTATCCAATTCTATATCACCATTACCAGTATAAACAAAAATATTAGTTGTCAAATCACCTAACTCTTCACTAGTAGTAAAATCGCCTGACGTCAAAGTTGAAGATCCACCACCAGTTGAAGTTCTTGCTGAAAGATTAATCAATTCGTCTAGTCTGAATTGAGCTTTTAGATCATCACCTACTTTTACATTAACTACATAGTAAGTACTAACAGTAGAAGCTTCTATTTCACTCCAACCTTCATTATCTTTACCTAGCATAAAATAAAGGATACCAGAAGAATTTGGTGTTAATTCACCTAATTCTTGAGTAAAAATCGGCTCGATACCGTCTTCTGCTCCATAGTCCACTAACTCACATGTTATGTTTGCAGTTTCACCCGTATATGGGAAAACAATGCCTACTGGCTCCAATGCATTAGCTGTAAAGCTAAATGCTATCAATGAGATAGCAAAAACTAATAATTTTTTCATTAAATGATACTCCTATTTAATAATAAAGTGATAGAATAAGTAACCACAAATATAATGATACTCCATATATTTAAAAACATAATTTTCTTTAAGTAAATAAATAGCCCCACTTTACTCTAGTGAGGCTATTTTATTTAATCTGTTCGAATTTTATTTAGAGTATATACTTACTCAGGTCAGCGCTAGTAGCAATTGCATCTAACTAATTGTATAACAGTAATCACTACTCAGAACCGATGAGCCATATTTAATTTAGACCCTTCTGTTCAAGTCTCAGTTTGGCTTCTAATATCGATTTATGAAGTTTAGCTTCTAACTCCTTTCGCGGTGGCAATTCTGTCCAATACTCCGCCACCATAATACCATTCTTACCCATTTCTAGTAATTCGATTTGTTCATTACTTTTTTCAGCACAAAGTATTAAACCAATAGGATGGTTTTCTCCTTCCTCTTTTTCATATCTATCTAACCATTTTAGATATAATTCCATTTGTCCTTTGTGTGATGCCTTAAATTTGCCAATTTTTAATTCAATTGCGACTAATCGATTTAGCTTACGATGGAAGAATAGTAAATCTAAATAGAAATCTTCACCATCTATGATGATTCTTTTTTGTCTTTCTACAAAAGCGAACCCCTTGCCAAGTTCAAGTGTAAATTGTTCTATGTCTTTTAGAATAGCCCCTTCTAGATCATTTTCTAAATAACAATCCTTTAGACCTAAAAAATCTAATATATATGGGTCTTTGAAGTTTAATTGTATTTCTTCAGTTAGTACAAGCTGGGTTTTTGCTATTTCTTTTCTTTCGAATGATTTTCGTTCTATTTGTTTCTGTAATTGTCTCTTACTCCATTTTTCTTCAACCGATTTATTAGCATAATAAAGCCTCTTATCTTTATCTTTGATAGAGAGTAGAGTCACGAAGTGAGTCCAACTCAATTGTGTCACCAGTGGTGACACAATTGAGTAATCTGGAAATAAATCAGCAAACTGCATCATTCTTTGTAAGTTTCTTAGTGCAAAAGTACGACCATATTTTTCTGTTAATTGATTAGAAAGTGTTTGTACTATTTGCTTAGCATATTCGGCTCGTTCATTATTTAGAATGTGGGTATTTAATGTATTACCTATTTGCCAATAAACTATGGTCAAAGTGCTATTAACATGAACTGCTAGTTGTTGTCGTCCCTTTTCAAATCTGGGTTAGATTATCATATATAGTATCTAAATTATCTTCTTTCATCCGATTCTTTTTTTAGTATATTTTCTATTATCACAAATTAGTAAATTATTGAAGTAAATTGCAATACTCACTACAATTCAACAAAAAACCCCACTTATTGCTAAATGAGGTTATTGTATTTAATCTTCTGCTAATTACGGTTGCAGGGCGAACCCGAAGCACCAGCTAAAGCATAATAATAATAAGTTACAGTATATACTTACTCAGGTCAGTACTAGTAGCAATTGCGTCCAGATGATCACGGACGAATTTCTCATCTATAGCTGTATTCATATCACCTAGATCACCCGGTGCATTGAATAGTATATCCTCTAGCAAAGTAGTAAGTATAGTGTGCAATCTACGTGCACCAATGTTTGTTACTTCTTCGTTGACGTGAGCCGCTGTATGAGCTATCTGCTTTATACCACTTTCTTCAAAAACAAGTGTAACACCTTCAGTATCTAGTAGAGCTTGGTATTGCTTTATTAATGCGTTTTCTGGAATAGTTAGTATTTTCACAAAATCTTCTTCGGATAGCGAGTTTAGCTCTACACGAATAGGGAAACGCCCTTGCAATTCGGGTATCAAATCCGATGGCTTAGATACGTGGAATGCACCCGAAGCTATAAATAAGATGTGGTCAGTACGGACAATACCGTGTTTAGTATTAACAGCCGAACCTTCAACTATTGGTAGTAAATCGCGTTGCACACCTTCGCGTGATACTTCTCCTCCACCCGATTTAGAGTTACTCACAGCCACTTTGTCTATTTCATCTATGAATACTATCCCAGAGTTCTCTGTTCTGAATAATGCATCTTTGAGTACCGCATCCATATCTATTAGCTTGTCCGCTTCTTCTTTGATTAGTAGCGGCATAGCGTCTTTTACTTTTATCTTTCTTTTCTTACGTTTTTTGGGCATCATATTGCCGAGCATTTCTTGTATGTTCATGCCCATACTATCGTCCATTCCCATTGGCCCCATTATAGCCATTCCGTTCGGACCTTGCTGAGTTATCTCTAACTCTATTTCGCGGTCATCCATTATGCCATTTTTGAGCATAGCACGGAACTTTTCGCGAGTCTCTTTGTTGTCCTCTACGTCCGAATCATCATCTTTGACAGGAGGGATTAGAATATCTAATATTCTATCTTCAGCATTTTTCTCTGCCTTAGTTTTGATTTTCTCCTCTTGTTCTTCTTTCACCATCTTAACTGCCGATTCCATTAGGTCACGAATCATAGACTCTACGTCACGACCTACGTACCCGACTTCGGTGTATTTGGTAGCTTCCACTTTTATAAATGGAGCACCAGCTAGCTTGGCCAATCGGCGAGCAATCTCAGTTTTACCCACACCAGTTGGGCCAATTAATATAATATTATTAGGCATTATCTCTTGGCGAATATCACCTTCTACATTCTGGCGGCGCCACCTATTACGAAGGGCAATAGCGACAGCTTTCTTCGCATTGTCTTGCCCTATTATGTACTTATTTAGTTCTGTTACTATCTGCTTAGGAGTTAATATATCCTGCGGTATAGTAAGTTTTGGTTCCAAATTACTCATTGTCTTCTCTTTTTAGATTTCTTCAATTGTTAGGTTAGTATTAGTGTAAATACAGATTTCACCTGCTATATTCAGACCTTTTTCGACTATTTCGCGAGCAGTCATATCCGTATTATTATACAAAGCACGAGCAGCTGATAGTGCATAAGCTCCACCAGACCCAATTGCCAATATATTATCATCAGCTTCTATAACGTCGCCAGTACCACTTAGCAACAGACCTTGAGTATCATCCATTGCTATCATCATAGCTTCTAGCTTACGCAAGTATCGGTCAGTACGCCAATCCTTTGCTAATTCTATAGCAGCGCGTTTTAAGTTACCGCTGTGTGCTTCTAGTTTAGCTTCAAATCTGCCTAATAGAGTGAAGGCATCAGCAGTAGAGCCAGCGAAGCCGACCATTACTTTACCGTTGTATAGCTTACGGATTTTAGCAGTCGAATGCTTCATTATTGTGTTGCCAAGAGTAACTTGACCGTCAGCTCCAAGAGCGGTTTTACCATTGCGTACTACACCTAGTACGGTGGTAGATCTAATTTTTTGATCGTTATTCATATTCTTATTTTTTGTTGTATAATGTTAAACTGTCCGCTTAGGACGATTTCTATTTTAATTTTGTTTAAATGTAGGTAAAATAGTCTGAGTTTAGATATAACAAGATTACAGGAAGATAAGGCATATTACCGTAGAGACGTATTGTTTAACCCCCGATTACAACTACCTAGCCGTTTATATCTCCCTGGATCCTTCACTGCGTTCAGGATAGACAGTATAAATTTAATCTATCCTGTAAATTCTGATTCAGACAATTAACTCTTCATCTGAACTTTCCTACAACTTTTCGGACTTCCACACTCTGTGCTCTCTGTGTTAAAAAATAGAAAATCACATCTCCGTGATCTTTGTGTTAAAATAAACAAGATGATAGTACTCTAGATTTGAGATTGCATAAACGGTGTAAATATATTAATAATACCCTGAAAGTTACTGAGACGTATGCAATACGTCTTTACAGGTCTAATCCAAAACATTCTGTAAATTCTAGAATCCTGTAAATTCTGATTCAGACAATTAACTCTTCATCTTAACTTTCTCACAACTTTTCTTATATTACTCTGCAACTTTTTTCAGTTTCATCGCACTTATACTATGTAGATGATAAACAGGACGAGATGAGTAAACAAAAACAAAGAGCTTTTTTAGATCTATTCGAGCCAATCAGAAAGGACTTGTCCCGATTTGTTATGGCAATGGCGAATAGCTCTTTCGATGCAAAGGACATCATTAATGAGACTTTGCTGATTGCCTATGAGAACTTTGGACAAGTCAAAGAACCAGCGGCATTCAAAAGCTATTTGTTTACTATTGCTAACCGACTCTACAAAAATGGAATAGTCCGAAATGGACGAATAGATTACAAAAGTGAGCTGAACGAAAACTCTCTGATATCGAGAAATTTGGCGGAAGTGGAATTAGATGTGCAGAATCTGTACTCGGCACTCGAGCTATTACCAGAGGAACAGAAAGAAGCACTAGTGCTATTCGAAATCTCTGGATTCAAAATAGCAGAAATAGCTGAAATGCAGAATTGCACCGAATCGGCTGTCAAATCACGACTGAAAAGAGGTAGAGAAAAGCTAACCGAAATTCTTATCGAAAAAAAAACTATTCCGACTGATAATAAGAGCGAAAGCGCGTATAAACTAAAGGTATCCAAATGAGTGAATTGGACAAATATTTTGAAAAAGCACGGAACGTAGAGCCCATATATGAAGAGGACGATGCGAGAAAACTGCTTTATGGCAAATTGAGCGATGGGGGCATTGCAACTAATTTGTACAACAAAATAAAGGTATTTCCGATGATAACGGCACTTATAACATCAGTGGCAACTATTGCTACTATCGCATTTTTCAGTATGTCTTCGCCCAACGCGGTGGTAGAACAACCGAACACTCAGAAGCACAAAACAGTAAGCTCTGTGAACTCAACTACTGAAACAGATGAGCTAAAAGAGAAAAAAATAATAACAAGATCTATAATCGCAAACTATAATACTATAGATGAAAAAGAAACAGCTAAAACTAAGGAAAAAGCTGAGTCTAAAACGTGGACTGATGATAACAAAATAGACATAAAGTCAGTAAACTCGCTTAAGCTAACTAAGGACGAATTAGCACAGTTAGGAATAGTGATTGATGACAAGAGCTTTAAGATAAATGCCTTCGATAAGTACACATATACTATCAACCAGAATAACGAAAAACAACGCGATTATTATGATACCGAAAAAGACCGTGACGCATTGCCAACGCCTGCTATGGTGACTACTTCTACTGGCTTCAAAACTCTTACTTTGTTCAAGAAAGGAAATGTAGAAGCGACAGTGGATAGGTATAAGAGTTCGAGTAATAGTGAACCCGAATATACTACTAATGTTGAACAAATTTTCAAAACAGACGATGCAGACATCGACATTAAAGTAAATAAAGTTGAAAATGATTCAAGAGAATTAAGCTCTAATAGTAATATGGATTATGTAGTTGATGGAGATACAGTAAAAGTAGAATATAAGAAAAAAACTGATACTTCTGAAAGAAGTTTGACCATAAAATTCCCCGAAGGATATGAAGATATTAAGGATTTGGATTCTCATAAAGAACGATTAGATGGGTTAATTAATAGTTTTGATGACAAAGGAGTAGCAACTGCATTCAGGAAAACAGACCCGAATAAACGTAAAGATACTGTGCTTGCTAGAATTGATCTGGGTTATGTCAATAGTGAGTTCTTTGATAAATCCTTTGATGTTGTTGAACAATTAGTAAACGCTTTAACAATCAACCCTGATATATCATATATACTTAATAATATTAATCGGATTAGAAGTATAAATATAATGTATCAAGACTATAAAGTCGCTTGTGATTTCCAACAAATACTAAAGAAAGATTCTCATAAGTTTGATTTTAGCAAATATAACTTCAGACAAATGTTTGACAAAAAATTAGATTCATCTAAATTTGACAACCCCAATTATTACAAGACATTCCAAGTTTCTTGGTGGGGATATCCAGATTTTTTTGATGAGAAGTTATCAGTACCAAATAAAAATGATAATGGAATTAAAATATTAGAAGGTACAGTAACAACATTTGAAGATTTATTTGATTTATCAAATAGTAACTATACAGTAAGGGATTTAATGCAAAGAAAATCGGACAGTTTAGAGGTAATTAGGATTTCAAACGATGATATAAATGTAGAAAAAAATAGCAAATCGGTTTATAAAAGTGTAGATGTTAGTAAACAATATGACATCAGTAGTAAATTTGAGAATGCACCATACTATGATTTGAAAAAGGGTATTGAATATTATAAAAAATTATTAATTGGGAATAAAGATTCGTCAGAGATAATAAAAGAGATACAAAAACCTAAAACGTTCAATTATGATTTTGAAGGAGTATCGTTTGAGTTCAAGACAAGTGAAATATCAACTATTGCAAAAATAAACGATAAAACGAATTTAGTAACTACTGAACTGAAGATAAATCGTAATAAAGATAAAAAGCCACAAAGCCTTGTCGTAGAGAGCTTCGACTACAACATAAACGAGCTGATACCAATTGAAGTTAGCTTCGATGGAGTAAACACAGATTTCATAGTTTGGTACGAAGCTACAGATAATTTCTTGAGCAAATTACCTTCGAAAATTAAAGCAAAGATTAACCCAGAATTGATGGCGCTAACCGAACAAATGGATCATTGCGAAAATGAGCCAATAGAAAAGAAAGAAACTGTAATGGACGTGTGGAGCGGTTGTTCGGGGGCAATCAAGGAAATGAAAGTATTCCCTAATCCAACTACTAGTAACTCCAATGTAGAGTTCGAGCTGCAAGATAACAGAGTAATCTCAATAGCGATTTTCGACTTATCGGGTAAGCTAATAAAGAACGTAAAAAGCGGAATGTCTATAGGCAAAGGCAACACTAAGGAATTGCTAAACCTAACAGGTATTAACCCCGGATTGTACTACGTGGTAGTCAAATCCGAGAAGGGCGAGCAAGCACTCCAAAGAATTATAATAGAATGATTTTATAAATAAATTACCCTCATCCTCATGTTAAGCCCAAAGGCCTGTACCACTTCGGTGGTATGGGCTTTTTTTATAGGGTGTAAGGAATTATTCTGTACTTCGGTGTCACTCAGCAACCAAAACAGATTAATTGAACTATGTCACATTTTATGTCGCCCCGCTGGGGCTACTGTGTCTAGCTAGTAATTAAGCTACAGGTATTTCGCCACTCTGTGGCTAATAAATGGCAGGCCACGTAGTGGTCTAATATCTGTAGCCCATATTTCCAACATGCCTAACAGCCCCTTAGGGGTTGTATAATATGGGACTGAGGTCCATTTCGTTTTTAGTATTTCAATTACCCATCGGTTAAAACCGACGGTAATAATATTTTTTCCTGGACTCATCACTTCACTTCGATCCGTTCTGAGTGACGGTTGTGGGGCAATAAACTTATCCTGTAAATCCTTAAATCCTGTGAATTCTGATTGTTGCTGAGCGCCGAAGTACTGACAAAAGAGACAGCCGCGCTCCGCTCGCTGTGACATATCTCTTTCCTAGACTCTTTACTTCGACTGTCGCTCAGCACAGGCACTTCGTTCTGAGTGACATAAGAAAACCCTCACTCCCGTTTTCCCGAAAGCAATTCCGAGACGATTTTCACTAGCGGTAGCATTTTGTTGTACTGCATACGTTTGGGTCCGATTAGACCTATGGTGCCAGAGCCACTATCACCTAAGCTATAGTTAGAGATTATCATACTATAATCGCTGAGCTGTTGGTCGCCGATTTCTGCACCTATGTAAACTTGCATGTCATTTCGTTCGGGCATATTGTCGAGCAAATGGATGATTATATCTTCGTTTTCTACTAATTCTATTATGCTTTTTACTCGGGCTATATCTTCAAATTCGGGTAGCTCTAATAAGTTTTGTGTGCCCGAGGTGAATAGCTTATTATTCACTGACTTCATGTTGAATATCTTGTCCACCGAATCCACGAATAGGCGAATCAGCGGTTTTTCTGATAATTCTATATCAGCGAGCATTTCAGGGAATGAGTTTCTCAATTCGTTTATGTCTCTACCAGCTATTCGTTCATTTATTGCTCTTGATATTTGCTCTAGATGCGAGTCTTCTACTTCGAATCTAGCTTCTAGAGTAACGGTATTCACTACGTTCGATTCTAGTGCCAGCACAACGAGTATATGAGTTGATGATAGTTTTATAAGCTCTATTTTTCTGACTTTTATCTCTTTAACTGTTGGTATGCGTACTACTGCTAGGTACTTCGAGAGTATTCCGAGTAGTTTTGAAGTATCTTTTAGTATGGAATCTGAGTCTTTGCCATCGTCTGATATAGCATTTATTACCTGTTGCTCTTGGTCCGATATTCGTTCCATCTGCATTAGGTAGTCCACGTAGAATCGGTAGCCCTTATCTGTTGGTATTCGCCCTGCGGAAGTGTGCGGATGAGTAACTAGCTCCATTTCTTCCAAATCACCCATCACGTTGCGTATAGTTGCCGAACTAATACTCAAATTGTGCTCTAAGAACTTCGATAGCTTACGCGAACCCACAGGAGCCGCATTTGCTATGTACAGATTCACTATAGAGCGGAGTATTGCCCTCTCTCTTTCATTGAGGTTTATATCCAAGTTATTTAGTGTGTTAGGTATCATAGATGAAGTTTATATACATAATAGAATAACAAATTATTGAATTAAAATGGGAATGACAAACCTAATTATTCAACAAAGTCAATGATTTGACTCCGAAATGCAACACTAAATTGAAAAAATATTGAATTTATTTTCAATAAGAAATACCTAGTCTTTAATTATTCCGTAACTTGCGTTCTTTTTAAATTACAAAACACGAAAATGATAAAAGATAATTTCAGAAACATAGCTATTATAGCACACGTTGACCACGGGAAAACTACTTTAGTAGATGCCATGTTACAACAATCAGGTACTTACAGAGATAACCAACACGTTGAAGAACGAGTTATGGACTCTATGGATCAAGAGAAGGAACGTGGAATCACGATTTCGGCTAAAAACACAGCGGTTTTCTACGAAGGTAGAAAAATCAATATAATGGATACACCTGGTCACGCGGATTTTGGTGGTGAAGTTGAGCGTAGTTTGTCTATCGTAGATGGTGCTATACTACTTGTTGACTCTTCGGAAGGTCCATTACCTCAAACTAGATTCGTTGTGAAAAAAGCATTAGCTCTTGGTTTGCCTATCATACTTGTTATAAACAAGATAGATAGACCCGATGGCCGTATAGCAGAAGTTATCGAAGAAGTTTACGATCTATTTATAGACGTAGATGCTACAGATGAGCAAATCGACTTCCCTATACTTTATACTATCGGTAAAGATGGTATAGCTAAGTACAATTTGGAAGACGAATCAACAGATTTGAAGCCACTTTTCGATACTATTATCAATAAAATACCTGGCCCAACTGCCGACGATTCGCACGAAACTCAATTCTTAGCTGCATCATTAGACTATGACAACTATGTTGGTCAAATAGCTATTGGTCGTGTTTGGAATGGTTTGATAGAGATGAACAAACAATATGCTATATCAACTGAAACTGGTATCAAAAAGAATCTGAAACTTAATGCATTATATTCATTTACTGGATTGAGTAAAACACAAGTTGACTCTGTAGAATCAGGTGATATCGTAGCAATAGCAGGTATTGACGATATCAAAATAGGTGATACTCTTACTGATAACGAAAACCCTAAACCAATGGGTAGAATCACTATAGATGAGCCAACGGTAAGCATGATATTCTATGTGAATAACGGACCTTTCGCAGGTACTGAGGGTAAATTTGTTACTTCTCGTCACTTGAAAGCTCGTTTAGAAAAAGAAATGAAACTGAACGTATCACTAAAAGTGAAAGACACTGAAAGAACAGACGCTTTCGAAGTTAGTGGTAGAGGTGAGTTGCAGTTAGGTGTACTAATCGAATCTATGCGTAGAGAAGGATTCGAGTTAATGGTATCAAAACCAACTGTAATCACTAAAACTATAGATGGCAAAAAGAACGAGCCGTTTGAAGAAGTATTCATCGACGTTCCAGACGAATTCGTAGGTGTTGTAACTGAAAAATTACAAATGAGAAAAGGTCAATTAGTGAATATGATGTCGCACGGACACGGTAGAACTGATATCGAATTTATAGTTCCTTCTCGTGGACTAATCGGGTATCGTAGCCAGTTTATGACTGACACAAAAGGTTCTGGTATTATCAATAATCTATTCCATTCTTACCAACCTTGGGCTGGTGATATATCTCAGCGTTCGACTGGTGTATTAGTATCGGATAGAGCTGGTAAAACTACTGAATACGCTTGCGTTGGTATGGATGATCGTGGTATTCTGATAGTTGGAATTGGAGTAAAAGTATATATGGGTATGGTCGTTGGTGAAAGAAATAAGCCGGGTGATTTGAATATCAATATAGTACGTGAAAAACAACTAACGAATATGCGTGCTTCTGGTTCGGATAACACAGTATCTATCAGACCACACAAACAACTTTCACTAGACGCATCTATCGAATTCCTTTCGGAAGATGAGCTATTAGAAATCACTCCAGAGTCTATACGTATCAGAAAAGATGTGTTAGACCCTAACCAAAGAAAGAAAACTCAAAAAGGATAATCCTTTATCCATTTAGAATTTATTTAAAATCCCTGCACTTGAAGTGTGGGGATTTTTTTTGGTTGGGTGACAGTAATTAACTAGGTTATGAGTTCACTAACTGGCAGAATATGAATTTTAGCAAGATTGTCGTTCTATTTTTACTTATTACATCTTCTCTTTTTTCTCAATATCAGATAAAAAAGAGTGCTACTTCTGACGGAGGTGGTAAGCAAGCAAACTCCACTAACACACTCTACCACATAACTGGTCAGCCCATAGGCAATACAACATCGAACAGTCAATACCTCCTTAAAGAAGGATATATATTCTATTACTTGGAAGATGAAGTTGTACCACTAAGTGATGAACCATTAGCTCACTCAGACCTATTCACTCTTGATTCTATAATTGATGCTGGATCTATTCGGTTCAATATACAGCCCGCAGAAGAGATAACTAATGCAGAAGGATACATAGTATTAGCTAGAGCAAATTCTGACCCAGAGGTCATAGTCATCGATGCCAACTATCCTAGTTTATATTACTCAAGCAATGGCACCAAAGTAGTGTCTATATTAACCGACAAGTCAGCCGATAAGATTACAGCTTCGGGGTTGCAACCTAGCCAAACTTACACTTTCGTGCTTATTCCTTTCAATTGGAATGGCACTGATAATGAATCGATAAACTTTAAAACAGATCCTACAATACCAAAGTTAACACAAACGACTCCTATCCCCACTTTAAGTGATTGGGCGTTGATATTACTCGGGGTGACTATCCCAATTATTGTATATTTCAAAATGAAAGCATAGGAAACAAACATGAAAAAACTCATACTAATTCTAGTATTATTCCCGATTATAGCTTTGGCACAGATACCCCAGACTATGAACTATCAGGGACGTTTGGAAGACAATAGTGGTAACCCTGTCACTGATGATAACTACTCCATTGTGTTCACAATATATGATGCTGCCACTAATGGCAACTCACTTTGGACAGAAACAAGATCAGTAACAACAGAAGATGGATTCTTCACTCTCACATTAGGTGAGAACACCTCAATTGATATAAACACAGATCAGCAAATATGGCTCAATGTAAATATAGGTGGTACTGATTTGACACCTAGGACTAAACTATCGGGTAGTTTGTCATCTCTTTCTACTAAGACTGTCGAGAATACAACTACGGCTGGTAATACTGTAGTTACATCCATCAACTCATCAACTGGCGGAATAAGTGCAGAAAAAATAGCTGATGGTTCTGTTACTAATACGGAATTACAATTTATAGGAACTGTTACTTCTGACGTACAAACGCAGTTGGATGGGAAACAACCAAACCTACCAACACAAACTGGGAATAGTGGTAAATTCTTAACTACAGACGGAACAAATGTAAGTTGGGGAACTGTTTCTAGCAGTGGTGGTGCATTCACTTCTGCTAGTGGACAAACTACTATAAATAATTTGACTGACGACTTTATTGTCGGTGATGCTACATTAGATTATGATGGCTCAGGTCTTGATACCAAAATGTACTTCGATGATAGTAAAGGTGCTTTCAGAGCAGGTGCAATAGAAAGTGATAGCTGGAATGAAGGAACGAATGTGGGAAATTATTCATTTGCTATTGGATTAAATACCAAAGCCAGAGGTGAAGGTTCTGTAGCACTGGGGTCTCAAACAAGCACTGGGGCTAGGGCCTATAACTCCGTCGCTATGGGGGATAATACGAGTACTGGGGATCGCGCCAATAACTCCGTCGCTATGGGGGACAGGTCAAGTACTGGCGAATTTGCCATTAACTCCGTCGCTATGGGAGATAATACAATCACTGGGGAACGCGCTACTAACTCCGTCGCTATGGGTAGAGATACACAGACAAATGCCTCAAACTCCGTTGCTATGGGGTATAATACAATCACAGGTAATAATGCCTCTAACTCCGTTGCTATGGGGTCTCAAACAAGCACTGGTGAACTTGCCATTAACTCCGTTGCTTTGGGGGATAGAACAAGCACTGGGTATGGTGCCGAAAACTCCATCGCTATGGGGAAACAAACAATTACCGGAAGAAATGCCACTAACTCCGTTGCAATGGGTGCTGGAACAATTACCGGAAGAAATGCCACTAACTCCGTCGCAATGGGGTTTCAAACAGGCACTGGAATTGGTGCCGAAAACTCCGTAGCTATGGGGGATAATACTATAGCTGATGAAACTAATTCAGTAGCAATGGGTGAATACAATGACAATTCCGTTACAGGAGAGTTGCTGACTATTGGTAATGGATCAACTGGCTTTGGTGGCTCACGCTCAAACGCCTTCGAAGTTTACAAAAATGGTGAAGTGGTTGTTCCAGCATTAGGTAACACTACTAGTACCCAAAACCTACAAGTAAATGACGATGGTAAACTAGTAGCTGGTGGCGGTAGTGCATTCACCTCTGCTGGTGGACAAACTACTATAAATAATTTGACTGACGATTTTATTGTTGGTGAAGCAACTTTAGATTATGGGGCTGGAACAGAAACAAAAATGTTCTTTGATGAAGACAAAGGAGCTTTTAGAACAGGGACGATTGCATCTGATAATTGGGATAACGTTAACGTTGGAAGTCACTCTTTTGCTACTGGTTTTGAAACAAAAGCAAGTGGTGAAACTTCAACCGCTATGGGTTATAATACAGAGGCTACTGATGAAAATACCATAGCCATAGGGTACGGAGCATCAGCATCCAATTCCTTAGCCATTGCTTTGGGATACTATACAATAGCAAGTGGTAATACTTCAACAGCAATGGGTAGTGAAGCAGAAGCAAGTGGAGAAAAATCCACAGCAATGGGCGATAGAACATTAGCTAGTAATGAAGCTTCAACGGCTATGGGTTCTGAAACAGAAGCAAGTGGTGATAAATCCACGGCGATGGGTAATGGTACAATAGCAAGTGGTAATACTTCAACAGCAATGGGTTATTTTACAAAAGCAAGTGGCGAAGCTTCCACAGCTATGGGCTCTGATACAGAAGCAAGTGGAAAAAGTTCAACTACTATGGGTGTCGGAACTACCGCCGAATCTTATGCTGAAACAGTTATAGGAACTTATAATACTGATTACACACCTGATAATGCATTATCTTTTGATGCAGATGATAGAGCTTTCGTTATTGGAAATGGTGTTTTTGGAGCTCTTTCAGATGCACTTATAGTTTATAAGAACGGTGATTTAGTTGTTCCAGCATTAGGTAACACTACTAGTACCCAAAACCTACAAGTAAATGACGATGGTAAACTAGTAGCGGGTGGTATAACTAATTTACAAAGTGCAACAAGCGTTAACTCAGATGCAAATGTTATATTTATTAATAGTACAACTACTATAGACTTGGATACTGATATGAGTACAAACCATATTGCCGGTTCTATTGTCCATATTATTGCAACTGGTACTGCTACTATAACAACTACTAATGCAGGAAGAGGGAATGTAACCACTGTCCAAGTAGTCACTCTAGCTTATGATGGCTCAGACTGGTTTGTAGTATCATCTAAATAGCTATTCGCTAAGATTAACTTAAAAATATCAATCCCTGCACTAGTAGTGTGGGGATTTTTTTGTTATATTATATCTTGAATTAATAATAATATTGCAAATATATGAGCAGTTTCAAGCTAAGACCAAGATTCAGAAAAGTATGCTCAGGCACTATAGATGAGCACACAACTCATTTCAAAGAACTATTAGCAACGGAAGGCGATATAGCCGGTTCGGTAGCCAATGCTTTCATTAAGCTACGTATAGCGACAAAAGACAACCACTACTGGTCGCCAGAGCTATCGTTAATGTTAGAGCCACACGAAAAAGGAACGCTTATACGCGGGCTATATAGCCCCAAATCGAGCGTTTGGACTATGTTCGCTTTTGCCTATGGTACTATTGCTATTCTTCTGGCTGGTTTATTAGTTTGGGGTGGCGTAGTTTGGCAGATGAATGATGACCCGAGTCTGCTTGCTATGGGAGTCCCCTCGTTACTGGGTGCAGGAATTGTAGTATATATGATTGCTCAGTTCGGTCAGAAGATAGGAGCAGAACAGATGTTCACTCTCCACCACTTTTTCGAAGATGCTATAAAGGAACGAGTGCATATAGAGTGATATTGAATGATATATCATTCGTTAGAGCGTTATATCGCAGTTAATGAATGATTTTTCGGTCATTCTTATATATTTCTTATCCCTTCTGAAACTATTAGTGGGGAATAAATGTACATTATTCTATCCATCAATTTTAAGACGAAATTAGTATGAGAATAATAATATTGGCACTTGCCTTAATTAGCTACGCAACTTACGGGCAAGAAAGATTTATAGTAGTGCATAGTCCATTCGAGCAAACTGCTGATACAATTCCATTTATTGAGATTGATGCCACTATAGAAAGGGACAAGACTGATTATTATATTGGCAACTATAATAATGAAGTTATTGAATTGCCACAAGTACCAGCCACTGAAGGATTATACGAGAAAAGTCATTTTACTAGAAGAAAAAAAGCATCAGATGTATATGACATCAATAACTACCCTATTAGAACAAGTGTAAAACTGTTCTCTATGTACGAAGGTAAACTATACTATATTTGCTCAGGAAGCTTAGTAGGTGATAACTTTGTATTAACAGCCGCTCATTGCGTTTCGGAAATAGATGAAAACTTTCTTAAAGGTGATTCTATATTTGTTGCTCCAGTATTTAATAATGGAGATTATAGCAATAAATTCGAGCCGAGTTATGTGAATAAAATATTCTTCCTAAAAGACTGGAGACTAGGGGATACTGATTTAGCTCTTTTACAATTAGAAAAGAACATTGGCAAATCAACTGGATGGTTGAGTATCGGATTTGATAGGGTCGATAGCTCATTTCAAGATGGCATATTCTTTAAGTTTAGTTACCCAGGGACTAAAGGGTATGATAGTACAGAGAATTATAACGGAAGTGACTTATACTTTTATTACGGATTGAGTGATGATGTTTCGACTTATAATTATGGTGCAAAGGGAACTTATGGTATTCTTGGAGAAAGTGGAAGCTCATTAATAAAGATAAAGAACAAACTAGAATATACGACCTACGGAGCATTGTCCTTTGCAGCACACCTTCGTCATTCTAGAATGGATAATGAGATATTTTATACTTTCAAGAGTATTTTGGAAGATGACTTTATAACGGATGTTGCTGATATTAGTACACCAAATGGTTATTCAATTTATCCAAACCCATCTTCTAATTCGATTCGTATCAACTCACAACAGCTGTACGCACAAGGAATAGCTACGCTTATCGATAGCCAAGGCAGAGAATTAAACAAAATTTCTAATTTCAACTCAAATGATGATATTGATATATCATACCTTTCTACTGGCTTGTATTATCTTAGAATAGAAAATGGAAATAGAACACAAATATTGAATTTTATAAAGCACTAACATGAACCCAAACAAAGACTACATAGAGCTGAACCGCAAATCTTGGAATAATATCGTAGATACCCACGTCAATTCTGAAATGTATGATATGAAAGGTTTTTTATCGGGTAGTACATCATTAAATTCCATAGAGCTTGAAATGCTAGGAGAAATAAAAGGCAAAAAGGTACTTCATTTGCAATGTCATTTTGGTCAAGATACATTGTCACTTGCTAGGATGGGTGCTGATCTAACTGGCGTTGACTTATCGGATGTTGCAATCGATAAAGCTAATCGATTAACTAAAGAGCTAGGGGTAAATGCTAAGTTTATATGTTGTGACATATATGATTTACCCAATCATTTGGATGAGAAGTTTGACATTGTCTTCACTAGCTATGGTACTATCGGCTGGTTTCCTGACTTAGATAAATGGGCAAAACTAATTTCGCAGTACTTAAAGCCAAATGGTAGATTTATATTTGTAGAATTTCATCCTTTTGTGTGGATGTACGACAATGATTTTACTAAGTTCGAATATAGTTATTTCAAGAAGGAACCAATAGTAGAGACTGAAAAAGGAACTTATGCTGACCGAGATGCTGATTTAGAACAAACAACTGTGGGGTGGAATCACAGTATAAGTGAGGTTGTGAACTGCTTGATTAAACACGGTATCCAGATTAAGTCACTTGATGAATTTGATTATTCACCTTATAATTGCTTCAAAAACATGATAGAATTCGAGCCAAAGAAATATAGAATAAAAACCTTTGAAGATAAACTTCCTTTGGTCTATGCTATTGAGGGAGAGAAAGAGAACAACACTAATAAAGGTTCACAAGGGCTATAAAAAAGAAAAACCCAATCGAAGTGATTGGGTTTTGATGTATTATTATCGTTTTCTACGAGTGTGAGCACTTTTACCGCCGCCACTGCCGCCGCCGCCTTTCTTTGCGAATTTACCGAATGGCTTTTTACCACCGCCGCCGCCGCTTCCGCCGCTACGTCTTCTACCACCACGACTTCCGCCGCCGCCTTTACCGCCACCAGAGAATCCTCTAGATTCAGTATCGTTAAGATCTTTATCGCTATCAGACTTTATTTTATCTAATTCTATAACTAGTAGTTTTTCAACAAGTTCTTCTTTAGAAAGTCTGAAGAAAATATCGGTAGCTTTTTGGTTAAGCTTTTTAGAAACTTTACCAGCCGTGCCTTTATTAAGCACTTTCATACACCAATCTTCCACTCTAATTTCAGCTATATCATTAGCATTAGGAATAAATGAACGATCGAATTCAATACCTAGTTGAGATTCCAATTTATGTATCCTATGTTTTTCTCTTCCACTTACGAAAGCGAGTGATATACCTTTTTTACCAGCTCTTGCTGTACGACCTGCACGGTGAGTATAGTACGAATTATCGTCTGGTAAAGAGTGATGTATCACGTGAGATAAATCGTTTACGTCTATACCCCTAGCCGCCACATCAGTAGCTATAAGTACATGTAACTCATGTTTTTTGAATCTACGCATAACTCTATCACGCTGCGCTTGCGAAAGATCACCGTGAAGCGAGTCTGCTTTGTAGTTTTGTCTTAGCAATAGTTCTGCTAATTCTTGTGTTTCGTGTTTTGTTCTACAGAACACAACCCCACGCATATCGGGGCTAATATCTAGTATTCTAGATAGTGCTTCAGCTTTATCAGAAGCCTTTACTAGTATGTATTGGTGCTCTATATCTACGTTAACTTGGTCTTTAGAGTTAATCCTAACTTCAGTAGGATTATCCATATATTTGTTAACTATTTTCTTAATCTCCTTAGGCATAGTCGCAGAGAATAGCCACGTAAGCTTATCTTTGGGAGTATAACTAAGAATCAAATCCAAATCTTCTTTGAAGCCCATATTTAGCATTTCATCCGCCTCGTCAAGGACAAGGAAACGAACGCTTTCTAAATTTACGGCTCTACGTTTGATAAGGTCTAATAACCGGCCCGGAGTAGCTATAATAGCGTGTTGTGGTTTCTTAAGGGCTCTCATCTGATTAGTGATAGGAGCTCCACCATACACTGCTAATACATTTAGCTTTTCCTGATATTTGCTATAAATATCCAACTGCTCGGCTATTTGCTGACCTAACTCACGAGTAGGTGCTAATATTAGCGCTTGAGTTGCTTTCATAGCGGGGTCAATTCGCTCCAATAGTGGTAATCCAAAAGCAGCAGTTTTACCTGTTCCTGTTTGTGCTAATCCGATGAAATCTTTGTCATCTTTTATTAGTTTAGGGATTGCTTGTATTTGGATGTCTGTGGGAGTATCGAACCCGAGTTCATTGATGGCTTTCAGTAAATTTTCTGAAATACCTAGTTGCTTGAAATTTGTCAAAAAAGTACACTATGTAAAAATATTAAAAACAAAACTAAGAATAATTAGGCTATTATGCTAATTAATAGTCTTTTATGGAGTTTATTGGGTTGTTAACAGTACCTTCCATTTATGTGGGAATCAACTTAAATATAACCTATTGACTGAATTAATATCTATTGCGTCAGCTTATTGACTCTTTTTATACTAATACAGTCATTAGATTAATCTTATTCTGTTATCCAATCATAGTAATTGTCTTGATTAATAGCTTGGAAAGTCGCATTATCATAGTTTGTCTTCCATAGCGGCGGTACTTTAACTTTCTTATTAGCACCCCATTTTATCTCATAACCATCTAATCGGCCTTCAGTTTCCTCTACTAAGTCTATTTCCTGTCCGTCATAAGTACGCCAAAAATATCTATTTACTATTTTTCCATCATATGTCTGTTGCTTTAACCTTTCGCTAATAAGATAATTTTCCCAAAGTTGCCCCATATCGTTACGAAGGTGAATAGGGTTCATATTAGCAATTAGTATATTCCGCAAACCATTGTCGTAGAAATACCACTTACTACTTTTCGTTACTTCTTTACGTAGGTTCTTACTGAAACCACTCAATTGATGGATTACAAATACTTTTGAGAGTAAATCCAAATATCTTTCTACTGTGTTTTTACTCATTCCTAGCTGCCTACCTAATTCTTGATAAGAAACTTCATTACCTACTTGGAATGCAATTAACCGTAGTAAATTGAATATCTTACTCGAATTTCTAATCTTATCTAATGTAAGTATATCCTTTAGTAGATATGAATTTAGTATCTCATTCAAATAATCGACTTTGTCTTCTTTACTGTTTAGATGCATCAGCTCTGGGTAATTACCGTATATTAATCTCTTATCAAGATTATCTTTATACTGACTTGGACCTTCAATTGCCCTATATTCTTTTTCACTAATCGGATATAAATAAAAGGTTTTCTTTCTGCCAGTAAGTGGTTCACCTGTTACATTAGCTATATCGAAAGCAGAAGAACCTGTGACTATAATTTTTAGTCCTGGAATACCGTCAATCATTAACTTTAGTATCCGCCCAATATCCTCTATGTGCTGAGCTTCATCTATGATCAAGAGCCGTTTACCACCGAGTAAATTCTCGTAGTTCTGAATACTTCTTCGGTTGAGTAACTCGTGAGTAGTTACATCTTCTCCATTGAGGAAAACACTCGGTTCATCTATTGATTTCAACAATCTATTGAGTAGTACAGTTTTCCCAATACGTCTTGGGCCTAATAGTACAATAACTTTATTAGGTACTAAGCTCTTTATTAGCTTTGTTTCTATACTCCTAGATAATATTTCAGTTGTAGTATTCATAGTTCAAATTTATGAAATTAATTTACAATAACAATGAAATAATTACTCTATTGACTGAATTAGTGTTAATTCAGTCATCATATTGACGCAATTAATGTTAATTCAGTCATCGTATTGACGCTATTTGCATTAATTCAGTCACTATACTGGTGTCGCTATCTAATTTTATTGTTAATTGAGGTATTATCCAATAATATAGCTAATTTGTTCGTGTATGTGATACCATAATATCAATTATAATAGAATTCTATAGTTTTGAAAAGAATAACATCATATATTTATAAGAAAAATAAAAGCCGGTCATTGTTTATGATTGCGCTGATGTTGTTCGTTTCTACTTCTACTTTCCCATACTTTGGTGATATGTTGGCAAGGGCAAACATATCAATAAATGAAATAAACGAAGAAGAGAACGAAACTCATAATACTAACTCAAAAAATAAGGTAGGTGCATATTACTCGATAAATGAACTCCATAAGTTCTTATCTGACTATAGCACTAATTTATCTTCTATTACATACAGTCTAAAGCAATACGCAGACTATATACCTGAAGTATGTACACCACCTCCCGAATATACACAGCTACAATCAGCATAATATAAAGTAATGATTTTGTTAATAAACACGAGCAGCTTGTCGATTAGGCCGTATCGTTATATTTATCAATATACTTACCCAATCAGGTAAGTACATAATATGTGTATATATATGAATTCAAATAAAGAAAGTTTTTTATCAAATATAAAAAGTGATTTACCAGCAAGTATAGTAGTATTGCTAGTAGCTATACCACTATGTTTGGGTATAGCCCTTGCATCTGGGGCACCACTTTTCTCTGGAATTATTGCGGGTATAGTAGGCGGTATAGTAGTTGGTGCTATTAGTAAATCATCATTAGGCGTAAGTGGTCCTGCTGCTGGTTTAGCAGTAATCGTATTAGTAGCTATCCAAGAGCTTGGTGCTTATGATATATTCTTGCTTGCTGTTGTGATAGCAGGTATTTTCCAAATTATCCTTGGCATACTCAAAGCAGGAGTAATAGGTTACTATTTCCCTACCTCTGTTATCAAAGGTATGCTATCGGGTATAGGTATCATTATTATATTGAAACAAATACCCCACGCTTTCGGCTATGATGCTGATTACGAAGGAGACCTTGATTTCGTTCAACCTGATGGTCAAAACACGTTCAGCGAGTTATTCAACATGGTTAACTACATAAACGAAGGTGCGTTGATAATCGCGGCAGTATCATTAGCGATATTAATATTATGGGATAGACCATTTATCAAAAATATAAAGTCTCTGAAATTAGTACAAGGTCCATTAGTTGCTGTGATTGTTGGTATTGTACTTGGAATTGTATTTCAAGAAATACCCGGTTTAGCGCTTATGCCTAAACAATTAGTAAACATACCTGTTGCTGAATCGTTTAATGGTTTTATATCACAGTTTACTTTACCTAACTTTAGTCATCTAACAAACCCCGCTGTGTATTCTGTTGCTTTTACAATAGCAGTAGTAGCTAGTTTGGAAACATTACTAAGCGTAGAAGCTACTGATAAACTCGACCCTGAGAAGAGAGTAACACCGACTAATAGAGAGTTAACAGCACAGGGTGTCGGAAATATTGTTTCTGGAATGATTGGTGGATTACCAGTAACTCAAGTTATTGTTAGAAGTTCTGCCAATATTCAATCTGGTGGAAAAACAAAAGCCTCCGCTATTATGCATGGTGCATTATTATTAGTTTGTGCTATAGCTATTCCGAACATATTAAATTTAATTCCTTTAGCGAGTCTTGCAGCTATTCTATTCGTAGTCGGATTTAAGTTAGCAAAGCCAGCTCTTTTCAAACAGATGTACGAGAAGGGGTATAGCGAATTTGCTCCATTTGTGGTAACTATTGTAGGTATAGTATTCACAGATTTACTTGTCGGAATAGGATTGGGTATGTCAGTAGCAATTGTTCAAATATTATGGAAAAACTACAAAACTCCTTACGAAATAATCAAAGGTAATTCGGAAGGAAATCATTTGACACTAAGACTATCTGAAGAAGTTAGTTTTTTGAACAAAGCTGGAATACTACGTACATTAGATCTGATTCCTAAAAATACTAAATTAGATATTGACGCAACAAGAACAAAGTTTATCCACCCCGATGTCATAGAGATAATGGAGGACTTTAAAGAGAATGCTAGAACAAAGAATATTTCTGTTAATGTAATTGGTTTAGGAATGGGAATGATGGAAAAAGACCCATTAGACGAGTTTAACGAATTAGTAGTAAATGGAACAAATAAATAATTGTTAACCGCTTAAATAATTCAAAGCCATTTTACCTCAAAGTAAAATGGCTTTTTTGTTTTCTAACAAATGTTTAAATTAGAGTTATGAAAACATTATCTCAAATAAAAACATTATTAACTGCAAATAAGCAACTACTGTTTGAAAAATATAGAATTAAGACACTTGCTATATTTGGTTCGTATGCCCGGAATGAAGCAGACGAAAGCAGTGATTTAGATCTAATCGTTGATTTTAACGGAACTGTTGGTATTGAATTCATTGATTTAGCCGAAGATTTAGAAAATCTAGTTGGTTTCAAAGTCGATTTAATTTCTATGAATGGTATAAAATCTAAGTATTATGATTTCATAAATAATGAAATGATTTATGTATAAACTAATATGCATATTACCCATTCTTCTTTTACTTGTAAACTGTAGCGACGATTCAGTTAGTTTTAAAGATGATTCTCGAGTTAAAACAATCTATGGGATAGAAGTATTATTACAAAATGGCAGTAAGGATAGTGAAATCGGTGACATTGAGAAAAATCCATGTAAAAAAAATGGATTCGAACTAGTTGCTTATCCAAACCCATATTTTGCAACTTTTACTTTTATTCAATACACTCTAGATGAAGAAAAAGAGGTTCAAGTGTCAATAGAAACGGCAAAAGTTTCTCAAGATTTGCAGATCCAGTTAGAAGAGAAGGGTTATGATATAAGAACCCATTCGGAATATAAAGACTATGTTTTTTATACAGAAGTTCAATCTGAAGGTTTTAATAGTGTTTTACACTTGATGTATATATTTGAGCCAGGCCCATATTTAATACGAATACTGGACAAGGATGGTAATGAGAGTTGCTTTCCGTATATTATAGTTCCGAATATTGAATTACCTTAACTGTGTTTAATATTTTAACTTATTCAATTACTAATTCAAACTTAAACCAATGAAAAAACTACTCTACATATTACCACTTATGCTCCTGCTACTAAGCTGTAATGAAGACCCTACACAAGTACAGAAAGACAAGCGATTCAAAACAGTTTATGGTTTAGAAAGATCCCTTGTAAACGGTCAGATTGCTGGAGTGATTGGTGACATCAGCAAAAACTCTTGCACTAATGATGAAGACTTAGGACTCTCTATATTTCCGAACCCTGCTGCCTTTACGACTACTTTTCAGTTTAATACTAATAGTAACCGTTCATACGAGTTATTCATAGAAACAGCAATCGGCAATAATCAGTTTTTGGATAGTTTGAGCGCCTCTGGTTCACCTTCAAATTATGAATATCCTCAACATGAGAGTTATTTTAAAAAGAGCTTATACAAAGGTGAAATAAGTGCAGGTTCTAATTCCATCAGTCTTGAGCTAAACGAATTTGATGCTGGAATTTATTATATAATCTATGAGGATAGTGAAGGAAATAGCGACTGCTACCCCTTACTAATTCAACGATTCGAGTGATAGTCAATGCTTTTAAATTTGTACATTACAGGAACCCGACCAATGAAAAAACTACTATACATATTACCTATATTCCTTATACTTATAAGCTGTTCGGATGAACCGACAAAAGCAATAGAGGAGGGGCAATCTAGAACCGTTTTCGGATTAGAAAGAACCTTTGAAAACAGTACCATAGCAGGTTTGATAGGCGACTTATCTAAAAATTATTGCACAAATATTGATTCACTCGAATTTTTCACATTCCCGAACCCGACTGCATCTGGTGTTACAATAGAGTTCAAGTCTGACAGCAGAAGAACTTATGAGATATTTTTAGAGACTGCGATAGGAGATGAAAATCTACTAGATAGTTTGGCAGCAATTAGTTATCCGACACCAATTATTATCGCTCAACATGAAAGCTATTTCAAACAAAGTCTAATTTCTGGAAGCATAAAAGAAGGTAAGAATTCTATACACATAGACCTTAGAGATATTAGTACTGGCGTTTACTACTTAATCTACAATGATAACAAAGGGAATAGTGACTGCTATCCTCTTGTAGTGCAACGCTACGGCAATACAAATTAGCCAAAGATAACGAAGAATAGTATAGTCAAAGCAACAAATATGCCTATACCAATACTCAATCCAGTTCTTATTGTCCCCTTAAGTGGGAATAGAATGAGCTTGTAAACAGCAATCTGAATTAGGGAAATTGCACCTGCGTAAAAGATTCCTACAATCCAATTACCAATGTTAGCCATCCAATCGAAGTTGTAGTAACCCTCATCAATATAGAGTAGAGCCAAAGTCACAATAATAGCACTTATTATCATCGGAATAAATTCTTTTAATGATTCGTTGCTTTCGTTTTGGATTGCAGCAGTAGTCATATATTCACCTCATATTTATAGAATAGATACACTTGATACGCTTAGTTGTTCATAAGAGTTTCAGTATATCTATCTGTATTTGAATTTATAGGGATTATAAAGAACTATTTACTTGCCAATATACTATTCTCTATTCTCTAACGGCTTCAATATCTTGGAATCAGTTATAAAAGTACCGAAAGGTAGCAGAGATGCAATGAGTAATATCAAAGTCTTTTTTTTACTTATTCGGTATTGTTGGTATAGAAGAAAAGTCCAGAAAACATATGCCACGAATAGTACCCCATGTAATAGCCCAACTATGTAATTCGGCTCTTTCATATCCATCATATATTTTAGAGGCATAGTAATACCGAATAGAGTTAGGTAACTTATACCCTCTATAACGCCAAGTACTCTTAGGGTTTTTAGGTTACTTTTTCTATTGCTCTTCTTTAAAATATTCAACGCTTATCTCCGATGGTAAATTCCTGCTAAAAAGCACAACTTGTTCTTTTAGATGTGCAGCAGGTACATTAATTGCATAAAAATAGACAGTTGCAAAATTTGGGACTTGCCTGTTATCGATAGTCCAAGAAGCAACTTTTTTCCATTCATTGGGGACGTAATTAAAGCTATCTTCATTATAAATTATTGCAATTTTTGAATTTCTATCATAAGCTAATCTTGCAACCAAATCTTGGTCTATGTCACCATTTTTCAACTTATAGTCAACTACTTCATAGTTTGCCAATCCCCAAACATCAATGTATTTGGCATTAGTGTAATAAGATGTAGTACCAATATCGTTTAGTACTATTTCACTATCATTATAATATTCTTTTATAAACTCTGACATCTGGTATTGTTGATTGTATATATTCTGCATACCATACCTATAATCAAAAGTATTCGGGAAAGTACGAAGCACTATGAAAACAGCAATTATAACAAACGGAACAAACTTAGTTTTCTTAGCATTGCCGAATTTATCATATATAAATGCCAATGAAACTAATGCTAATGCAAAGAGATACGCTTCATATCGTGCAAGCCACCCTATTTTGGCAAAAGACCCATGAAGTATAAAAACAGTTAATGTAATAAACGAAAACCAATAAGAAACGTCGAATTTCTTCTCCTTGAATTTCCATATAACAGCACTAATAACTAGCAAAAGAGCAGCACCATAGTCTGGAAATTCTATCATACTCTTTACCCAACGGAACAAGTACTTAGCGTAATATATCAAATCTGCATCACCGCTCCGAACACCTTTTATAAGCACACTATTGGGTAGAAAACTTTCGCCATTCAGAATAGAAATATATCCGAATATTGCTAAAGGAAGTAGAGTTATAATTCCGAAGATGATTGCATTTTTGAACTGCTTTCTATAAAGTAAAATCAAACCGACAACGAAAGCAAGAAAAAGAGTTTCGTACCTAGCCATAGTAGCTAGTGATGTAACCACTGAAAGACTAACTATAAGCTTCGTATTATTATAATCATTTCCGAAGTACTTAGCAGCTCTAGTAATAGCCAATAAGATAAGCCAGATATGAAGAGTATGTTCCATAGAGAGAAAAGCAATATGGTAGAGAGGGACGATAAGTACAAATGCAAAAGCAAGTATAATATACCTGTCAGCACTGAAGTTCATAGCCCTTATGGCTTTTTCGAAAGCGAATAGGCACCCAATACTAGAGACTATATTAATAATGAATAGAGTCGATAACCCACCAAACCCCATGAAGAAGAAAAAGGATATAATCAGTGTATATAGCAGAGAAGAGCTAGATGAGTTGAAAGTATCGGCCATTGGCCCCCAACTACCATTCAAAGCTAGGTTTTTACCAATAGCAAGGTGTATATATGGGTCATCCATAGGAAAAGCGAAGTTCAGACCAGCCAATAAATAGCCCCCATAAAACTCCATCAGATAGAGGATAATGAAGATCAGAGCTACGAATAATGTATTTTTCCTGTAGGTACTCAAATGAAACTTTTTATTTTTTATAATTTATTAGTAATACAAAGATATTATTTTATTGATTTCAAGCGAATTATATATATAAAAGAAACAATCTAATAATTATACTTTGAAAATAATCGAAAACTGCATAACTTCGTAGATAATATTATCCACATTATTACGTAAAGATAATCATGCCAACACAAAGTATATTAATGGAATACTTGCCCCTAATACTCATGTTAGTGGTAGGAGCGGTGATAGGGATACAGTTTACGCTGTTTTCCGAATGGCTGGGTGCCAAAAGATTTACAAAAGAAAAACAAACAACTTACGAAAGTGGGATGATACCTTACGGTAGCGCATCCGATAGATTTTCAATCAAGTTTTATCTAACGGCCGTTAGTTTTCTAGTATTCGATATTGAGGTAGTATTCATCTACCCATGGGCGGTACAGCTACGAGAGCTAGGCATGCAAGGATTTATAGCCATGTCTATATTCCTAGTAGTGTTACTAATTGGCTTAATTTATGAGATTAAAAAAGGTGGTCTGAAATGGGACTAAGTTTTACAAAAACAGTAGAAGAAAACGGTTTCCTAACTACAAGTGTAGAAGAGCTAATCAAATGGGGACAGAAGAACGCACTATGGCCTATGCCATTGGGTATTTCTTGCTGTGCTATAGAGATGATGGCTATGGGTGCTACTAGATTCGACGTAGCTCGTTTCGGTATGGAAGTAATGCGTATGACTCCGAGACAAGCAGACGTGCTATTAGTAGCCGGTACTGTAACTAAGAAGATGTCATGGGTAGTGAGACGTATATATGACCAAATGCCTGACCCTAAGTGGGTAATAGCTATGGGCGTATGTGCTTCTTCTGGCGGTATGTTCAGAAGCTATTCTGTATGCCAAGGGATAGATAAATTCCTTCCTGTTGATGCTTATGTATCAGGATGTCCACCGAGACCAGAATCTGTAATCAGAGCCCTAATGTCTATCCAAGATAGAATAGATCAGAAATACAGACCTGCAATCGCTAATTTGGGCAAATCAATCACTGATACTCCTAGACAAGATTTCTTCGATTCGAAGTTCGCTGGTGTTAAAGGACTATACTCACTTGATGAGAAACAAGCTCCGCGCGAACAAACTCAGAAATAGTACGAAAAAAGAAAAAAACAACGAAAGCTCGCTTAATATAAGTGGGCTTTTTTTGTATTAAGCTATTTAGAGCCGTAATGCTTACTTCTAATTCTAATAAAGCATTGAGTACCTCTGCTTATGGAAGTCTATTCAGTGAATCTAGGGTTATAAAATTCTAAAAAAAAATCCAGCTATAAAGTATAACTTTACAACTGGATTAATACTATAATCTTTATTAATTATCTTAGTTTTCTACGTCAGGTTGAACTGCCCAGAAAAAGCCATCAGTTACCACTATTTCCGATTTATCATCAGCCACAAAAGTACCACTGAAATAACCCTTCACTTTCCCAGTATAAGTATAATTTTCACCCAACTGACCTACTTCAGTTAATGTGATTTTAGCTGTACCGCGTTCATTATCGGCATAGTACAATTTTGAACCGTGTTTAAACTGTACATTGTATCTTCTGAAAAGATTATCGCCTACTGTGTTCTCATAAGTACCAGTTGCGTTCGGTAGTGTACGCAGTTGTATTCCAGTCGAGTTAGGTGCGACTATCATCATATAGTCACGAACTGGGTCATGTGACCTTACTTTACATTCGGTAAATGTAAAAGGAGACCCACCTACTTTATATTGCATCCCTTCTTTTGTAAAAGGGTTATTGCTGTTACCACCATCAGTAGGGTTAGTTGACTCATCGTCACTACACCCAGCTAAAATCAGCATAAATAGTAAAATCGAAATGCCTAATACTTTTTTCATAAAATCTCCATTAATATGATGACTAAAATATATTTGCTAAAATACTATTATAAAACATAAAAACCCAACTAAAAATTTAGCTGGGTTCTTTAAAAATCACATTAGAATAAAACCAACTTATTTTAATAGTTTATATCGTACTAAATAAAATTCATCTTGATTAATTAATGTAACATATTCATTATTTCCTATCGAGAATTGGGAACCAGGAAAATATGAGGCAACACCATCATTTTCGAATAATGAAATTTCTTCTATCTTTTCACCAGTCGTCAAGTTATATTTTATTCTTCTAATCTCATCCTCTGGTTCAGTTGTGGAGTAAATAAATGATATGTCATTAGAAGTTACATTCGGTACTAGATTCACATGAGAAGCATTGTTAGAACCGAAATAAGAATTGGAAGGGTTCCCAAATATATTTCCATTAACATATATTTCTCTATCAATAAAGTTATTCCATTTTACATTCAAATCTTTATCCAGAGCAAAAAGATTTATATCATTAAAAAAATATAAATACGTATACGATGTGCCATATTTTGATGTAGTTACTATAACGTGCAATTTGTTATTCTCTGCAAGTACGACATATCCATCATCTTTTTCGATGACTTTATTTATCACATTGAACTTCAAATCATCATCTTCATTATTAATTGTCTCTCCTTCATCTTCAGTCAAAAACTGCTCCTTGAATTCGAAATCCATAGTATTCAAGTCAATATCAAGAATCGAAATACTCGATATTGATTCTAACTCTTGACCCTCATCACCTTCGTACCTTGAAATACCAAAAAGTTTAAGTCTATTGTTGATTAAACTTATTTTTTCAAATCTTCTATAAGCATATTCATCACCATCGATTTCTAAAGCCACTTCTTTAATTTTCTGAGTAAGTTTTCCATCTGGTGATATTTTGTTAACAGATATATATCTTTTATCTATATCATCATTAAGCCAGCTCATAACAAAATATAGATTTGATTGGTCATCTAGATAAGAATATTGATAAGTAATATTCTCATAATCTTCGGCAGAATCTTGAAGTACTACCAATTTAGTATTTGGTAATCCACCTTCTTTATCAAAATTGGAACTAAGACCATACATTGTGTATTCATTGTCATCTATAATCAAATAAAAGAAGTTTTTTCTATTACTATCTGCTTCATTATAAGTAGTAGAGTAGTATCTGAAATCATTTGGTTCGATTTCTTTTTCTTCTAATCCTTTAATAAATATTGACTTATCGAACGACTTTTGTGCATATTCTAAATCATCATTATAATCTTCATAATCAAAGTCATCTTCTTCAATTGTAGTATAGAATATTCTTGAAGTAATGGGTTTATATGTTTTCAAATCAACAATAGTTTCACGCCAATAAAACCCATCTGTTCCTCCAAAACCAAAGATAGAGCCACCCTCTCCATTTGTAAACCTTAGTTTAAGTTTACCGTCTTTTATTTTATACTCTATTAATCTCTCATCATCGTTTATTATGAACTCTGACTTTTTCTCTGTTTTATTAGTCACAGTATTATAAACGTATATAATTGCATCATCACCATCAAGTAATAACATCAAGAATTCATTCTCATTTATCCTTTCAATAAATGAAGGTCTATCATCAAATTCATAAGAATAAACTATTTCTGATGCACCTTCGATGGGTTCTAGTTCATCTGGAATTTCGATATCATCAGCTATTAAAAAATAGCCGGAAACCATTAAAAGTAAAATAATTAATCTAGCCAATACACAACTCCTGCATTTAATGATGGAACTAAGCTAATATATTCATTCAAGTAAAATTTTAACTCTAAACCTACATCAACAGTTAGATTTTCATTTAGAGGTATATTAAATCCAAACTTACCATCAAAAGCAAATAATATTTCACTTAGTTGAGGATATATGAAGTTTTCATTCAATAAATCCTCTGGGTAAGTACTGCTAACGAAAGATATTATACCACCATAACCGATATAGGGAGTAAAATCATCTGGTTTATCAAAATATGTTAGACCCAATAGTTTGATGTCCGTTGAGCTAGAAGAATAACCTGGATAATCGGCAGTATTATAGCTATAAGAAGTAAATCCAATAGCGAAATTAGCATAAGTGTTTCTATTTACTTTAAATACTCCATTCCCAAAAAAACTGAACGTTCCTTCGATTAAATCTGGACTATTACTTTCTCCAAATCTTTCGATTGATATTACAGCTAAAGATTTATCGATTGACCCTCCAAAAGCATATTTGTTTTTTGCAGCATTTAGATTGATTGTTGCAATTAAAGTAATTACTATTAAAATTAGTAATTTCTTCATAATCTCCTCCTATTATTAAAATTAATTTATTATTATCTAATCCAATATATACTACCTACTTGAAGCTTTGGTATTAGTCCTAAGTGTTTAGCAAAGTAGATACCAAAATCTATATCAGCAGTTACCGAAAAATTCTCATTGATGGGTATAAGTAATCCAGCCTTTATGTCAATTGAGATTGTGAATGGTGAAAATAGATCACCCGTGATTGGCTCGTATTCATCCGAATCATAAGTTATTAGTTCATCTTGGTTAGTGTTTATGAATAAGAATCCAAACCCATAACCCAGATAAGGTGTGAATTCGTCTGGTGGTTCCATGTAACCTATTCCATTGAATCCAATTTTGACAAAATTTCCATTTAGTTCCTTACCATTCAAGTCAAGAAAATCATCATTTCTTACTAATGAGTTATATTCTAACGATAAGTTAAAATAGATTCTTCTTTTTGATTTATAAAGTAAATCCGCTGCAATACCAAAAGTACCATTGAGTAAACTTAATTCTTTATTATCATCTTTATTCAACTCAACACTACCAAAAGGTATTAGCCCTAGAGATTTATTCAGTTTTAAACTTAACCCTAGGTCTGTTTGTTCTGCTTTCGAAGATGAATATAGAAGTATTATAAAGAGAAAAGGTAGTAAGTACTTTGTCATAATTTTAGTAATTGAATGGATTGATAATCGTAATATAATAAAATTTTCAAAATTAATCCTTTCTATAGAAATGTATTTAAGAATAATAAAAATCCGTTATTAAGATGAAAACGTAGATATAGGGAATTTAAAACAAATTTTAGGTGAATAGAATGATAAAAAGAACTTTGTTCTCAGTTTTGCTGGTCTCTCTACTGGCATGTTCTGACGATACTACGTCTCCAGATGGTATGGCAGATGTTAAAGTGATTTCTTCGATGAATACTAAAAGTGTTTACTCGTCTAATGCTGGAGCTTTTCAGTCTCATGGAGTGGATTCTTTAGTTGTAACTAATTTCCGAATCTTAATTTCTTCGATCAAATTGCATGGCTATAACGATATTGATGACAAACATGAGTCATTTAAAACTGGGCCGTATGTACTAAAAGCAGATTCAACTGGGAGTTTCTATTATTTATCAGAACATACTGTACCAACAGGCGATTATGATAAAATTAAATTTGAAATTCATAAATTCCCTGAATCAGAAAGAGTTCAATATGCTGGTGATACTTTATTTGGTGAGTTTGCTACAGACGATAAATATACAATTCTGATTGATGGTTACTATTATGAAGATGGAGAGAGATTTTCATTTGAATTCAAAAGCAATAAGACTGAAAATTTATCTTTAAAATTTGATCCTATGTTAGAATTAAATGATGATGAGACTAATAATATTGACTTAGATATTATACCCGAGCTTCTATTTGTTACTGATGGCGCTATAATCAAACCGACGGAAGAGAACTGGAAAGAAATAGAAAAGAATATACATAAATCTATAAAAGCTTTGAAAAAGCATTTCAAATAAGATTAGAAGAAAAGGCAGCTTTTGGGCTGCCTTTTTTATTTTCTATCTCTTGAATACTTACTAATTCATATTCTCTAATTCTCGTAAACCATCTGATATTTCTGATGCTCCTGAGAAAAACAGACTCATAAATAATACAAAGATTATGAAGTAGAGTACTAGGAATATGGCAGCTAATACCAACGCTCCTTTAGACCAATTACGTTTGTTCAGATTAGTATCTGACCCAAACGCCCATACGAATAACATTACTATCCCTACTAATGGTATTGCTGTGATGAATAGTGTTATCACCCAGTCTTTGACACTCATTACACTAGTGTCTTCGGCTCTGCCGTAAGCTTGTTGAACATCTTCCATAACGAATAACCCCTTATTAATGATGAAATTGTGCATGATTAAACTATGGAATTTGTTTCGATTATGCAAATTTTATTTACTTAGTTAAATACTATATCTGAAATAAATATTGACACTTATACCTGGGTTGGGTACTCCATATACTGATAGGTTAGACATTGGGTCCACATATTCGCGGTTCAACAAATTCTTTCCACTCAAACCTAAAGTCAAATCTCTATCATATAGAGATACATCTGTTTGCAAGTTCAGATTAAGCAAATTGTACCACTTACCACCACTATTTGTAACCAATCTACCATCGTTCCATATATTCATAAACTGAAGGAATTGGACAGCAATCTGTGGCTTTTTGAAAGAACCCATATTTGCGAAACTATGTTTTAATTCTAGATTCAGTTTATCAACTGGTAGATTGTAGATTATATAACTGTTAGAAATTAGATTATTTTTAGTAGTCGAGAAGCTAATATCAATATCTGTGCTACTCGTTTCCCAGGTGGAAGTAAAACCAATACCAAGCTCGAAGCCATAGAACTCTGCATCGTTTTGTATGAAATTGAATGTAGGTCTAATTTCTGGGCGTGATGGGTTTAGAACTTTCTCTAGGTAAATGAAATCGTTAAATTTTTGGTAGAAAACTGAACCGAAATATCTGAACTCTTTAGCAGTTTCATTAAATGAAACTTCGACTGAAGATGATCTTTCAGCATCAAGATTATTATCACCATATTCTATTCTCATAGATTCTGGTTTGTAACCAGCTGCGGCTAGTTCGTTTATATTAGGAGGACGGAAGCCAGTAGCTAAGTTTAGAGAAATCTTACTAGTATTTGAAGCCAAATAACTAGCACCCAAATTACCCGAAAAATCAGCAAAGTTCTTATCGAAATTTGCTCCGAATAGATTACTGTAGTTCTTAGTAGAGTATGCAACTCTATCCCAACTAATGCCGCCATTCAGACCCCAATCAGAAGTCTTATAATCAGATGCCAAAAAAGCGCCTGTATTAAGCACATTATTATCAGGTACAAAAGTATAAACAGCAGTGTTTTTCATATCCGAATACTCAGTTCTGATGCCTAAATTAGTCTCGAAGTTATTAGTTTGGATAATCGGGTATGCCGAGCGGAAATGGAATGCATTGGTTTGCAAACCTATGAACTTAGTCGGTACTTTTGGGTTGCCATTCAGTGGTTCAAACTCATCACGCAAATCGAGTTCCCTAGCAGCTGCTACTTGTAGAGCTTTATCGCCGATTTTAATATCAGAGTTGATTTGTAATCTATTACCAACTATCGAATGATATGGTGCTTCGAATTCGTGTGGGTATTCCTCTTCCTCAACTCCCGGAACCTCTACCTCAAAAGGATCCAGAATACCGTATAATGCAAAGTTGAGCTTATATCTAATTTTGATACTACCCCAATTCTCTTTGAAGCCATATATAGCGTCGAATCCAGTCCGCCAGAAACGTGTATTGAATGCTCGTTGATTATCAGCATACCGATAATCGCTTATAGATTTAGTATCGAAAGAAATTTTCCAAAATGAGCTTTTTCCAGTGTTACCAAGCCCCTCGATTCTACCGAAGAAGCCCAATCCATTGGTCATAAATCCCGCGTTAGTATTCAACTTTGTATCAGTCATGTTCATAGATATGTGGTCTTCGAAAAGCAACGCCCCTCCGATAGCATCAGTACCATACATCATAGTAGAAGTACCAAGCACAGCTGTCGCTTGAGTGAAGTCATTATCGTTGATTCCCAAACCGTGCAACTCATCCCACGCTTGAGTAGCGAATCCAAGACCATCTATTAGGGTTTTCACTCTTGTGCCACCCATACCTCTGATAATCGGCCTAGTTATTCCTTCACCAAAGGAAGTCATAGATATACCCGGTAGGTTTGCAAATGCTGCTGATACAGATGATGGCGAGTATTTGAATAAGTTTTCTTGGTTGATTTTAGTAATCGATTGTGATCGTAGTATGGGGGTGTGTGATATATCGGATAAGACTAAAATGTCTTGGCTTGTGTAAGTCGTAGTGTCCAATTGTTGGTATTCTGTTTGGTTTTCTATGTTTCGCGAGTATGTCCGAACTCGAACTAAAAAGATTGAAACTGTTAGCAAAAATATATACTTATAATTCAAAATTTACCTCAAATTAATTGTGTGTTTACAAACATAATAAATCTGTAATAATAGCACAATAAAAAAAGCAGAACATCTTTTCGATATTCTGCTTTAGTTTTTCTTCTTTTTATACGGGTATTACTTTATAAGACCGAACTCTTTTCCAACTTCACCGAAGATTTCTAATATCTTATCTAGGTGTTGTTTTTCGTGAGTAGCCATATAGCTAGTACGCATCATACTCATAGTAGGAGGCACTCCCGGAGGAATAAACGCATTGACAAAAACACCTGCGTCGTATAGTCTTCTCCACATCATCAGTGCTTTTTCTACATCACCAACGATAACTGGTACTATAGCCGTTAAGCTGTCTAGTACTTCGAATCCAAGTTCATTGAATCCAGCACGCATATAGTCTGCATTTTCTTTTAGTCTAGTTACTCTTTCTGGCTCTCTTTCCAGCACGTCAAGGGCTGCTAAAGTAGCCGCACAAGACGATGGCGTAGGGCTTGCACTGAATATTAGTGCTGGTGAAGTATGCTTAACAAAGTCGATCACTTTACTAGGGCCGGCTACGAATCCACCCAATGACGCGAAAGTCTTAGAGAATGTACCCATTATCATATCTGTTTCTTCTACTAATCCGTAGTGGCTAGCAGTACCACGACCACCAACACCCACAACACCAGTAGCGTGAGCATCATCTATCAATACTCTTGCATTATATTTCTTAGCCAATTCCAATAATTCAGGTAAGTGAACTAGTTCACCAGTTACGGAGAATACCCCGTCTGATACTAATAGCTTACCAGCATCTAAGGGTAAATTGCTAAGTACTCTTTCTAGGTCAGCCATATCATTGTGCTTATAACGCACAAGTTCAACGAATGCACCTTTGGCCATCATAGCACCATTAATAAGACAAGCGTGATTCTCCTTGTCCATTATTATATATTCGCCTTTCGTAGGTAGTGCAGAGATAGTACCTATACCAGTTTGGTAACCCGTACTGAATAGCAATACTTCTTCGAACCCTAAGTATTTTGCTAATCTATGCTCTAATTCTATATGCAAATCTAATGTACCAGTGAGGTATCTAGAACCCGAACAACCAGTACCGTATTTTTCTATTGCTTTTATTGCTGCTTCCCTAACTTCGGGGTGGGCAGTTAGTCCGAGGTAATTGTTAGAGCCAGCCATAATAACTTTACGGCCTTCCATACTTACAACTGGACCTTCATTCTCTTCTACAGCTCGAAAGTATGGGTAAATACCCTTCTCTTTTGCTTCATCCGCCACATGAAAACTATACGCTTTGTCGAATAAATCCACTTTTACCTCTTTTCCTAATCTTCTGTTTCAATTTTAAAAAACAAATATAATCAAATAATTGTTCACAGAAAAAACATAAGATATTCACACCTAATTATTTAATAGGGGAATCCATAAATGTTTTTTCATATCAACACTATCTCCATCGAACTCAACGCCCTCTGATTCGAGCATTTCACGCATATATGTAGGGGTCGGGAAGTGCATTTTCCCAGTTAGTTCGCCCAATCTATTAACCACTCTGTGAGCTGGAATATCTGAAGATAATTTGGTACTATTGAGTGCCCAGCCAACATAACGAGCAGAGGATTGCAAACCAATTGCTTTGGCAATGGCGCCATAAGTTGTTACTTTGCCAATTGGTATTTGCTTCACTATTTTGAATATATTTTCGTTTACTGACATAATTATGATAAATGATCAAATAAAATTCTTCGATTTTCTTAATAATCGACTCAAATCTGATTTGCCGGGTGCGAAAGCACACATCAAAATGGCACCATTCGGCGATTTGGAGCGACTAAATAATAATATACCAAGAGCGGACGCCAAAAAGAGCGCAGTTCTCCTACTCATTAACGAGAAAATGGAACTTTTGTTCACTCTACGAAGTAGCAAGTTACGCAAACATAGTGGACAAATCTCATTTCCCGGTGGTAGAGCAGACGATGGCGAAACCTACGAACAAACAGCTCTCCGCGAGACTGAAGAAGAAGTAGGAATTAGCAGTAGCAAAATAGAACTAATAGGGCGGATGTCTGGGCTATACGTTCCACCTTCGAATAATATAATCCAGCCAGTAATAGGGCGAATTCCTAGTAATATTGATTTACTACTAAACCCCGATGAAGTGGAAGAAGCATTCTACGTGCCACTAGAGAGCTTCCTCAATGAAGAAATGCTGAAAACAAAGAACACAGTTTTCAATGGCAAACCGTTCGCGTATCCTTATTGGGATGTGCACCACAGTGTACCCTTGTGGGGAGCCACAGCTATAGTTATGAGTGAATTTATTTATTTAGTTAATGAGTTTAGGGAAGGGGGTGATTAAGGTGATGAGTTTGCTAATTCATTTCTTATATACTCTTTATCTTCAAAGCTAACAGCTCTAGATTTTAGTAATAAGTTTAAGATAGCAATATAGTCTTCGTTAGTGATTTGACCACTATATTTAAAATCTCCTTTTAGAATTAATGACTCTATATCCTCTTGGAGTATCTCCTTTGTTTGCCAGCAATTCACAAAAGTATCTAAGGTGGCATTCAGGATTACAGAATGATTAATCTTTAAAAGAAAATCTTCTCTTTCAGTACCTAAGAATGCCTTTTGATTTTCTTTTTGACTTGTGCATACAGAGATTAGAAATGGAGTTGAGCTAGAAAGAAATATATGATAATGCGGCTTCTCGGGGAATTCTGGATTCCTAAAATAATATACACTTTTCGCCTTAATTGAATAGTTAGCCATTTTCAAGAGTGTTAGGCGTTGAATTCTTGGTAGTAGGCCTTACTTGAATTAATTTCCCCTTCACTCTGAGAACTAAAAATCGTAAGTGGATCATCTTTTGGATTTTCGAAGAAATCACTCATATCGATTGAGATGCTAGATTTAGGATTCTTATTTATTTCTGTCTTGTGCTTTAACCATTCGGGATATAGATGAGTAATATCTACTAAATCAAAACTTCCCTTATCTTTACTTAGCTGATAAACTTCCTCTAGAACTTCAATATCTGTTTCAGAAAATTTACCCTGGTCAACATCTTCAATTGATTGATATGTGTAATTATTTAAAACTTCGATATACAGACTTTTATAATAGTTTTGCTCTTGATTAAGTCGATTAGAAGCACCTGTTATATCTTTCGCTAATGAACCAACTGGTCCATATTCCATTGCAAAATATGTGTCATTTGTCAGTGTACTACCATACTTTCGCAAATGCAGTCTATCCGCTAACCAATATATTTTTATTGCTTTTAATTTATCTACTTTACCACCCTCTTTTCTTGCTATCCAGTTTAATACCTGTACGGATTTCAAGTAATTTCGTCGTAAATTAGGATAATTTGATCTGTTAAATTTTTCCATGTTCTCACTCCTTTCTGTACAAAAATAATATTTCACATCATTTTTTCCAAAGTAATTCTTTTTATTTCAATACATTTGCTTGTATATCGCTTAATATCTAAACGAAATAAATACAAAATAGTTTTACCTTAATTCTGACTACCTCCCCTACCCCTAAATTTATTTACTTAGTTAATGAGTTTAGGGAAAATAATTCGTAATTTGTGCGACTATGAATGACTTAAATAATAAAACAATCGATTGGTCTGTGCCCCCTGCGAGTACGGATATTCCAGCTTTTTTAGCTCCTGATACAAAGAGAATAAATATAAGCAATAACTCACAGTTATTGCATTTCTATAGTAATACGCACCCCCTTGTTTCTTTCAAAATCGTATTCCACAAAGGAACATCTGAGGAAGAATACCCAGGTATTTCGAAAGTTATGTTCGAGCTTCTAACATCAGGTACTGATAGCAAATCGGCTCTCGATTTCGCGACTGAACTCGATTATCTAGGTGCTTCGCTCAACTTTACTGAAAGTAAAGATTATGCAATTTGTAGATTAGATTGCCTTAAAGATGTTTTCGATACGGCATTTGAGCTACTGAAAGACGCTCTTTTCAATCCAAAATTCGACGATCAAGAAATAGAAAAAACTATACGTAAATTCAAATCAGCTAAAGAGCAAGAAGAGGCGGACTCTAACTACCTCAGCACTACCACTATGATGGCTTCGCTTTTCCGTGAGCATCCGTACGGTAACCCAGAATATGGCTTCAGCGATGAGATAGAGGAATTCACACGTAAGAATATCAAAAACTGCTGGGAATCGTATATTTCTGGTGCAAGAGTTTCTATAGTTGCTACGGGTAATATGCGCGAAGAAACTGCTCTAAAATATGCTAACCAATTAGTTAACCAAATGGCTGATGATGTATATAATGAGGAAGTAGATAATATACTCGTTCGTGAGCAAAACAAACTAGTAATTGTGAATTTCAATTCTAGTTCGCAATCTGTTATTAGTGTTGGTAAGCCAACAATTAACATAAAGCACGAGAATTATGCTGGTCTTAGTCTTGTCAATGTTATCTTTGGTGGGTATTTCCTATCTAGGTTGAACCACTTGATAAGAGAACAAAAAGGATTGACTTACGGAGTTCATTCTTCTATTAGCTCGGCTGTTCATACAGGACTACTGGGTGTATCTACGTCTGTTAATCTGGATAAAACTAGAGAAGTAGTCTCGGATATACTTGAAGAAATGTCAAAAATAGCAAATGAAATGCTAGAAGATGACGAGCTACAAAGAGCAAAGAACTACTATCTTGGTAGCTTCCTACGTAGTGCAGAGAGCCACAAGCAAATCTCGAAAATGCTAACAACAATCGCTCTCAATGACCTAGATGATGACTATTATAACGGATTTTACAGAAAAATAAAGAATATAAGAAGCGACGAACTTTTCAGCACACAGATTGACTTATTCAAGCCAGAAGGTCTATCAATAGCAATAGCTGGGAACGAAAAAAAGCTAGTAGAGCAGTTTGATGGCTACTTCGATAGATACGATATATTGGACAAAGAAGGCAAGATTTTAGGACGTTACGAAAACAATAACTAATACCATTCGTAATATGTATTTTAATATGATAATCAGATAAAAGAATATGGCAAATGATATCGAGCTACTAAAAGAGCTTTCCGAATCGATAAATAAAGTTAAAAGTGAAGTTGCGAAAGTAATAATAGGTCAAGATAAAGTAGTCGAAGAGCTACTAATATCACTGTTTGCTAAGGGTAATTGCCTACTAGTAGGAGTACCCGGATTAGCGAAAACATTGCTTATTCGTACGTTAGCCGAATCATTGCAATTAGATTTCTCACGTATCCAATTTACACCAGATCTAATGCCCGGTGATATTACTGGGACAGAGGTGATAGAGGACGATCTATCTACAGGTAAAAAGACTTTCAGATTCGTACAAGGTCCAATATTCTCGAATATAGTACTTGCCGATGAGATAAACAGAACTCCTCCTAAAACTCAAGCAGCTTTACTAGAGGCGATGCAAGAGCACGAGGTGACTGCTGCCGGTAAAACTCTGAGCTTGCAAGAGCCGTTTTTCGTATTAGCTACGCAAAACCCAATTGAGCAAGAGGGTACTTACCCATTACCAGAAGCACAGTTAGACAGATTTATGTTCAACATAATGCTAGACTATCCTTCTCTAAAAGAAGAAGTAGAGATAGTAAAATCGACTACAGTAGAGACAAAAACTACTATCAACCGAGTAATTGGTGCAGACAAGATTATCGAATTCCAAAACCTAATCCGCCGTATTCCTGTGGCTGATAATGTGGTAGAATATGCGGTAAATCTAGTGCGTAGTACTCGCCCCGATTACACTGATTCAGAACTAGTGAAGAAATACATTAGCTATGGTGCTGGCCCTAGAGCGAGCCAATACCTAGTGCTTGGTGCCAAATCAAGAGCTGGTATAAAAGGTAACTCTTCACCAGAAATTGCTGACGTGAAAGAAGTAGCAGTTTCTGTACTTCAACACAGAATAGTGACTAACTTCAACGCTGAAGCAGAAGGCATAGATTCTGTAAAGATAATCAAAGAACTAATAAAATAACCCTATATTCGTAATTGAATTAGTAACTAATATTACTACTCAAACAGGCTATGAAAGAAAAGCACTTCATATCGAATAAGAACGAATCTGTACGTATGTTCAAATGGAACATAATAGAAGCATTATCCAAGACTCATTGGACTTTGCCAGTCATCGTTTATCTGCCTATTATAGCCTATCTATTGTATTTGGGATTCAGCGGTGATATGAGCGTAATTGCTTCATTGCTTATGTTTCTATTAGGACTATTCGTGTGGACATTTGCTGAGTATTTTATGCACCGATTCGTCTTCCACTATGAGCCGAAAACGGATTGGGGTAAACGATTCCATTGGCTTATGCACGGAGTACACCACGACTATCCGCAAGATGCAAATCGACTAGTATTACCACCGGGTTTGAGTCTTATATTTGCTAGTATATTTTTACTTTTCTTCTATTTATTTATACCGATGCCGAGCTTATTTCCATATTTTGCAGGATTCTTATTTGGTTATTTGGTCTATGATATTGGGCATTACGCTATGCACCATTTCTCTTTCAAAAGCGATTTATTCAAAAAGATAAAACTGCACCACATGAAGCACCACTACGTAGAGCCACACGAGGGCTACGGAGTTAGCTCACCGCTTTGGGATATTATATTCCGAACTAGAGGGAAGTGAGTTTCTTACTCAGTCATAATTAGTTTATCTTTATGGATTATTAATGCTCCCCCTGTGATATGTAAATCTCTAGTCCATCCATTTCTCTATGCATAATTAATTACCTAACGTTAAGTTCTAGCTATTCATTCAATATTTGTAATGAAAATATGAGAATAAGCAGGTCCCATGTCGTGGCATACTATAAGTTCATCATTTTTGGGTTCTCTAAATTCTACATAAATTCGCATCCCTTTAGTTTTTAAATTGTCGGGTAAATTATTCGCATAATAAATTTTCCCAAATGCATTTTCAGGCAGTCCCGTGACCGTATTATCAAGTTCTATTAATAATAAACCACAATCCATTCCTTTTCCAAGAACTGTTGCATTAGTTTGGTCTTCAAAATTTGTTGTAGATTTATCGCTACATGAAATTAATATGAATACTAGTCCTATAATAAATACAATTATTTTTTTCATTCTATTTTCTCTCCTGTTTCGACTCCATTTATTTTAGAGTAAATTAAATCTATTTTATCTATTTGCCAAAAACTACTAACTAATCCTATATCTTTTGCATAATAAAACATAATCCCTGCATCCCTCTCTATCTCACCTTCTTCTATAGAAGCGTAATCATTAAAGTCACCAACTTTAGTCCTAATTACTGTAGAACTATTTTTTTCCATTATAGTCTTTAATCTTAACGAATTGTATGTATCATTATCTATAGTAATATCCTTAAATACTCTAAAAAGTAAATCTTCATTGTCCTTATAAGTATAATAATAAATACCGTCATTGGTTCGGATATAATTTGTGTCTAATTCAAAAATATTATCAACAAGAACGAAGTATTCTCTTTTAGATATTACCTTTTTTCCTATGATTTTTAAATAAAGATAGGACGTGTCTTGTCTAACAGATTCATATTGCCACTCATTTCCTACATGTAAAGGAAAATATGACCCATTAGAATTTTTAATTCCTGGTTGTGTTGAATTATCATCGCTGCACCCCAAAATAGCTAACAGAGCTAGTAGTAGTAATATTTTATTCATCCCAACTCCATTCATAATATCTTAATGTATCAAATATCATCTCAGTGTCCTTAGAAATTTTAGGTATTGAGATTGCCTCGGTATAACCAGCGCCTTCTTTTGTTACGTCTCTTATGGTTATATCAAGTACATACCTACATTGATTTAATTTCGAATTTTTAAATATTTTCCTAATGAACCAAGGACTTCCACCATTTGTCCTTACCTCAAAGAGTATTAAATCCCTCTTAGAAAAATCCACATCAATATAATTAGTATCATTATTGCATGGTAATCCCGAATTTTCAATTAAAACTTTAGATTCTTCATACAATTGCTTAAATTCATTTTCCTGTTTTATCAGTTTACCTCTTTCATACAAATCATACCAGATACAAGGTATCTCTAATGTATCTATATCGGTCATTTCCACCCAATTGGGGTCACTTTCGAGTTCCTCTAATGTGTATTTTTTATCAAGGTTTTCCTTGACTTCGTTTTTAGTAGGTGCATTATCATCGCTGCATCCTATGAAGGCTAATAGAGCAAGTAGTAGTAATATTTTATTCATCATAACTCCAATCATAATATCTTAATGTATCAAATATCATTTCCATATCACTTGATATTTTAGGTATAGAGAATGCTTCTGTAAAATTAAAACCTACTTTGGATCCACCTCTAATGGTTATTTCAAGCACATATATACATTGATTTAATTTCGAATTTTTAAATATTCTCCTTTTGAACAATGGGCTACCTCCAATTGGACCGAACTCAAATAATATTAAATCTCTATTGGAAAAATCCACATCAATATAATTAGTATCGTTTTTGCACGCCCATTCCGAATGTTCCATTAAAGCTTTTGACTCATCATACAAATTTTTATATTCAGCATCAGTCCTAATTACTTTACCCATTTTATACAAATCATACCAGATACAAGGTATCTCCAATGTATCAATATCGGTTATCTCCACCCAGTTTGGGTCACTTTCTAGTTCTTCTAATGTGTATTTTTTATCTAGGTTTTCCTTGACTTCGTTTTTAGTAGGAGTGTTTTCATCGCATCCTAAGAAAGTTAGTAGAGTTAGTACTAGTATTATTTTTTTCATTCTATGTTACCTTTGAATTTACTCTTTAACAAATCGCTTATAAATTTTATCATTAATCCTGATAAAGTATGTCCCTGTGTATAAATAATCGATGTTTAAACTCTGTTCCATTCGTGGTGCAATATACTGATTTGATAATACTCTCTTACCGTTTAGATCTAGTATTTCAATGGAATTAATTAGTTTGTCATAGCTGATATTTATCTCTTCTTTCGCTGGGTTGGGGTAGATGCTGAGGTTTGAGATTACAGATTCAACGGATGATTCTATATCCAGTTTAATTCGAAATATTTTTTTAGTATTCTGTATATTTCCTTCTGAATCTGTATATTTTACATTAGCTTGCCCATATCCATAATTGTCTATATATGCAAAACCGTCCGAATTACTACTATTATAGAATTCATCTTCTTCATCATACAAATCTATCCAAGTATTCCCACCGTCAAGCGAATAAATGAAAATCTGTTTACCATATCCAAAAATTATATTTTCATAAATCTGAAATGATTTGATCCATTTACCACCACTTATAGTATCAGATATAAATACAGACTCCCATTTTTCAAAGTCTATTGTTCTCATTATTCTTGTATGCCCATCTTTGTCTGCTTTGTAACTATTATCAGTAAAAGCATAAGGGGCTTGGTAAATCATATTCTCATATTGTTGATTTACAAATTCTGATTTTTCGAATAATTCAGATTCAAATTCCTCCCAATTACCTCCTCCATTCTGTGTTCTAAAGAATCTAAAAATGCCTTGCAAACTTGTAATTATTACTATATTATTCTCATCCATTGGAACAAAGTTTAAAAATGAAAACCCAGGAGGAAACACATCATTAGCAATTGGTAATGGATTCCAAGTTTTCCCGCCGTCTGTGGTTTTAGTAAGTATATGATCATAAATATGTCCTAGAAAACCAATTTTCTCGTTTACAAATTTTATATGATGGATTGCGTGATTGTCTTTTTCTCCGAAAAAAGTAAAATCCCAAGTCTCACCTCCATCGAATGAGTGATATAATCGCCCATTATCAGCAGGAGCAAATAAATTATTATTATGATTTAAAAGCTTGTAAAAATTCGTTGTAGCACCGATATTATTTATTGGTGCATAGACACAAGAATCCCAATTCATTCCATAATCTTTGGATTTTATTATAGAATATTGCCCACCTCTAAATATGGAGTAAATTGTGTTATTTAAAACAGTCGTGTTAAATAGTATAAATTCACTAGATTTATTATTTGGTCGAGGAATAGTTGTTTTATTATCGATTAACTCCCACTTCTCGGCTGTGGCTGTACTCGCTAGTATCACGAAAGTTAGTATTATGTAGATTGCTTTTTTCATAGTTTCCTCAGATTGTTGTTTATACCTTTTTTTGATATACAATTAACTCGTAAAATGGTTGCACAGAAATGATAGATTTTTTTTAAATATCTCCCACCTCTTTTCATTGTATTTCAAAAGACATAATACACAAATAACACACCATCATAAAGAAAGTTACACAACTATCGTATAATTTACAAATCTATCCTTTTGCTCGTAATTGCTAACTATTGGTTAAATTGCTTTTTTTGATATCAACATCCTAAAATCTACTTATTTTGAATATTAAATCATATATAGAAAAACATCCATTTTCAATAGTCATTGTCTTTTTCGTTTTTTTATACATCTGGCAGCCATTTTTCGCTGGAATGTATTCTGATGATTGGGTTTTTCTTATTAGCTATTTCGCCGAGCATACTGATATTTCTGCACCTTTCTCGCTCGAAAGGTTGACCCACTTTATGACTGTATATGCCAATAGACCTATGTCGGGTGTAATGTTCTATCTTGTTAACTCTATTTGTGGTCATAATATCGCATTAGTACATACATTTATGCTCAGCTGGATTGTCACGGCTTTGTACGCCTACTACCTATTTGCTCGTGAGTTTTTAGCATTCCTCTCTATCAAAAAAGCGAGTCTAGTTGCTGCTATTACGACTCTTATTTGGATTGTCTCTCCCTGGACTTTGGGGGTTACGGCTTGGTTTTCTAGCTCTGTTAATCTTATCTCGTTTGTATTCTTTTCGTTGTCATTATACTACCTTTTTCGGGGATTGCGAATCGGTAAACACAACTATCTGAAAGTAGGAATATTCTACCTACTTTCGGTGTTAACTTATGAAAGCTTTTTCTTCCAGTATTTCATCTTCATAGCAATAGCTTGGCTGTTTATCAAGGAAAAAGTTATTGACAAAAAAGTACTCGTAAAGCATAGCTCAATTCTCTCCGTGATAGTATCTTTGACCGTAGTTTGGAACCGATTAGCTCCGACTATTTTCGACGCAGTTATTAATAAAGTGATTAACCCTTATTTCTTACAAACACTGGTTGTCAATATATTCTCTTTCCCTTATTTGCTAATAGCTAGTTTCGGGGTGTTTGAACTATTGGCTTTAGCGATATTTGTACCGACTATTATCTATTTTGTAATAAAGCTGAAGAAAAATGCAGGTGGCTTAATACCACTATTCCGCACCAAAAGATTTGCAATTATTCTACTATTAACTTCGGGTATCTTCGCAGGATTTTTCTTGTATTCAGCCGCCGGCTATACTATGTGGGGCTTGGGTTCTAGGAGTCGTACTATGTTCGTAGCATCTTTCTATTTACCTTTAATTATAGTAATAATAGCCCAGCGAATTAGCGAATTAAATAATATTAGCAAAGCCAATAAAAAAGGGATTGCAATTGCTTTATTCGCACTTTCATTTGCAGCATTACTCGTGAATAAATTAGATTGGGTGGAGGCAGAAAAAATGCAAAAAGACGTAATTGAGAAATTCCCCACTGAACAAGTTGCCGATTTAGATTCTAACGATATGGTATTGGTGGTCGCACCTTTCCGCCACAAACGGATATCACAATTTGATGCACCGTGGTCAATTAATAATCAGATGCAATATGGTAAATCATTCTATAGAGGCGGTGAGTTAGCCCGAACAACTGATGCTAAATTTGCGGTTGGCAGAGGCATTGTCCACCCAGTTAGTGGCAAGCATTACCAGATATATTGGGATGGCGCATTGCTTTATCAGGGCTATGATCTAGACATAGAAGCAAAGGGCATAGACAAGAATTTCTTTTATAATAGGGCAGAGAGCTTCACTGCTAAACGGCTTTATATATGGAATTACTATGAGGGTACTTTCCAACAGATAACTGACCCAAAATTATTCGAATATGAACCATATTACAACTATGACTATTGGGTAACTTGGGTTTATCACAATTGGGTACAATAAATCGGGTAATACTATGCTAGAAGTAAAAAAACTAAACGAAATATTCAATCAAATTAATGAGTACTGGCAACCTCATATAGTCGGCGAACTCAACGGTCAACACGTTAAGGCGGCGAAGTTTAAGGGTCAATTCCCAATGCACAAGCACGACGATGAGGACGAGATGTTCTTAGTCATTAATGGGGCAATACAGATTGAGTTTTCAGATTATACAAAAACGGTTGGAGAGGGCGAGTTCATAGTAATCCCAAAAGGAATTACTCATAGTCCAATAGCCGCCGAAGAAGCTCACGTCTTATTATTCGAGCCAATTAGTACGCTCAACACTGGCGATACGGTAAGCGAATACACACACCGTGATTTGAAGAAGCTGTAGAGTTTATGCTCCATACGGACTTGAAGGGTATTTAAACTCCGTTAGGAGTTCAATATTAGTAGCATAGAGTTAATTGAGGATCTAATACAACTCCGTTAGGAGTTGAATGAGTATGAGACTATTCTTTTATCGTTAGAATTAATTATTAGTATTTTCTCTGAATCAAGATTTACATAATTTAACACAGATTGTCGGTTTACCAAAAAGTATTGCAATTAGTTTTTTCTGCCTAGACTCTTCACTCCATTTCATTTCGTTCTGAGTGACGATAAGTTTGAAGGCTCATCTGCCAAACAAGCCGAAGGTATGGTCAAAGGGGGTAGTTGGATTTATTCTTAAAATTATAACATCTATATTTTTTACTACGCACTCATTATGTTTGTTTTAACACAAAGACCACAGAGTTTTACCGTTTGCTTTTGCCAATGGAATAATTAATATTAATGAACACCCAGTCAGACACACTGCGTGCATCTACCACTCATGCCTTTGGCTTGAAAAGCCCTTTTTCGCTACACTTAAAGAGGGGAATTTTTTAGCTTTTAATTACTCGACAACTACGAATTTCTTCGAATAGCTCTTATCACCCAAAGTGATACGAATTAGGTAAGTACCGGCAGCTTTTTTGCCGAGATTTAACTCGTATTTTTGCTTATTGTGTAGTCCCTGATATAAGGTAGATAGCGCATTACCAGATAGGTCAATTAATTCTATAGACATTTGCTCACCTATTGCGGCATCTAACTCTAAGCTGATTTTTCCATCTTTTGTGGGGTTGGGGTATAAGACTATTGGACTTTTCTCTTCGGCTGTTTCTACACTTGTTAATCGCTCTTTGAAGAAAACTTCGTTTGCCAATAATTCAGCTTCTATTTTCTTTCTTGTGCCTTCGTCCATGTTCGGATAACCACCATTCGGAGAAGTCATATTTATCTGAATAACAAAACTAGCTGATTGATTAGCCGGCAATACAAATGGTATTGTAGGCATAAAGAATCTTTGATCTGTTTTTTTTATTAAATTCTCGCTCCATGAAATAAATGAACTCCAATATTCTAGATAATCATATGCGTTTGGCAATTGTCTATATCCAAGAACTTTTAACTCACGACTAAATTCATTATTATAGTCTATCAGAATCCCTTGAGCAAGAGGTGTTTGTAACCATTTGAAACTAATGTATCCAAATTCTTCACCCTCTTCATATTCTTCCATCTCTGTTGCGAAGGAGACATAAGAACTATCTTCAGGAAACAGAATTATATCATTATCAATACCTGTGAAGGCATTAGTATACTTAGTAATATCTATATCGAAAACAGGTGCAAACGATAGACTTTTGATATCATTTGCTGTATTATTTGTAATCACCCAATTGATAAAAACTACATTCTTTTGTTCTTCATTATCATAACTATATACTCTTGTTTCTGCCTCAATACCTGCCTCTCGTATTATATTATTATATATTACCGAAATTGGATTGACATTCGTATCTGTATCTTTGTAAATTGCTACTATATCTTCATCAGACTTGAATAATGGTTTGCTAAGTGTACTAGTTCTATCTGATTCGTCAACTTTATAATCGCCATAGAAAGAGCCAAGGTAACCCTCGTCAGTCCATATAGGCCATTTGGGGCCAGTGCCGCCCGACTGTTCTACACCAGAATACTTATCATAATTAGTAGAGCTATATACTCTGTATTTACTTGCCATACTAGAATCTAATAAAATACCGTCTGATATTGAGCCCGGAACAAACCAACTAACTGCATACATAAAATTGTAAGAGTATTCCGGTAAATGAGATGTTTCTCCAGCTGCCATTTGCTCACGAAGTAATATAAACCCACCACCATATAAGTACTGTGCGTTAGAGCCACGAGGCCAGATGAAACCTGATTTCTTAGTTACTAGGTCGTGACCAACTATGCCGTTATTGGTCACAGTTAGCTCTATATTGCCTTTGGTTGATTTGATTGAATGGATTGTTGGAACTTGGGGAAAAACAGCAGAGAGTGCCGTTATAAATGCTAATAGGTATATCGTAGCTTTCATTACACTCCTCGTGTATTTGGTTCCCATATAAATTTGTGCATCTGCATTTGCATTCTTACTGGCAGATGATCTTCTAATATCCAATTCGCTATTTCTATCGGCTCTATCTCACCGAAAACAGGAGAGAATAAAACTTCTCTTACTCTGTTGAATAGATAATATTCACGACATTTATCTACTGCCCAATCGTAGTCGGCTCTATCTTTGATTACGAACTTAACTTCGTCTTTTTCATCTAGCTTGGCTATATTATTATAGTCATTCTTCTTGTGCATAGCCGAACCGGGGCACTTTAGGTCGAATATTTTCACAGCTTCTTTCGGTACTTTCCCTATGTCTTGTTGCCCATTAGTCTCTATTACTACGTCTAGTCCACGGCTGAGAGCTACTTCGACTAGTGCACCTATTTCCTTTTGTTCTAGCGGTTCCCCACCAGTTAGCATTAGAAACTTACAATTGTGGCTTTCTACTTCTGCGAGTATTTCGTCTATACTCATTAGCTTTTCAGTCTGGTTTCGCTCTAGTGCATACGGCGTATCGCACCAACTGCAACGTAGCAAACAACCTTGCATACGAACAAATACGCAGGGCTTACCGCTGCGGCTGCCCTCACCTTGTATTGAGTAAAATATCTCATTTACGTTGTACTGTATTTCGTCTTTGTTCATACTAATAACACTTTAACAATTATAAAGTTACTAAATTCTTTCTAATACTGCAATAGATTCTATATGATATGTCTGCGGAAACATATCAACTGGAAGTATGCTTACGACTTTGTATTTTTCACCGAGCAGCTGACAATCCCTAGCTTGAGTAGATGGGTTACAGCTAACATATACTATTTTCGGCGCGTTGACAGTAAGCAAATGTTCCACCAAATTAGTGTGCATACCAGCACGTGGCGGATCTACGAATATAATATCTGGTTTCGGTAATCTATCCAATAATTCGGGAGTATCTTTTGCGTGCAAATCTGCAACTTGGAATGTTGTGTTGCTTATATTGTTCATTTCCGCATTCACTTTCGCATCAGAGATAGATGATTCTACTAACTCTACTCCATGCATTTCCTTTACTCGTTTAGCCGCTGGTAGGGCTATAGAACCAGTACCGCAGTATAAATCCCATGCTACCATATTCTCATCCAAATCAACAGCATCTATTATTTTCTGTATGAAATTATTGAGCTGTAATCTATTAGTTTGGAAGAAAGAGAATGGGGAAACCTTGAAGTCAACTCCAAGTATATTATCCATCAGGTATTCTTTGCCAATGATTAATCTTTTTGATTCAATATTCACAGGCGATGGCCCAGAGTTAATAGCGTGAATGAAGTTAATATTAGCATCTACTTTTTCAGCTAATAGATTAGCTAATTCATCTACTTTCGCATCATGTTCTTCGTCAGTTGCGTTCGTAGTTAGCACTATTATTATATCATCATTCGAGCCGCTATGCCTGATAATCAGCTCTCTCAAATAGCCAGTTTTCTCTCTCTTGTCGAATGCAGAAATCTCATTTTCTAAAGCAAAAGTACGTACTATATCTAGTATTTGGTTACCATTTTTAGGTTGTATGTGACATTCTTTTATGTCCAATACCTTTTCAAAAGCACCGGGAGTATGCAGTCCAAGAGCGAAATCCTTATCTTCAATTTCTTTATCTTCTACCATTTCTTTTCTTGACACCCAGCGCTTAGCACTGAATGTGAAATCCATCTTATTACGATAGTTGAACTCATTGGGACAAGGCACAACATCAAGTATAGTCGTTTCTATTTTACCAATTCTCTGGAAAGCATCTATTACGTGTTGCTTTTTCCATTTTAGCTGATTAGTGTAGTCCATATTTTGCCAGCTGCAACCACCGCAATCATCGAAGTATTCGCAGCGCGGGTCTATTCGCTCGTGTCCGGGTTCTATCAGCTTTACGAATCCAGCTTCATTGTAGCTCTTACGCTTTTTGCGGACGTATGCCTCTACCACATCGCCGGGGACTACTTTCTTTATGAAGTGTACTTTATCATTTAGGCGAGCTATTGCTTTACCTTCAAAACCTATTGATTCGATATTAAGTATTATATTCTGTTTGAATTGTTTTTTCATTGCGTTTCTAAATAAAACAAGCACTAATCAATAATAGATTAATGCTTAGGGTTGTTATAATTTCTAATTTATGTAGCTCAATTTAGCGATAGCTCAGGCAACTTGTGCTTAGAGTTATTGTAGAACATCATACCTTCTAGTCTGAAAGTCATATATTTGAACATAGGGAATTGCTCAGTAATCGCTCTTACTTCTTCTTTGCTACCAGCTACAGCCACTACCCATAAGCAAGTGCGGTCGTCTGACAACCCATAGCTAAGTATTACGCCTTTATCCATCATATCCACTACGAAATCCCTCTGAGCAGCTACTAGAGTGTAGAACTCAGTTGGTGGGTCCGCTGGCATTTTAATCTCTATCATAAAATGCTTTAATATATTAAAATTCTTTGCATCCATATTCTTATACCTATGCTGGTAAATTTCTTTTTATTGCTTCGTATAGTGCATCGGCAGATATATGCTCAATGCAGCTATATTCGTCATTCTTACATTTGGGGCTGAAATAGCAATGACACGCTTTTGTTGGTTCTACTATTTCGCCTCTTCCATATAGTTCAAACTCATTAGAGTTAAATATATTGTTTACTAGTATTATTGGCTTTTTAAGCCCGATAGCGAGGTGCGATGCCATAGTGACAACACTTACTACCAAATCGCACTTATTAATCAATGAGATGAACTTTTCGAGCGAAAAATGACCTAAGTATGCAGCTTTGGTTGCGTCTGCTAAGTACTCATTCCTATGATTTTCCTGTGAGCCACCTAATAAAAGTGGGTAATACCCCTTCTTCTGTAATTTCTTAATAAGCTCTATCCATGTACTATCAGGTATCAGACGGCTAGTCCATCTATCTCCGCAGCCAGTATTAAGGCCTATTATCTTCTTGCCATCATTAGCTATTCGCCAATAGTGATCGACTACATCTATTAAGTATTCTTCTTTTTCGAATTTCCAACCGCATATCTCGAATATCTCTTCTGGGTACGATTTTGTATTCGCTTTACTCACTTCATCGAATAAGCCTGTCAAATATTTCGGAACTGCTCTGTCATCTATAGGAGCAGGTTTTCCATCTACTAGAGTATAACCGATTTTCTCTTTCGCTGTTATTGCTTTAGTCAAAGCACAAGCTTCGTAATCCTTATCTAAGTTAATTACAACATCAAACTCGGTATTCTGCAATTGGATTATAGATTTATGATCTAGCTTTAATATTCTATCTACAGTTCTTGGCACTATATCTGGGAACTCTGTTACCCACCATATTTCCTTATCGCTGTGTTCAACCCATAATTTATGCAGAAGAGGAGTTGTACGAATTACATCGCCAATAGCACCTAGTTTTACTACTAGTACTTTTCCCGTCTTTTTTTCGTAATAATCGCAATTATTACAAACTACGCCATGTTGTTTATTCGGCTTGCAAGGTATGTGACCCAAGAAATGCTTGCAGTCACTATGAAAAATTAGTTTTTCTGTCATTTAATCAAATCTATACTGAATCATCAATGAAAAATAGAAATTGTATGTCAATTCTTCTTCCAATTCCCAATCTACATTTCCTATAAAGTCACTTTGTGAAAAAGGAGTGAGCAAATTACCACGTACATTATCTCTTCCAACTGGATTAAGTACATCTATTCCCCAACTAACATTTATCATATAGTTTTCGTGTATTTCACCTTCTATACCTAATTTAAACAATCCCCCAGCTCTACCAGTATTGTCTTTACCAATATCTATTGGTTTTCGAGGTACAATTTCACCAGTGGACCTCAGCGTTTCAGATACGAGAAATTCTGAACCAAATATATAATTGTATTTGAGTTGCAAACCTGCATAAAAAGATGACATTGCAGTTGGGAATCTAAATATTGTATAATTAATTCCAACAAGAGGAGATATGATATTTACGTTATGTTCAAACCTAATATCACTTATATCAGCTGGTTGCCTTTCTCTAGCGCTATAGGATGTATAATTAACTCCACCTACTAATTTCCAATCACCGATTTTATCTAATCTGTACTGTCCTAATACTTCTACTCCCGGCATAGCACCATTAAAACTACCACCCGGTATAGAGCCGTTTAGAATTCTCATTGTTTCTATAGCTGGATTATCACCCATTATCTTAGAAGTAGTAAACGCCACACCCAAACTATACTCATAGTCATAAACATCTGCTTTAGTTTGCATCGGCATAAGCAATACTACTATAAGTAATACTAGGACTACTAAGCTATTATAAATTTTCTCTGATTTGATATTCTTCATCTCTTTTAAAGTTTTTAACTATCATTTCGCCTAATAATCCGAGCGAAACTAATTGAACACCTACTATAATTAACGCTATACCTAGTAACGCAGCAGGACGATTACTAAGGAAGGTATCTCCCATTATCCATTCTACAGTTAACCATGCATCTATTCCGAAACCAACAAGCCCCATTAATGCACCTACAGTTCCAAAGAAGTGTAGTGGTCTTTTCAGATATCTTGACGTAAATAATAGCGTTATTAAATCTAAGAACCCTTTTATGTATCTAGAAGCACCAAACTTGGTCTTTCCATGCTTTCTTGGATGGTGTTTTACTGGTATTTCAGTAATTCTAAAACCATTCCAATGAGCTAATACAGGAAGGTAACGATGCATTTCACCATAAATATCCAATGATTTGGCAGCTTCCGATCTATATGCTTTTAACCCGCAATTAAAATCGTGCAACTTTAATCCACTTACCTTTGCTGTTACAAAGTTGAAGAACTTAGAAGGCAATGTCTTATTAATTGGGTCATTTCTTTTCTTCTTCCAGCCTGAAACCACATCAAAACCGTCTCTAATTTTTGACATTAGATTTGGTATTTCCATCGGGTCATCTTGCAAATCAGCATCCATAGTTATGATAACAGCACCTTTCGCTGCTTTGAATCCAACTGATAATGCAGCAGATTTACCATAATTCCTTCTGAATCGAATAGCTTTGAATTTAGGATTCTTCTTATTAATCTCTTTCATTACTGAGAAAGTACTATCTGAAGAGCCATCGTCTATAAAGAGAACTTCATAATTATTCTTAGTTTCTTTAGAAAGTACTTTTTCTAATGTATTACTAAGTTCCGTTAGTGATTCTTCTTCATTGTAAGTCGGTATAACAACTGAAATCAACGGTTTATTAGAATACTTAGGTTTACCCTTTTTTCTTTCAGGTCTAACATCAGTTTTTGCTTCTGTTTTCTCTGGCGTATCTCTACGTTCAGGTTTTCTTTTGGGTCTATTACTCTGTCTTCTTTCAGGTTTAACTTCACTACTACTCTCTGAACTTTCAACAGAAGGAGTTCTATCATCCTTAGGAGTCCTATCCTGTCTCGGATGTTTTCTCTTAGGTCTATTCTGTCTTCTCTCAGGTTTAACTTCACCATCGGCAGGAGTGTTTAACTCTGGTTTAGGACGACTCATCCTAGAGCCACCATCCCTAATACTCAACTCATCTATCGGATCAGGACGTTCAACTTTTCTTTCTGGACGTTCTGCCTTAGGTTCGGAACGTTCTGTTCTTTGCTCAGATGAATTGTTTTCTGGATTTATGTTTTTATTCGTTTCTATTTCTTTTACCTAGTAGTATATTCTTGTTAATGTAATAACAGTTATTTCTACAATTAATCACATTTAATGTTACAATTTAATAATCTTTAGCATTCTAATCACTAAATCACTCTCATAAATATAAGCAAAATATACACCACTTTGCACATTTTGTATATCAATTGTACTTCCTATGTACCCGTTTTCTCTAATTAAGTTACCTGTTAAGTCGTATAATTCATACTTTTGGTATAATCTATTGGTAAGGTTTATTTTTCCATTTGAGTAATATATTGAATTATCTTCAATTTGTTTGACTACGCTAGTAGGCGATTGAAGATAAACAACTCTTACTTTGAAATTTTGAATAAATCTATTTTTAACATAAAACGTTTGGCCATTCACTATATTAGAATCAACTAACGTACCATCTATAGCATCAACTATCCTAACCTCAACTACTTCTTTAGATTTTGTACCCTTAGGGACGAAAAAGTAGAAGTCTTTCCCTTCCTCTCTATTACCGAGAATATCTAACTGATATTCTACAGTATCTAAGTTACTAGTTGGACGCTCTCGATAGTCAACATCAGTAAATATTAGTTCATCTGGCAAACCATCATATTGTCTAATTATCCTAAACCCCGGCATAATCCCTTCAAAAGGAGGGAAAGAGGGTAAATCTTTCTCATATTTATCATCATAATATACAGTAGTTGAATCTGAGTACCCAGCTCTTAACAATGTTGCAGTTCCATCATAGTTTACATTAAGAGTAAACTGTGTGAAATCTACAGCTAATACACTTGTAGTGGAAAACAAAATCAGAATTAGTATTATTTTTTTCATAATTACCTCTTTTTAAAAAAAAATAGGGATAGTACATAACTGTATCTATCCCTATTATATTCTAATTCAATTTAACTTAAAGTTACTTAACTATTTGTAGTCTCATAACTTTGTTGAATGAATTACCTTCTATTTTCACGAAATAGTTACCAGAAGAAATACCGTTCGCTTGGAAAGGAACTTGGTTATTATTTGCTTCTAAGTGACCATTGAAAACAGTTGCAACAGTGTTACCGACAGCGTCAATCAATGTAACATTAACATTACCAGATTCTGGTAAGTTGAAATTAATAGTTGCATTGTTAAGTACTGGGTTAGGGTAAACAGAATTTAACGTAGCTACTTCAGCAACTTCAACTTTATTCATTTTGATTGAATTAGAAGAAGCATTGATTTCTACTGAAGAGTAGTTATCAGAGCTGATAGTACCGAATACTTCACCAGTAGCAGCATCTGATAGTTCAAATGTACCGTTCAATCCTTTAGCAGAGATTGATACTGGGTATTCTACGTTAGTTAATTGGATTACCGCTTCGTTGTTATTAGTCAATTCAGTATTACCTTCAAATCTTACATCAAATGATGGTGGAAGTGGTGGTAATTCGATAGAGTTTACGTTAGCGCTATTAGATACGAATAGAGACTTAGCACTTTGATTGTTGTCAGAAACAACGATTTCAGTTGACATAGCTTTCAATTCGTTTCTATAAGCTAAAGAAGAAGAAACACCTTCAGATAGTTTAGGATTTGCAGTGCTGAAATAGTAGTAACCATTCTCATCAACTTTAATCCAATAACCTAAACCTGGACGTAATTCATTTACTTCTTTATAACCTTCTTTAGTCATATATTTCCAAACACCATGCTCAAGCATATAGTTTTTATCTGGTCTTTGACCGTTTCCTAATGCTCTGAAATCTAATGCTTCAACATTAATAGGTACAGAAGGAGCACCAACAGCGTTCCATCCACCTCTAGTATCTTCAGCAGTATAAACTCTTACAGGGTTAATATCAGGACTTACTTCAAAGATACTGCTACCTCTAAATACTCTATTTACTTCAGCTTCTCTATTATACTTTAAGAAGTAACCAACACCTGGTCTGACTGTTTCACCAGTTTCTTGTTGATATGAATTCAAGAAGAAATAGTATGGCTTATTAAGAGCACCAGTCCAAGGGTTTTTATTACCCAATGGTTGTACTGGTAATGATAATAAGTTCCATCCAACATTAATAATTGGGTTACCTTCATCATCAACATATTCAATTATCTTAGCAGGAGTATATTCAATTATAAATTCTCTAATTCTAGGATCATCTATTTTCATTGAATATGCATTAGTTTCACCCGGTACTGGAGTACCTTCAGTCCACATATCAACAGGAGCAAAAGATTTACCATTGTCAGTATCTCTAATGAATAATGACGAATTAGGGATAAAGTCTTTTCTGTTCCAAGTGATGATAATAGGATATCTTTGATCTTTATTAACTTTACCTGGGTTAAATTTAACTTTGTAAAGTAATGAACGTGTAGTATCATCAGAACTTCTAATATCTCTTGAATTAGCTTTAACTTGTTCATCATTTGTAGCGAAATCATCTAAACCGAATGGAGCTAGTCCTGGTATTTCTTTACCACTTGCATCGATAGGGAAGAATCTAGCATCTAGTTCTGTTTCTAGTAATGGAACATTATATTCTCTTTCACCAAATAATGGATCAACACCAATTGTAGCTCTATCACCAGTACCAAATATTAGAGTATCAACTTCACCATCTCTGTTTTCAACAGTTATAGGAATACCATTAAGTTTTCTACCTTGAGGGTCTTGTCCTTCTAAAGGTGGTCTGAAGTAAATAAATGTTACTTTAATTCTGATTGGAGAAAGTTCTGCAAATTCAGATTTGAAAGTGATGTAACCTACATAGATACCTGTTTTTTCAATTTCAGGATTATCAGTAGCATCATCACCAGCTTGAATTTTTGAAGGATCACAAGTGATTTGTAAAGTGATTCCACCATCATCATTAGGAATGTCATTTAATTCGTCTCTTTCAGAAGCTTCACCCAAAATACCATTATCGATATAAGGTATATAACCTTCATTAGTTAATGACCCAATAGGGTTATTAGGTGGTAAAGTTCTAAACTCTAGCCAAGGTTGATCAGAAACAACTTCGATATCTTTCAATATAGTACCAGCTTCCACATTCAATACTTCTAGTGATCTAGTAGCAACATTAGGAAATGGATTTTGGTTTCTGTTAGGATTCAAATCAACAGTCATTGGATCAACTAATTCATACAAATCATCACGACCATCAACTAATTTGATAGGAGGTTGAGAACCGATTTGTCTATTAATTTGGAAGCCAAATTTAGGTTGTTTAGTCATATATTGGAACCAAATACCACCTGGTAATATTCTATTCAAAGGTTGGTTTTTAGTTCTATTGTCCATACCCGCAAGTCCAGTAAACTGTGCACCTAAATTAGACTGATAATTAGGTCTTTGTGGATTAGGGAAATCTTGAGCAACTTGTGGATCATAATCTCTAAAATCTACAAAAGGTGCTGTTTGTAATATATTCATATCATTATACATGATTGAATCACGTCCGATATGGAAATATGTAAAATCTAAATTACCTGCTGGTACTCCTTCATCTAATACAGCTTTAAACTTTACATAAAGTAGAATATCAAAATCTTGGAATGATAAACTAGTGTTAGGTAATGGTTTATTGCTACTTGCAGTAATAACTACAGCACGACCACGGTTAGTAGTAGTGGGAGTGTTATTAATGTGAGTATAGTATGATTTGTCAGGACCTTCACTCCAATCAATTTGGAATCCTTTAGCTAAAGGATCTTTAAGTTTTGCGCCACCTGGAGCAAACTTAGGGTGAGTAGTCTCGATACCTACTGGAGTTACCGAAGCAGAATCATAAAACAGCTTAAATTGAAAGCTTGTAATAGGTCTTACTGGTAAATCTACAGAGTATTTGTTAGGGTTTTCAGCCCATCTGTTATCTATGAATACTGGTACTACGAACTCACGCTCATATTCCGTATTCTTTGGCATTATGATTCTTCCATTTTGGAACCATAAATCATTATATCCACCTTCTTGACCAGTCAATGATAAGACTGGTATTTGAGGATGTGTTTGTGCAAACGTACTACTATAGCCGACAATAAACAGCAGGGCTGCTATTGCTAGACTAGTTAGTTTGTTTACGCCCTTCACTTTTGTATTATTTCTATACATTAGGACACCTTAAATTATTTATAAAAAATTAATTATTTATTATTTTCAATATTTTTGTTCTGTTACCATCGGTAACCTTAATAAAGTATATACCTTGCTTAAGAAGCTTTGTATCATATACTTTAGTAAAATCACATACTTTGGAATCAATCATATACCCAGTGTAATTATAAACTTCAATCGTTAGTTCTTTATTATTACTTATAATAACACCATTATTATAAATATAATCAACAACATTATCTACGGAAGCAATTATTACTGAATCTTTTGTTTCAAGATTCTCTATTTCAAAAGAACTAGTTGGAAAGTTAGTTGCACAAATACACTCTGTGCTTTTAACTGTTTCCATTATCACATTTACACTTGAAGATTCTTTCTTACTTGACTTTATACTCAAAGTTAAGTTTTTATTATCCTTATTTAGAACTTCTAAGTCAATCAAATAACCGTTATCTTCTTCTGGTGTTACATTCTTAACTAAAACAGATTCAGAACCAGTTACTTTTTCAAGAATCAAACTATCATTTTCAATAGTTATTCTTGTTTGCCAATAGTCTATAGAGTCAATTATTCCAAGATTCAGCGGAACATCTATTACAATAGTACTATCTGCCTTGATTGCTCTTTTATCTTTGCTTATATCGAATCCGAGCTTTCTATCAGGTTTATCTAGTATCTGACCTTTTATAGTCACATCTTTTATCGTATCTACAGTTCCTTTGAAACCATCAATAGGATAAAAGTATTTAACTTTGAAGTAAGCATCCTCTTCGCATTCACCTATAAACTTGCCAGCAAAAGCAACAAGCGGCATATCACCATTGACTGGATTCGGAAATGCTGAAATATCAACAATACCTTCCATTATGATTTCACCACGCTCTTTTTCAAATGTCGTGCTTTTATATTTAAAGAACTGAGATATAGTATTAGTATATAATTGTCGATTCATTTGTACTACATCTGGGTCAAATTCTATTACTATTTCAAACCCAACCAATGAATCAGATTTTACAATACCTCCCATATAAGGAGCAATTATAATATCTTTTTGAAATTCCTTACCACACAAATCTAATGGATTTGTATCCAATATTTCTAAGTTGTAAGTTTTTGACTCAGCTAGGGAGTTGCCTATAAAAAGCAACCCCAAAGCTAAAATCAAATATACTCTAGAACATATCATTATTATCTATTGATAATAATTTTTTGAACTTTATTAACATTGTTTCCTTCTAATTTCAAGAAGTAAACACCTGAGTAAAGTTCGTTACCATTGAAATCATTCGCTGACCAAGGTCTTTGAACTGATTCACCAGCTTTCAAATCTTCATTGAATACAGTAGCAACTTTATTACCAACAGCATCATATACTGAAAGTGAGTAAGTACCACTATTTTCTACAGCCACTGTGTAAGTAGTGAAACCACTTACATAAGGATTTGTAGATAAAGAAAGACTAGCGTTAACAACGTCAGTTTGTTCAGTTATAGAACCAACCATTTTGTCATTAACTCTGATATTGTTTAATTGTAAGTTTCCGTTTAAATTAGTTATATCAACATACAATACTGGCTCAGTTGAAGTAAATTCACCTGTACTAGCAAAGTAAACACCGTTAGATGAGTTGTGAGCTAATTTAATTTCGTTGTCTATGTTCAATTCAACATTTTCAACTGTACCGTTAACATCAAAAGAGAATGATAAAGGACCAGTATGGCTATTATTGATATAAACTGGAATACTTGTAATACCATTGTGAACTACTCTTTCGCCTAAAACGATATTATCAGCAGTTACAACTTTTTTACCAGAAGGTTTAATATCATGTATCCAAGGTAATGATGGGATATTTGCAGCTAAATAGCTCATAATCCAAGCAGCATCGTGTTCGTTTACTTGATAAAATACTTTTTTCAATGAAGTAACTTCAGAAGGTAAATCATCAAAATAGTTCTCACTTTGAGTAGTAACTTCTATTTTTTGAGTCACACCCGGAGAAACAGTTCTGTAGTAATATCTACCACTGTGATTCACATCACCGTGATAAGCAGCTCTTCTTCTAACACTATCCAAAGGAACTTGAGTAGCCATAGATCTAAGTATCAATCTAACATCGTTAAATGTTACATATCTACTTTGCGGTAAACCAAAGTGTCTTTCAGAAGGAGTTTTAGAGAAATCAACATCTCCATCACCCCAGAATTCTTCAATGTTCAAAGTTTTTTGAGCAGTAAAAAGAATTCTATAGTTAGAAGCACCAGATGGTTGCCAAGCGTTTGATAAGTTAGTACTGTCAGTTGCTTGAGGTACTACACAGTAAGTACTATCCAACGGGTTGTCTGTACATGGCCATAAACCATTCAAAAAGTCATCAAACTCACCTTTGATACCAACAGAAGCACCTTTAGTGATAACTGTAGTTTCAGTAGTTAAAGTATTACCACCAATTTGACCATAAGCGAACTCTATATCACCCTGTGGTGTAGCAGCATCATCTGACTTATATAGAATAACTTGGAAATCAGCAATACTAGATGGCTTAGTTTTGTCCATAATATTCAAATCTCTCCACTCGATAGTCAACGTTGAGTCAGTTCTCTTGTAAAGGATTCTAGTACGTGTGTACATTTGTAACGCTTCTATATCAGTTCTGTAAACGTGGTCACCCCAAAAAGGAGCTAAAACGTTTTGTTGATATGTAGAAGGCAAATCTTTAAACAAACCAGTTGGGTTTGCTTGTTTCAAAAAGTTAGGACTGTCAAATGTAACAAAACCATTCACACAGATCCATAATTCTGTATATACCTCACCATTATATTCAAAAGGGAAGCCGATGCTAATCTTAGCATATCCGTCATCCGCATCTTGAATAGCAGGTGGTTTAGTAAAATCAACAGCATCAAGTACAGTACCACCAACGATTGGTTCGTAGTTCTTTTGTACTAAATGCAGAGATTTGAATTCACCCGGTACATCAGACTTTAGCGTTAAGCTACTTGAAAGTGCTATTACAGCAACTGTCATCGCGGCTATTATGCTTTTTGTAAGTCTCATTATAAAACCTCTATTATATTATAAATTATTTTTCTTTTTAATAATTGTGGTACCCTTTTGCAAGGGTACCGCAAGTTTTGTCTTATTTAACAATCATCACTTTGATGAAGTCAGAGTTACCACCAGCGTTCATTCTGATGCTATATGCTCCACTGCTTAATTCAGAACCGAAATCAGTTCTTGAATTCCACTTGATTTCACGAGTACCTTCAGGATAGAAACCTTGACCAAATACGCCAATTACTTTTCCTACTTCGTCTATTAATTCAAACTCAACATTAGATGCTTTGTTCAAGTTAAACTTGATAACACTTTCGCCATTTACTGGGTTAGGTGATACGCTAGTTATAGAGTTAGTTGTAGTAATTTGTGTATCTTCTACATCACTCATTACATCGTTATAGATAACGAATGCTTTGATAGTTGCATTGATTAAAGTCAATGTTGCAATATTACCAGTTAAGTCAAAAGTAGCATTAGTTGGTGATACTGATCTTACAGTAGGATCACTCATCTTGATATGGAAGTAAGAACCATCAGAGATAGGATCTCTTAAATACCAAGTTGAACCTTGTGGGTTTCTAGTTGCATCATTCTCATCAGGAACAGTTGTAATGTCCCAAGATATAGTTACAGGATAGTTAATAGCAGTTTGACCACTTTCACCACCAGCTTGTATTTGAGCAACATAGATTAAGTCAGTTTGACCACTTTCAGGATATATACTTCTCAAGATACCATTGATTGTAGGCAATGTCCATCTTGCGTCGAATACGTCTTGTTGTGGGTATGGAGGTAATTCATATTCACAATAGTTGTGATCTAATTTACCAACATCTTCACCATCTCTACCATCACCTGTAGTAACATTAGAAGCAGCAACACCAAATTCTAGAACTTGGAATGCACCGATTGAGTTAGTTACTGTAATAGGAGCTGTAAAGTTAGTTGCTTCAGATAATTTCAATCTAAATCTCATAATAGAAGTTTCGCCTTCTGCATCTGTAGCTTTGATTTGAACAGTAATTCTACCATCAGCATCAACAGGTACATTAGCAATGTCTGCTGTAAAGATTAAGTTAACTTTAACTGAATCATTATCAATAGTAGCACCATCTAATATGTATTTGTCTAATTCAACACCTGAAGAAGGTAATTCTACTACTAGAGTTACTTTTTCTTGAGGAGTAACAGAATCATCTCTTTCAAAGTCTTTGTCAACAACATATATAAAGTTGTTAGTAGTCAAAGAACTGTTAGGATCGATACAGTCAACATCAGGAGCAAGAGCCAATTGAGGACCTTGATTAGATGCTTCTACAACTAAAGTATAAGTTTCTAGTGCAGGAAGACCATCTTCATCAGTTACTAATACAATTACTTGTTCAGTTTTAAGTGCATCGCCTACTTCTGGAGTACCATATAGTAAACCACTTTCAGGGTTGATTTTCAACCATTCAGGAGTATAGCCATTAGCACCATATCCATTAACATCGCCTTCATCCCAAGTACCAGCTTCAGCATAACAAGGATCTTTAGCTATTGGACCTCTACCACTGTAGATCAACTCGTAAGTATGTTCTTGGTGGAAGTTAGGGTCTTTAACTTTAATTGCTCTTGAAGAATCAATTAATTGATTATTATAATCAAATCCTTCTATAGCATTGTCTAAAGTTGTAGTTGTAATAGTAGGTGCAAAGTTTACAAAAACTTCAAGTTTTTGTTCTAATCTTCCACCATGACCATCATTTACAACAAATACAAATGCTGTATCAGTGTTATACTCTTCATTTTGTCTATTTAATGGCGCAAGTATTTGATCAACTTCAGCTCTGTCAATTCTAATATTCAGTTTACCTGAAGTAGTAAAGTCATCAGCAAAACCATCTATAGTAACTTCATCATCATATCTATAGATATATTTATCAGCCATCCAAATTGGTCTTTCTTGATCGATTAAAGTATCAAGTCCACCTAAGTCATTAGATATAATAGTAGAATCAATAACAACTGTATCGCCAGCTGAGATTATTTTGTTCATGAAACCATAAGCAGTTCTACCATATCTGAAATCCCATCCGTGTTCTGAAGCAGCATAAGCATCTTCAATTTCGTCATCAGTGTTGATGTCGATTTGGAATCTTAATTTGTCAGTTACGTTAGCTTTCAATCTAGGAGTTCTTTCATTTGTTTTACCACAAGTTAGAACACTAGGTTCGTATATTGCAATAATGTCTTTAACTGTAGTACCATCAGACTCATATCTGTATAGTTCTTCTCTTGTGAAGTTCTCATCCAAATATACTGGTGGTTGATCAATTACGAATATTTCAAATTCGTATGAAGTTTTCCAGCCATTAGCGCCTGCAACGTCGATAGTATCTTGTTGTAAGTATCTAGCTCTATCTACATCATAAGAACTTGCATTGAAGTAAGGACCATAAGTCTCTATAAACTTGTCAATTTGTTCTTGTGTAAATAATCCAGAAGCTACCATAGAATCTAATGTTCTGTAATGTGGAGGATAATTAGCAGCAGAAACTGCAACTTTCTCACCACCCGGTACTACGTACGGATTAACTGGATGACCTTTTAATACAACATGACCTTTAGCATTGTCTTTAAGACTTAATGGATTGCTAGCATAAAGTGTATCTGCTTGTAACCAATTAGCCAAACCAGAATTTCTAGCTACATCCCAAGTGTAAGTTAAAGAAGTATAGTTATCAGGATCAGCTAAAGAACGTGGATCATAGAAGTTGTTAGAATCAACTGCAGTAATAGCTAAGATACTATCTCTAGCATTTGCATAGTTACCTGGGTAAGTTCTATCTTCAGTTATGAATATTCTATTAGCAAGATCAGTTATGTAAATAGTATCCATTTGGTTGTTAGATCTTTTAACAGGGTCTAACGATGGAACTAACTTCATAATAGTATCATTTTGTAATGTAACGATATTACCAGTAAATTCAGGAGGTAGAGTAGCTCTAACTATTTTGAATTCAAGACCATCGTCATAAGCAGCTATAACACCTTCTTTCCATAGTACTTGTCTAGATATAACTCTGATTACGTCACCAGTATCAACAGGAAGAGCTTCATATCTCTCACCAGCAAAATATGTTACGATATCTTCAGTAATATTAGAAGGATCATTAATAGCAGGTCTGTTACTGTATAAATCAGAAACTTTACCTAATTGTCTGAAATCAGCTTCATATTTTCTACCTGGTACAGTTGCACCAACTTCATTATAAGCATTATCTTCCAATTTAGCCATTAAACTAAATCCAGCACCAAAGTTAAATAGACCTTCAGAAGTTCTTCTGTATAGTGTATTTGGATTTCTGTTTGTTGAATCAGGAACAAACTCAACTCTAGATCTGAAGACTTCTCTATAAGGAGCAGTTTCAGAAACTTGTTGTAAGTTAGTTCTGATATAATCACCAGTAGTTTCGTTTATAACGAAGAATACTGTTTCATTTGTAGTTTCAGGTATGTGGTTGCTTCTTTCAGCAAAGCCATCATAATCTGCATGTGATTCTAAGTATAATGGGTATCCGATAGGGTGATAGAAATCACCATTGTTATCAGGCATAAATTCAGATTGAAGAGCAGTGATATAAGGGAATTTCAAATTGCCTTGATCATCTAACAATCCAACACAATAAGGATCTCTAGTTGTTCTTCTTACATATTTTCCATCAGAAGGTTGAGTCGGAGCTACAAATCTTCTAGTAGAGTAAGGGATACCAACTGCAAAGTCTTCGATTGGAGACATGATTCTCTTAGAGTAATCAGCAGTTTTAATATCAGTACCTTTGTCATATAAGTCATAGATTTTACCAGACATTAATAATTTCTCATCAATACTAGTTGCAGCGTGAGTATTTTCATCACCTGTTGCGTTCTCTAACATTATAGGAGTATAAGTATATTCATCGAATATAGATTCGAATGGACCTTGCTCTAAAGGATTAGCAGAGTTTCTAACAAATGGTAATGCAGAAGTAGTACCACCAGCAACGAAGAATGTTTCATTCAACGCTAATGGATAACCTAAATCATTGATTACATCTACAGTTACATTTGCTTGAGTTCTACCCCAGAAGTTACCGTTAAGTGGATTAGTTCCACCAAGACCTAAGCCTAAGTTACCAGCCAAAACACCTTTAGTGTTAGGAGCATCAGGTAAACGAACGATAAATCTAGCATTGTTACCATATACAGAGTTACCTGCAACTGGACCTGTACCTACTGGTAATGGACCTTGCATTTCACCATAAATAACCGCACTAGCTAAATCAGAAGATGCTTCGTTTGAAGAAATACCTTTATTACCATCTAATACGATAGGACCAGAAATAGTATTTTGTTCAACTCCAACATCAGATAAAGCAGTGTTAGCAGAGATTAATGATCTACCGAAGATCAATTTCAAATCAAAGTTATCAGAATAGATAGCAGCACCAGTATAAGCAGTGTTGTTTAATATTCTAACACGGTTGAAAGAAACTGAGTCAGTTCTGTTCAATTGATTAACATCAGCATTGTCTAAGATATAGATTGCTCCACCAAGACCAACACCATTTTCTGGTAAGTTAGTACCTGGGTGCATTCTAGCTACATCATAATGACCAGCATTGCTAGGATTTGTTTCATTCCAAGTAGCACCACCGTCTTCTGTTTTCAATAAAGTACCATAGTCACCTACAGCATATCCAACTGAATTAGAAGAGAAGTGAATTCCTTGTAAACCAAATCTTGTTAAATCTTCCATCAAAGTCCAAGTAGCACCACCATCAGTAGTAGATAACATATCGCCATATACAGTAGTTATAAAACCTTTTGTAGAAGATATGAATACTATGTCAGTTAAGTTAGCAGTTGTACCAGATGCAACTGTATGCCATGAATCACCACCATCAGTAGTAGAAAGTAAAGTACCTCTTTCACCAATGATGAAACCTTTACTTACACTTGTAAAGAAGATTTTATTTAAGTCATAATTAGGGATTGGAGGAACAACTTCTTCCCATACTGTACCACCATCAGTAGTACGTAGGATTAATCTGTCATCTCCAACTACGAAACCTGAATTCAAGCTACCATAATAAACACCATTAAGGTTTTGTTGTTGTGGTTGCATTGTATTCCATGTTGCACCAGCATCATGAGATTCGTAGATTAGACCATTGTTAGTAACAGCATATAAATCATTTTGACCAATAGAATAGAAGTCATTGAATTGATTTAAAGTGTTAGTATTGATGTTGAACCAAGTACTACCCGCATCAGTTGATTTTTTCATGATACCTTGAGCACCAACGATATAACCAGTACTTGCGTTAACAAATTCTACATCTGTTAATCTGTGATTAGTGTTTGAAGTTGGGTATTCCCAAGTTTCGCCACCATTTTTAAATTTAACGATAGTACCAAACAAACCAACAGCATAGCCTGTTTGATCCGAAGTAAAGAAGTTAGATAGAAAAGGTGATCTTGTTCTAAATACGCCTTCAGCGAATTGTGTAGAACCAGAACCCATTTCTTCAATAGCTCTAGCTTCAGAAATAGCTTGGTTACCTTTAAATTGAGTTAACATTCTTGAGTCAGGAGGGAAGTTGATTATATCACCATAAGTGAATACATCATCTCTTGAGCTCATGCCAACTGCAACATCTTTTGAGTCATAAGAAATATTATCTGCATCAGATACAAAGTATCTTCTGTTTAAGTTAAAAGGCTCAACCATTGAAAGTGCACCACCGTTACCATTGTAAACAGTATTACCATTAAATTCAACACCTTTAACTAAGTTAAGGTCACCACCAGAAGAATAGACTGCTCCACCACCTCTAAGTTGACCAAGGTTCTTATCAGCTACATTCATACCTACAGTATTGTTCAAGAACATTGTTCTAGATAACTGAACAGCTCTTTGGAAATATGGAGGATTATCAGCAGTAGGGATTTGGAAGTGAACCGCACCACCAGCATATCCAGCACTATTGCCTTCAAATCTGACAGGGAATTTACCACCGTAACCGATTAATTCACTTGCATTAATTCCACCAGCACCTGTTATTGTACCTTGTCTCTTAGAATAGATTGCACCACCCCAAGAAATAGCTGTGTTATTATTGAATTGAATATCATAACCGTAATCTCTAGTTCTTAATAAATTATCAGAACCACCAATAATAGTAGTTAATACAGGATTAGAGTTTCCATCTACATAGATAGCTCCACCAGCACCTGAAGTGTTACCTTCAAATCTAGTTGGGTTACTAGCACTTTCTCTTGCAGGACCACCTTTAACAAATAGTCTGTTTAAAGAGTTTTCTACGTATATAGCTCCACCCATAGAGTATAAACCAGCTACAGAACCAACAGTTTCGTCAGTTAAGAATTTAGCACCAGTTTTGTTACCTTCAAAATGACCAGCTACTTGTAATGAAGTATATCTACCAGCGTAGATAGCACCACCACGAGAACCAGCAGAACTACCATTAGATTGGTAGTTATTAGCTTCGTTGCCATTTGCAACAAATGTGTCAGAATTATCAAAATCAACTTCAGCACCATTTATCATGATACTATTGTTAATACCAAAACCAACATCGATTTTTCTATTTTCTTGACCTTCAGTTCCAGACATGTAAACAGCACCACCAAAAGCAGTGTTACCGTAAACTTGAGGATACATAGCAGGTTCATTCAATAAGTCAGATACGATCTTAACTGGAGGAGTACCTACAGTAGTTTGACCATAATTTGCTAATTGAACTTTGTTATCGTTGAATGTTAAATTTCTCATTCTACCTAAGTAAAGTGCTAAACGACCATCATCATGTGCCATTCTTGCATAATCAGTTAATGGCTCAGCACCAGCTTCGTCAATTAAATCAATTGCAGGAATTGGGTTAGCAACTATTATAGAAGAAGGATTACCATCTCTATCAGTTATATTAGGGTTTTTGTTAGATGCGTAAGTTCCTACAGCAGCGTTAATCTGATTTCTAGCTATAGTAGCTGGAATTTCTGAAGGCGCTTGTAGTAATTGTAATGCACCACCTTTGAATCTTGCTTTATTACCAGAAAATTCTACGTTTAATAACCATGTTCTAGAAGAGAACGTAGTAATTGCACCACCACTACCATTAGTTAGCATGTTAATTTTCTTATTAACTGCAGCCCAATTTGAGTTAGCACCACTTTGATCATAAAGAGGATCACTATCAACAGTAGTATCTTTTTTGAAATTTTCAAAAGTTGCGTTTCTGAAGAATGCTGATCTTGCACCAGGAAGAACAATAACATGTCCCCACTCTAAAGATACATTATTTATAGGTTGACCTACAAATCTGATTTTGTCTTGAACAACGTTTACTGATGAACCACCAATTCTAGACCATGGCTTAACATTTAAGTTAACGTCATTGTTAGGGTCTTGGTTTAATCTACCAGCAACTAACATGATCGCTTCTTCAAAAGTTATTATCTCTAAATTTGGATTAGAAATAACTGAAGCAGCGTTCAATGGATTCAACTCATTCAACTGACGAGTTGTTCTATTTAATACAACATTAAACAAATAGTTATATTTGTTTGGGTGAACAGATTTATCTCTTACAGTTGTAACATCGATAGTACGAATTACATCTGGAGATGGAGAGTTATTCCCATCAAATAAGAAATAATCTAAATCCGCATAACCAGTCCAGCTTGACGGGTTCTGAGGTGTTCCAGCTATACCCAATGGATCGATACCATGTGGATTAGCAGTATATGTTGCTTCCGCAAAACCATCAGCGATGATTCTACCACCAGTTGAATCTATTAATCTCCCGTTAGGGTGAAAATAGACAGTTGTACCAGGCTCAATTATCAATGTACCGCCAACCACATACTCTCTTTCGACAGTATAGATGGAATCCTTTACAAAGACTCTTACATCACCTGGAGCTATCCTTCCGGATATTTTAACGGTCTTCTGCGCATATCCTGAACTTGAAGACAGGATAAATGCGAAGGCCATGAGTACGCAAAGACGAATTAATCGTTGCATAATACCTCCAATAAACAAATTATTATTAAAAAATTAACTTTTAGTTTCATTATTATAGTGTTTAGTTTAATTCAAATGCTATTTCGCAATTAAATACTAATCAATTTTTGTGCCAAGCATTGATAATCTGACTTTAGATTTATTTCCAAACTCCGAATTCTCGCTTAACTCTACTACTGATTGATATATATTTTTTGCATCTTCTTTTTTACCAGCTTGCTCAAAGTTCAATGCGGCAAAGAATAAGTATTTAGATTTTAGCACATCTTCATCTAATTTGTCAGCTGCTTTCTTATAATTTCCCGCAGCACTTTCTAACTTACCATCTTCTTCATCACATAGTGCTAAACCTGCATAAGCTCCTGATTGCACGACTTCCGACTTGCTATCAGATGCTTTATCAAAGTAATTCCTTGCATCTGCAAATTGATTAGAGTTAACATAAGCGTTACCTGCGTATAGTGCAGCTAACTTACCTTCATTAGTTCCATCATACTTATTAGCTATCTCTACTAGACCCATTGCATCAATTCCTATAGAAGTAGTGCCACCATCTAGAGCTACAGCGTAGTTACCAGAATCAAATTCAGGTAATATTTTTGATAATGCCATAGCAGCTTCTTGAGTTGCTTTTTCTGTTTGACTTGCAGAGTAATAGTAATAACCTACTGCAGCTAATACAATTACAATGATTATTCCAAATATCGTTCCGTTCTTTTTGAGCTTTTGAGCCGATTCTTCATCAACTAAATTCTCAGTAAGCTTAGTTCCGATTTTTAATTCTTCTTGTTCTTCCGAATGGGACATTTTATAATCCTTTTATATTCAATTACTTATAAAAAATAAATGTACAACAAGCACAATTAAATAATTATGCACACTTTCTATTGTACCTAGCATACAAATATATAACAACAAACCCGAATATCCAATTATTGAATATTCGGGCGTTATCTTTTTATCTTATTTATTTAGCTTGTGTGTAATTTTGATATTACAGTGTCAGATTATTTCCACACAAAATCCTTGTATTGTTTTACACACTTATCTAAAAGTTCAAGCATTCTTCGATTTTTGCCTTTACTTTATCTACGTTTATCAATACTTCATCTTCATAGCTCTTCGCAAATCCAACTGGACAATCTTCAGAGCCCAATCTCATTACTGGAGCATCTAGATAATTGAAGGCTTCTTGGCTTACTGTTGATGCGATTTCTCCACCAAATCCACCTGTTAGAGTGTCTTCATGTACTACTACTAATCTGTTAGTTTTCTTAACTGACTCTATTATGATATCTTTATCCCAAGGGATAAGAGATCTCAAATCAATTACTTCTACAGATAAGCCTTGTTCGGCTAGCTTTTCAGCAGCAAATAAGCTCATGTGGACACCTGTACCATAAGTAGCTACTGTTATATCAGTACCTTCTCTTCTTATCTTACCTTTTCCGAATGGGATTACCCAATCTTCATCACTTACAGGTCCAGCGGCAGCTTTGAAATTGTATAAGTACTTCGGCTCTAAGAACATTGTAGGTCCTTTAGAACGAATACAGTTTCTTAGTAACCCAATCGCATCATCAGCGAAAGCGGGTTGAACAACTCTGATACCAGGTATAGATGTAAATACCGCTTCTAAGTTCTGTGAGTGGTAAAGACCACCTTGTATATACCCACCACTTGCTAATCTAAGAGTAACGTTGGGGCTAAATTGTCCTCTTGTTCTCCAATACTCGTGTGTTAACTCTATTAGTTGCTCCATTGCAGGCCAGAAATAGTCCGCAAATTCAGCTCCTTCTATAACTAATCTAATGTCCTCTCTATATCTAGAGAATCCATTAGCAGCACCTACTATATTATCTTCAGCTATTGGTGCGTTGAATACTCTATCTTTACCGAATTCTTCTGGCATACCTTTCACTACGTTGAATACACCGCCTTTCCCTATATCTTGACCCCACATAAACGTATTAGGGTTAGCTCTGAATTCTTCTTTCAGAGTTCTATTAATACCTTCTATATAGTTTACTTCTTCGTTGTCAGTGTTCAGAGGGTATTCTGTATCAGCGTCAGGTCCAGCGAACGCTTCAGGGAATATGAAGTTTGGCCAGCTCTTACCGTCTGCATTAGGTGCAGCTTCTGCTTCATCGGCAGCATCAAATATTTTCTGCTTGATACCATCTTCTATTACTTCTAATTCTTTTTGAGTCAGATATTTTTCTTGGATTAGTTTGTATCTGAATTGCATCAAAGGGTCTCTTAGTACCACATCTACTATCTCTTGAGCTGGACGGTAGTTATCCTGCTTATCAGAATTTGAGTGTGAACCGACTCTATCACATTCTGCATGTACAATAGCTGGGCCTTTACCACTCTTTGCATATTTAACAGCTTCTGTCAATGCTCTATGCGAATCAAAAGCATCACGTCCATCACATTCTATTATCTTAGTATTAGGAAATCCTTTGAAATTATCAGAAACAACCATGTTAGATGATACTTCTTGCAATGGTACAGATATACCAAACAAATTACTTTGGATAACAAATACAACTGGAGCTCTATCGAAGTCAGCACTTGCTATTGCTTCGTAGAAGTAACCTTCTGCACAAGCAGATTCGCCACCTGAGTAGAATACTACTTCATCGCCTTTATATTTTTTGATAGCTCTACCCAAACCAGCTGCGTGCTGTGAGTGATTACCCGTACAAGAAGATACGTTTTGAATACCAATCTCTGGTTTTGCAAAGTGATTAGACATGTGACGACCGCCACCTGCTACATCAGTATCTTTCGATAGACCGTTAAGTATTATCTCCACTGGAGTCATACCTGCAGAAAGTGAAGTCATAAAATCACGGTAGTAAGGGAACATAAAATCTTTGCTAGCTCTGAATATTTGACCCAAAGCTAATTGGATACCATCGTGACCAGCAAATGGTGCGTGGTATGACCAACCTTTAGCCATCTTTAAGTATAGAGCCGCTTTTTCATCAAGTTTTCTACCAAGTAATTGTAGTTTATACCAATCTATTACTTGTTCTTTTTTGTATCCTTTGAAATCGAATTTAGAGTGCATTACAACTTCTACATCTTTACCGCCAAACTTCATCTTGTGAATAGTCTTACCAGTAGATTTGCTTTTAGTTGTATTTCCAACTTTAGTTGTTGCTTTTGTAACTGCTTTTTTCGCTTTTGTAGCAGTTTTAGAAGTATTGCTAACTTTAGCTTTACTAGTAGCAGATTTTGATTTACTCTTAGTCACAGTTTTAGTTGCGGGCTTTTTAGTAGCCGCTGCTGACTTAGTTTTAGTCGCTGGCTTTTTAACAGCTGTCTTAGATGGTTTTACTTTCGTATTAGATTTAGCTGCTGATTTCTTAGTAGTACTTTTAGCTACACCATTATTGGTTTTAGCCGCACTAGTAGTTTTCTTAGCTTTTTCTGTTGTTTTTGCTTTGCTCTTAGTTGCCTTTTTAGCCATTACTAACTCCAAATTTCAAATTATATATTTATTATTTTCTTAAATTAAGCATCTTGTAGATATTTATCTACTAAGTCCGAAACTATTTGCGGATTTGCTTTGCCTTTAGATTCTTTCATTACTTGACCGACGAAGAATCCTTTTACTTTAGCATTTCCTGACTTGAATTTTTCTACAGAATCTGGGTTCGCCTCTATTACTCCTTTCACTAACTCGTCAATGAATGAAGTATCTGATACTTGTTTCAACCCTTTTTCTTCTACAATCTCTTTAGGTGATTTCCCTAACTCTACATCTGCGAATATATCCTTAGCTATAGTATTGGATATAGTGCCAGAAGAAACCAAATCAACGATTTCAGCTATATGTTGTGGTTTGACCTTCAGATCAGATACTACTGTATCCCTATCTTGTATCATCCTCATTATCTCTGTCATCACCCAGTTGCTGACTAACTTATTGTTGCCCGCATTCTTATTTTCTAATTTCCTTATAGCATTTTCGTAAAAATCAGCTATTTCTTTCTCAGCTACTAATACCGAAGCGTCATAGTTAGGTATTTCGTATTGCTCTACAAATCTATTCTTTCTTGCGATAGGAAGCTCAGGCATCAAAGCTCTGACTTTCTCTACCCAATCTTCTTTTACTATAAGTGGTGGAAGATCTGGCTCTGGGAAGTATCTATAATCATGGGCCATTTCTTTGGTACGCATTTCTTTAGTTTCATTTGCGTTGCCATCCCACTGCATAGTTACTTGTCTAACTTCGCCGCCACCTTCTATTAATTCGATTTGACGCTTTATCTCGTAATCAATTGCTTTTTCTACATTTCTAAAACTATTTAGATTCTTTACTTCCGTTCTTGTTCCGAATTTTTCTCTTCCTACAGGTCTTACAGATATGTTTGCATCTACACGCAGTGCACCTTCTTCCATATTACCAGTGTTGATACCCAGATATACAAGTATCTGCTTTAACTGCATTAAGTAAAGATATGCTTCTGCTGAACTACGTATATCCGGCTCGCTTACTATCTCAATCAAAGCAACACCAGCACGGTTGAAATCAACAAGAGTATCTATATCCAAATCGTGGATAGATTTACCCGAATCTTCTTCCATGTGAATACGAGTTATACCTATACGTTTAGTATTAACCTCGTCTAACTCTATTTCCAAGTGTCCATCGTAACAGATAGGAGTTTTATCTTGAGATATTTGATATCCCTTTGGTAAATCCTGATAGAAGTAATTCTTCCTAGCGAATAGATTTCTTTCCCTTATCTTGCAGTTAGTAGCTAAACCCATCATAATAGCGTAGTCAACTACTTTCCTATTAAGTACAGGTAGTGTACCTGGGTGAGCTAAAGTCACAGGGTCAGTATTTGTATTAGGAGAAGCTCCGAACTTAGTAGAGCTAGAGCTAAATGCTTTAGATTCAGTCAATAACTGAGCGTGAATCTCTAACCCAATTACGGGTGCGTATTTTTCGTATATCTCTTTGTTCATTTAGCCGGAATCTGATTTATATAATTCTACAAATTTAAGAAATATAAAGTAGAAACAAATACTTTTAAGTACAGCTAAACACACAAAAACAACTATTTAACTGTAAAGTTGTTAGAATTTATTGAAAAATGTATTAACTTAACTTTCAAAGATGATATAAATTTGTCAGAATATATTTATGCCAAAGCAGTATATAATAGGTGATATTCATGGGTGCTACAAGACATTAGTCGCACTCCTCGAGGAAGAGGTAAAACCGACCAAACCGGACACTATCTATTTCCTAGGTGATTATATTGGTAAAGGACCAGATTCTAAAAATGTAGTCAAGTATATTATTTCATTAAAAAATGATGGGTACAAAGTCCGTTGCTTGATGGGTAATCACGAGAAAATGCTACTCGACTCTATGCTATCAGACCGGCAACACTATAAGTGGTTATGGAATGGTGGCTCCGAATGTCTGCGAAGCTTTGGTGTATATAGAGCAAATGAAATAAAGAACAAATACATTAAGTTTTTCGAAGAGCTAGAATACTTCATAGAATTAGATGAATTTATCCTTGTTCATGGGGGGCTTAATTTTAATGCTGAAAACCCATTGACTGACAGAAAATCTATGCTTTGGAGCAGAAATCAACACATAGATAAAAGCAAAACAAAAGGCAAGCGACTTATAGTAGGACACACTCCTGTAAAGTTCAAAAAGATAAAACGCACTTTACATGAGGATTTGATAATGTTAGACGGTGGGTGTGTATATTCGAAAGTCAAAGAAAAGCAAGGCAATCTGGTCGCATTAGAACTTAGCAAGATGAAACTTTATCGTAAATACAACATAGATATGTAAATGAATATAGAAGAGTTAAGAGAATATTGCCTAACTAGATTACACACTACAGAGGATACACCATTCGATGAGACTACTTTAGCTTTCAAAGTTGGGGGAAAGATATTTGCCCTTACTAATATGGAAACAATACCGACGAGAGTAAACCTAAAGTGTGACCCCGAAAGAGCTATCGAGCTACGAGAGAATTACCCAGAGGTGATTATCCCTGGTTACCACATGAGCAAGAAACATTGGAATACTGTCTTCATTGAAGAATTAGATACAAGCTTTATCGAGGAACTTGTTAGTCATTCTTATGACTTAGTCTATAAATCGCTGACAAAATCTAAGCGATTAGAATTAGAAGGCGGAGCCTAGTTTCTTCTTAATATACCGAAATAGAACATCTTAGTTAGTTGGTTTACCAACTCATCAGTTGATTCGTATATATTATTTAATCTGTCGTATAAAATTAGTTCGTTGATATGCTCTAGAAAAAATGAGATGAATTCTAGCTTCACATCATCTCTGAAATTACCTTTTTTCTGTTCCAAGATTATATACTTTAGTGAAAGGTCTCTATGAAACTCGACTTTACTCCTCATATAATCTTTCATCTGAGGATTGTCCTGCTTAACGATATCACGTATTAAATCAGGACTAATTTCCTTAACAGACTCCATATTAAAATAGATGAGTTCCATTATTTTTTCGATGAATGGTATATTCTTTGTGAATATTTCATTGTAAGCGACTTCTAAACCAGCATAGTTTTCATCAAGGATTTCTTTTATTATATCGAATTTATTTTCGTAGGCACGGTAGAAGGTCATTTTACTTAGACCAGCCGCTTCGCAGATATGGTCAACAGTAGTCTTGTTGACTCCTTGTTTCCATATTAACTTTCTAGTAGCTTCTAGAAGTTTTTTATGTGTAGCATCTTTCATTATAAGCCCCATTTATAATTTGAGATATTGTAAGCACAATACCTAAAACTTTAAAGTTTTAGATGATGTGTATCGTTTTATCTATTCATTTTAAATGGTAATAATTACTTTTCGTAGGCGTTCCTTTTTTCTGAATCTTTGATTAATGATTTGTTAATTTATAATTATAAATTGACTTTTCAAAATATTTATTAGTTATAAAACTTGACGTTCAAACGGATAATAGTAACATCGGGGCTATGTTCTATTTTTCCATATACACAATAACAAACTTATGTAATAAAAGTTACATTTAGGTAGCAACTTTTCTAATTGTATACGGAATTATAGGGTTTTATGCAAATCGAATATTTGGTATGCCTGTTAAATTAAGGGGCTTAATAAAATAATGCTTAAACAAAAGAATTTGTAAACTAGTACTACATTCAAAGTTTACATCAGAATATTTGACAAGGTATATTTTAGATGTCGGAAAATTAGTTTGAAGGAGTTACATCAAGTAAAAATAAATGCCTAGTTTCGCCTTAATATTCCAAAATAGAACATTTTAGTTAATTGGGTAACAAGTTCATCTGTTGATTCATATACGCAATTAAGTCTTTCCTCTAACGCTAGTTCATTGATATGCACTAGGAAAAAGGAAATGAATTCCAACTTAACGTCACTTCTAAAATTTCCCTTTTTTTGTTCAATAATTATATACCTCATAGATAAATCTCTATGAAATTCAACTTTGCTTTGCATATAGTCTTTTAAATGAGGGTTCTTTTGTTTTATAATATCGCGAATGAATTCGGGGCTGACTTCTTTTACAGTACCCATAATATAATAGATAAGCTCCATAACTTTTTCAATGAATGGAATATTTCTACTGAATATTTGGTCATAATCTTCTGCCATTGTTCTGTAATTTTCGTCGAGGATTTCTTTGACGATATCGTATTTGTTTTCGTATGCTCGGTAGAATGTCATCTTGCTGAGGCCAGCATCATCACAGATTTGGCTAACGGAGGTTTTATTCACTCCCTGTTTCCATATTAACTTTCTAGCTGAGTCTAGAAGTTTTTGGTTTGTTAAATCTTTCATCTTACACCCCTTTTACAAATTATATAATTGCAATCCGTCTAAATTTATTAGAAAATCATTTAGACTTAATTACTTTTTTTATGTATTATTTAAAAGGGTAAAACAAAAATTACATAAGCTCTTCTCTAGGGTTTTTAATTAAATGATAATTGAGTAGTCAACTTATTGCAAATAATCAATATTTCAAAATAATATTTCTTATAATACTTGACGTTAATGCTGATAATAGTAACATTGGGGCTATGCTCTACTCTTCATCTATTACAATAACAACGGTATGGCTTAAAAGTTACAATTAGTTTCAACTTTTTTTAATCTTACTATCACATTTTTAATTCTACTCCGTCTTAGTTAGATTGTAAGTCATACTTAACCTAAATATAAGAGTAAATTGGAACCCACTACAAGCGACAAAATTGGTATTACAGCATCTATTCTATGCTTGATTCACTGTCTTGCATTGCCAATACTATTTACAGTATCAGCAGATACGCTACATCTGGTTAATCACGAGATGCCTATTATTGACTATATATTCGCTGGGGTAGCACTCATAGCAGCTTATTTTTCTGCTCGTAAAACGGCTAATCCCAAAATCAAACTAGCATTTGGTATAGGTTGGACTTTCTTTATTGCTGGGGTTTTACTTCACGATAATCATTACCTATTTGTGTTGCTTCATATCGGCTCTATTATACTAATAGTAACACATCTGAAGAACATACAAAGCTGTAGAATCAAATTCAAAAAACCGAAAGAATCTCTATGAGAAACGAAATAACACTAATACTAAAAGAGATAGCCGAGCTATTAACACTAAAAGGTGAAAACCACTTCAAAACTCGTGCTTATACTAATGCTGCTTCACTAATATCAGATGATGGTATAGACATAGAAAGACACGTACAAGAAGGCACTCTGAGAGAAATAGACGGCATAGGCCCTGCACTGCAAGAGAAGCTCTCTCAATTTGTATTAACTGGGAAAATGGATTATTACGAAAAGCTAAAAGCTGAAATTCCTCAAGAAATGATAGACATTAGCAAGATAAAAGGAGTAGGTGCAAAAACAGCAAGAGCACTAGTAGAAAAACATAATGTGAAATCCGTAGATGAGCTTGAAGAGATGGCAAAAAACGGTCAGCTAGAAGCAATCAAGGGCTTCGGAGCAAAATCAGTTCAACAAGTAATCGACTCAATAAACGAAAACAAACAATACGAAAACAAGTACAGATTAGACACTGCATACAAAGCAGGCAAAGAGATATTAGAGTTATTCAAAGAATCTGGGGCTGTTAAAAAAGCAAGCTCTGCTGGTCAACTTAGAAGATGGTTGGAAGTAATAGAAAACATTGATTTTGTTGTAATCCCAGAAGATTTGGAACTACTAAAATCATCTTTACAAAAAGAGTTCAGCATTACTGAAAATGGTAATTCTATTACATTCATCTACAACAAAATACCAGTCACTATTCACCTAGCTGATGAAGATAATTTCGGTATAATCTCTCATAATCTTAGCTCATCAGAACAGTATCTAGATGCTTTCAACGCTATCACAATGAACAGTTTTCAGCTAAAAGATAATTATCTATATGATGGTGATGAAAAGCTGAGCATTGCCTCAGAACAAATGCTTTATAAGCAAATGACAATGCAGTACGTTGAACCTGAGAACAGAGAAGACGCACAAGCTGTGCAATATGCGGCTATAAGCGGTCTGCCAGAGCTAATCCACGACAAAGATATGAAAGGAATGCTGCACTGCCACAGTACTTGGAGCGATGGTCTGAATAGTATAGAAGAAATGGCACTAGAATCAAAAAGACTTGGGTATTCATATTTCGCGATTTGTGATCATAGTAAAACGGCAGTCTATGCGAACGGACTATCGGAAGAGAGAGTATTAGCTCAACACAGAGAAATAGATGAGTTAAATAGCCGTGATTTAGGTATCAAAATACTGAAAGGAATAGAATCGGATATATTGAACGATGGTAGCTTAGATTACGACGAAGATATATTGAAAAAATTCGACTTAGTTGTAGCATCAGTTCATTCCAATTTCACAATGAGTAAATCGGATATGACCGACAGAGTTATCAGAGCTGTTATGAGTCCTTATACGACAATACTAGGACATCCAACAGGGCGGTTACTACTGAAAAGAAAGGGCTACGAAATAGACCAACACGCTGTAATAGATGCCGCAGCCGAACACAAAACTATAATAGAAATAAACGCTAACCCCCACAGATTAGACCTTGATTGGCGGTTGATTGGCTATGCAAAGCAGAAAGGTGTGAAAATAGCTATTAATCCCGATGCACATAACTTACGAGGGCTACAGCACGTAATGTATGGTATCAGAATGGCAAGAAAAGGGTGGCTCACACACAACGATGTGGTGAACACTTATAGTTACACAAAATTCAAAATGAACTGTCTAAGCAAATGAAAAAAATAATAGTAATACTCTTCTTATTAGCCGTTTCACTGCATGCTAATCCGTCCAAAGTACTAGTTAGCAATGTAGCACAGGGAACTGGTGCGGACTCAATCAGCATACACAAAATATATACAGCTACTAAACTAGCCATAGATATGACTAATAATTATATAACAATAGCGGACTCGGTTAGAAAGGATCTAACTGATAATGCAACTAGTAAATTGACACCCGATACCATTGCAAAAGTCTTAAAAGCAAAGTATCTTTTATCATCTTCTATTAATGTGTTCCACAGTATGCTAAGAGCAAATATAACTTTGGTTGACACAAAAACTAAGAAAGAAATAAATGGCTTCGGTTACGCATCGCTTAGATACGAAAAAGAAGGCAAAAAAATATATGATGTTGCTATGCTAGAAGCATTGCAAAGAGCGATGATGAGTGTAGCTAACGATAGTACGCTATATGCTCACCAACCAGAAGACTACAGGACAAAGCCAGCTAACTCACTTGTAATCGGTGGATTTATGTTTGATGATGGAGGTTATCCTTTAATTTGGAAAATCTTTCATAACAAATCGGTGATGTCTTATTTTGCTTCAGAAACTATTTACCAAGCGGCAAAAGAATCGGACAATTATGTAGTATATGACCTTAACACTAGGGATTCTATGTATGCAGCTTTTAATCTATACTTGATGGAAAACTTCACTGCCCCAAGTAACACAGAGCTAAAAATTCTTAATACTTTCGCAGTACAAAATTTTATATTTGGCTCTATAAAAAGAGTAAAAAGTCACGCAATTGTGAAGATAGTTCTTACTGAATTAAAAGACGGTAACTTAAGTATAGTTCGGGCAGAAGAAGCACGACTAGAAGACGACTATCAAGATGATTTCGAAAAATTAATACTGTCTTTGACTAATAAGGTATTACTCATTGATGACGGTGAAGGGATAGGAAAATAGCTCCCCATCTTTAACTACTCCAAAGTAATATGCTCCTTGCGAAAGTCCTACTGTGCTGAACTCTACAGGGTTGTAGCCAGATATTAGTTTTCTTGCTCCAAGATTGATTATCACTTTCCCACGGTAATCAAAGATTTTCAACTCTACTTCAGCAAATATATCGGAATTAATATAGGCCTCAACAGTCTTGTTATTAGCAACTGGACTAGGATACAGCTTTTCTATATTGATAGGTCTATGCGTTTCTATTTTTGATTGTAAGTCAAACGACTTGAGTTTTTCATCTAGTTTTCTAACTTTTTCGCGTATATCTGCCTCATTATAAGCTGCGTTAATACTGAACAAAATTTCAGCATTTTTACCTGCTGGAATGAATAACGGTCCTGCTGAAATAACCATTGAGCCATCTCTATTGGGTCGGCTACTAAGTCGAGCTACACCCGAAGTCATAGTCATCTGTTTTTCTGCATCCGAAAAGCCATCATATATGCCCATTTCCTCTTGGAAGGCAGCATTGTCTATTGCATAACAATTGAGCGGTAACTCGGAATGAAGATGCACCCCTATAACTGGTGAGTCAGAATCATCCACTATCTCAGCATAGCCAGTAATGTCGTTTGTGTCAAATCTCATTACATCTTTTTGTCCGCCATCGCTTATATCCCAATCGTAGAATAAACCAGCGTAAATCGAATCCATATCGAATGTACCATTATTATGAAGTACATATCTTAGTAGAATACTATTTTTCAAATCAGCGTCATTGAATAAATACGCTTCGTGGTTTACTTCTATTCCAAGTGCAAGAGAGTCAAAATTTCCAAAGCCACCTTCGATCTTATCTGTGAATTTGCTACTAATTACCGAATAGGCCCCTACTTCTTTAATCCCTATTTTTTCGATTGCAAATAGGTCTCTATCCTTCACACTTGATCTATTTCTGATACCATCTGCAACATATTCTTCACCTTTTTGGGTCATCATAAACCCACCTTCGAACATAAGGTCTAATAGTCGATTATATTGGAATCCTACACCCTGTACATTCTCTGAAAAGTCGTTATAGCCGTGATTACCGTTACTAGTTACTGTCATAGCCATCTCATCATTACGTAAATCCAAATAAGATGGGTTTGCTATAAAACTAACGTAGAAATCTTGTATTCTTTCACCATTATGGTAAGCTGTAATCTTGATATTGAAATTATAATTCTGTGGAGTATCCTCAGGTAGTGTTATTTCTATATTATCCTTTATTGAAAAGAGTTCACTAGTTGAAATATTATTAAAATCGAAAATAGTATTGTCAACATCAACATTTACAAGTTTATCATTGCCAATTACTATTTGTAGATTTTGTAAATCATCTAAAATATTCTCGAAAACTAAGTCAAGTTTTACTTTTGAGCCCGCATTTATTACACCAGATTGGTTATCCGAAATAATAATATATTCATTTAGATTTATTGCTATACTCTTTTCTTTCGTTATTGCTTTGTATAGATTCAATCGGCCACTACCGATTAGCCCATTGTGGTTGGGGTTCAGTTCGTCTATATTATCAGTATTGATTATTATAAGTGATTTTATTTGCTGAGCAGTATAGTCTGGGAACTGTGAGCGTAGGACAGCTGCAGCCCCTGCTGTAACTGGCGAAGCCATAGATGTACCACTTTTGTAGTCATACTTACCGTTTGGGATTGTAGAATAGATAAACGTACCCGGTGCAGAAATATCAACTCTCGTATTATAGTTAGAAAACCCAGAACGAACATCATCATCAGCTGAAGAAGCAACCGACAAAACTCCATCATAAGACGCTGGGTAGAATGCCTGATTCCTGTTATTATTACCAGCGGCAGCTACTATAAGCGTGCCCATTTCCAATGCTGTTTTTACAACTGTCGAGTTCGTTTGCGAAAACCCAGTACCACCCCAAGAGCAATTTATAACATCAGCCCCCATCATTGCGGCATATAACAATCCTTCATATTCATTATAAACGGAGTTATCTAACCCGAAATCAGGTCCGATTTTGACAGGAAGTATCTTAGCACGAGAGGATACTCCAGCTACTCCTAAACTATTATTCACCTGAGCGGCAGCTATTCCAGATACGTGTACTCCGTGGTCTCCTCCATAACTTGGGTCATTGTCATTTCCACTTTCAGAACCAAAGTCCCATCCTCGCCAATCATCTACGAACCCGTTGCCATCATCATCTATATCATTAGTAGATTTGTCGTTTCCGAATTCATCTAGCCCATTTTCACCTGGGTTATACCATACTAGATTTTTCAAATCCTCATGTTCGAAGTCGATACCAGTGTCCACTATCCCAATTAGTACTGTATCACCTGTCATCAACTTCCAAGCTTCGAAAGCATCTATTAGATACAGATGGTACAATTGACTCAATTCTGGATCATTTGTCTCACCCGCAAAAACATAGCTTTTGGGAATCGGTTCCGCATACTCTACATCACTTCTCATTGCATATAACTTTGCCATTTTCATGGGGTCAATTGTGTTGTCATAAGTGATTTTCATCACTTTACTAAGTTCATTGAGCAACGAATCTGCTTTTTGATTACGTTTTATCTGCTTGTATTTACTAATATCAAAAGCAGGTGAAATGCTATAATCGGAAGAACTAGATTGTACTTTCGCTTCTTTGCTATCCATGTATTTAACATAGATAGCGTTGTTGTGATACATCTCTTGACTGAAAAGAAAAGTCGATGATATCATCAGAATAAATATAAAAATAAATTTTTTCATGTTTTACTATAACAAATGAGTAGGGTTTTTCGTTACATAATGTTGCAAATATTGACTAAAATAACTTTAATTCATAATTTTGTAATCAATTTAATCAATAGTAAAGACTTTGTTAAAACTAGAACACGAATTATATCTATATATCTTATTCGCAGTACCAATTTTGGTGCTTATTTATCTGATTTATAGAGCAAGACGCAAAAAATTATTATCTAAATTTGCTACGCAAACGGCACTTGCTCGGCTAGCACCCAATGTATCTACTTTCAAGAATAGCTTGAAGTTCATACTAATTGTCATCGCTTTTTCACTAATGGTACTCGGGTTAGCTAATCCGCAAATTGGTACTAAGATGAAAGAAGTGAAGCGAGAAGGAATAGAAGTAGTAATAGCGGTCGATGTTTCAAACAGTATGTTAGCCGAAGATATTCGACCTAATAGATTGGAGAGAGCAAAATCAGCTATCAAACGACTAATAGATGATTTGAAACAAGATAAAATTAGTATAGTCTTATTCGCTGGAGATTCATTCCTTCAGTTGCCACTGACTACCGACTACTCGGCAGCTAAGCTTATGGTTTCTACTATGAGTACTGACCTAATAGAAAAGCAAGGTACTGCAATTGGTAGTGCTATTGAGTTAGGGATGAAATCATTTTCAGAAGATGAGAAAGTGAATAAGGTAATGATAATAATCACTGATGGCGAGAACCACGAAGATGACGCACTCAGTGCTGCCAAGGACGCTGAAGAAAAAGGTGTTATCATTCACACTATAGGTATGGGTTCAGCAGATGGTGGCCCAATACCGAATATAGTAAACGGGCAAGAGAAAGGTTATTTCACTGATAGCGAAGGTAAGACTGTCGTTTCCAAATTGAATGCAAATATGCTGAAAGAACTTGCAACTATCGGTGGTGGAAATTTCGTTCGTGCATCCGGTGGAGATTTTAACTTAGGTGATTTGATAGACGATATTTCTAAGATGGAAAAAACAGAATTCGAAGCAAAAGTTTTCACTGATTTCGAAGATAGATTCCAATATGTGTTCTTCTTTGCTCTCTTTGTGTTAGTTTTGGAAATGCTAATAAACGATAGAAAGAATAAGACATTTACTTTGAAAAAAATAGTAGGAGAGGATAATGGTTAAATCAAGCATAATCATAGCCCTATTTTTATTTATTAGCACAACTGCGTATTCGCAAAAAGATGCTAGTAAATATATATACACTGGTAATAATAGCTATAAGAGTAATAATTTCAAAGATGCTGAGATAGATTACAGAAAATCTCTTGAGAATGATCCAAACTCGAGCATAGCAAAGTACAATTTGGCTAACTCACTTTACAAGCAAGGCAACTATCAAGAAGCAATGGATAAGTATAAGGAGCTTTCGGGCGAGAATTTCTCCAAAAGAGAGCTATCCAAAGTATTCCATAATCTAGGTAATTCACTTCTTGAGGATAAAAAATACCAAGAAAGCGTAGATGCCTATATAAATTCTTTGAAGAATAATCCTAAAGATGAAGACACGAAATATAATCTTGCTTATGCTAGAGAAATGCTAAGAAAGCAGCAGCAACAAGACAAGAACAAGGATAAAAATAAAGATAACAAAGATAAGAACGACGATAATAAGGACAAGCAAGACCAAAATAAAGACAAAGACGGCGATAAGAATAAGGATAAGGACGGTCAGAATAAAGACGACCAAAACAAAGATCAGCAAGACAAGGATAAGCAACAAGGCGATAAGGATAAAGACAAGCAGAACGATAAAAAAGATGGTAAAGACGGTCAGCAAGATGAGAACAAGACTGGCGACAAAGACCAAGCTGAAAGTGGTCAGAAACCAAAAATCTCTAAGCAAGACGCTGAGCGTATATTACAAGCTATGATGAACGACGAAAAAGAACTACAAAAGAAACTACGAAAATTGAAATCTAAGTCTAACAAGACAGAGAAAAACTGGTAATGAAACAAAGAGTAATTTTATATTTATTCCTAAGTATTTTTATGTCCTTTGTGGCATTGGGACAAGAACCTCAGTTTACGGCTGCCGTTAGTGGCAACCCCGTAGTACAAGGTGAGCCATTCCGAGTACAATTCAGCGTCAATACTGATGCATCAAATTTTAGACCTCCGAGCTTCGATGGATTCGATGTAATCAATGGGCCATCGCAATCGAGCAGTACTCAGATAATCAATGGTCAATTCAGCCGCTCGCTTTCTTTCACTTATGTATTGAAAGCAAAAAAAGTCGGAACTACTACTATACTGCCAGCATCTATACAAGTGGACGGTAAGAGATTACGCTCCAACACCGTAGATATGCGAGTTGTAGAGCCATCACAAGCAGAAAAAGAACGTCGGAACCAAGCTGCCGAGCAAGAGAAATCTATGCGTGGGCAAGCGATTGACATAATAAAAAACAATCTATACCTAAAGACTAATGTCTCTAAAACTAGTGCTTATGTTGGCGAACAGATAACTGCTAGCTTCAAGCTATATGTAAACGGAGAGCTAAACGTAGTCGGATTAGAAATGGAAAGCTCACCAATCCTTAACGGGTTTTGGAGTCAGGAAATTGACTTAGGTGAAGTACAATGGCAAAGAGAGCAAGTCAACGGTGTGTGGTTCAGAGTTGCAACTCTAAAGCAAGTAGTACTATTCCCTCAGCAAAGTGGAAAGCTGACGGTTGACCCATATGAATTCAAAACTGTATCGAGACTACAAACATCTGGTCAATCGAATAGAAGACGCAGTATGTTCGATGATTTTTTCAATCGTGGCTCATACAAAGACTTCGAGTATAATCTAAGCTCTAATCCTATTTCAGTGAACGTAAAACCATTGCCAGACGGTGCACCCGAAGGGTACAACGGAGCTGTAGGTACTTACGAGATGAACGCTTGGGTGGACAATACTAAAACTGTAACGAACGAGCCAGTAACACTGAAAGTTAAAGTATCGGGTAAAGGAAATCTAAAACTATTCGATGCACCGACTATAAATCTACCACCCGATATGGAGTCATTCGACCCCAAAACAGCTGATAACACAAAAGTATCTCTAGCTGGTATGACAGGCGATAAGATCTTCGAATTCCTAATAATTCCACGTAGGGAAGGGCAATACAAGATTGAACCCGTTACATTCTCTTACTTCGATTTGACGAGTAATACATATAAGACTATAACAAGTGAAGAATTCATAATAGATGTTGGTAAGGGTAGTGGCGATGGCGCTTCTAGCGTCTCTGGTGTTAGCCGTGCTGAACTGCAATTGCTAGGCAAAGACATACGTTACATCAAATCAGAAACGGAATTGGTAGCTAAATCAAAGACTGGATTTTTTGGTTCGCAGGTGTTCTATATACTATTAATGTTGCCGTTTTTCCTATTTCTGATACTCTTCTTACTATTAAGTAAGCGTAGAAAGGAAGAAGAGGACACTGAGCTGCTCAAAAACAAGCGAGCGAGCAAATTAGCTAAGAAAAGATTATCTGCCGCTGGTGAAGCTTTAAAAGCGAATGACAGCAATAAATTCTACGAAGAGATAACAAAAGCCCTATGGGGGTATATTTCCGATAAGTTGAATATACCAGTATCGGAACTCAACAAAGAAGTAGTGCGAACTAAACTAGCACAAATCAATGTAGAAGAAACTCAGATAAACAGTTTCCTAAAAACATTAGAAGAAAGCGAGTTTGCTAGATATTCGAACTCAGCAAATACATCGAATAGAATGACAGAAGTATATGAAAAATCAGGCACAGTAATAACAAATATAGAGAGAGGCATAAGATGAGAAAACTAACGCTATTACTCTTGACATTAATTATACCGGCTACACTGCTAGGTAGCTCCGTAGAGCAACTATTCACGAAAGCAAATGACGCATACACGAATAAGAAATATGCAGATGCCATCAACATATACGAACAAGTAATAGACTCTGGCTACGTATCGGCAGAGCTATACTATAACTTGGGTAGTGCCTATTACAAAACTGACAATATATCGTTCGCTATACTCAATTTAGAAAGAGCGGATAAGCTAAGCGACGACGAAGATATAGACCACAACTTAGCAATAGCTAGACTAAAAACAATAGACAAAGTAACGCCTGTAGAGCAGATATTCATTGTTGAATGGCTAGATAGCATTCGTGGCAATCAGAACTCAGCTGGTTGGTCATATTGGACTATAATATTTATGTGGGTAGTCTTTGCGTTCTTCGCACTGCTAATATTCAGTAGAAGTACTTCAATTAAGAAAATGTCATTCCTCGGAATAGTAACATCACTGATGCTATTCTCAGTATCGTTTTACTTTGCATACAGCACTAACGAACGCGAGTACGTGAAGCAATTCGCTATACTCACATCACCCAGCGCCTATGTGAAAAGCTCACCCGACGACAAGAGCCAAGACCTATTCATACTCCACGAAGGAGTAAAAATGGAAGTACTAGACCGAGTCGGCGATTGGAACAAAATCCGCTTAGACAACGGTGAAATTGGCTGGATAGACAAGAGCAGCTTTAGACCGATATAGAATAAGTATAATTCCTTTATTCCCTCTTAAAGATTTAAGAGGGCTAGGGTGATTTGATAGAACCGTAGAGACGTAATGCTTGTGCTGAGCATTCTAAGATAAATCCAAATATTTAATTAAATAATTTCACATATTGTCCCTCTCTTTTAGCAACAGCAAATACACGAAGTACTAATTTATT
>JBLWYD010000002.1:0-166381 GCA_048267165.1 Bacteroidota bacterium
ATAAATTAATTAATAAACGAGAACAAAATGAATAAAAAAGTAATTATAATAACTGGGGCATCCAGTGGAATTGGTGAAGCAACAGCTGTTAGATTAGCTAAAGAAGGTCACAAATTAGTACTTGCAGCTCGAAGAGAAGATAAATTAATAGCATTAAAAGAAAAACTACATTCAGTTAATACAGAGATTGTAATACATACAACCGATGTTACAAATAGAAATGATGTTATTTCATTAATAAATATTTCAATAGAAACTTTTGGTCAATTAGATGTTTTGATTAACAATGCAGGCATTATGCCTTTGTCATTTATAGAAGAAGGAAGGGTTGAAGACTGGGATAGAATGATTGATGTTAATCTAAAAGGATTGCTATATGGGATAAATGAAGTAGTACCTATAATGAAAAAGCAAAATTCAGGTCACATTATAAACGTATCTTCAGTTGCAGGTAGAAGAGTCTTCCCTACTGCAGCAGTTTATTGTGCTACAAAATTTGGAGTGAATGCTATTACAGAAGGTCTTAGACAAGAATTAAGTGCTAAGTACAATATAAAAGTAACAGCTATTGAACCTGGGGCAACAAAGACCGAGCTTCAAAGTCACATACCAAATGCTGAAATAAAAGAGAATTTTGCCAAAAGAATGGAATCGGTTACATTTCTAGAAGCCGAAGACATTGCGGAAGCTATTCATTATGCAATATCACAACCTAAACATGTGAATGTAACTGAGATATTGATTCACCCAACAGAAGGTCCTTAATAATGATAAAAGCAGCCATAATAGCAATTGGTGATGAACTACTGATTGGTGAAACTATTAATACTAATTCTGCTTGGTTAGGACGAGAACTAACAACACTTGGTATAAGTATTAACTCGTCTATAACGGTATCTGATAACCAAGAAACTATTATTAACTCTATATCAAAACTTTCAGAGATTAGTGATGTTATCATAACTACAGGTGGGTTAGGTCCTACGAAGGATGATATTACTAAAAAAGCTATTGCTACTTATTTTAATGCAGAATTAGTTGAGGATACGAATACTAGAATACACCTGATAGATTATTTTAAGAGAAGAGGAAGAGAAATAACTGAACTTCATTTAGAACAAGCTCTTCTCCCCTCTTGTTCTATTGCATTATTCAATTCTGTTGGTACAGCACCTGGAATTTATACTAAACAGAAAGGTAAGTTATATTTTAATTTACCTGGTATACCAAGAGAAATGAAATCTATTTTTGAAGAAAACATTGTAAGTATTATTGATGAGTATAAGGGTGAGGTAAAAGAAGATTTCTTCGTTTATAAAACTATATATACGACTGGAATTGTTGAATCAGAAATTGCAAATAGAATCTCATATTTAGATGATGAAAATGAGTCTATAAAATTCGCTTACCTGCCTTCATATTCAGGTGTTAGACTTAGACTTGGGGTTTTGAATTCAGAGCTTAAATCAAACAAATACCTTATAAATGATATAGAAACTAAAATTAGAGAGCATTTATATTCACATATTATTGAAGAAAATAAACCAATATTAGAAGCGTTTCAAGAATACTTTATAAAGAATAATTGGACAATTTCAGTTGCAGAATCATGTACTGGTGGTGGTCTAGGAAGTCTTTTAACAGAATTATCTGGAAGTTCGAAAATCCTCGAAGGTGGTTTTATCGTATATAGTAATAATGCAAAGCAAGAATTACTGAATATAAAGAAATCTACTTTAGATAATTATGGTGCAGTTAGTGAAGAAACAGCAAAAGAACTTGCTAATAACTGTAGGTTAAAATTGAATACAGATTTTGCTATATCTTTGACTGGTATTGCAGGACCAAATGGTGGTTCAGAAGAAAAACCTGTTGGTACAGTTTGGATTGGAATTTCAGATTCGAAAGAAACAAAAGCAATAAAATTCGTATTTTTGAAGAATAGAGAAGCAAATAGAGAATTAAGCAAATACACTGCTCTTTCACTACTTTATAGAAAATTAAAATATAATATAGACTTATAATAATGAATATCTTAGCTATAGAAAGCTCATGTGATGATACATCAATTGCAGTTACTAATCAAAATAATGTATTAAGTAATGTTATTTCATCGCAATCTGTACATACAGATTTTGGCGGGATTGTACCTGAATTAGCGTCAAGAGCACATATTAATAATATATCTAGACTTACAAGTAATAGTCTAGAAATTGCAAAATTAGATTTTGATAGGATAAAAAGTATTGCAATTACATCTGAACCTGGTTTGATGGGATCACTAATAGTAGGTTCGTCTTATGCGAAAGGATTAAGTCTTAAATATAATCTTCCTCTAATTCCTGTTAATCATATTGAAGGACATATATACTCCGGTTGTTTAGAGGATGAGACTCTTGAGTTTCCATTTATTTCTCTAGTAGTAAGTGGTGGTCATACTTCATTATTTCTAGTTAAATCATACTCTGAATATGAAATAATAGGAATGACTAAAGATGACGCAGCTGGTGAAGCTTTTGACAAAATTGCAAAATTAATGGGACTTGGTTATCCAGGCGGCCCAGTAATAGATAAACTAGCAAAAGAAGGAAACCCAAATGAATATGATTTCCCAAGATCAATGATTAATACTGATGATTTTGATTTTAGTTTTAGTGGATTAAAGACATCAGTTAGGTATTTTATTCAAAAGAACTTCAAATTCCCAATTGAAGACAAAGATAAAAAGAATTTAGCAGCATCTGTCCAATCAGCTATTGTAGATGTATTAATACATAAAACTTATAGTGCTGCAAAAAAGCATAAAGTAAAGAATATAGTTATTGGTGGAGGAGTTTCGGCTAATTCATTATTAAGGAATTCATTTAAAGAACTGGAATCAAAAGGTTATAAAATAGTACTCCCAAAAATGGAGTATTGTATTGATAATGCAGCTATGATAGGTTTTCTTGCAAATAAAAAAATAGAACATTCAGTAAATAAATTTAATGATCTAACTTTCAAAGTTAGCTCTCGACCTATGAGATCAAAATAAATTAGAGGATAATAATGACTAAAACAATAGATAAACTTGAACCCAAATTAGTTTGGGAAATCTTTCACGAGATTACTAAACACCCTAGACCTTCAAAAAAAGAAGAGAAAATAGTTAAATATATTGAAGATTTTGCGAACAAGTTAAATCTACCAATTAAAAAAGATGAACTCGGCAATTTAGTAATAACTAAACCTGCTACAAAAGGTTATGAAGATAAACCGGCATTTTGTATTCAAGCCCATGTAGATATGGTAACTGAGAAGAATAGAGATGTCGAGTTTGATTTTGATAATGATGCAATACAAACTTATATAGAAGATGGTTGGGTTAAAGCAAAAGGTACGACTCTCGGTGCAGATAATGGTCTTGGTTTAGCTATGGGAATGGCTGTACTTGCTTCTGACGATCTTGAACATCCTAGATTTGAACTACTTTGTACTCTAGATGAAGAGACTGGATTAACAGGAGCAGCAGAATTAGGGACTGATTTATTAGAATCTGAGATACTAATTAATCTAGATACAGAAGATTTTGGGCATTTTACAATTGGTTGTGCTGGTGGTCTAAATACTCTAGGAACACTAGATTTAGTATTGGAAGATACACCAAAACAATATAGAACTTATGAGTTATCACTGAAAGGTTTATTAGGTGGTCATTCTGGAATAGAAATCGATGATGAAAGAGGAAATGCTGCAAAAATTCTTGTTCGTTTCGTCTTACACCTAAAAGAACGATTCAACATAAGAGTGCATACATTTGATAGTGGTGATAAGCATAATGCGATACCTAGAGAGTCATATATTACCTTTTCTCTACCAAAGGATCAGATATTGAAATTAGAAGCTATGGTGGTCTCTTATCAAGGTATTTTGAAAAATGAATGGTCATTCAAAGAACCAAATATTGAATTGATTTTAGAAAGTATAGATTTTATACCTAAAATGATGTCTGTTGGAACACAAGATGATTTATTGAATGTTATTAATGCTTTACCTCATGGGGCACAAAGGTTTACGCCTGAACTACCTTCATTAGTACAAACATCAACAAATCTTGCAAAAGTAAAAACAATTGAAAACAGAATAGAAATCCTAACTAGTCAAAGAAGTATAGTAGAATCAGAAAAATTTTGGATTGCAGGTATTGTTAACTCTATATTTGAACTAGGTGGATTTAATGTAACAAGAACATCAGGTTATCCAGCTTGGGAACCAAAGAAAAATTCTAAATTAGTCGATAAAGCCGTGAGGATTTATAAAGAAACATTCAAAGATGAACCCGTAATTGAATTGATCCATGCTGGTTTGGAATGTGGTCTAATTGGTGAGAAATATCCACGTATGGAAATGCTCTCTTTCGGTCCTACCTTAAAGGATGTTCATACACCTTCTGAAAAAATAGAAATTGACTCAGTTGACAAAAGTTGGTTATTACTTAAGAATATAATTAGAGAACTATAAACTATTTAATAATAACCATTTGTTTTGTTTGAATATTACTATCTGTTTCTAAAGTATAATAATAGATTCCAGGTATTAAGTCATTTGAATATATTAGAATATCATATTCGCCTACTTCAAATGACTTTTTGCCATCTAGTAATAACCTTACCAATCTACCTGTTGCATCATATAATTTCAGCACTGGACTAGTTTCAGTTTCAATTTTCAATGGTATCGTCGATTCTTTTGACCATGGATTAGGATAATTTTGCTTCACTAGAGTTGTAGCTTTTTTAACGACATGAGATATTCTACAAGACTCACCAGTATTGAATAAATTATTCTGGACAGAATTATATAAATCTAAGAAATATATATACTCAGAACCAAAGTTATTTATAGTTATATCAAATAAAGTAGTTATATCTAAAGGAATAGTGACTAACATTTTCATCTCTCCAATCTGAGATGCTCTCAATGTATCTATATCGGAATATTCTAGGTTCAAATTGCCATGCTTTACTAAATTGGCATTAGCTACAGTATTAGGAATTACAGAATAAGCATCAATATATTTCAATGAATAAGGATCGTAGGTAATATTCAAATCAAAGTGCATATCTATCATCCAATGATCAACACCTTTGTAATTTGCCATTATATCTTTATCAATAAATAATGGTATTAAAACTGTATCTCCGATACTACCAAATAATGTATCTGCTACTGTAAAATTAGTACTAACATCGGCAAGCATTTCGAACGGAGGTGCAAATCCAAACCCTGTAATAAGATTACTATCTAGCATATAACAAGGGTCGAATATTTCAGAATTTGTTATCGAGCTATATTCACCAATTTGTCGAGGGCAAAACTCTAGAATTACTTCAGCTATTGCGTCTGGCAATAGTGTGTCCGTCAATGGTGGATTAATGCTAATAATACTTACATCTTGTGGTAGATTAACTATTTGAGATAACAGAAACGGCACATCACCAGTATTCTGAACCATAAAAGTATCAATTTTACAATCTAATACAAATACTGTATCATAAGCGATGTCATTCAATACACTGACTTCTGATTTTAGAATTCTAACTTCTATTTTTGGTCCATTTGGTATTAATCTAAATGGTATTATTCCTTTAGAATCAAAACTAAAACTATCTAGTATGAATGTTGTAGTATCAGTTCGATTCATTTTTGGGGTGAATTTAGCTATAAATAAAGGTGTTAAAGAATCAATATTACAGAAATTATCCAAGCTCACAAATACTGAAGAACTAGCAGTTTGATTCATGCTAATCTTCGAATTATAAATACTGCAAATTGAAGTATCTGGATAAGTATTTCCTAAATAGGCACTCTCATTCCCTATATATTCGAATAGTGTGGTGTCATAAAATATCTGACAATCAATATCAATTAAATCAAATTCCATTAATTGAAATGCATATACTGGCAACAATAAAGTATCACAACTAATTACTTCATAGCTTTGAATTAAATCATTAGGAGTAAATTCAAATGGCATAGGAGCAGGGAATGCTTCACCAGTTCCAAAAACGGTTACTGTAGTGTCAAAACCATTACAAGGTTCTGCAAAATGAATTTTCATTTTTGAAACATAATCTCTTGATATTCTCGGTTTGAAGTCCAATTGAATGATCATAGTATCCTGAGCTGCAGAATAAACAATGTTTTTATCAGTTTTAGTTATAAACTCTTGAGCAAAGAAAACGTTGTATTCTGGTTCAAATGTAATTGAATCAATTACTAAAGTCTCTCTATCAGGATTATAATCGATTTCAGGTATAGTAATCCTAACAAATTGAGGGACAGGCGATGTTGTAGCAACTAAAGTTGGTGGAAACTGTACAAATAATGGTCCTGGTTCATACATCAAAGTTTGACGCCCCGCTAAAAACCTGTCATAAGGTTTCTGCAATCTCCATATTTCTGTTTGTCCATCGGCACTCATCCCATGAGCATCAATGTGCATCAATGCAGAATGGTTAAGACTATCTCGGATGGATGGAGAACTTGGGCAATAAGTTACTCTAATTGTATCTTTAGTCAATGGTGGAATGCTATATGGCATATCTTGACCATTAATAGCGATGTCAGAAGTCCAACTGAAATACTCAGGATAAGCTTGTCCAATAATACCGACTCCATCTATCCAAATATTATCTATTACTGCATCATTTACTCTAGAATTATTAGCTAAAGTCAACTCTGATGTTTCACAATCACAGGACTTTACAAATCCAAATGTTACTAATGTAGATACTATTTCAATTGGTATTATTTTACCTTTACCTGTAAATGAGACTTCATTCTGTACTAGGCATGGCTCACTACTATAAGATATAAGTTGTGTAGAATAATTAATATCAGATGTAGGTACGAATTCCACAGTTATCTGTATTGTATCTCTTGGGTTCAAAGTTCTATCTATAATCTTTGGCGGATATAGAATATTAAAATTTGCTCCAATGCTTAAACTATCTAAATGTACAGGTATTGAAGATATATTCTCAAGTATAATTTTCTGAGTCGGTCTCTCACCTACTTCTATTGTACCGAATGTGTTATTATCTTCCATAAATATCTTTGGAAGTGTGGAACTAGCTTGTAAAAATGCAAACCAATCTTGATTATCTTGATCAGTGAATTCGAGATAAGCTTTATCAGCTCTATCATTAATTAAATCATTTGGTGTATATCTGAATTTAAATTTTAAACTATCTCCCGCTGCAAGATTTGTACTATAAGTTTTCAAACTATTAGTATCCCCAACGGGTTCAATAATATCAAATCTTGTTGATGGATCATTCAAATAGAAGTTTTTTAGATTTAATGAGACTGGAGATTCATTGACAATATATAATTCATTCGTAGAATCTTGACAAGCTATAACATTCTCAATCTTCATCACTTCTGGATTAAATCTAAACTTGTCAATTATTCCTCTTCCTTTAAGTGTAATACACCCCGATGCATAACATCCAGTCTGAGGAGTTTCTTGGAAACATAGTTTATCATAATATAATGAATCAGTTATTGGACGAAACCTAACTCTAACATCTCTTTCTTCATTAGGTGGGATAGTTGCGAATCTTCCACCAGGGAAGTAAAAAGCTTCTCCCCTACTGATACTAAAACTAACTCTAAACTCATCTAAGCCATTATTTCTTATTTTAATATTTCTTTCTAATTCTTGACCGACAAATACGTTCCCATAATCAACAGTATCTACAGTAAATGTCAAATCTGGATGTATTGATTTCCCCTTAACTATAATTGGTTTCCGTAAAGTACAACCACCAGCTTTAACAATTATAAATAGTGTATCTCTAAACGTACCAGCTACTTTAGGTAAGAAACGAATTAATTTTACTTGATAGCTTTTTTCGGGTTCTAAGGTTTGTGGTTGAGTACTAACGAATCTAATAAATTGGAATTCATCTGGCACTATGACATCCGTTATAGTTATATTCTGACTTGATAAATTCTCCCAATAAAACAAAGCTTCATCGGATGGGAAATCTTTACAGATTGTACCAAAATCGACAGAATCAAGCTGCTCACCTTTTGTTCCAAACTTAGTTAAACTTATTATATTTTCAACCTCACCTGTTAAAGGAATGATTCCTGCTCCAACACATTGGTCAGTAGATTGTATTCTTAATGTGTCATAAAATATATTAGCAACACTACCTGATCTAAACCTTACTACTAAATTAGTACTTTGCCCTGGGGATAAAGTAACCGGAAATGTAGGTGATACAATAGAATAGTACTGTGGTAAATTGAAATTACCTCCAGTAATAGTAACAGGCTTTTGAGTCCCAAACGTTGCCGTATTATTAGTCACTTTTAAATTAATATCTCTATATGGCTCTTCTATACAAAAGGCTTTTAATATTCCAAAACCAAGAGTATCTGCATTATATTTTAAATCCGTTTCTCTTGTAATTGTCCATTGTCTTTTATTGCCAGCTAAAAAATCATAAGCACATCCATCATCTCTTAGAATCCTAATTTGTGGTTTTATAGTACCTATAAAATCACTATCAACATAAAACTCGAATGTAAATGGAATATTAGGTAATAAGGTTTCATATTTATTCTTTTGATAATCGAAATAACTCTCAAATGCAGGTGTAATCCATAAAAAAGCCCTTGAGCCACATAATGAAGTATCTGTTACTGTTATAGTGTATTTCTTTCTTGTTGTGCATCTGATCGTATCTATCTGTACTGGGTCAGTAACTATAAAGGGTCTATACTCTGGTCTATCATTTTTAGTTTTAGTAGTAGTTAAACCCGAAAGCAAATTTGCAGTATTATTCTGAGTAACATCACATGGTGAATAATTTCCGGGGTCTTCATTACATCTGAAATATCCAATAAGCCCAGCCTCATTACCATTTCTTCTTTTGTCCTTTTCACAAATAATTTCAGTCATTGGAAGAGCTCTGTTCCATATTTTAATCTCATCCATTATTCCACGGAAAGTTCTATAACTATTATTATTAGTTAACTCATTCGCTCTACCAAATTGGGTGTCATTACTATTCTTTTTTAATGTAGTCAGTAGGTAGCTGGGGTTAGTGGCTTCTGCTATTAACTCTCCATCTAAGTAAATCAACGCCTTATTTAATGTACCATCGAAAACAGCTGCTAGATGATGCCAATCTCCGTTTATATTAACAGGATTGGAAGTAGCGATAGTATTATCAACCTCTTTTAATTCTGAAGTTGGATGACTTATCTCAAATACGATCCTATTACTTGGGTCATAATATAATTGCCATACATCTGATTTATCAACAGTAGGGCCCCACTTACCCGCAAAGTAATTCCTCTTACCTAGTTCTAAATTCGGTTTTATCCACATTTCTACAGTCATAGCAGTACTTAGACCATTTAAAGTGGCATTATTTTTTAAATTCATGAAATGAGCAGATTGCCCTTTATTACTTATGAAGTCAAGTCCATTTCCTATACATTGAGTTAATGGCCACTGATTACAATTTTGAGCATTCAGCACGTAAGGCAATGTAAGTAACAGTATTACAACAAGTATGTGAGTTTTTTTAATCATCTTAATATATTTAAAGGTGCGCTATACCTTTTATTCTCAATAGTTAAAGTTACCATAAAGTGACCTGACCTTAGACCACTAAATTCGAAATTGTTAGGACCATTGTATAACATACCATTATAAATATGCTTTACTAATCTACCATCTGTAGCATAAACCTTTATATCTCCACGAATAGATTGCTTCAAATCAAACCTGATATTACATACATCAGACTGGTAAACAGGATTCGGATATAGTTCAATGCCAGGGCGTCCATTAGTGTAAACATAATCCTGAACACCTGCTTTTACCCTAGCTCTTAATAATCCCATAGGTAATATTGGTTCACCAAATATGTCCTCAGTATCTGATTCGGAAGCTCCAAACCAAGTTTCTAAGAAATCTGTATAAAGTCTTCTAAAATCGTATTGGAATCTTGGGTTTCCATTATTATCCAAATCTGATAAGGTCGGTGGTGTACCAGCCCGTCCAAAGTTTATGTTATCATCATGTGCAAACATAAACATAACATTACTTGAACCATGGTCAGAACCTCTACTACCATTATCATAAGCTCTACGACCAAACTCAGAAGTTGTGAGTCCAGCTACCCTATTAGAAAAACCTTGTATTGTCGCGTCTTTCATAAATAGCGAAATAGCAGTTGCTAGTTGATTTAAAAGTATTGGGTGTTGTCCAGCAAGTGGTTCATTCATTTGTTGTACGTGGGAATCAAAACTACTTAATCTCAAATGATAAACTTTAGTTTTCATACCACCAGAAATTAATTTAGATATTAAACCCATTTTAGCAGCCAATCCAGAAGTTGGATACTTAACAGCATTAATTCCTTTATCATAAGCTAATTTAACTTCTTGCGAATAAATCTCAGATTGCTCAGCAATTGTATGAATAAAATTAAATTCATTCTCAAAATTAGTATCACCCTGAAATTTGTTCTCAAATGGAGTCATTCCTTTTCCAAGATTATAGAAACTATTAGGGTCTGTTAGAGCTATACCCATGTGGCCCTTCTCACTTCTGAACTCAAGTGGTACTTCTCCACCAATTGAAATTCCAAGTGGATGTTCAGGAATCTCGAAAGGATAATTATCTAATTTTGATGCAAAATATCTGCCAAGCCATCCATCTAATAGTTTAATGCTTGGGTCTGTATTTACTATTCCACTAGACCAGATATCAGATGATCTGAAGTGTGACATAGTGTAATTCTCATAACCAACACTTTCTATTATTGCAAGATTTCTATTCTGTAATAAACCAAGAAAACCATCGTTTTCTACATTAGTAACTAGTGCAGGATGTAAATATAAATCAGAACTTTGAAACCTAATTGCATCTTCTTCTTTTAATGCAATATTAGGCCTTAGGTTATAATATTCATCTTGTTGTAAAGGGATTACAGTATTCAAACCATCATTACCACCGAATAAATCGATAATAATCATTATACTATCATCTTCTAAAAAGTTATCTGCCGACTGTACTTTAGAATTTCTAACTGGTGTCGCCTTAGCCATATAAGGATGTAAACTAAGAGCTGAACCAGTTGCTAACGTCGTAGCTATAAAATCTCTTCTTTTCATTTCATCACCTTATGCTAAATGTATATCAGGAACTCTAATTATTTCCTGAAAAAATGTGTTTAAAAATTTACCAATATCATCACCACTACTATTATAAGCTTGAGTCCAGTTACTAGTATTTACTTTAGATATTCCTTCTACCCTATTTTTGAGGACCGTTACCCTTTCAGGACTTACAGTTTTAGGTAAAGTGTATTCAATTAATTCTTTAAATACAGTATCAAAATTTGACGGATTCGGAAACTCAGATAAAAATGCCATCCAACTAGCATTAGTCTTATTCCCTATTAAACTCTTCAAATGATTCACTCTTCTTGGATATGTTTTTGTTGAAATCCAACTTCTATATCCACTCCAACCACTTACATTTGGAGGGTCATATATTTCTTGTTCAAAATCATCTAATGCCGCTGCAGAATTAGCATAATTGATTGATAATAATTTTTCTAAATTTACAATTAGTTCAACAGGTTGTTTTATCTGCACACCAATATTTTCTTTTTCATAGAAATGCTTACTTTTGAATAACTTCCTGAATACTGGTAATAACTCAAAATCACTCGCTATAAATTCAGTAGCTAATTCATTTATAAATAATTGATCATATTCTGAAGGATTACTATATACGAAATGGCTATATATTTTTGTACAGATAAATCGGGCAATAGGTTCTGGTCTTCTTCTAAACAGAATATCCATTAAACCTTTCACTTCACCTTCTCTTACTTTATCCATTGTATTGTCTTCTTCTGCTCGAGCTGGGATAGTTTCACCCATTATCTGTTTGGATGACAAATCGTGATCTTGTGGAGAAAAATAAGTATCAAAAAATTCGAATGGTTTTGGGTCTTGTCTGTGTGCTGACACTCTCCATCCGGTTAATGCTCTAGCTGCTTCTCTGATATCACCTTCACTATAGTTTCCTATTCCCATTGTAAAAAGCTCCATCAATTCACGAGCATAGTTTTCATTAGGATTTTTACCTGAACTAAGGTTCAAACTTTGATAAAGAAGATATGCTCCATCTAAAGTCATCTCTTCAACGAATTTCTTAAAATTACCTAATCTATGTTTTCGAATTGACTGATTACTTCTGTATATAAGAGGTGGCGGTATATACCCTTGTGTATCATAGCTGAACTCAATACACCAGTGAGTATGCCAAAAGAAAGTTAATCTTTCTGCAACTGTTTTATTAGTATCACTAATTATATCAGATGACATATTGTTTAACCACCATCCCACAAATTGTGCATATCTAGATTGGTGAGTACTCTCAATAGTACTTCTAATAGTAACATGGACTTTTGAAGGGTCTTCTTCGACAGTATTTATCCAATTCAAAGAACCACTTGGTGGTAACATATCCTCATTCTGAGGTAAATAGTCTAATCCATCACCTAACAACTCATCCACTACCTCCGAAATTGGTCTATCTTTTATAAAATTAACTTCTTTTGGAGTAGGTCCAAATGTTATTCGTCTTAATAAATGCTTTGCTTTTTCATCTGTCAGGTTTCCTTCTTCTTCATCTAAAGTTTGTGTAACTTGCCTTAATTGATTAACTCTATCCATATCAGGATTTATAATTAATGTTTCACCAAACTCATTTAATTTAATCTTTTTCATAACTGTCTCTTTAGTATCAGTTTTATAAAATTGCTGTTAACACTAACCCAATTGTAAGTAGTAATCCGAATTGCATATGTAATTGTGCAGTTCTTATATCCATCATTGCAATTGCTTCAGGATTGTTAACTTCTGCAATTGAAATATCTTTAATGTTCTTAAGAGCAACAGGTAAGGAAATAATAATTAGCAAAGACCAAAATTGTAATAATCCAGTAATAACCATTATTATAACACTTAAATAAGCACCTAAAACTAAGAAGTAATATTCCTTTTTAGCTGCATTTATACCTAATATAGTTGCCAATGTTTTAACTTGTGCCTCTGTATCATGCTTTATATCTCTTATATTATTTGCATTTAAAATAGCTGTAACTAAGAAACCAACTGGTAGAGAGACTATTGCTACATTCCAATCGAAAAACCCAGTTAATGAAAAATATGTACCAACGACCATAAAAGGCCCCATCAAAAAGAAAACAAGTATATCACCTAATGCTATATATTTATAACCAATTGGTTTCCCAGTATAAAACACGCCACCAGCAATACCAATTAATCCTAAGTATAGTATTGGTAATCCATGAACATAAACTAATATCATCCCTAAAATAAAACCTAAAGCAAAAGAAATATAACCGGCTTTTAGTACAGTTTTAGGTGGTAGTAAATCTTCTACTAATACCTTGCTAGATCCAAATGTTTCTTTCCTGTCAACTCCATTTTTAAGATCATAGTACTCACTTACTAGGTTTGTTCCTGAATGTAGTAACACACTAGCAATTATAATAACTGGAAATAGATACCAAAGTATTTCTCCTTCGAAATATGCAAGTGCAAACATAGCTCCAACTAATACTGGAACTACTGAAGCTGAAAAAGAAAAAGGTCTTACAGCTTGCATAATTAATGAAGCTTTTGATCTGCTTTGAATTGTTGTCATATAAATCTCCTTAGTTTATCTTTATTGGCGTTTTAACTTCAATTAATACTGTTCTACAATAGAATCTTCCTTCAGGTGTAGAATTATCAAATTTTGGATTCTCTGATCCTATTCCGATTACTTTATTAAACTTTACTTCAGGTAGTAAAGTATTAATGTACTCAGCTACATTATCAGCTCTTTTCTGAGAGAGCTCCTTATTATATAGCCTTTCCCCAAGAAAATCTGTTGAGCCAATTATATCCACTTGTGACTCATTTGATATATTTTTAATAATAAATTTATCAATCATATTTCTATTAGCTTCACTAATAATTGATTTATCAAAATCAAATACGATAAGATTTAATCTACCTAGCTCGAAGTCATTATTCTCTTTTACTACTTCAAAAGGTACTGTTTTAGTTTCAATTCTGCCATCATTCTTTGTTACAAGTAATTCTAATGTGAGGTTATCTAAATCTGATTCAGCTACTTTAGTTGTCAATGAATTACTTAGCGGAATAGTGAAATATTTAGGAATAGTTGATTGCTTCGATTCAGTGTATATTTGACTATCCTTATCTTTAAGAATGATAGTATAATCTTTAATATCTTCTGACTTTGTATCTAGATCAACTTTCAACTTGTTTTTATCAGTTGCATACTCCATAAATTGTGAGTGTACAATGGGCTTAAGTAAACTGATATCATCAGGAACTAGCTCAACTCTTCTATTCTCAGCTAAACCTTCTAAATAACTAGAACTCGTAGGTTGATTAGGAACATCTTCTGTTTCTATTGTTAGGTTTTGTGGATTTATACCCCATTTACTAATCAAATAATCTTTTATAGTATTTGCTCTGTTATAAGCTAGAACTCTTCTTTCTTCTAATGTATTTTTCTCTTTGCCATCTGTGAAGCCTTTAATAGTAAGTACACCATCTGATTCTTTCAATCTATGTCCGATTATATCAATTAATCTTTCATATATTTTTAAAGAATTCTTTTCTAATAATTGTTCTGAGAAATTCTTTGTATCTCCGTTATAATAATACTTACTAGATAATTTACTCGACGTACTATCAAAGAAAACATAAGGTAGTATTGGGTATGTTTGAGTTACTATTGTTTGTGTTATTTTTAGATTCTCAATTCTAATACTATTAATAACATTAACGTTTTCAGTTTTTTCTGTGATTAAAGGAACTTCTACAATTGTAGCAACTGTGTCAATTACATTTTCTTTAATTTCTTCCTTAGTAGGTGTATTCAATCTAACAGATATAGTAGCACCTGCTCTAAAAAGGGTAGTAAACCAATCGATATCATCCATAGATGAATTTATCGGGTATCTATAACTCAATTCAGGTGAAATAACAATTGACTCTGTTAAATCTATATCACCAATCAATGAACCAGATAAACCTTGAGATAATGTCAAGTTATCAAAATCACCTTCTGATACAGTTTCTATTGATTCACCGTTAAGTTGTATTCCAGTTGGTTCTATAATTTGTCTTGTCTGAGTATATTTTTTTGTAATCGATGCATCAGAAAAGTCGTAACCAACTCTTATTGCAATCGGTAATGAAGATACTGGTCTGATTTTGAATCCTAAATCTAATACAAAATAATTCAAAGTAGCTTCTATATCATTTTTTATCAAAACATCAAAATAATCATCTTTAGACTCAATATAGTGTTCGTATTTTTTTGTATTCACTGTTAAGTTAGCTGGTCTAGAATCAAATAGAAATCTAACATCTGCCGAAATAAATTGTGGTAAAAACTCATAGTTTAACGATAATCCAGTGTAAAAACCAGATGCCGTTCCGTCACTAAATTCTCCACAACATGTATCACCATTAATAACAGGTAACAATGTTTCATTTTGGATTAAATTTCCGCCCATTAGGAAAACTAATCTTAAAGGCTTATCATTTTCAGATGATAACAATAAAAATGGAAATAATAGAATGAGTAAAAGTTTATACAAATAATCCTCTTTTTATATAATAAACAACGAAACTAAAAAACGTTACATTTTTGTTTAACTTTTTTTAGTGTTATTTTTGTTTCAAAATAAAAAGTAATTACCAAATACCAAAGGAATTCTAAATGAAAAGACTATTATTTTCCATTTTTTTATTAACATTTGTAAATTTACAAGTAATTTTGATTTCAGCCGAAAAAGAAAAGGTTGAAGATGTAAATAATCCATCTACATATTCTGGAATTAAATTCAGGAATATTGGCCCTGCTATAGCTTCAGGTAGAGTAATAGATCTGGCTGTTAACCCCAATAATTATGACGAGTTCTATGTCGCAGTTGCATCGGGTGGTGTTTGGAAAACTACAAATCATGGAACTACATTCTCCCCTATTTTTGATTCTGAGAATTCATATTCTATTGGTTGTGTTACTATTGACCCAAAGAATACTAATGTGATTTGGGTAGGTTCTGGTGAAAATAATTCACAAAGAAGTGTATCTTATGGAGACGGAGTTTATAAATCAGAAGATGGTGGGAAAAGTTGGAAAAACGTTGGTTTGAAAAGTTCTGAACATATAGGTAAAATTATAATTGACCCAAATAATTCTGATATTGTATGGGTTGCTGCACAAGGACCACTATGGAAACCTGGTGGAGACAGAGGTCTATACAAAACAACTGATGGTGGGAAAACTTGGGAAAAATCACTTGAAATATCTGAGAATACAGGTGTTTCTGATATAGTTATGGATCCTAGAAACTCAGATATACTATACGCATCAGCTTACCAAAGAAGAAGACACGTTTGGACGTTAATTAATGGTGGTCCAGAAGGAGCGATATATAATACTGTTGATGGTGGCAAGAGTTGGGATAAACTTACAAAGGGGTTACCAACTGGAGATATCGGAAGAATTGGATTGGCAATCTCAAATATTGATCCAGATTATGTTTACGCAATCGTTGAAGCAACTGAAAGTAATGGCGGGTTTTTCAAAACTACAGATAGAGGAGCTTCATGGTCTAAACAAAGTGACCATGTTTCCGGTAGTCCACAATACTATCAAGAAATAGTAACACATCCCCATAATAGGGATATCGTTTATTCTCTTAGTACATACACTCAAGTTACTTATGATGGTGGAAAGACTTTTAGTACTTTACCTTTGAGTGAGAAACACGTAGATGATCATGCAATTTGGATAAATCCAGATAATCCAGAGAATATGTTTATCGGTTGTGATGGTGGTTTATATGAGACTTTTGATGGTGCAAATAATTGGAGATTTTTTGAGAACTTACCAATAACACAATTCTATAGAGTAACTGTGGATAACGATTACCCTTTCTATAATGTATATGGAGGAACTCAAGATAATAACACTTTAGGTGGCCCTTCAAGAACAATATCAGATAATGGAATAAAAAATGAAGATTGGATTTTTACAATCGGTGGTGATGGGTTCAAAACTGTTATTGACCCCAAAGACCCTAACATTGTTTATTCTCAACCACAATATGGGTTTTTAGTAAGGTATGATAAAAAAAGTGGTGAATTTACTGGTGTGCAACCGCAGCCTGAAAAAGATGAAATTTTAAAATGGAACTGGAATTCACCAGTTATTATTAGTCCTCATGATAATAAAACACTTTACTTTGCAGCTAATAAACTATTCAAATCAACTAATAGAGGTGACTCTTGGACTAAAGTTAGTGAAGATATGACTAGAAATATTGACAGAAATAAACTAAAAGTAATGGGTAAAGTTTGGCCACCAGAAGCGGTAGCTAAAAATCAATCAACTTCTGTTTATGGTACTATAGTTTCGCTAGATGAGTCACCTTTAGAAAAAGGTTTGATTTATATTGGTACTGATGATGGATTAATCCAAGTATCTAAAGATGATGGTAAAAACTGGAATAAAGTTTCAACATTTACTTCTATCCCAGAAACAACTTATGTATCTGACATAACTGCTTCACTTCATAACGAGAATGTAGTTTATGCTACTTTCGATAATAGAAAAAATGGTGATTTTAAACCTTATATTATTATGAGTAAAGATATGGGTAGCAGCTGGACAAGTATTTCTGGTAATTTACCTGAAAACTTACCAGTTCACTCATTAGTTCAAGATCATATTGATAAGGATCTATTATTTATTGGTACTGAGTTTGGTGTTTACTTTACTAAAGATAATGGCAAGAACTGGGTCAAATTCTCAAATGGATTACCGACTATAAGTATTAGAGAAATCGACGTTCAAAGAAGAGAAAATGATTTAGCTCTAGCAAGTTTCGGAAGAGGGTTTTATATTCTTGATAACTATTCTCCAATAAGAGAAGCAAGTAAAGAGATACTAGAGAAAGATGCTCATGTATTCAAGATTAAAGATGCATTAATGTATATAGAAGACCGCTCTAAAGGTAGAAATAGCTTAGGTAAGACTTATTACAGAGCCGATAATCCAGAATTTGGCGTTAGTGTAACTTATTACATTAAAGAAGGCTATGAGACGCTAAAATCTAAAAGATTAAAAGCTGATAAAGATAAAAAGGAAGGTTATGAATACCCTAGTTTTGATCAACTTGAGAAAGAAGATATCGAAGAATCACCATACTTATTATTTACATTCAAAGATATGACTGGTAATATAGTTAGAAGATTGAAAAAATCAATGTCTAAAGGAATAAACAGATTAACTTGGGATTTAAGATATGCTGATACAGCACCACTTACAAGCAATAGTAATTCTGAAAAATATTCTGGTATGCCCGTTTTGCCTGGTGATTACACTGTAGAACTTCATAAAATACATAATGGTGTTGTAACTGAATTAGCGGCACCAGTTAAGTTTACAGCTAAGACTCTTGATAACAGATCTTTACCTGCAAAGAACAATAATGAATTGATAGATATGCAAAGAAATGCTTTTGAAATAAGAGGAGTTCTTATAGGTTCAGATAAGTATCTAGACGAAGCATCAACTCATCTAAATTTATTGAATAACACAATTATCAATTATGCTAATTCAGATTTGAATCAATTAAAAGTGATTAAAAGTATTGAAGATAAAATATATGAGTTAAAGAAAGCTCTAAATGGTAACTCTTCAATACAAAAAAGAGCAGCTGCATTTGTACCTGGATTGAATGAAAGACTTGGAAATCTACTTTATAGTTTCTGGTACTCAAGTTCAGCTCCAACTAAAACTCAATTGGAAACAATAGCTTTAATTAAAGATGAATATAAGAATATAGAAAAAGAGATGAATAATATTGATGATTCAATAAAACTAATTTCTAATGACCTAGAAAGTAAAAACTCTCCTTGGTTACCAGGAAGAGTTCCTAAACTAAAATAAGTTATAATGACCAGACATCAAAAGATGTTGCAATTGCAAGCATAACGAAAGCAAATAGAAATAAAATTACCATTAGCGGAAGTATCCATTTTAACCAAGTGTTATAAGGTACTTTCGCTATTTCTAATATACCCATTGTGACACCAGAAGTAGGAATTATAAAATTAGTAATTCCGTCTCCAAATTGATATGCAAGAACAGATGTTTGTCTAGATATACCTAATACATCAGACAAAGGTGCTAGTATAGGCATTGTAAGAGCTGCCTGACCTGAACCAGAAGGAACTATAAAATTCAATGCACTTTGTACAAGGAACATAATCTCAACACTTATTACTTTTGGTAAACCTTCAGCTACATTTGCAATATTATAAAGCATAGTATCTATGATCATACCATTTTCAGCTATTATTAGTGCCCCTTTAGCTAGACCAATAAGAACAGCAGGAACAATCATGTCTTTAGCTCCTTCAATGAACGAAGCTATAATTTCATCTGGATTTAGCCTATATACTATAGCCGAGAAAAGACCTAGTGCTACAAATAAGCCACTAATTTCAGCAATATACCAACTATAATTAGTAACACCATATATTAGTATCCCTAAAGAAATCACTAGACCGAAGATGATTATTTTTCTTTTTAAATTGAATACCATTTCTTCCTGTGTTAGACCTTTAAGCTTATCACCATACTCTATTTTTCCAACTACCGATTTACTAGGATTTTTTCTAACTTTTTCAGCATAACGATAAACAAATATAATGGCTATTAATGTCATTATAAACCATACTATTAGTCTATAAACCATCCCGCTAAAAAGTGGTTCTATTCCAGCTATTCCTTGTGCTATACCAACTGTAAATGGATTCATAAAAGCACCAGCAAATCCAACACCTGCACCAATAAATGGAATCGCTATCCCAACAATTGGGTCATACCCAAGAGCAATAGCCAGTGGTATAGTTACCATAAGAAACACTAATACTTCTTCCGCCATACCAAAAGTAGCTCCTCCTATCGAGAACAATAGCATTAATAAAGGTATTACTAAGTGCCTTAGAGATTCATTTTTCTTTGTCATCTCAATTACCTGATATAGACCTGCATTTATGGCTCCAGTTCTATTTATTATTGAGAATGCTCCACCAACTAAGAAAACGAAAGCAATAATATCTGCCGCAGATACGAAACCTTCTAATGGTGCTAAAAACAGCTCAAGTCCTTGGTAGTTTGGTTCGACTTCTTTATACGAATCAGGAATTACAACGTTCTTAGTCATTCCACTTACTTCTATTACCTTAGTATCATATTTCCCAGCTGGTATTATCCATGTCATTATTACTAATGATACTAAAACAATAGATACTAATAATAATGAATGAGGAAATTTTCTTACTTTCATTTATTTAATCCCTTTAAAGATTGTTGAATTTCTTCTTTGCTAACAAATCTTGCATTTTTATTCATTGGAATTGTGAATTTGAATGTGGATCCTTGACCATAGATACTTTCCACCCATATATCTCCCCTATTAATATTCACGAATTCTTTACAAAGTAGTAAACCCAATCCAGTTCCAGATTCTTTCATGGTCCCAGGAGTAGATATCTGTTCTTCGATTTTGAATAATTTTTCTAATGATTTTTCTGGAATACCAATCCCATTATCACTAACTTCAATTATTGCGTATTCATTAACTATATATAATGATAGCTCAATTGTTCCATTTTCATTACTGAACTTAATTGAGTTAGATAGTAGATTTCTGACTACTGTTTCTATCATATTTCTATCAGCATAAACTTGATAAGGTGTATTAACATTATTCACAATTGTAACACTCTTATTATCAGCAGAACCAAAACTTAGATCCACAACGTCTTTAATAATTCCGCTAACATTTATATCTTTTGGTTCATAAGTCATTGACTTGCTTTGAGCTCTAGCCCAATGTAATAAATTTTCTAAAAGGTCATAAGCATGATTTGAAGTTTTATATATTCCTTTCAAATGAACTTTCTTCTTATCATCATTTAAACTATCATAATAATTAATCATCAAATCTGCACTGAAACCTATTGAGTGCATTGGATTTTTTAAATCATGTGCTATAATTGATATAAATTTATCTTTAGTAGTATTTGAGTGACGAAGAGTTGATTCACTTTTCCTCAAGTTTTCATTTAATTCTAACAGTCTTGCGTTTTGACCTTCAATAGTAATATTACTTACCACCAAAACATTAGTTGCCCTTTTTCTGAAATAGAATAATATCATCAGAACTACAATTACAAGTAACGAGAATAAGGAGGTTAATATAAATGATTGCCTTTCTAATTCAGCTTTTTCTCTTTGTAACCTATTAGCTGTTTTTAATTCATCATTTTCCTGATTTCTTTTTTCCATCTCATATACTGTTTGGAACTCTACTAACTTATCTGTCATCTCTAAGTTAATTAGTGAATCAGACATATTTTTATAGTTTTGGTAAGTATTCAGGGCTGATTCAAACCTATTGAACTTCTTGTATAATTCATATAAAAGATAAATAGAGTTTTTTTCATCATTCGAATTTTCTTCTTTTCTAGCTATTTCAATTGCCTTTAATAAATATTTTTCAGCTTCTTCAAATTTATTTAATTTGGAATATATCTCAGAAAATGAAGTAAGTGTATAAAATTCATAATTGTCAAGACCAATAGTATTAATAATTTCTTCACTTTTTCTAATAATATCAAGTGATTTTTCAATAGAACCAAGAGATTTATAATTCAAGGCCATGTTATTGTATATTATAGATTTACCTTTTAAACTGGCGTCGTCTTTAGCTTCACCAATCAAATCCAGTGCTTGATTATAATAATCTAATGATTTATTGAAATTATTTTTCAAATAATAGACTAACCCTATTTTTAAATAATACTGAGCCACTATTGAGTTTTTTGATTTTTTGTCTAAATTCGTTTGATTTTTATAAATACTTAGGGCTCTTTGATGATAATCCAGAGCTTTATCGTATTGCTCCATTGCAGTATATACTTTTGCAAGTTGATCAAGGAAATCGTCGTTTAAAGGATTTACTTTGTATTTTCTTCTTAGTTCTAATTCTTGAAAGTAATAATTTAATGCTTTCTCATATTTACCCATCTTAAAGTATGAACTACCTATATAACTAAGATATGATATTTTTTCTTGTTCCATATCCATTAAATCGTAAATTTCAATAACTCGTAAGCTGTGGAGTATAACTTTTTGATATCTATTAAGTTTTAGATTCAAAAAAGCTATTCTTTGAGATAGTAAAAGCAATAAATCATAATCATACTCAACATCTTCAGCTATTTTCAGTGCTTTTTCATAATACACTTGAGAAGTTTGAGGGTTATTTTCTTGATATAATTTTCCTAGTTGCAGATAAGTTTTAAATCTATAATCTGAATTCTCATTCTCATCGAGTAAGATTAATGCATTAAAATAATGAGTTCTAGCACTATCTATAGACTGTTTTGCAACGGTAGGACTTATTTGAAATATATAACCCAGTCTAAATTCAGACTTAATTATATTAGCAGTATCTTGTTTTTCAGTAGAGTGTTTCAATACTTGATATAAGAAGTCGATTGATTTCTTGGTATCAATTTTGCTGTAGTATTGCGATAGATCTGTGAGGATTTCGATTTTCGTATTCTCAGAGTATTTATTTATGTTTTTCTCATAATAATCAATAGAATCGGAGGGAATTGAAGCACTCAAATCTACATTTAAAAAGAGTATAAAAACAAGAATTGCCAAATAATAAATATTTGTTAATTTTTTGTGGCTAATATTGTCCATCCTCAACATCTGATTATTACTTTTGATTAATCTTAGAGTCATAAATAAATATTTTTAAATTTTCCATATTACCCTCATCATTTCTTTAATATATATAAACTTACTGTTTAATTCAATTATATTTCTTGTTTTTTGGCACAAATATCGTTGCTATTAAATTAAACTTAACAAGAAAATATTAATAATTATAATTTATAGGTGATTTAGATGGAAATATTATTAGCAATCGTTTGGTATCTTGCATTACTAATGCCCGGCAACTATTATACTGAAGAAAATATATATGATATAGCAGTACAACATAGACCACAAGTAGACTATGTAATTCAAAATGATTTTCAAGCAGCAGTAGATTTATATAATAATTTTTCACCTGAAGACGGTGGTGTATTTCTACCAGCTTATTGGGATAAAGAACCAGTTGACGCATCTGACGATTCATTAATGGATCCTTGGGACGACAACATTAGAAGAGATCCTAATGATACAACTAAATTAAAACCTTTAAAATAAATGTTTTAATCAAACAATAGAAATTTTAGAAAAGCTGTCTTTAATAAGACAGCTTTTTTTTATTTATAGTATTTGGGGGGAACTATTAGCATACCAAAAGATTCCCCATCTTCTTTTCCTAAGTGCTTATGATGTGAATAATGTGCTTTTCTTAGAATATTCAGATAACGACTATTGGTTTTTTTGAACCATTTTAATCTTTTATGTATGAAAACTTCGTGCACTAAGAAATAAGCAATACCATATACTAATATTCCCAATCCAATTGAAAACAATACATAAGACGATAATTCCACTCCTAATGCAAATAAGGTGATACTGGGAATAGCAAATATAATAAAGAACGCATCATTTTTTTCAAAAAAACCAGGTTCCTTTTGATGATGATCCTTATGTAAAACCCATAAGAATCCATGCATTATAAATTTATGTGTAAACCAAGCAACAAATTCCATAAAAAAGAAAGTTGCTATGACTATTAGAATTGAAAATAAAAGTGCCATATTATAATCTATTTATTAATATTTTAAACTTTGCTTTGGGTAATAAAAGTAATTTATGAAAATTAGAAACTCTAATCCTCTTCTTCATAAGCATTTCTATTCTAGTTAACTTTATTTTTTTTAAAAGAACTAAGTAATACAAATATGCAGTATAAACTCCATACTTTGCATTTTTAGGAAGCTTTGAAATTCCTATTAGTGCATGGTCAAAATCAGCTTGAATATCTGCTTCGATTATTTTCTTCGTGTCATCATTAAGATTATTTAACTCTATACTTGGAAAATATGAACGCCCTAATTCATTCATATCATCTTTTAAATCTCGAATGAAATTTACTTTCTGAAATGCAGAACCTAAACTAATAGCATTTGGTAGCAGTGCATCATATAGTTTTTTATTCCCTTCAACATATACCTGTAAACACATTAGTCCTACTACTTGTGCAGATCCGTAAATATATTTTTCAAAGTTCTCTTTATCATAATTAATTCTATTTAGATCCATTCTCATGCTTTCTAGAAAAGCATCGATATGATTTCTATCTAGATTATATTCATGTACAGTTCTTTGAAAACTATGCAATACTGGATTCATACTGATTCTATGTTCAATAGCTTCATATGTATCTGCTTCGAATTTATTCAATAAATACTCTTGTTCATGTTCATGGAAAGTATCAACAATTTCATCTGCTAATCGTACAAAACCATATATAGAATATATATGGTCTCTTATCCTTTTATCAAGTAACATAATACCGATTGAAAAGGAAGTTGAATATTTTGTTGTAACTATTTTACTCGCTTTTAAACATACTTCTGTATAAATATCTGTCATTTTTGCTCTTTATTTAATAAGTTTGCCGCTATTTTACCAGATAATATTGATGGAGGTAAACCAGGTCCAGGAACTGTTAATTGTCCAGCATAATATAGATTACGAATTTTATCATTTTTCATTTTAGGCTTTAGAAAACCTGTTTGTAATAAAGTATTTGCTAAGCCATAAGCATTTCCTTTATATGAATTATAATCAGTAATGAAGTCCTTTCTCGAGAATATTCTTTTATAAATAATATTATCTCTAAACTGTTGACCTATTCTTTTTTCTATTCTATCTATTACCATATCATAGTAGTTTTCTATAATTTGGTCTGTTTCTTCTATTTCAGTAGAAAGTGGTATAAGAACAAATAAATTCTCACATCCATCTGGAGCAGTTTTATCAGTTTTCGATGTTGCTGAAAGATAGAATAATGGTTCTTTTGGCCATTTATGAGTATCATATATCTCCTCAGAATGCTTATCGAAGTCCGTATCAAAAAATAAATTATGATGCTCTAAGCCATCTAGTCGTTTATCTATACCTAGATAGAATAGTAAACAGGTCGGTGCAAATACTCTACTATCCCAATATCCTGCATCATATTTTCTGAATTTTTGATCTAGTATTTTCTGTTCAAAGTGATGATAATCCCCTCCATTTACAACTGCATCAGCTTCATATCTACTAATATTAGTTATAACTTCAGTTATTTCTCCATTTTCAATAATTACTTTTTCAACCGGTTGATTAAGTATTATCTTTACTCCTTGTTCTAGGGCTATTTTTGTAAATGCCTTCGCAATCTCATACATTCCACCTACTGGATACCAAGTCCCAAGTTTTATATCTGCATAATTCATCATACTATATAGTGCTGGAGTTTTTGAAGGTTTAGCACCTAAAAATAACACTGGAAACTCTAGTAATTGCTTCAGTTTTTGGTTTTCAAACTTCTTACTAATTGAAGATGAAATGGATTTTAATAGATCTAATTTAAGACTATTAGTTATTAACTTTAGGTCTAGATATTCAGTCACACTAAGTGATGGCCTTTCAACAAATTCCCCCATTCCAACTTCATACTTTACTTTAGCATCATATAAATATTTATCAAGTTTATCTCCACTCCCCTTTTCAATTGATTCAAAGAGTAACTTCAATTCCTCATAATTCGCTGGTATATTAGTACTTGTACTATCATCCCAAAATATTTTATATGATGGGTCAATTCTTTTTAAATTATAGAAGTCGGAAGTTGTATGACCAAAATCATTATAGAATTTTTCGAATACATCGGGCATCCAATACCAACTAGGTCCCATATCAAAAGTAAAACCTTCTTCTATGTGTAATCTAATCCTTCCACCCGTGTAATCATTTTTTTCCAACAACGTAACTTCATATCCAAACTTAGCAATATATGATGCGGCTGATAACCCTGAAATACCAGCTCCAATAACTATGACTTTCTTTTTAATAATTATTTCTATGTTTATTAATTTTTACTACTCTATAAACTACAAAAAGGTCATTAAATTGTATTAGATTTGTTCTGAATGTATTTTTTTGATTTAGTATTTAACAATTAGAATCAACTCTAACATATTGGGAATTCAACTTTTTATTAAATACTATAGATAAGGTATGATATTTTACGATTTAGGAAATAGAAAATATAAATGAAAAAAGCCGATTACAATTTAATGTAATCGGCTTTTTTGTTAATTGCTCCTGAACAGGGACTTGAACCCCGGACCCTCTGATTAACAGTCAGATGCTCTAACCAGCTGAGCTATTCAGGAATAATTTCAGTTACAAACTTAAGGACTTTTTCTTAACTTGCAAAATAAATTTTAAACTTTTTTTGATATTTTTTGATGAATGTTTCCACAGATGCTATTATCCTTCGTACTATAAATTACTTAGAGTCAAGTAAAATTATTTACGCATATACTAAAGAATATGGTAAACAAACATTTGTCGCAAAAGGGGCACTTCGTGCAAAAAGCAAATTTGGATCATCGTTAGAACTATGCTCAGTTGTTGAAGTAAAGTATTACAAAAAGTCCAACAGAGAGATGTACAACTTAACTAACGCTGAGTTAATAAGGAAGAGTTTTATAGACAAACTGCCATTTGTTGATAAAATTCTATGTTTGATGATGTGTGAATCCTTATTTAAACTAGAAAAAGATGATAATCCGGATGAATACCTCTATTCAAAGATTGAAGGTTTAATAGATATTAGCTGCTCTGATTACGTTTTTAATTCAGCTATGTTTATTTATTCCCAATTGGAGTTAGCAAACTCTATTGGCCACGCAATCAACCTCCGATGGGACAATAGTAGTATCATTGACTATACAGATGACAACGAAGTATTCCTTGATATAAGTAATTGCAAAATATATCTTGACAATAATATCAGGGCTGAGAGAAGATTGAGATTCAGAATTGAGGAACTGAAAATAATAAAAGAAATTACGAATGGAAATCTTGATATTGATATAAATGATAATACACTAAGAAGAATGGTTTACTTATTTGAGAATTATTTCTCATTTCATAATGAAAGTAGATTTAACTATAATTCTTTTAGTTTGATTAATGCTTAAGGGTTTTCTCCATTCCATAGAATGTTGTATCACTAACATCGAATAATATCTCTCCCCTAACCTCATATCCGCGTTTTTTATAGAATCCAACTACTTCATTGTATCCTTTGAATGCACCTAAACGAATAGAGTCTATTTCATCTTTTATCGCATTATTTTCGGCAAATTCCATCAACTTATTTGCTATTCCACGTCCTTGGAATTCTGGATCAACTGCTAGACGGTGAACAAAATATGCAGATTCGTTCTTAGGATTCCAATCAATTGTATCAAAGTATTCGTGATGTTGAATATCATAAGAAACAATACCCCGAACTATATCATCAATCAGGTATACATACTGCGAATCACGCATAATGTCACGTCTGTATATTGCTTCTGTCGGATATCGCTCACTCCAATGAGAGAACCCTCTTGAGGTCATATACTCAATAATCTTTGAATTTAAATCTAATATTTGATTTAGATGATGTGGAGATGCCTTGATAATCATTCTAATTTTCGGGATTATTCCCGTTCTTTGCTTTGTGAAGCTCTTCTCTGAGAGTGATTAGCTGCTTTCGCATATCGTCAATTTCTTGTTTTCTGTGCTTTTCTTCAATCGCATTACGCATCTGAATTTTGATTCTGGAAGCAAGCTCGTTCGGTTTTACAGGTTTCTTAATGAAATCATTAGCACCTGCTTTATAAGCTCTGTCTATTGTATCCGACTTCGTTTGAGCAGTCATGAATATAATAGGTATGTCGCTGTATTGTTGGTTGCTTTTAACAGTTTCGCAGAAGGAAAAACCATTAATTTCAGGCATTACAATATCTAGTAAAATTAGTTCTGGCTTTATAGTTCTAACTATTTCTAGTCCTTCAGAAGCTGACTCAGCAGTAATAGAATGAAAGCCATGAATATCCAGCATATCTTTGATTTGCTGAGTATTCATGACATTGTCATCTACAATTAAAATTAAACCATTAGATTCAGTATTTTTCATTTTATCAATTTAACAAATGGTTTAGCATTTACCAAGTACGATTTAAAATAGGACCGAAAATAGTTATTTGGTTTTTCTGTAACCATTCCATTCCATCAACTGCTGCCTTAGCCGCAGGAATAGTTGTTATACAAAGTATTTTCTTTTGGAGTGCCGCTTCTCTTATTGACAAATCATCTTGATAAGCTTTACGTCCTAAAGGAGTATTGATAATTAGATTAATATCACCACTTTGTATTTTCTCTATAACATTAGGACTTCCAGCACCAATTTTAGGGATAAGGTTCGATTTTATCCCATTTATCTGCAATGATGAATGTGTTCCTAAAGTAGCCCAGAGTTCATAACCTAATTCGATTAGTCTTCTGGCTACTGGTAATACTTCTTGTTTATCAAAATCGTTCACTGATATGAATACATTTCCTGTTTTAGGTAAATGATTTCCAGCTGCTAATTGAGATTTTACATAAGCTTCCCCAAAAAATTCACTTATTCCCATTACTTCGCCAGTTGAACGCATCTCTGGGCCAAGCACAGTATCAACCCCAGGGAATTTACCGAATGAGAATACAGGACATTTGACAGTATAATGTCCCATAAATCCAGGATTAGGCATATTAATATCACTAATCTTCTCACCTAACATTAGTCTAACAGCTACTTTAGTGAGTGCTATACCGTTTGATTTAGATACAAATGGAACTGTTCTAGATGCTCTAGGGTTAACTTCGATTACAAAAACATTATCTCTGTAAACCGCAAATTGAATATTAATAAATCCTATTATTTCTAATTTTTCTATAATCTTATAAGTCGCAAATCTTATCTTATCGATAATATGTGGCTCTACCAAATACGTTGGTAATACTGAAGAACTGTCACCAGAGTGTACACCAGCTTCTTCTATATGTTGCATAATACCAGCTATTACACCAGACTTACCATCTCCTAGTGCATCAACATCTACCTCGTAGGCGTGTTCTAAGAACTTGTCAATAAGAACAGGATGATTTTCATTAACTTTTGCTGCTTCAACTATGAAATGTTGTAAATCAACCTCATCATAAACAACTGCCATTCCTCTACCACCTAGTACATAAGATGGTCTTACTATAACGGGGAAACCGATATTAAGAGCGATTTTTGTTGCTTCTTCTATTGAGTTAGCAGTGCCACCAGCAGGATAAGCTATTTGAAGCTCATCTAGCATTTCCATAAATCGGCCTCTATCCTCTGCCCTATCTATGTTACTTTGGCTTGTTCCAAGTATTTTAACTCCTGCCTCTTCTAAAGCTTCTGATAGCTTTAGCGGTGTTTGTCCACCAAGTTGTAATATAACTCCATCAGGATTTTCTAGATCGATAATATTCATTACATCTTCTAAAAAGACTGGCTCAAAATATAGCTTATCAGATGTATCATAATCCGTTGAAACCGTCTCTGGATTACAATTAATCATTATTGTTTCTATACCCATATCTTTAAGAACCATAGAAGCCTGAGATGCACAGTAATCAAATTCTATACCTTGCCCAATTCTAAATGGACCACCACCTAATACTATTATCTTCTTCCTATCGGCTGGAAAACTTTCATTTTCTTTCATATAAGTTGAATAATAATAAGGAGTGTGTGCTTCGAATTCAGCTGCACAAGTATCAACTTTTTTATAAGTAGGTAATACTTTTAATTCCTTACGCTTAACTCTTATTTCTTCAGTATCTTTATTTAATAATCTTCCAATTTGAGAATCTGAGAAACCTTGTAGTTTGTAGCTTCTAAGTGTATCTTCATCAAGATTTTCGAAACTATTTTCTGAGATTTCTTTCTCAACTTCAACAATTTCAAGTATATTATCTAAGAACCAAAAGTCTATATTAGTATGCTTTTGAATTTCTTCTATTGACATTCCTCTTTTGAAAGCTTCTTTTATAAAGAAAGGTCTCATTGGTGTTGGAACTACTAGTTTGTTTATTATATACTCATCGTCAAACTTATCTAATCCTTTGTAATCTAAACCATCTACACCAATTTCAAGTGATCGGAATGCTTTTTGGAATGCCTCTCTGAAATTAGAACCTATTGACATAACTTCACCTACTGATTTCATCTGAGTTGTTAGGTTAGAAGGTACTTTGAACTTCTCGAAATCCCATCTAGGAATTTTAACTATTATATAGTCTAGTGATGGCTCGAAGGAAACAGGTGTTGTTTTAGTAATCTCATTATCAATTTCATCTAGAGTTAGACCAACAGCTAACTGAGCTGCTATTTTGGCTATTGGATATCCAGTAGCTTTAGATACTAGAGCTGAACTACGAGAAACACGAGGGTTCATCTCTATCACTCGAACTTCACCATTAGCTGGATTCACTCCAAATTGGATATTAGATCCACCAGTTGCAACGCCAACTTTTCTTATAATTGCTATCGAATAGTCACGCAAAGTCTGGTATTCTTCATCAGTCAATGTCTGAGCTGGTGCTACTGTAATACTATCACCTGTATGCACACCCATAGGGTCGAAGTTCTCAACTGAAGCTACTATCACAACATTATCTGCTATATCACGCATCACTTCAAATTCGTACTCTTTCCATCCAATCAATGAACGCTCGACAAGTATTTCACTAATTGGCGATAAATCAAGTCCTTGTTTTGCTATCCTTTTGAAGTCTTCCATATTCTCTGCTACACCGCCACCTGTACCACCTAAAGTGTAAGATGGCCGAACGATTATAGGAAAGTCAAGGTCTTCAGCGAATGCTATTGCATCTTCATAAGTGTTTATAATCTCGCCCTCTGGAGAAAGTAAACCAATCTCATCCATAGCTTGTTTGAACTCACGTCTCCCTTCTGCTATGTTGATTGACTTTATGTTCACACCCAATAGTTCAATATTATATTTTTCTAAAATACCTGCTTTCTCTAAGTCTAAAGCTGCATTCAGTGCTGTTTGACCACCAACTGTTGGCAATATAGCATCAATCTTATCTCGTTGTATTATCTGTTCTATAATCCCATTAGTTATTGGTTCTATGTATGTTTTATTAGCTATTTCGGGATCAGTCATCACAGTTGCAGGATTACTGTTGATAACTACCACATAGTAGCCCAATTTTTTCAATGCTTTTACAGCTTGCGAACCCGAATAATCAAATTCTCCAGCTTGACCTATTACAATAGGGCCTGCACCTATTACTAATATTCTTTTTATGTCATTTCTTATCGGCATTATTAATCCTGTTTTGCTACTGTTTTATAAAAATCTTCAAATACTTTTTCGTTTGCTTCTCTTGGTCCCGGTGATGCTTCAGGGTGAAATTGTATACAATTGATTGGCAGATGCTTGTGCTTCATACCTTCAACTGTTTGGTCATATAGATTTACCCACGTCATTTCCCAATCATCGCTTGCATCTAAACTCTCGTTTGATATAGCATAATTATGATTTTGAGCAGTTATATAGACTCTTCCATTATCGAAATACTTTACTGGGTGATTACCACCGTGGTGTCCGAATGGTAACTTAATAGTCTTCAGTCCAAAGGATTGACCTATTAATTGGTGTCCAAAACATATACCAATAATTGGAATATTGTTTTCAGCAAATTGCTTTATAAATTTATCAATTCCTTTTACAATTCTTGGGTCACCCGGTCCATTAGACAAGAAAACACCATCGTAGTCTAAATCGGCTATATTTGATTCAAAATTATCATCAAAAGGAACAAGATAAACTTTGTTAAATTTATTACATAAGTCCCTGATTATATTACCTTTGATTCCGAAGTCTATTGCAATTATTTTTTCCTTAACTGACGGGTTTCCTTCAAATACTTGAACTTTATCAGAGATAACTTGTCTATACAAATCAACATCCGAAATAGAAGGAGAAGCTTTAACTTGCTTTAGAAACTCCACGGGGTCAAGTACTTCGGTAGTAATACCACCTTTCATAGCACCGAATTGTCTTATGACTTTCGTAAATGCTCTTGTGTCTATTCTATCAACACCGAAAGTATTACTTTCTTCAAGATATGTTGCCAAGTCTTTTTGAGAGCGGTGATTACTAGCTCTTCTTGAGTACTCACGAAGTAATATCCCTTCTGCTTGTATTTTTTCAGATTGGAAATCTTCATTAGTGATTCCGTAGTTTCCAATAAGTGGATTGGTAAATAATACGGTCTGACCTTTATAAGATGGATCAGTTAATATTTCTTCGTAGCCAGTCATAGAAGTATTGAAAACAAATTCTGAGAATCTTGTTCCTTCACTAGCGAATGCTCTACCATATTCATAGTAGCCATTTTCTAACATTATCAATGCTTTTTTATTGTTTTTCATCTAGTTACGTTTTTTTTTATTTTAAAAAAAAACCCGAAAGGCATCCACTTATTAGTTGGATATCATTCGGGTAATAGGAAATATTTCCTTGGTGCATTCATTAAAATCAAAACTACTAAAAAAATATTTAAAAATAGCATTGAATTTTGCACATTGTTTAAACTAATTTTAAATAAACTATATCAATATGTATAATAAGATTATTATAATTATATTTGTACTATCGGTTTAATACAAACTTTACAGGTCAACAATGGAAAAGCTATTAATTTTTATAATAATATCTATTTCGACATTAACTGCTACTTATGGTCAAACTTGGGATTTATATACATCGGAAAATTCAGAATTGCCTGTAAATTCAATTGACAATTTAGAAATTGACTTGAATGATAATCTTTGGTTTTATACTAAGAGTTCTGTTTTCATGTATAATCAAGCTGAAAACAAATGGACTGAATTTAACGAAAGTAATTCTAATTTGACTAATGGCTTTACTCATATAGAAATTGGAAAAGATGGTTCAGTTTATGTTTCTAGCGACCATATATTCGTGTTCAAAGAGAATGTCATGAATTTTGAAATTGTAGAAGAAAATATAATATGCGATAAGTTTATATTCGATAATAACGGTGTTCTATATTATGTAAAACAAATTAATGTTTATGCTAAAGTAGATGATAAAATTAAACTAATTTATAATGGTCAAGTCGAGGGTCCTAATTATCCCACTGAATTAGTTATAGATGAATTCGGAATATTATGGTTTGCAATTGATGGTTTTACAACTGCTTTATATAGTTATGATGGAATAAAGTTAGATACACTTGACAGCATTTTTAAAGAATATCCTCGAATTGGAATAAATTCAATTTCAATAGATGATGAAAGTAATATTTGGCAAGGGAATGGAGATGATAGTATAATTCTAAATTTCAATTCCAAAAGTAAAAGTTGGATTTATTTCGATAATAAAAACTCCCCATTAGGTGAGGATTGGATGTATTCTAAGGGATTAACAACTGATAATCATAATAATATATGGGTTCTTTCTGCAAAAGAGATAGTATTTCCGCCCTTAAGTTTATTTAAATATAATGGTTCTGATTGGTTCGAATTTAGTATAGACAATGCATTCAATATTTTAGAAAATGAGCTTTTTTCTTTACTCTCACTTGCAGTTGATTCAAAAAACAATGTTTGGATTGGTACTAGCGAAGGTCTCATAAAATTCAACGAAACAACAACGAGTGTAGAAACGAACGAAAAAAACATAGTTACTATTTACCCTAACCCAGCAAGCAATCAACTAACTATTGACCTACAAGGCAAGCAAGCTACAAGCTATACTATCAGTGATATTAAAGGAAATATAATAGAGAATATACACGATAAATATTTGGGTCAAATAAATATAAATCTCAAATCTTATCCCTCTGGCACCTATATAATAGAGCTAACACTAACCAACAATCAGAAAATCACTAACAAATTTGTGAAGGAATAATTCATCAAAGTCCAATTACAATCACATAAATTTTCAACTAATTATAGAAATGGTCATTAGCTTTACTAATTTTGTAATCTAAAGTTATATAATTAATTTAATATAGTTAAAAATGAAAATAGCAGTAGTTATGGGGGGCATCTCTCCCGAAAGAAACATCTCCCTATTTGGTGGAAAAGCCATATACAATGCACTAATCAGAAAAGGACACGAAGTTCTTGCAGTTGACCCAGCTAAAGGAGTTAACGGTGTATTCGATATCAATTCATTAGAAATCAGCAACTCCCCTATTAGCAAAGAAGAGCTAAGCAAATACGACAGACGTGAACTTATAAACTGTATTAATTCCAACATATTCGATGGAGTCGATTGTGTATTCTTGTTGCTCCACGGTGAAAATGGTGAAGATGGTCTAGTACAATCGCTACTTGAACTTAGGGGCATAGCTTATACGGGCTCAGGCGTGAAGTCTTCTTCCCTATCTATGGATAAAATGACTAGTAAAATGCTATTCGCACAAGCAGGAGTTCCTACCCCACCCTGGTCTGTACTTGATAAAGAAAGTATCGGCGACTTGGATTTACTAGAATCTATAAGACGAGAACTAGGTAGAGCTATAGTAGTTAAACCAATTAATCAAGGTTCGGCAGTCGGAGTAACAGTAATTCAAGACGGGAACCTTGACGATTTGTCTGAAGCAATCAAATTAGCATCTGAATTTTCGCACGAAATACTTTTAGAAACTTATATTCCCGGAAGAGAACTTACTGTTGCAATATTAGAGCACGAAGCACTTCCTGTAATAGAAATTAAGCCAGATGAAGGATATTATGATTTCATTCATAAATATACGAAAGGTAAAACTGAGTATATATGTCCTGCTGAATTAGAAGATCATGTATTCGCATTCTCGCAAAGTATATCTTTGGACGCTGCTGCGGCTTGTGGTACTAGCGATTATTGCCGTGTAGATTTGAGAGTTACGCCCGAAGGACAGATATTCTGCCTTGAAGTAAATACAATACCTGGGTTTACTGAGTTGTCGCTCTTCCCTATGGCTGCTAAAAGTATGGGCATCGAATTCGATGATTTGTGTGAGAAAATAATTAAGCTTGGAATAGAAAGCTCTAAAAGAGGGAAAGAAAATGATGAACAAAGATATAAAACTCTGTGGTATAGGTAATGCATTAGTTGATATGCAATTCGAAGTTACCGAAAAAGAGATAACCGATTTAGGATTAGAAAAAGGTACAATGACTTTAGTAGTCGATGATGTACAAGAAACTGTCCTAAAAATGATGGGTAATAGAACTAAATATATTTCAAGTGGCGGTTCTGCGGCTAATACTATCATAGCATTTTCAAGTTTTGGTGGTAAGGCGGCTTACAAAACTATGATTGGTGAAGATGAGGATGGTGTTTTCTATGTAGATGAATTCCAAGATTTAGGTATAATACTAGACGCTGCAATAGATAATGATGACCACACTGGTAGATGCCTAGTGCTTATCACTCCAGATTCAGAAAGAACTATGTTGACTTCATTAGGTGCTACACAGAATTATAATAAAGACTTCGTTTCTGATGATCTAATCAAAAGATCAGAATGGCTCTATGTAGAAGGTTACAAATTAACTGACGATATTGGGTACGAAGCTGTATTACACGCTTGCCACGTAGCTAAGAAATATGATACTAAAATAGCATTAACATTCTCGGATAAGTTTATAATCGATTTATTCAAAGAAAGATTGAAGGAAATTGCTTCATTATCAGATTTGATATTTTGCAATGAAACTGAAGGAATGACATTCACTGAGACTAATTCTCCTGAAAAAGCATTAAAATCACTAGAAAAATCATATAAGAATATAGCTTTTACTAAAAGTGCTGATGGTTCTATAATATCATGGGAAGGTGAACAATACGAGATACCTCCATACAAGGCAAAGCCGGTAGATAGTACTGGGGCTGGAGATATGTATGCTGGTGGTCTATTTTATGGTTTAGTCTATGGTGAATCTATCGAAAAAGCAGGGAATTTGGCATCGTTAGCTGCAAGTAAAGTAGTAAGTCAACATGGTGCAAGATTAAAATCAAGCCACACAAAATTATATTCAAAAATTTATTCTTAAAAATAATCAATATTCAAAATATCAGCATGAAAAGAATCCTTTTAATATTAATATTTCTCTCCCCTATGCTTACGTATAGTCAGGGTATGACATTTGACCAATTCGCAAATAAAATTCAAAAGTATTTCGATAATAAACTGGTAGCGGATTTGGAAACGGCTTTGCCACCAGAAGGTGGTTATCAGATTTGGGGTTGGGATGTAGGCGATTTTACTGGTGATGGTTATTATGATGTTGCTTTTTCGGTAAGATACAAAAGCGATAAAGGGAAAACTATAAGAGCATTTATGTTTGCAGATATAGAGGGTTACTTGAAACAAGTAGCTACTTTCAAATATGAATTTTTTGAGATTCCATTAGAAATTGGAGTAGTGATAAGGGACAACAATTGTTATATTACTCAGAAGCATAAGCAGTTCAATTGGACTATTTGGGGTTACTCGTTCCAGAATGGAAATCTAATAAAAGTGGATGAGTTTAATACAGAAAGAGATGGGAAATTTACGAAAGAGAGCTACAGAAACTATGTTACTTTAAGAAATAACGAAAAGTATATGAAGACTACATCTGGAGACATCGATTATAAGATTGACTTTGTTACTTTACCTTCTTACCCTCGAGGGAAAATCATATATGATGGATATGCTAATAAGATTTATAATAATGAAGTAAAATACGTAAGTAAAGGTGCATTTGATTGGAAAGGTGCAGAAGATGCTTCATTTAAAATAAGCTCATCTTATGATAGTGAGTTTATTTACTTCTCTATGGATATATTAGATGATAAAGTAGTAAGTCCTGATTGTGACGAATGTGTAGGTGACTATGTAGATATCTGGATAGATAGTAAGCCTTTAGATGCTGATAAAGTTTACTATTTCTTGAATCGTAAGATAGAATTATCTGAAGATAAACTAGATGGATACTTTAATATAGCAATTCATCCGGGTGATTTTTTCGAAAAAATGCCATCTGTTCAGTTAAGAACTTCTGATAAAGATAATGCCAAAGTAAAAGAAGCAAGTCAGACTATTAATGCTAGTTCTACCTTAACTGAGAACGGTTATAACATAAGAGTAAAGCTACCAATAACTTTATTAGGCTTAAATACAATTGATGATAAGAAGTTCTATGAAGTCCCTTGTACTTTCATAGTACATGATATAGATAACTCATATAGACCAGAAGAAGAATCACAAATTGCAACAACAAATACAGAAGCTAGTGATGCTCCTTCTTATGGAACATTGTTAATTGTACCTCCTGATAAGTGGTACGGAGCTGTTAAGAATATATATACAGATAAGATATTGAATTATCTTAATAAATATGGCTTATAAACTATAGTATGTGTTTATAAATTATTTACTTATTTATTTTGAACTTGAAATAAAAGTAGCTAATTTTGAAGCTATTTAAAATGCATTTATAAGTTCTTATTATGAATAAAGATAAGCAAAATAGAGCAAAGATAATCAAAGAGCTGTCACCTTACATGACTTTGGGTCTTGATTTTGCAATCACAATTGGATTATTTGCTTTATTAGGCTACTGGTTAGATGGAAAGTATGATACCAAGCCAATGTGGATATTAATCCTCTCTTTATTTGGAATAGTAGTAGCATTTTATAAGTTCTTTAAAGTAGTTTTAAAGAAGAAAAAAGAACCCCCTAAAGAATAGATGTTAAATTCTATTATTATAGGAATAGCGTTAAGCTTATTTGGATTTCTTTTTTCATTGTTTACTACGAAAGTTAGTCTAAGAAAAGAAGAATGGTCAGATTTTAGTATGTTCTATTGGACATCTGTTATGATAAAATTTGGACTACTTTTATTAGGATTAATGTTTTTTATGTTTGTAATAGAAATGGACAAAGTTCCTCTATTACTTAGTTTTATGATTTCATATTTATTTTTTTTGATAATTGAGGTTATTTATCTCAACAAAACAAAAAAGATTTAGTAATTTTGCAACTGAAAATAACAACAAGGCAGAATAAATGTCAGCAACTGAGAATACAGAACACTTAGAAAAAGAATTAAATACCGAAGTTGAAACAACAACTCACGGAACAGAAGAAACTGCTCATAAAGAAGAAAGTCCTGTTACTCAGATTCTTAATGATCTTGGTGATCACGAAGAATTTAGTTTCGGTCCTCTTCACGCAGATATACTACCTGTAATACTTTATGATGAAGGTCAATTCCATTTTTATGGAAGCCGTTCAAGTATGGAAGCATCAGGCGATTATATTATGGAACACCATCATATAGTACGCGCTTCTAATCACGAAGCTCCCGATATGAATCTATCAATTACTAATATGGTTGCATTCCAATGGATGGCAATGATATTATTAGTAGTCTTATTTTTTACAGTATCTAAAAAAGCAAAGAAATCTGGTGATAAAGCCCCAAGTGGTGTTCATAATTTCTTTGAATCAATTATAGTTTTTGTAAGAGATGATATAGTTCAACCGAATATTGCTGGAAATGCTGGCGTAAGGTTATTACCATATTTCTTAGCATTGTTTATGTTTATTCTAGTATTGAACTTAATTGGTTTACTACCAGGTGGACACACAGCAACAGGGACCATAGGTGTAACAGCGGCATTGGCAATAACTGCATTCTTAGTAATTAATTACACAGCTATACGAGAATCAGGGATTGGAGCATGGTTTCATCACTTATTAGGTGGAGCACCTGTTTGGTTAGCACCTTTGATGATACCGATTGAAATAGCTTCAATGTTTATTAAACCATTCTCACTTACTATAAGACTATTTGCGAATATGGTTGCTGGTCATACAGTACTATTTTCTTTAATGGGTTTACTATTTGTATTTCAATCTTTCTTTGTAGCGCCAGCAATAGTTGGGTTTGCTACATTTATAAATTTACTAGAATTGCTTGTTGCGTTCTTGCAAGCATATATTTTCACAATGCTAACAGCTATATTTGTTGGATTAGCAATTGGTGAACATAGTCATGATCAAGAACACGCTCATTAAGATAATTAAATTAGAAACAAATTTTTATTTTTCATTCAAATATATATTAGAGGTCATTAAATGGAAGGATTAGGATTATTCGGTGCAGGAATCGGTGCAGGTATATCTGTACTTGGTGCAGGCTTAGGTATTGGTCGTTTAGCGGCATCAGCTTTAGAAGCTGCTGGTCGTCAACCTGAAGCAGCTGGCGATCTTAGAACAACTATGATCATTGCAGCGGCACTTATTGAGGGTGTTGCATTCTTCGCTTTGGTTATCTGTTTGTTGATGGCAATTGCTTAATAATGATATTGGAACTCCCTACTATTGGGAGTTCTATTTTTTAATGAAAAAGAATATAATACTAGGTGTTTAAATGCAAGATATAATGAATGTCAATCCGGGATTAATTTTCTGGTCACTAATTAACTTTAGTATTTTGCTATTTATTCTTTCTAAGTTTGCTTTCCCTGCAATGAAAAAATCACTTCAAAGCAGAGAAGAAGGTATCAAGAATGCAATAGATGAAGCAAATGCTTTGAATGAAAAAGCACAAAAATTATTAGCTGAAAGTCAAGAAAAGTTAGATAATGCTCAAAAAGAAGTTTCTCAGATATTAACTTCTGCTAAAAATCTAGCAGAACAAAATATCCAAAAAGCAAACGAAGAAGCTGAAAAGAGCAAGAATCAAAAAATAGAAGAAGCTAAAAGAGAAATAGACAGAAGTAAGAATGACGCTATTAGTGAGCTTAGAAATGAGGTTGCTGATTTAGTTGTTACTGCTACTGAAAAAATCTTGGAAGTAAAGCTTGATAAAGAAAGCCATTTGAAATTGGCTAAAGATCAAATAGAGAAATTACCTAAAAACTAATAAAGTTAAACTACTATGAATGAGAAAAAAGTATCTTCTAGATATGCAAAAGCAATATATAGTCTAGCTAAAGATAGTAACTTACAAGATACTATACTTTCAGATTTTACTTTGATTTTGAAAACAATAGCAGATTCGAAAGAATTAAGCAATCTGGTAGAAAGTCCTGTTGTTTCTAGCAAGAAAAAATATGATGTATTCAAGGAAGTTTTTGAAGATAGTATATCGGAAACGACATATAGCTTTATTAAGTTATTAACTGAAAAGTCTAGAGAAAACTTAATAGATGATATAGCATATCAATATGAGCTTATATACAACGAAGCTAATAATAGATTGCCTGTTATTATCTACTCAGCAGTAGAATTAGATGAAGATGCTAAATCGCAGATTCTATCTAAATTGACTGAATGGACTAAAAAGACAATTCTTTTAGAGTATAAAGTAGATCCATCTATAAAAGGTGGTTTGAAAATTAAGATAAGTGATTGGATATTTGATGCAAGTGTCCAAAACCAACTAGAAAAGCTAAGAATAGCGCTAGCTGGATAATAAAGAAATTTAAACATAATTATTAAGGTTAATTAAATGGCAAACGTAAAACCAGAAGAAATATCAGCGATATTACGCCGCCAGTTATCAGGATTCGAAAATGAAGCGGATCTATACGAGACAGGAACAGTGTTACAAGTTGGTGACGGTGTTGCTCGTGTGTATGGTCTAAATCACGTTATGGCATCGGAGCTTGTAGAGTTCCCGAATGGCGTAATGGGTATGGTATTAAACCTAGAAGAAGATAATGTCGGAGTTGTACTATTTGGTGATGACAGATTAGTAAAAGAAGGTGATACTGTTAAGAGAACTAAGCAAATCGCTTCAGTTCCTGTCGGTAATGAACTACTTGGAAGAGTAGTAAATCCACTTGGTATTGCTATAGATGGTAAAGGAGATATCAAAACTCCTCAAAATTTCCCAATTGAAAGAAAAGCACCTGGTGTTATGAAAAGACAACCAGTAACTGAACCACTTCAAACTGGTATCAAGCCTATCGATGCATTGATTCCTATTGGTAGAGGGCAAAGAGAGCTTATAATTGGTGATAGACAAACTGGTAAAACAGCTGTTGCAATTGACACTATTATCAATCAAAAATTCACGCACTCTGAAGAAGCAAAAGAATTAGGTATTGACCCTGTATTCTGTATTTATGTAGCAATCGGTCAAAAAGGATCTACTGTTGCAAACGTTGTTGCTATTTTAGAGAAAAACGGTGCAATGGAATTTACTACTATCGTAGCGGCAAACGCTTCTGATCCTGCTCCCCTACAATTCATTGCTCCTTATTGTGGTGCATCTATGGGTGAGTTTTTCAGAGATAATGGAAAACATGCACTAATTATCTATGATGATTTATCTAAACAAGCAGCTGCTTATAGACAAGTTTCATTACTATTAAGAAGACCTCCGGGACGTGAAGCATATCCTGGTGATGTATTCTATCTTCACTCAAGATTATTAGAAAGAGCTGCCAAGTTATCTGACGCTGAAGGCGGTGGATCACTAACAGCACTTCCAGTTATCGAAACTCAAGCTGGTGACGTATCTGCATACATACCAACTAACGTAATCTCGATTACAGATGGTCAGATTTACTTAGAGCCAAACCTATTTAATGCTGGTGTAAGACCCGCATTGAACATTGGTATCTCTGTATCTCGTGTGGGGGGTGCTGCTCAAATTAAAGCAATGAAGAAAGTTTCTGGTCCATTGAAGCTAGAATTAGCTCAATTTAGAGCATTGGAAGCATTTGCTAAGTTTGGTTCTGATTTGGATAAATCTACTCAACAACAGTTGAGAAGAGGTGCTGTACTTACTGAAATAATGAAACAAGGTCAGTACAATCCATTACCAATTGACAAGCAAATTGCACTTATCTACTCAGCTACATCTGGTATGTTAGATGATATTCCTTTAGAGTTTTTGAAAAGATATGAAAATGAGTTTTTAGAATTATTAGAAACTCAACATTCGGACTTCTTATTCAAATTAAGAAAAGAAAAAGCTCTAACTGATGATATTAAAAATGAGCTTGATGGCTTAATTGCTAAATTTATTGAATCATTCAAAAGAACAATAAACTAAGAATGATAGTTATTACAGGTGGTGCAGGATTCATTGGATCCTGCCTACTTAAATATTTGAATGACCGTGGAAGAAATGATATCCTTATTGTTGACAATTTGGATACTTCTGATAAATGGAAGAATCTAGTAGGTAAAAACTTTATAGACTATATTCCGAAGTATGATTTTATCAATTTTATTAATGAAATAGAAGAATCAAATTTAATAGAAGCAATTTTCCATTTAGGTGCTTGTAGTTCTACAACTGAACAAGATATGGATTATCTTTACGATAATAATTTTAACTTCAGTAAAGACTTGGCTAGCTTCGCCATAGAAAACGATGTTAAATTCATTTATGCAAGTAGTGCTGCTACTTATGGGATGGGTGAAAACGGTTTTGATGATAATGAATTCAATGACCTCTCCCCTCTCAATGGATATGGATTTTCTAAATATCTATTTGATAGATGGCTAGTGAAAATGGGACTTGATTCAGTATTTACTGGATTTAAGTTTTTCAATGTCTTTGGACCAAATGAATACCATAAAGATAGTATGACTAGTATGGTTTACAAGTCGTACCAACAGATAAGAACTTCTGGTAAAGTTAGGTTGTTCGAATCTAATGATAAGAATTTCAAAGATGGTGACCAAAAGCGTGATTTTATATATGTAAAAGACATCTGTGAAGTCTTGCTAGAAGCTTTTGATAAAGAGTTACCGGGTATATATAACTTAGGTACTGGTGAGGCAAATAGTTGGAATAAGCTAGTTAATAGTGTTTTCAAAGCTATGGACAAGAACTCTAATATAGAGTATATAGAAATGCCATCTCAGTTATCAAAACAATACCAAAACTTTACACAAGCAAATATGAATAAATTTAGAGAAGCTGGATTTGAAACTCCTTTTACTTCTCTAGAAGATTCTGTTAAGGACTACGTTCAAAATTATTTAAAAAAGAAAAATAAATATTTATAATTTGAAGATACTATGGCAAATTTAAGAGAGTTAAAAAGAAGAATAGGTGGTGTAAAAAACACTGCAAAGATAACTCAAGCAATGAAAATGGTTTCTGCTGCTAAGTTAAAAAGAGGGCAAAGAGCTATAGAGTCTGCTAGACCTTACGTTCTTAAAATGCAGGAAATCTTGGCTAATGTAATCGCTGGTATAGGTGATGATTACTATAATCCTCTATTAACTGAAAGAGAAGTTAAAAATATCGCTGTAGTTATAGTAGGATCAGATAAAGGTCTTTGTGGTAGTTTTAATGCAAATATTTTCAAAATGGTAAATACATTTATCAAAGAAGATGCTTCTGTTAATTATCCTTCTGCTAATATTCAATTGATTTCAGTTGGAAACAAGACTGTTTCTAAGTTTAGTAAAACTAAATTAAATGTAACTGAAAACTTCAAAGATATCTTCGGAAAATTAGAATTTTCTAGTGCACAGAAAATAATCAAAACTTTTGAAAGTAAATTTGTAAATGGTGAAGTTGATAAAGTATATGTTATTTATAATGAATTCATAAACGTTATAAGACAAGAAGTAAGAGTTGAACAATTACTTCCAATTAATCCTAAAAATCTATCACAAAATGAAACAAAGGCAACTTCAAGAGTATCTTATATATTCGAGCCAAATGAAAAAGAGATTATGGATGTATTACTTCCTAAATTATTAAATATTTCTCTTTGGAGAACTTTGCTTGAATCTAATGCTGCTGAAAATGCATCAAGAATGATGGCTATGGATAATGCAACTACCAATGCAAATGATTTAGTAAGTGAGCTTAATTTGAAATATAATAAAGAAAGACAAGCCGCTATTACAACAGAAATGTTAGAAATAGTTGGTGGAGCAGAAGCTCTAAATAAATAGAAATATAAATTATATCATATATAGTTATAAAAAGTAGTCCGATTGGGCTACTTTTTTTTTATTTTAAATGAAATTAAATGTCATAAATTGAATTATAGTTATGAAGTATATTCTTTTATTTTTATTTGTAAGCTTTAGCTTATACTCACAAGAATTCTCTGAACGTCAGAATAGAGGAGTAATTGAATACACCAAACTTGATGAAAATTCAGGAATGGTCGTTGGAATAAATAATCCGAATATTATTTGGGCTATAAATGATGGTAGTGCTAACGAAATATATGGTTTTGATAAATTCGGGAAAAGTAAATCAATTATTAATTTCAAAAAGAATTTATTGCAAGATAACTCAGATGTTGAGGATATAGGAATTATCACATTAAACAATACTGTCTATTTAATTCTATCAGATATTGGTGACAACGATGGCAATAGGAGTAGTTGTTTCTTATATTTCGTTCCAGAGCCAAAATCAAATACTTTATCAAGTGAATTAGAAATCAAATCAAATGAAATACTTATAATTGAATTCGAATATGAAGATGGTCCACGTGATGCAGAATGTTTTTTTGTAGATCCTGACGGAAACAATTTATTAGTAGTTACTAAAAGAGAGAAGAATGCTCGCCTCTATAATATACCTATGAATTTCAATGGTCAGAAAATGATAGCTGAATATATGCTGGAATTTCCGTTTGGTAATAATTCTGACGAGGGGTTTACAGGTGTTACAGCAGGTGATATTTCAAAAGATGGTAATAAAATACTTATAAAAGATTATAATAATCTTTGGTATTTCGAAAGATTGGATAAAGAACATTTATCACATACTTTTTCTAGAGCTCCTAATAGAATAGATGCTTATAATTACTCTCTAAACGATGAGCCACAGGGTGAAGCTGTATGTTGGGATAATGATAATAGAGGTTTTTTTACTGCAAGTGAAGAAAAAGTGATTACAGGTTTTGATGCTTCACTTTTCTTCTTCAAAGAAGTAACAACTTCTATTAAAAAAAAAGTAACTGATTATTATATAATTGATAATCTGTTTTATAATAACTCGTTTGGACCTATTCAATTGGAATTTTATAGTTATATAGGGCAAAAGACTAATACTATATCAATTAATTCTTTTAATTATATTGACTTAAGTCCTTATTCAAATCAGGCACATTATTTGTTAATAGATAAATATAAATCAATAATAAAGTTGAGATAGTTTGCTTAAAAATAGACATATTTCTGAAAGAGTAGCAGTGTTATTTATGGTAATTGGGGTATTTGTTATCCTTGTTTCCTTAGGTATTTCATTTGCTAATACTGAACATTACTTTAATGTTGAACTCTCTCTAGGCGAGTTCGGTGAATTTATAGGTGGGTTTGTAGGTTCACTTTGGTCTCTTGCTGGTATTCTTTTGTTCTATAGTGCATTAGTTTATCAAAGAAAGGAATTAACAGAACAAAAAGATATTTTAGTCACTCAAACTGATGCTATGATATTTCAAAGTAAAGAGTTAGAAAGACAAAATGACAATCTACAAAAACAGAAGCAAGAAGAAACGTTCTTTCATTTGCTTAGGTTTCATATCGATTTAGTCGAAACATTAACTTTCGAAACTAATGATATTGATATGCAAACTGGTAAAATGCAAAAACAACAAGTAAGAGGAAGAACTACTTTTGGTGAATTTTACAATGTCTTCAAAAGGTTTTATTCTAAATACTTAGAACACTTAAGCGATGCAGGTGTTGACGAAGATAGTTTGAAAGGAGTTATTGAAACATCTTATACAAGCTTTTTCTCCGAATTTAGATATGAGTTAGGACACTATTTTAGGAACGTTATTAATTTATTGCTTTTTATAGACAGAGCAAATGAAGAAGATAAACACTTCTTTCTCAGTATTTTATTTTCTCAAATAAGTGTTTATGAAATGTCACTTATATTCTTCCATGGTCTTACATCGGAAAACAGAGAGTTAAAAGTATTTATAGAAAAATATGCCTTGATGCAAGATTTATATCAAGATGATTTGATTAAATTGAATATAAATCTCTATGAAGATAGTGCATATAAAAATGAAAATTATGATTTTACTTACGATATTGATTAGTTGGAGCTAATATGAATATATTCGATAAATTTATGCAAAAAGACAATTTTATATCATTACCTGATATAGCCTCTAAACTCTTAGAGATATTACAGGAAGATGATGTAGATGTGAATGAGATTGTAAGATTAATTGAATCTGACCCTGTCATATCGATGAAAGTTTTAAAAATGGCTAACTCCCCTATCTTTCAAGCAAGAACACAAATTGTTGATCTTAATCAAGCAACTCAAATATTAGGGACTAAGAGAGTCAGTGATATCGTATTTAGTGTATCCTTACATTCTAAGCTATTTATAGGTAGAAACCTTAATATATATCCATTGTTAGAAAAGTACTTCTACAATTCGTTTTTAGTGGGGAATCTATCAAAAGTATTTATTGACTTTTATGATAGTAGAACTAGAAATGGTTTATTCGTATCTGGATTACTCCACGATATTGGAAGAATGATTATGATACAGATGGAACCATTAGATTATGTTAGAGTAATAGAATTGATGAATCTTGAAGACATTTCAGAGATTGAAGCTGAAAATCATATATTCAAAGAGAATCATACAATGGTTGGTACTAATCTAGCAGATGTATGGTCTTTACCAGAAATGGTAAGAAGTGTAATTACTCATTATACTGAGCCAAGTACTGCAAAGAATTTTCAAACTCTTAGCTATGGAGTAAATGTAAGCAAGGAATACGTGAATAGAATTTCTGCAAAAGATTTTGAAAACCTAGAAAACATATCATTATCTAATTTCAAGAATTTTAACACTTTAGATAGTATGATACATATAAGTGATAAGAAAAGATTGATAGATGAAAAGATGAAAGAGCTGATAGTTAACCTACCAGACTCTTATGTTCTTTTCAAATAATATTAGGAATTGCTTTTTATAACTTCTTTAATGCTTTCTTCATCAGTAAGTCCTAAGTATTGCCATACTTCTTTACCGTTTTTGTACATTTTAAGAGTAGGCAATCCTTCAATTCGTAATTGCTTAGCAATTATAGGGTTTTGATCTACGTCTATTTTAACTAATTCTATTTTGGTACTATACTCTTTTGCAATTTTATCAAGTATAGGAGATAACTTTTTACAAGGGCCACACCATTCTGCATTGAAGTCAACTAAGACTAATTTTTCACTATTTGATATTAGTTGTAAATATTTATCACCATCTATTCCATCTGATACTTCCTTTTTAGATGTGCTACGTTGTTCTAAACTAAGGTTATTTGCATTCCAAGCAGTTATACCACCTTGTAAATCGTATATTTCAGAGAAACCCATATCAACTAATTTGGATGCTGCACTCGAGCTTCTTCCACCCGAGCGACAATAAACAAAGACAGGCTTATCTTTATCTAATTTTGAGATTTCTTTTTCAAAGTTTGAATCATAAATATTCAAATTCAATGAATTTCCTATATGACCCGAATTATATTCTTCAGGAGTTCTTACATCTACTAATTGTACATCAGTATTTTCAGTTAGCTTTTCATGAAAAGATTTAGCATCTAACTTCTCTGATATTACTTGTCCATTAGTAGTTTCTGTGTTATCATTACTTGTACATGCTACCAACATAAGTGGTAATAATGCAACTAGTAGCATTAACATTCTATAATTATACATTTTAAATTCCGAATTAATGTTCATGATTTTATTATAACTTACTGTCGTCCATAGAGCAATTTTGTTTTAAACATCCCAAATTGAAATAAGAAAACACGAAATAGCCAATAGAAATAGCTATCATTGGAATATTCTTATTTACAATCCCTGAGATTAGGAAGAATACTCCAATTGTATATGCTACTATTTTAGTCAACTTACGCATTATTTTAACTGTTGAAGTTCAACATTTTTCCAACTTCCACCGTTGTAAACATCTGTAACTCCGGCATTCGATAAATATTCAGTAGCCATACCACTTCTAGCACCAGAGGCACAACAAAGTACTATTGGTTTAGGCATACTATTGAATTCTTCTACGAAATTAGGCACTTGATCAACTGGTATATTACGAGAGTTGTTTACATGACCATCGTTATATTCACTTTCAGTTCTAACATCTATTATTTGAACTGACTCGTTTTTTAATAACTCAAATAAATCCATTGTAATTCTGCTTTGATAATTTTAAAAAGTATTCGACGAAATATAATTATTCTAATTGTTAAAATAGAAAAGCAGTAGTTATAAAATAACTACTGCTTTAAGAGAATAAGGTCGTGTTTTAACTATTTACGATGAAATGCCTAGAGATAACAAGTCTTTGTATCTCACTAGTACCCTCATAAAGTTCTGTTATCTTAGCATCACGATAATAGCGTTCTACGTTGAAATCTTCTGTATATCCATATCCACCGTGTACTTGTATAGCTTTATTCGCACAAAACATTGCTGTTTCTGAAGAATCTAGTTTGGCCATAGCGGCATAAGTTGAATAAGTTTCACCTGCATCTTTCATTTTAGTAGCTCTCCAAGTCAATAACCATGAAGCTTCGTATCTAACTCTCATATCAGCTAACATCCATTGTATAGCTTGGAAACTATTGATCGGTTTACCGAACTGCTCTCTTTCTTTAGAGTACTTTAAAGCATCTTCGAATGATGCACGAGCAATACCTAACGCTTGTGCAGCAATACCTAACCTGCCTCCATCAAGAGTAACCATAGCCATTTTGAAGCCTTCATTTAGATTTCCTAACATTGCTTCTTTTGGTAATTCAACATTATCTAATATGATTTCTGTAGTTGAAGATGAGCGAATACCCAATTTTCTTTCAACTTTACCGATACTATACCCTGGAGTATTTGCATCTACTATAAACCCTGTAACTCCCCTAGTTTTACTTTCAGGGTCTGTTGAAGCAAGTAAAACGAAAACGTCTGCCTCTGCCCCATTGGTAGCAAATATCTTAGAACCATTTAGTATCCATTTATCACCAACTAATTTGGCAGTAGTTTTAGTAGCTCCTGCATCAGAACCTGCTCCAGATTCCGTTAGTGAAAATGCACCGATTTTCTTTCCTGAAAGCATATCAGGAAGATACTTTTGCTTCTGTTCTTCAGTACCAAATCTATATATTGGATCACAAGTTAGTGATGAATGTGCCGATATTATTACACCTGTAGATGCACAATATCTTGATATTTCTTCAATTGCAAGCATATATGAAACATAGTCCATACCAGAACCACCATATTCTACAGGATAAGCTATACCCATTAGCCCTAATTCACCAGCTTTTTCTATAATCTCTCTGGGAAATCTATGATTTCTTTCATTTTCTGATGCTACTGGCTCTATTTCATTAACTGCAAAGTCATGAACCATTTGTTGTAACATTTTTTGTTCGTCTGTTAGAAGTAAATCAAACATATTAAACCTACTTAATCTTTATTAATAATATACTTATATTCTTTTCTTATTGTTGATTCCAATTTAAATAAAGGAATTTCTACGATTATCTGACCTTCTGCATAAGATGCAATTTCATAAGGATTAAACAAGAATGTTACATTCTTCGAATCAATCGAAAAATTATCATTCAAATGGAATTTATTGTCCTTAAATGAATAGACTTCTTTTTCTATTTCAAATTGTTTTTTCGTAAATCCCCTCTCAGTTAAAAAATAATCGTAAGCAATATCTGTTAATTGATTTATATCAAAGATATCAGAAGCCTTCAGAGGCTTTTTATTTTTTACGTTGAACACTAAATAATTTGTAGAATATGAGCCATGAGCACCGCCAGTATATGACTCTTGTTTCTCTTCTATCACTACCAAATCTTTGATAGTATAAATTGAGTCTATTTCTAGTCTCTTAAACATTTCTAAATGCTCAACATCTGTCTCGTAATTATCTTGTTCTAATTGCTCTGTGTGGTTTACGATAAATGATTTCAAAATTTCTAAGTTTAACACTTCATCTTTTGTCTTAAGGTTTTCTATTTCAAAATATTTAGCAACTGACTCTAATACATACCTATTAAGTAACTTTTGATTATCATCTAAGAATACCGGCAATCTGAATTTATATTCAATAGTACCATTCTCATTAAAACTCTCAGTTTCAGCAAGTTCTATATATTTAATGACATAAGGATTATCTGACTGACTTTTGTCATTATTGTGGATACAAGAGGTAAATAAAAGCAATAGAATAATTATTAGATAATAACGGGATTGAATCATCGAATTTATTTTTTAATAGTTAAAATTCTTATATTGTAAAATTACATAATGTTTTTCAGTAAAAAAATAATTAACTAGAATATGCCTTTAAATCGCAATCTAACAGAAGATCAAATCTTAATACGCGACACTATCCGTAGTTTTGCAGAAACAAATATCAGAAAACAATCTAAGATTCTAGATGAAAATGAAGAATTCTCATATGAGATAACCGCTCAAATGTCAGAACTTGGATTACTTGGTGCCTTTCTACCATCTGAATATGGTGGAGCAGAATTAGACTATGTTTCATATATAATTGCTGTTGAAGAATTAGCAAGAGTAGATAGCTCGCAAGCAGCAACAATAGCAGCTCATAATTCTCTTGGTACAGGTCCTCTATATTATTTTGGTAATGAAGAACAAAAAAAGAAATATTTACCTCAATTAGCAGGTGGTAAGCTTTGGGGTTTTGGGTTAACAGAACCAGAAGCTGGCTCAGATGCTGGAAATACTCAAACTACTGCTGTCCAAGATGGAGACTATTGGATATTGAATGGAACCAAAATATTCATTACTAATTCCGCAACTGATATCACAATCGGATCAACTATACTTGCAATAACAGGTGAAAGGCCTGGTGGTGGTAAAGAGTTATCATGTTTTATCGTTGAAAATGATACAGAAGGGTTTTCTCAACTAGTAATGAAAGACAAAATGATGTGGAGAGGTTCTAATACTGGCGAGCTTGTATTAGAAAATGTCAGAGTACATAAATCAGCTATGTTGGGTAAACAAGGTGAGGGCTTCAAGCAAATGCTTTCAACTCTTGACCGTGGTAGATTATCAATTGCTGCAATGGGGCTAGGATTAGCACAAGGTGCATATGAATTAGCATTAAAGTATTCCAAGGAAAGAATTACATTTGGGAAACCAATTTCTCAGTATCAAGCTAATGCATTCAAATTAGCTGACGTAGAAATGGGACTTGAAATGGCACGTAATTATCTTTATGATGTTTGTAGAATGCAAGAGGAAGGTCTGAATATTACAAAAGAAGGTGCTATAGCAAAACTTTATTGCTCAGAATTAGCACACACTTCTGCCAATCATTGTGTTCAAATACATGGTGGTTATGGACTAATGAAAGAATATGATGCTGAGAAATACTATCGTGATCAAAAGTTACTCGAAATTGGTGAAGGAACAAGCGAGATACAAAGACTCGTTATAGCTCGTTCAATTGGTTGTTTTGACTAGTAGTTGTAACTAATAGTTAATGTAAAGTGTCTTTAAAATAAAAAAAAATAAAATCCTTATGAAAGTATTAGTATTAATGTTATTAGTCCCTATTTATTTATTTTCTCAAAGTTCTAGTAATCCAAAATCAGATTTTAATTCATTACAAATATTAGAGATAGATTTAGATAACAAACTATCTTTGGTAGATACATCTATAGTATATGATAGAGTATTTAGTGAAAAGTATAAATATGATTTCAAACAGATATTAGAAGAATTAATAGAAGTATCCTACCCAACACTCGAATTATACCAATATTTAATGGTCTCTAATTACCATGAATTGGATTCTACTGAAGATGATGGTATCCGTACTTTCACATTCTCGAGCTGGTGTAAAAGAGACACTGTTGATTGGGAAACAGGTGAAAATGGTAAAATTGAGTATGAAATTGAGTACAGTAATTGTAAAATTGTAGATATTGTAAAACTTGATAAAAATAATAGACTAATTCATTATTCATTTAGTAGTATGGGCAGAGTTAGCTCTGAAGATTATAAATTTGATAATCAAGACAGATTGGTAGAGATTACATCTCCTAAAGGTCATTTTATGCTTTACTATGATGATGTAAATAATAGGGTTGATAGAATTGTTGAAGATTACGAGAATATTGGTAATATAATCCAAACAATGGGCTCTTCTTTAAAAAGAGAAATAACATATAAATTTGTTTACAAATAATTATTTCACAATTGTTCTATACATAATTTGTCCTATTTCAGAGTTTTGTATGAAATATCCTCTAAGTGAATCAATTTCATCAGCATAATCATCAAATAAATCTGAACCTACACCTTTTGCATATAATGGAATTAGCACGTTAGTATGCTTCATACTATTCCATTTCATTTTTGGAATATTGCCTTTTCCATTAGTTACAATATTGCTTTGGTACCCATTTGTACCTGTTAAATAACCAGTTTCGTGATCAGCAGTTACAATTAGTAATGTTTCATCCCAACTAGAATTAGTTTCAATCCATTTAACCACAGTTTCTACTGTATTATTAAATGAAATGAGCTCCTCTATCATTCTACCCGACTGGTTTGAATGTGCTGCCCAATCGACTGCTCCACCTTCTACCATTAGAAAAAATCCTTTTTTATTCTGATTTAATGAACTTAGTGCTGTCTTAGTTAATAGTTTTAATGATGGAATAGATTTTAAATATGGCACTTTATTAGGTTCAGCATTAACGTCACCACTTCTCCCTGCTTGTAGTGTACTATGAACTAAAGGTAATCCTAATAACTTTTCTTCAGTAGGATTAATTAATAATTTCTCGAATTCGCTTTGTGTAGTGATTAATCTTCGACCAAAGTTTTTACCAGAAGTATATTTTTCCCAATATTTTTTCCCACCAACATACTGATAGTCTGGAGATTCCACTTTTTTGCCATCATCATCATAATCAGGATGACCACAACCAAAGATAATATCCATATTACTTTCTATCATTTCACGAGCTATTTCTTCGTAGTTATTTCTATTTACATTATGAGAAGCGAACGAGGCTGGTGTAGCATGTGCAAAAGGAACAGAAGTTACTAGTCCTGCAGATTTACCAAGTTCCTTTGCTTTTTCAGCAATTGATTTTAGAGGTTTGAAATATATATCCATCCCTATGGATGCATTATACGTTTTTCGACCTGATGCTATAGCAGTAGCAGCCGCACCTGACCCTGTGGGACTTATGTTTCTCCAATTTGAATCGGAGTATGTAAGACCTGAATTATATCCATTATCCCAGCTAAGCCCAACTTCTGAATTAAATTTTCCTGATATAGCAGGTGAAGTACTTACTGGAAAGTGAACGGGGAATGATTCATATACTTGTGAACCCAACTCCCCATTTACGTAATAATTTGTTGCTTCTATATGATTATAACCACAACCATCTGCTATCATGATTATAATATTTTTAGCTCTTCTTTCTTTTTTATCGACCTTTAATGATAATTTCGGTTTTTCTATTTCACAACCAAAAAATAATATTGAGAGTAGTAAAACTGAAATTGATTTAGTCATTATCTACCACCGCCAGATATAGGTAATTTTTTCTCTGTATAGTCAGATGGAACTGAAAAGTCAGATTCAGTTGCAGTATAATCTTTCACACTAACTAACTCACTAACTGTATTATCAGTTACGTTGATTGTTTTAACTGGTATTCCTTTCAATTCATCATATACAGCAGAGAAAGGATCTTTCTGAGCCATAGGTACTGATTTTAGCATATTGTTCATAAAACCACTGAATGATTTCATAACAGCCATTTCAGATTCATCTATTCCCATAGTTTGATATGGTGTTGCCCATATTTCGCTTTTTAATTCATCATTAGCTTTTAGGTTGTATTTAGTTGTATTCCATTGGTTTATTTTTTTCTTTTCACCAGTGTTAGTTAAAGTGTATTCAACATCAACTGTACCCATTTGAGAACTCATCATTTTTTCCATTTGCTTTCTCTGAGCTTCTGGGAGGTTTGCTAATTGCTGCTTCATTTGAGCCATAGCACCCTCCATTTGCTTACTAAGGTTTGCCATTAATTCCTTACTCATAACCATATAAGATTTTTCTTCATCCATTATGATAATAATCTTTTCTTTTGGAGCATTATATATAACAGTTACTTTTCCATTCTTGTTATTACTCTCAATTTTTAATTTTTCAGGAGTAAATATAGCAGTGTTAATTTCACTTTCTTCCTCGTTACCTTTTTCATAGTTCTTAAATTCGAGTTTTACATCCGAAAAGGCAACGTTCATCACAATTATTAACATTGCTAAAGTAGTTATAATATTTTTCATTTTATCCCTTTTAGTTTAATTTGACTTTATTCCATAACACTAATTTAAAAAAAATATGACTAAGACAGCGTTAAATAATTTTTTGAGCTATGATTTATTTTCAATATCTGATGTAAATATTGAAATAAAAGATATTGCTGTTTTATTTATTTTTCTATTAGTTCTAAAAATAGTCTCAAGGATACTAAATCGAATTGTTTTCAAATATTCGAAAAGAGACAAAGGCTCTACAATTGCAGTATATAAACTGATTAGCTATTTAATGTGGGTGATTGGTATTTCATTTTATCTAAATGTTATTGGTTTTGATGTTACTTTCTTATTAGCAAGTAGTGCCGCTTTATTGGTTGGTATTGGTATAGGTTTACAGCAGACATTCAACGACTTGATTTCTGGTATTATATTACTTTTTGAAGGCTCGATAAAGATTGGTGATATAGTTGTAGTAGATGGTGAGTTTAAAAAGATTCAGAATATTGGACTGAGAACTTCGAGTGCTGTTAGCTTTGATAATTCGGTAGTTATAATACCTAACTCTAAAATAGTAACAGAAAAAGTTATTAATTATGATAATGGGGTTCATCCTGTTAGATTCAACGTAAAGATTGATGTAGCTTATGGATCAGATACACAATTAGTAAAAAAGCTTTTAGTAGATATTGCCAAAACAGAAGAACTAGTATTAGATGAACCTGAACCATTCGTAATGTTTGATAATATTGGTGAAAGTGCATATAATTTTAGATTATGTATATTCATTCAAGCCCCTTTAGATGGGTTTTGGGTTCAATCAAATATTAGATACAAAATAATTGAAGAGTTCAATAGACATAATATCTCTATCCCATTCCCACAAAGAGATATAAATATAAATAAGAAATCAATTTCAGAATTTCTATCTGACGATGACTAACTTCTTATAAATACTTATTGAAGGTGTTTTGATTTCTATCATATAGACTCCATTTGAAATATTGGTCATGTTCCTTTTCAAACTATTATATCCCAATGGTAATACTTCTGTTGATATATTCTCAATCCTTTTCCCATTAAAATCTAATAGATTAATTTCTGTTATCCCTTTTTCAATTAGATTTAATTCTATATTTAATTCATCTGAAATAGAATTGATATATTTCACACTTGCTCTTAATTCAACAGATAAATCAATTAACCGAGCCCCACCTTCATAACATAAGTCACTAACACAGAATAATCCAATTTCCTGATCTATTTCAATTTCAGTAGTATTTCCCTCCGCTTTTAAGCTATCCATAGCAACAACGGTACAGGAATCATTTCCCCAAAGAGCTTCCATTTCTATATTTAGCACTGATCCTTTCCTAATATCCATTAATTCAAATGGAATTATCCTAGTATCATTAACAATTCTACTTTCTAGCTGTGTTGGTCTCATTAAAGTATGATTGAAGAATAATTGGCCAGAAATTGATGTCACCCCTGCCTCTTCGAGTTTATTTGAGCTAGATATAGTAATAGGATAGTTGAATCTCTCACCTATTTCACGGCTTTCTTTTTGTGGTAAACTTAGAACTGCAATTCCATTACCTGCTGAAACAACATTGAATAAAATACTATCTTGATTTGAACAAGAGTCATTTACGAAAAGATAGTTCTCACTTGATTCATCATTAGGGCCATTGTAATAAACAGTAACTTCTGACGATTTTCCCGGTTGAGCAACTGTAGGGACAACAGATAATATACTAAACCCATTCAATGGTTTTAAAATCCATCTAATAGGTACAGAACCAGTATTCGTAATCGTAAATGACTTATTGCCTGGATTATTTAGTCCATTAAATATAAATTGAATTTCTTCTTCTATTATATTAAAGCTTGATACATCTTTTATGACTTTAATTGGTTTGGATAATTTACCATTCGATGATTTTGAATCATTCGAAACAAATACTAAATCAGTATTAAATACCCCAACATTACTATTACCAAAAGTAATTGTCAATGTATCAGATTCAGATTCTTTTAGAGTTATTGTCTTTTTATTTAAAAAAAACAAATTAGAATCATCATTTTCAAACCTAATATTTGAAATAATTAAATCCTCTTCACCAATATTAGTAACTGGTATTTTTATAGTTAAACTATCTTCACAAACTAAATGATATTCAGATTGAAAAGAAGTGAATAATGTTGGTTGAGTATTTTTTATTTCAATACTTATATCAATACTATCTGAACAATAAGGAAGCGGTGAAAATTTATATTTGAAGCTTTCTCCCCTATCTCCTCCAGTAAATCTATAATTAACAATGGCGGTATCACCTTGTAGAGTTGGGTTGGGTATTACAGATATAATTTCTATTTTTCCATCTAACGACTTATAAGGTAAGTTCCATATCAAATCAGTTTTCCCATTATTTATAATCCTAAACTGCTCAGAGATTAAAACATTATTATCAGCACCTATTAGACTATTATTACCTTCTACAATAAATGAAGTATTTAGTTTTCTTGCATTCAAATATATAGTTCTAAAGCTAGACTCTAATTCATTTGTAAATATTAGAATTGAATCTTTTATTAAACCAATATCAACAGGTTTAAATTCTACATCAAATGTCAAAGAGTGTTTTTCATTTAAAATTATATTAAATTCAAAATTATCAATAATCCTAAAATTTGGACTCCCTAGTTTTATATCGGATATAGTTATACTTCCTTTCCCTCTATTATATACAGTTATACTTTCAGTAGTTGTTTCATCACATATTACTTGACCAAAATTTATACTATTATTGAATTCCAATTTAGGATCTATCCCTTCGCCATAGAGATTAATATGCGTAATAGATAGAGCATTTGATTCATTAATATACTCTATTCTTAATCTAGCATTTACTATCTCTGCGACTAAAGGTGAGAATTTAACCGAAAGTTCATAATCACTATTTGGTTCTATTTCTAAATCTATAATATCACTTACAGATTTACCAACATCATCTAACAAACTGAAATTTTCATCGGATGGGCCAACTAAGTATATTTTATTAATTCTAAGAGTAGATGACCCATTATTTAGAATTGATTTTTTTATTAAAGTTGAATCTTTTTTGATTAGAACTTCGCCGAAATTATAGTTTTCAACCTGAATTAATGGTTTAACTCCTTTGGCAAGTATATTTGCAGTTTTCAAACCAAACTGTGTGTAAATATTAAGAATTGCAGTGAAATTTGCTTCTTTATTAGGTGTAAAGCTAAATTCGAAATTTGGTTGATTTGAATCATTTGCTTCTTTGGGCAACTCTGGGCTATTTGAAACTGAGAATACATTTTTATCTACTCCTGAAATACTCACTGAATCTATACTAAATGGATATACAAAGTTGTATTTCAAAAGGTTAATAATAGTAGAATCTTTTGTTTGTCCAACAAGTTCTGTACCTAAATTTATATCATTTACCTCAAGAATATTTTTTCTAATTGAAAAAACATTGTCCGAAATATCTTCATATTCAGGGTAAGGTCTTACAGAATATACAGCTAATAAATTTTCAGTTGACAAACCATCTGTACCAACAACAAATCTAGTATAATCAGGACTCCACTCAATAGTATTATTAATAAGCTTGTTTGAAATAAAACTATATCTCTCTTGAAATTCCTTTTTGCCATCTTTTTCTATTATCTCCCAGACATTCACATTAGAACCATGATCAACTGTTACTAGTAAATTCTCAATAGAAGATGCCTCGATATCAGATATTCGAGTAGGGTTTCTAAATAGTTTAACCTCTTTTTTCTTTGTACTTAGATCCCAAAGTTCTATAAATCTAATAGTACTAACTGTGGAAGTTGTAAATATAAATTTATCATCAAAACTCCATTCTATATTTTTATAGGAGTACTTCTCTGAGGTATCCGTCATTGCATAAGTAGATATAACTTTCCAAGTTGTACTTTTTTCGATAATGTAAATCGAATCTGAAACATTATTGGAATCTACACTAAAAGCTATTTTACGAGAGTCATTTGATATTGCAGCATCTGAAATCCGTCCATTTAGTATTGGTCGTTTTATGACATTTAAAATTTCTCTAGTTTGTAAATCCATTATTGAAATACTATCAGCATTAGTAACCGTAATAATCTTTTCGTCTTTACTTAGTTCTATTTCACCTGATAATTCATTTATTTTCACAAACTTTGTAGTCAAAACATTAAATAAATGTAAACCACTAGAGTTAGTTACAAATATACGTGCTCCATCAGGGAAGAATTGAACATCTATAAATTCAGAAGTATCTGTTTCCATAAAAAATTCATTTATTTTTTCACCGGTTGTGCTATTAAATAATTTAATTGAGTTTGTGTCTGAAAGTATTGCAAATACATTTCCCCTCTTATTCCAACTTATTCTTTTTACATCACTATTATCTATATTCGCATCATATATTTTTCTACCCGCGTTATCACTAATTTTCTTTACTCTTACTAAACAGTTATCACTTTCAACATTTGGTAAATTCCAATCAGACATATTATACATTTCACCGGAATTTGCTAAGCTCCAGCTTTTTCCAGAATCTATTGAATAATCAATCATTATATTACTATTCTGTGGAGTACCATTCCAAAGTATTTTTTCCTTAGAGTTTGCCTTGAATACTTCTCCACCATTTGGTCTTCTAATACTAATAGGTACATTAGTAGGAGCAGAATTCAAGCAATTACTAACTGCATTGATAGTATTATTTAGACAAGAACTAGCATCAATTTCAAATTCACAAATTTTAAATTTACTATCTGTTGGGTTATAAGTAATTGCAATTTCAATAACAGAATCCTTTTCTAAAGTGAAGGGCACTTTTCTATTCACAAAACTTGCTGAAAAATCTGAACAAATAGCTATACTATTATTTTTATTAATTCCTTTTATATTAATGCTTCCATTTATAGCTTTTAAACTAACAATATTAGTAGATTGTTTTTCACATTCGAAATATGCAAAACCATCATCAATAATATATTCAAACTCTGGAAACTTTTCGCCAGGAGAATCATAAGAGACTTGTTTAGTCAATTTTAAAGGTCTATATTCTAAATCAGCGACTCTCCCAGTCAAGCATCCCTCACTAAACCATGAAATTTCACACGGACTAGTACTAATTGCTATTTTACGAATAATATTATATACTTCTATTAACTTCTCTTGAGAATCAATATTCTCAAAGTATTGCCCTCCTGTGGCATCAGAAACTGATTTCATTTCCACTGGTAAAGAAATATCAATAGAGATTGAATAAACTATAGCACCTAATTCTTCTGCTTTCTTTACAATTTCCTTCGGATCAAAATTAGATAAACCTATACCATCTGTTAGGAATATAATTATAGGTTTATAATCTGCTCTTCTTGCTACATCCAATGCACCTGCATAAGGATCTAGAAAAGCATTCTTATAATTCGTACCATTTCTAATTTCAAGTGAAGCTATTGATTGTAGTAATAAATCTTTACGTATTTTAAAGTCGGAATATAATAATGCTTCATCATCGAAAGTAGTAATAGCTGTTTCTTCATTTAGGCTATCCATTTGCTCTATCCATTGACTTGCAGCAGATTTTACCCACTCCAACCTTTGTCCTTTCATTGAACCAGATACATCAATAGTTAAAACGGTTGATATTTTATTGAAAACAGGGTCAGAACCGCATTTGATTTCTCTTACAGTCCGTTTAATAAGATTTTCTTCAATTACAAAATCTTCAGGTACTAATTGGGTAATCTGTTTATTCTCATTGTCAGTTACATAGAATTTGGCTTTTATAATTGGGTAACCATCTGATTCGACATCATAGACATGGAAGTTCTGTCCTAGCAACTGAATACTGGTTAATAATAAAAAAAGAAATGTGTAAATAATTTTCATAAAATTCTGTTTTTGTAAAGTCATATACTTAAATAATAATAATATACTAAAAATGTTACATAATATCTTATATTTATATTTTACTGACAATCAAATAGTACATTTTTATGAAATATTTAATACTCGCTTTAACCCTTTTTACAATTTCTTGCACTGATTCTCCCCAACCTAAAAATACAAACCAAAATCATGAGTTTAATAACTGGTTAGATTCTGTTTGGTTAGCTAAAGTGGATAGATATCCAGCATTGCAAACTGAATATGGGTATAGAACTAATGACGATAAATGGGATAACATATCCGATAGTATGCGATTGGCTGAGCTAGATATACTAACAAAGAATATAGATGTTATATCAAATCGATTTAATTCTAGTAATTTAACTGATCAATCTTTGTTAAGCTATAAAATCTATTTGTATAATATAGAAACAGAATTAGCTAGTGCCGAGTACATATATCATGATTACCCAGTAAGTCAAATGGATGGATGGCACACTAAGGTTCCTTCTACCCTTATAAATCAACATTCAATAAGTAATAAAAAAGACGCTGGAAATTACCTTAATAGGGTTAATAGTGTGCCTGAAGTTATTTCGCAGCTTATAGACAACTTAAAAAGAAGAGAGAGTAAAGGAGTAGTGGCACCTGCATTTATACTTGATTATGTTATACAAAGTTCTGAGAATTTAATAATCAATTCTCAAAATAAAATAGAATCTCATCCAATCTATGTAGACTTTAATAGTAAAACAAAAAGTCTAAATATAAATCTAGATAATGATATACGAAAAGCGATAGATGAGAAATTTTCACCAGCTTATAATGATTTAGTACTATATTTAAAAGAATTGAAAAAGAAGTCTAATACTGAAATTGGTGTTTGGTCACTTAAAAATGGTACTGAATACTATAACTATCAGTTAAAATTGAATAATACAATAGAGATAACTAGCGAGGAGATATATAATTACGGATTATCGGAAGTGGAAAGAATCCATAATGAGATGACAAAGATAAAAGAATCAGTAGGTTTTAAAGGTGATTTGAGTTCATTTTTCAAATTTATGAGGGATGATAAACAATTCTATTTTTCGAATACAGTTGATGGCAAGCAAAAATATTTAGATAGTGCAAAAGCAATAATTAGCAATATGAAGAAAGAATTACCTGGAATTTTCAATGTACTTCCTAAAACTGAGTTAATTGTAAAAGCAGTTGAACCATTCAGAGAACAATCTGCTGGAACTGCTTTCTATGAAACACCATCAATTGATGGAGCTCGCCCAGGTATCTATTATGCAAATCTATATAACATGGCGGATATGCCAATTTATCAAATGGAAGCACTAGCTTATCATGAAGGGATTCCAGGTCATCACATGCAAATAGCAATCTCACAAGAATTAGAAGGAATACCAAAGTTTAGAACTGTTGGTAATCTGTATGTTAGCTATGTCGAAGGTTGGGGGCTTTATTCCGAATTATTGCCAAAAGAGATTGGATATTATTCCAACCCTTATTCTGATTTTGGTCGATCAGCTATGGAACTTTGGAGAGCTTGTAGATTAGTAGTTGATGTTGGGATTCATGCAAAGAAGTGGGACAGACAAAGAGCTATTGATTATTATAATAATAACACACCTGCTACAAATTCTGAATCTATTGGAATGGTGGATAGACATATAGTAATGCCGGGGCAAGCTACTGGTTACAAGATAGGGATGCGACATATATTGGATTTGAGACAAAAAGCAAAGGACACTTTAAAAGGCAAGTTTGACATAAAGAAATTTCATGATTTAGTATTGAAAGATGGGCCCGTTCCTCTTTTCGTATTAACTGAAACAATTAATAATTGGATAAATAAAAATAAATCAAATAATGATGAACAAGGAGAAATGAATGAAACAGACGTTCTTATTCTTACTAACCCTACTTTGGGTAAGTAACTTAATTTCAGAAGAGAAAGAAGAGAAATGGGATATATCCAATCCACCTGGTAATAATAAGACTGTAGAATTTACTGTGACGGAAGGCACATGGATGAATCTAGATGTAAGTCCGGACGGAAAGGCTATTGTTTTTGATATGCTAGGGGATATATATACAATCCCAATTACTGGTGGTAAGGCAAAAGTATTAAGACAAGGATTGGCGTGGGAAGTCCAACCACGTTTTTCTCCAAATGGAAAATTTATTTCCTTTACAAGTGATTTTGATGGTGCAGATAATATTTGGATTATGAATGTAGATGGTAGTAATCCAAAACAAATAACTAAAGAAGATTTTAGATTACTTAATAATGCAGATTGGACTCCTGATAGTGAATTCCTTATAGCTAGGAAGCACTTTACCTCTACTCGCTCAGCTGGTGCTGGTGAGATGTGGATGTATCACATTTCAGGAGGTAGCGGTATAGAACTGACTAAAAAGAAGAATGACCAGCAAGATGTAAATGAACCAAATGTATCTGCTGACGGCAAATACATGTATTATTCAGAGGATATGTATCCAGGTGGTTCATTTCAATATAATAAAGATCCAAACAATCAGATATATGCTGTCAAAAGATATGAATTTGAAACTGGTGAGACAGAAATTTATGCTGGTGGCCCTGGCGGTGCATTTAGACCTCAATCATCTCCTGATGGGAAATACCTAGCTTTTGTTTCTAGAGTAAGAACTAAGTCTATTCTATTTATAAAGGATTTGGCTACTGGGGAAGAATGGCCATTATTCGATGGACTAATAAAAGATCAACAAGAAGCGTGGGCAATATTTGGTGTCTATCCTAACTTCGATTGGACTCCTGATAATAAGAACATTATAATTTATGGAAACGGAAAGATATGGAATGTAAATGTTATAGATAAATCCGTTTCAGAAATTCCATTTGAAGTAAATGCAAAACATAGATTACAAGAAACTTTAAAATTTAAAAATAAGGTATTCACTGATGAAATAGATTCTAAAGTACTTAGAGGTGTCGTTACGTCTCCTAAGGGAGATAAGATTGCATACAATGCAGCTGGTTATATCTATATTTATGATTTAAATACTAAAAAAGCGGCAAGACTAACCCAAGAAAGTAATCTTGAATTTGAACCATCATTTAGTAGCGATGGAAATAAATTGGTATATGTTTCATGGACAGATGATGACAAGGGTAAAATAAAGTATTTCGATTTCATTTCAAATGGCCCGAGAACATTTAGTTTACCTAAAGGTATTTATAGAACCCCAACATTCTCAAAGGATGGAACTAAGTTATTATACTTAAAAGAGGGTGGCAATGAACATCAGGGATACACATACACAAATGAAGCCGGAATTTATGTTCTCGATTTGAGTAAGCAATCTGAACCTAAGTTAGTAACTGAAGATGGAGAGTACCCACAATTCAATGAAGATGAAACTAGAATCTATTATCAAACAGGTGGATATTATTTTGGAGAGTTAGATAAGGGTTATCATTCTGTTGATTTATTGGGAAATGACAAGAAGACTCACTTCACTTCTACTTATTCTAATAAATTTGTTCCTTCACCAGATGGCCAATTTGTAGCATTTAATGAATTGCACAAAGTTTATATTGCAAGATTTCCAAAAACTGGAAAGCCTATTGTACTTTCAGCAGATATCAAATCAGTTCCTGTAGTTAATGTTGCTGATGACGCTGGAATAAATATTCATTGGTCAAATGATAGTAAAAATTTGCACTGGACACTGGGAGACCAATATCATACTATTAGCTTAGAAGAAAGTTTTGATTACTTAAATAATAAAAAGGAAAATATTGAAAAAGTTAAGTCAAAATCATTTGATATAGGACCAATCCTCAAGTCAGATAAACCATCTGGAAGAATTGCCCTTACTAATACTAGAATAATTACGATGGATAAAGACAGAACAGTTTTTGAAAATGGAACTATTATTATTAATGAAAATAAAATAGAGGCCATTGGTAAACAAGGAGAAGTAACTATACCTAGTGATATAAAATCAATTGATTTACAAGGTAAAACTACTATGCCAGGCCTAATTGATGTTCATGCACATCAAGGAACTTTCCGATATGGAATTAGTCCTGAAAAGCATTGGCCATATTGGGCAAATCTGGCTTATGGTGTTACTACTACACACGATCCATCATCTAACGCAGAAATGGTTTTTAGTCAATCAGAAATGATAAAATCTGGTCGAATGGTTGGCCCAAGAACTTACTCTACTGGTATTATTCTATATGGTGCCGATGGTGACTTCAAAGCTGTGGTCAACAACTTAGAAGATGCTAAAACCCATCTGAAAAGAACTAAAGCATTTGGAGCTTTTTCTGTTAAATCTTATAATCAACCTAGAAGAAGTCAGAGACAACAAATTATAGAAGCTGCACGAGAGTTAGAGATGTTAGTTGTACCTGAGGGTGGATCTCATTTCTTCCATAATTTAACAATGGTTGCTGATGGTCATACTGGTATTGAACATAATATTCCTGTAGCTCCATTATACAATGATGTTTTGAATTTTTGGTCGAATACTGAAACTCATAATACTCCAACCTTAATAGTCAATTATGGTTCTGTTACAGGTGAATACTACTGGTATCAGAACACTAATGTTTGGGAAAAAGAAAGATTATTAAGATTTACTCCAAGGGAAATAATTGATTCAAGATCAAGACATAGAACAATGATTCCAGAAGAAGAATATGAAAATGGTCATATTCTAACTTCAAAATCGTTGAAAAAACTTACTGATTCTGGTGTCAAAATTAATATGGGAGCACATGGTCAAATACAAGGAATCGGTGCTCATTGGGAAATGTGGATGTTACATCAAGGTGGAATGACTGAGATGGAAGTTTTAGCTGCATCTACAATTAATGGTGCAGAGTATCTTGGTATGGATAGTGAAATTGGCTCACTGGAATCAGGTAAATTGGCTGATATAATAGTTATCGAAGGAAATCCTCTTGAAGATATTTACAAGACTGAAAATGTTGTTTTTACTATTTTGAACGGTAGAGTATATGATTCAGAAACAATGAATGAAGTCGGTAATTACGATATAAAAAGACCAGCTTTTTGGTGGGAATCAGAGAAATATAATGGATTCGATTTTCATGAAAGAGTGAAAAGCTTTGAGATACCGAAATGCCAATGTGGATACTCTAATCATACACATTAATCCAAAATAAATATATTTAATTCAAAGCCCTTCTCTACTAGAAGGGCTTTTTTTATTTTATAATTCTCACTTTCTCAACTACTATTTTATTTGCATACCTTAGAGTTAGAAAATAAATACCTGTTGATAAATTACTAACATTTACATTTTCAGAGTGAGCTCCTCTACCCTGTTTTCCATCCAAAATAGTTATTAAATTTTGCCCCGTGTTGTCTATTAGCTCCATTTCGTAAATATCATCTGTAGGCTGTTCAAAGCTTATACTAAGATTATTATTATCTATTCTATATGATAGTTCTAAAAGTTTAACAAACTCGAAGCCAGTGTTGTTAACACAATTTTCTAATATTTCAACTATTAAACTATCTTCAGTAGTTATAGACATGTTTGGGAATGATTGAACTGTACCATCTAACAATTCAATTTTATAATTACCCGGTATAACATCTAATACATAGAATTCTAAATCTAACAGTTGATTTGAATTAAAGTTGAATATACTATTGTCAGACTTACTCATAGTTATACTTAGTGCTCCCTTTACATCTGATTTTGTAACTATCAAATCATTTTGAAGAGCCTTTATCTCACCTAAGACAAGTGCATTAAAAGGATAAGTTAAATCTAAAGTAATTGATTCTACATCTACTGAATCAAATTTATATATATCTTCACTTATCTTAATTGGGATATTAATAACATTTTTTGGCGGAGTACTAATATTATCCTTTGCTAACTCAGCAATAAAATTCCCTGGAGGTATAGTTGTGTCAAATACTATCCCTTTTAAATATGTGACATAACTAAAACTACAAGGCACACTTGTCACTATAGTTAGTGAATCACTAAAATCACCCACCCTTAAAGTTTTGAATTCGATATCTAAAACCAATATACTATCTTTTGCTAACTTGATTGGAAAACTTGTTTGGCTTAAAAATGTAATATAATTTGGTAAATTTATTCTATCTATAATTAACTCATGTTCATTGACATTAGTTATTGTTAAGGTTTTAATAGAGCTAAATCCTTGACTATATGAATCGAATTGTATTGTTTCAGTATAATCTAATTTTTGTTCCAGTACTTCTGCCAATAGGATTACTTCTTTTTGTATTCCACATGGCTCAAATGAAAATTTAGCTTTCGAGTTATATTTTCTGGGCGTTCTCATATTAAAAGTAATCGGAATTTTTGATGTAGCATCAATAACTTTGGGAGTATTTACAGGTATTTTGAAATTACCGTCTTGTTCATCTATGTTAATTAAACTTATAATTTCTCCGATTTCATTATCAGAAATTTTAATATCAACATCGATGGTTTTATCAATCTCATCACAGGTATAGAACTGACCAAAATTAATTGTGTCTTTCATTTCCAATTTATAACCACCATCTTGACGTTCAGCTATTAGATGAAATGATGGAACAGTTAAAGAGCATGCAGGTCGCACGAATTGCTTACGCTTATTTATTTTTTGGGGGCTTGTCTTCGAATACTTCAAAATAACGACTACTGTGTCCCCTGGAGGGATTAGTATAGGTTTATTTACAATTTCTATTCCTGAAGTCAGATCATCATCCTTTATTTCGACCTCAATTTTACCATCATTATAAGCATGTACAGAATCAATAATAAACTCTTCACAGCCTGAGAGAATACCAAAATCAAGAGTATCTTCTACTATTCCAGAACTTGGTCTTGTTATATAAGCTTTTAATAATAAATCAACTTTACCTTCTACCCCGGTCTCTGAAATCCAATCTATATAACTGTTATTAATTTGTTCCCCTTCATTGAGGCCAGTAATTGTAATATGATACTCTCTTTTGTCATTTGGAAAGAGTGTATCTGAAGGTGTAAATGGATATATAGCAAAGCTACCAAAGTTATTGATATTATTAAAGATTACCCATTCATCACCTTCATTTCTTATTGTCACAATTGTATCAACTTCGTATGTACAACTTATTAAAAACCCAAAGTCTATAGTATCTCTATCAGATGTAATTACAACTTTAGAATTTGTTTTTTCACCATTTAATGCAATCTTAATATCATTGCAAGCGTTATCGACTAATAAAGTATCGAAATATTTACCGTTTGTAACGGGTGAAAATTGGATCAAAAGCGCTTCACTACTTTTTGCTTTTAAGCTAAGCGGAAATGTATTAAGTAATGTGAAAGGTGACTTTAGTTTAAAATCTGATTTCAAATATTCAATATCTTTATCCGAATTATTAGTAATAATTACTGAATCAATTTTTGAATTTCTTGATAATGGAAGTTTATAGTCTAGTTTTGATAAATTCGTAACTACTTCAGAAATCGATTTATCGAATGTTACAGTATATGAAGTATCTTTACAATCACCGTTTATAAAGATGTAGTAGTATTCACCTGAATCCATTATATCAAATGATTCATTAAAATTACTAACTTTCAAACCATCTTTATAAAGATAAATAAGTTCTTTAGGGTCTTTTGGCTTAGTATCTGCACGTAATTTGAAATCTATGTCATCACAAAAATTAACTATTGTATCTTTTGTTATCAGCCTACCACTTGCATCAGCAATGTAAGCTTCGGGTTGCTCTATTATCTCGATATAAATAGTGTTGGATTCTGTTATACAACCGTCTTTTCCTTTAATCTCTAACCGATAATAACCAGGTTTATTAATAATAATCGAATCAGATATTCCAGGTTCTTTAAAATCAATGTGAATGGTTTCATTCTCACCTACATGTTTGAAATACCAAGCATAACTATAATCACTTTTTTTATTATCAGGAATATCAGTGTATAGAACAGTGGTATCTATTGAGCAAAACTTAGTACCTAACCTTGAATCAATTATTATGTCAACAGGATTGTCTAGAGTAATTAGTTCAGTATTGGAATCATTAATCACGTCAGAATAAGCTATACCCCTACCGTCTTGAATATTCCAAGAGGTATTCTTTCCATCGTAGAAATTGTAAGCAAATATTGAATACTTTGTCGTAGCACCACAAATAGGGTTCTCATCAATATATTCGGTAATATCTGAACCTTTAATAAATGCTAGTACTTCAGATGTTACACAAATCTTTTGACCAACATAATATACTTTACCGTCTATTGGTTTACAAAAAGAAGGGGTATCAGTAGTTTTGATAATTATATATCCACCATAATCATTAGTTCCACTAGGTAGATTAACTTTATTCCATTTTAGCTTAATTGTCGAATCTTGTTTTTGAGCTTTGAGAGATGCAGCATTATAAACTGGCTCTCTTAATGCTTGCCAAAATTGATAATTAATTGGTGAACCTTTGGGATTATTGTTAGCTTTTCCTTTAGTACCGTTACGAGAGTGAAGTGTTATCGATCTACCAGTGTCATAGCCACTAAGATTATCTGCATTTAGACTATAATCATCCAACTTATTAGCGTTGCCTATAGAAATAGAATACCCTAAACTACAATCCCCAACATAAGCAATTTTCTTACCTGATATTTTGTAAAAGTCACCTTGAGATGAGTATTGCACATGAGCCAATGCGTGAACATTTGAGCCACTTGAACTAGTCAATTGTACTACATCACCAAACTGTTGTAACGATAATGAGGCAATACCATTCCAACCAGGTCTATCAAAATAAACAGGGTTTTCTCCATCAACTTCTATATAACCATCACTTGGGTCAACGTCAATAGCTCCTGTCCCTCTATGGTTTATTACTATTACAGTACCTATTCTAAGTTTTTTCCAAAGTATATTAGAGTTAAACTTAACACCTTTCTGCCACGTGTTTCCATCATTATATTTTTCAGTGTTATCTCTTAACTCATAGCCTGTTAAACTTGTATTATCTTTTGTTATAAGGATTTCAGTCCATTCATTTTTAAAATCTGAATCGTTATAATATTCAGAGACTACAGCTTCTTGACCTATTAATTGTGTAATAGAAGCTAATAATAAAATTATGTATATTGCAACTCTCATTCTTATTATGACGTCATTTTAAATATATAAATATCAATTACAGTAAAATTAATGAATTATAAATCTATTGTCAAATTTCCTTCTAATGCAGTGATAATTATATTAATAATTGGAATTACTGTTGGCTTCAATGTTTTTGGTTCTTTAGTAACTATTATTTCAATGAAACTTGATTTGGGAATTGATGCAAAGCTTATACAAGCCGTCTCACAGCTAATTTTTCTTTTCGGACTTACTATTCTACTTTCCAATATAATTCCTCTAAAATTTAAACAACTCTTTAGGTTAGAAGAGAATATAGAAGTTAAGTATATATTATACGGGGTTGTTGGTTTATTCTTTTTAAATATATTTAATACTGGTTTTGTTTCATTCCAAGAATACCTCATACCAGAATCATTAATGGACATCTACAAAGATTACATAAAACTGATGGAATCAATCTATGAGAAAATGCTAATGGGAAGAGATGCATATGATTTCTTGTTAGCAATACTTATTGGTGCCGTTATTCCAGCAATCTCAGAAGAATTTTTGTTCAGAGGGTTTGGACAAAGAGCTTTAGAAGAGAAGAATTCCGTATTTTTCTCTGTTATGGTAACTGGAACTATATTTGGAATTATTCACTTTAACCTAGTGAATTTGTTTCCACTTATACTAATCGGAATATTCCTAGGATATTTAGCACATTATTCTAAAAATATTCTTGTTCCTATATTCATACATTTTCTGAATAATTCTGTTTCTATTCTGTTCTTCTATATTGGAGAACCAGAAATACTAAATGATGAAGCGAATCTAAGCTTTATAAATTCTTTAATCTTTTCTACTATTGGTTTACTTGGTGTAATAGTAGTAATTATAATTCTGATTCGATCTGGAAGTTCAAAAAGCGAATAGGTGCCATATTTCCTACCATTTCTAGATAATAATAATTCAGAGCATTTTTCACATTAATTGTGAACTTGGTTTTAGAATCAAAAATATCTGAATAAACTGACATACTTAAATCTAGAATATGAGCATCGATCTTCAAATCATGGTCATCAATCGTTTGTCCTAAGTTATTATCAATTTCATTATATTTACTTTTATATCGGTAGTCTAATTGTAACTCGAAAGGTAGTAATTTATAATTTAATGAATTGTACCAAAGATAGTTAGATCTATATTTCAAATCTTTATTCTCCACTATATTCATAGGATTCAAATAGGTCAATGACGATTTAAAAGTGAAATTTTCTTCTGTTTTAAATGTCATATCTATTTCAACACCAGATATTTCTGCTTCTATCACATTCATGAACTTAATTACAGCTTGAGAGGTTGACTCTAAAGATGGTTCTATCAAATCATCATATTTATTATAAAATCCAGAAATATCAAAATTCAAATAGTTAGTTGAATTAAATATATCATAACTTATACCTAATTCTACTGATTGGCTAGTTTCAGATTTGAGTTGAGTATTTGCTACAACATTAAATCCCTGAAATTGGACCGATGCAAATCTCTCTGCAAGAGATGCTGTTCGGAATCCTCTTCCATAAGAACCTCGAAGTATGATATCTTCGTTAACTGTATAATTCAGACCTATTTTGGGACTGAACTGAATTTCAGTTTCTATTGTATCTAAAAGCTCCTTATCTACTCTAATACCAAGTGTAGCTATCAAATTGGTTACTGATTTGTTTTCTAATTGAGTATAAGCCCCAAGAATAGTCTGAATATTATCACCATAAGTAAATGATGATACTTGATTTATTCTACTCTCGATTCCTGCAATCAATGAATTATCGTCATTCAAACTATTAGAATATTGAGTCTCAAAGAAGTACGTATTGCCAGTTGATTCACGATATTCAGAATTATCAATTGCTAGCATATTAGAAAAATAAGTATTGAAAAGACCTAGTTTTACATTCATAAAACTACTTTCATTTAGTATATGCTTTAGATTTGAAGAAATAGCAAGTTTATCAGAAGTAATAGCGATACCTTCATCTGTCCCAGTTGGAGGTATAAGCGCCGAATCTAGGCTATTCCAATAAACCCAATCATCCGTTTTAGAAGTTGAATAATTAACTGTCAAATCAATATTAGTTTTCTCAGAGAAATCGTATAATTGCCTTAAAAATAATGACAGTCTATCACTTTTGTCATATCGTTTGTAGCTATCTCGAGAGAACATTGATACTGATCCCATTATTCCATAGTCGCCAAATTTCTGAGAGTATGCTAAGTCTAGTCCTTTATCTATAAGTGATTTATCACTCCAATCCCATTGTTCATATTTCGGAGAATCATATACTCCAGAGTAAAGTCTTGCTCTTAGCATAGGGTTCGAAGTTGGTTTGGCGGTTATAACATTAATAACACCACCTAATGCAGAAGTACCGTATAAAGCAGAACCCGCTCCTTTAATTACCTCTACCCTATCTATGAACAGAATGGGTATAATATCAAATTTAATATCATTGTTATCCGCTGAAAGTAATGGAAATCCATCTTGAAGGAAAATTGTTCTAGTACCTATACCGAAAGAGAAACCTGATGAACCCCTAATCGAGACATTATCTTGGTTTACTTCTACTCCAGGCACGTACTGTAAAGCGTAATCTAAAGAGGATATATTTCTAGTTGAAAACTCTTCACTTTTGATAAGTGATACCGATATAGGGACATTCTGTATTGATTCTGTCTTCTTATTTGCACTCACTATCAATTCATTCGAATGATAAGTCTTTCTTTCTAATTTAATACTAATTGAATTGTTGGAAGAAATTGTAATAGTTTTCTTTTCATATCCGGCATAAACTATCTCTAATACCAAACTATCATTAGAACTCTTAATATAGAAATTCCCTTTTCTGTCAGTTAAGTCACCAATTAGTGTATTTACTACAGAAACTCTAGCTCCGATAATTGGTTCATTGCTTTCATTATCAACTAATACTCCTTTTACATCTGCCATTGACGATGTGTACGTAATTAATAACAAAAAAAGTATATTCTTAAAAAGGTTGTGGTGGGAAATCATTCCAATCTACCTCTATATCAATGTTTACTGTTTCACCAAAATCTAAATATACAGTTCCGGGTTCATTTTTATTGCTAATATTATAAACCCCAACTATTCTTTGCATAGTAAATCCAGACTCATATTGCCAAGCCACCACTATATATTTCAATTCTATAGGTAAGTCTTTATACACAAATTGAATATCTTTACTTTCATTTGAATTATCAACAACCACATCCTTAAATAGTGCTTCACCATTTAATACTTCATCGATTAAACTTTCAGAAGGTGGTAATTTGAATGCAACTACTCTTAATCCGTGTAAGCTGTCTTTCTTAGGCCATTCATTTACAAAACTAACCCTAACATTCAGGTTTGAAGTTTGGGCTTCATCAAGTGGCTCTAATCCTTTGTCGCAAGAAATAAGAAAAAGAGAGACTAATATTAAAATCATAGTATTGTATTTCTTCATAAAATAAATCTACTTAATTTCGTTTAAATTTAATATTTTTTTAATAAATATGGTAATATAATGGGTAAAATAAAATTTATCATTTCGTTAGCTGCATCAGCATTATTATTTATTTCTTGTAGCGAAGCTGATCACAATCACGATGATAAAGTTAATGAAAACACTCAAGAAACTTCACATGTACATCTTGAAGAAGCTAATATAGAAACAGCTCTAGTAATTTTGTATCCAACAGAAGGTAGTGAAGCAAACGGTCAAGTTACTTTTACCAAAATGGAAGACGGTAGAATAAAAGTAAATGCAGAAGTTTACAATCTAACTCCCGGTAAACATGGTTTCCATGTACATGAATTTGGTGATTGTTCTTCACCTGATGGCAAATCAGCAGGTGGACATTTTTTCACAGATCACGATAATCATGGATCTCTTGAAGAACATAAAACTCATGTTGGTGATTTAGGAAATTTAGAAGCAAATGCTGATGGAATTGCAAAAGCCACTTTTATAACAGATAAGCTATCTTTTTCTGGAATGAATAGCATAATTGGTAGAGGAGTAATTGTACATGAAGGAGAAGATGATACAAAGACACAACCAACTGGCGGTGCTGGTGCTAGGGTCGCTTGTGGTGTAATAGGTATTACTAAGTAAATTCAAAAGTACAAAAATTAAAAAAAGCACTACTTTCAATTTTGAATGTAGTGCCATATTTTTTTTGTACGAGAGATGGGATTCGAACCCACACGACCTTAAGGTCACTGCCCCCTCAAGACAGCGCGTCTGCCAATTTCGCCACTCCCGTAAGGTATTTATTTGTTTAAAAGCTTTTCAATTACATCGACGTTAACTTTCCATCTTCCAAAATTATCTTCATCGTATGGTCGGGAACCGTGGTAATCAGATCCACCTGTTGCTATTAGTTTATTTTCAATACACCATCGGCGCCAATATCTAATATGATGTTCATTGTGAGATGGGTGAAGTACCTCGATACCATCAAGTCCACTATTTATCATGAACCGCATTTCTTCTTTTGTAACATATTTGTTAGGGTGGGCAACTACAGTTTTACCACCTGCTTCATGGACAAGTCTAATAGCATCAACTATATTGAATTTTTCTTTACCTTCAAAAGCTGGTAGATTATCGCCTATATAAACATCAAATGCTTCTTTAAAGTTTTTTACATAACCTCCTTCAAGCATTTCTTTTGCTATATGAGGTCTAGTAATAGAGGCTCCCTTTGCTTTCTTTTTAATCAAATCCATATCCAGATTTATATCATGATCAGCTAGTTTGCTTACTATTATCTCTGCTCTTTTTTCACGTGATTTTTGTAAGCTAATAAGCTTAGCATTCAGTTCTTCGTGGAATGGATCGACTCCGTAAGATAGAAGATGAATTTCCTTATCTTCAACATGAGTTGTTAATTCAACACCAGTTAGAAATTTGAATTTATAATTATCAATCAGTGTTAATCCTTCTACAACACCTGATAATGTATCATGATCAGTTATACTAAATCCTGAAAAGCCAGCTTTTTTGGCCTTATCAAATAGCTGTTTAACTGTAAGTACACCATCAGAATGCACAGTATGTGTATGTAAGTCTGCTTGTAAATTCATTATACTTCGTAGAATTTAGTTACGTTTTCAATAATATTAGCTGGATTGACTTCAACTTTCTCACCAGAACTTCTATACTTAATCTCAACTTTATTTTCTTCTAATCCTCTATCGCCTATTACAACTTGTATAGGTATTCCCAATAAATCAGCATCTTTGAATTTGAAGCCAGGTCTTTCTTTTCTATCATCTAACAATACTTCTAAACCAAGTTTTTCTAACTCATTCTTCAAATCATTACAAACTTTTTGTACTTGCTCCGATTTGTCATAAGCTAAACCGAGGATATGAACATGGAATGGAGTCAGACCTTTATTCCAAATAATGCCATTCTCATCATGATTCTGCTCTATCACACATGCCAATACTCTCTCTACACCAATACCGTAGCTACCCATAATGATTGGTTTTTCTTTACCATTCTCATCGAGTATTTTTGCGCCTAATGCTTCAGAATACTTAGTTCCAAGTTTAAATATATGTCCTAATTCAATAGCATTAACAACTTTAAGTGGATTACCTGATACTATATCAGCTTCTCCTTCTAGAACAGTTCGGAAATCTTCGTATCCGTCTATTTTACAGTCTCTTTCAAGATCAATATTCTTGTAATGCTGATCATCTTCATTTGCACCACTTACTAATCCATTTGCACCAAGTAACAATCTATCCGCAAATACCTGTATCTGTTTCTTGATATTAATTGGGCCTAACGAACCTGGATGAGCACCGAATACATCTAGTATTTCTTCTTCATCAGCAGGTCTAACTTGATTAGTACCAAAGTAAGATTGAAGCTTAGATTCATTTAATTCGTCAATACCTCTCATTAAAATCAAAACAGGTTTAGAATCGACAACATATACTACCGATTTAGCACATCTATCTATTTCTAAACTGAATTGCTCAGCTAATTCTTTAATTGTCTTTGCATTAGGTGTTGCAAATTTTTCAATTTCAGGGCAATTATCAATTTTCCCAACTGGTTCAACAGTTGAAGTAGCAACTTCAATATTAGATGAATAGCCCGATTCGTAGTTCACAGCACAAGTATCTTCTCCGTAAGGATTCTCTACCATAAATTCTTGTGATTTACTACCACCCATTGCACCCGAAGAAGCACCTACAACGAAGAACTTTATTCCACATCTATCAAATATCTTGTGATAAGCTTCGGAATGTTTTTCATAACTAATATCAAGACCTTCTTCAGTAGCATCTAAAGAATAAGAATCCTTCATCAAAAACTGACGACCTCTCATAACTCCAGACTTAGGTCTTGGTTCATTTCTAAATTTATTTTGAATCTGATACCATATTTGTGGTACTTCTTTGTATGATTTCACACTTTGTGAAGCATGGTAAGCTATTATTTCTTCGTGGGTTGGAGCTAGTATAAGATTATCTCTGTTCTTAATATGGAACATAACATCGCCCATTGCCTCTACCCTATTAGTTTGCTCCCATATTTCTTTGGGATTAAGAGCAGGTAATAGAAATTCTTGTCCACCAATAGCATCCATCTCTTCTCTTAGTATATCTTGTACTTTCTTTAGAACTTTATATCCAAGAGGCAGCCAAGAAAAAACACCTGCGGCTATTTGTCTTACTAGTCCAGCACGAAGCATCAACTGATGAGATGGCATCTGTGCATCGTTCGGAATTTCCTTTAAAGTAGGAATAAAATATTGACTTTGATACATTTTATCATTTTTTAATTAATAGTAATACCAAATTTAAGAAATTAGAGCCTATGATTAATTATATTTATGTAATTATATCGGTAAGAGTTCTAAACATAAGGTATTTGTTATCAGTTGATGTTGACTTTAATTCCTCATCTGCTTTCGAAAGTAAAGAAATTGATCGTTCCACATCAGTTGGTGAGTACTTATTTAATGAGCGGATATACTCGTCAATAAAATATGGGTTTACACCAACTTTACCAGCTAATTGGAACTTATTGGAGGTAGCTTTTCTTTCATCTATTAACTTGAATAATGTTAAAAAATATCTAGTTAAAGTTATTAGAATCAAAACTGATTGATTTGAATGCATCAACAAATTATCAGTTATACGTAGTGAAGTGTCTAAATCCCTATTCCCAACCGATTTTGTCAATTCGAATACATTATTTTCTTTATTTATACCGACTATCTCTTCAACATCGTCTATTGTAATATGATTATTATTACCCAGATAAACATTGAGTTTATCAAGCTCACTATCAATTTCTCTTATAGAATTACAACTCAGAGCAATTAAATTAGCTGTTTGTATATCAATTTCTTTCTTATATTTTAATGCTCTTTTTACTACCCATTCTGGTATTTCATTATCATATAGTTTCGGATACTCAGCATATAAATCACTTTGAATCAGATATTTCAACACTTCAGGCAATTTATCAACTTTCGAATTAGCAGCAGATGCTTTCTTTGAATTACTGAGTTCTCTTGATATTCCATTCAATCGACTAGGCACACCTATAAAAAGTATGTTTGTACATGGATTAGGATTTTGCAAATAACTTACCAAACCTGGAAATGACTTTCGCTTGTTCTTGTATAATACATCGAAATTATTGACTATTAATAGCTTTTGTGGAGATATTAGTGAAAGGTTATTAGCATTATCTACTATTTCTTGTTCTGATATTGAAGATCCATCTAAACGTTCGATTGAATTTTTATCTAATCCATTAGCAATTAATTTATCTGTTATCTGAGTAACTAATTCATCAACTAAGAAACCTTCTTCTCCAAATATTAAAAGAGTGTTTGGGATATTGTTTTGTTTGATATTATAGGCCATAATCTAATCGTTATTGTCAGCTAACATTAATAATTTCTGGGGTATTTGGTCTGATTCTACACATCTATATAGAGCCTTCAAAGTATCGTTTGCAACTACTTCACCTTTATTTGCTATCAATAATCCAGAAGAACTATAATAACTTTCAGCGAATATCATCCCAGGTTTTACATTTGCAATGTGAATTCTTTTTACAATGAATCCTTCGATTTTCTTTCTTTCAGATTCTGCAAGTTTCATAAAGAGATGTACTAACTCTGGGTCAAACTTTATATTCTTCTGATCATCTATATATTCTAGTATACTATCGAATTTTCGTTGAGTTTCTTGTAGATAATCCATAGCATTTGTTTTCTGAGATATATCTGATATATTATCAGATTTCATTGACTTATGCATGGCATTATGGTAGAAATCAACAATGTTAATTATTCGGGCTCCAAGTTTGATTTGATCTTTCTGTTTCTTTTCAGGAAATCCAGTCCCATCAAAATTCTCATGATGCTCATATACTATATCTGCTACACCATGTAAAGCCTTATGATTATAAATTAATTCTCTTCCAATATCAACATGAAGTTTATATTGCTTCATCTCTCTAGAATTCATCTCAGGCATCGTTTTAAATAAGGCAGTATCTCTAAATCCTATCTTTCCAATATCGTGTAATAATCCAGCAGTTCTGATTTCAAATACGTCTTCTTCATTTAGATTCATTAACTTAGCCATTTTACCTGACATATTTCCAACATATCTAGAATGACTATTCTCGTAATACCTTTCTGTCAAATCCAGAGAAAATTGGAGCGTTTTGATAGTGTCAAAGATACTATTTGCTAACTGCGAACCTAATTTTTCTATTATTTCTTCTAGTTCTTTCGTATTATTGCTCATTATTTTTTTGTTTTCTTCGTCTATAACATTATAATCGGAAGTTAAGGAAATTTATTTAGGTAATTAAGAAAGTAAAACTAATTGTGGAAATGTAAGTTGGAGTTTAAAGATTATTACAAAGTACTTGGAGTTGATAAGACTGTAAGTCAAGATGAGTTAAAAAAAGCATACAGAAAACTAGCTCAGAAATACCATCCTGATATGAATCAGAATAATAAAGAATCAGAAGAGAAGTTTAAAGAGATTTCTGAAGCTTACGAAGTATTAAAAGATAAAGATAGAAGATCAAAATATGATAATCTAGGTAGTAGATATAGTCAACACCAGAGATCAGGTGGCGCAAATAATGATTTTGATTGGTCTGATTGGTTCTCTGGTCAACAAGGTCAACAAAGATACAGTAATGCTGGGGATGCATTTGGAGGACAATCTGGTGGTGGTGTTTCTGATTTCTTTGATCGGATATTTGGTGGTGGTAACAGAGGTTATAGTCAAAGAGCAACTAGACCAAGACCACAAAAAGGAGATGACTATAAAACGAATGTAATTATTACCTTAGAAGAAGCTTACAACGGGACTTCTAAAAACCTTAAGATTAATAATGAAAGAATCAGTATTAATTTCAAACCAGGTATAGTCGATGGTCACGAACTGAAATTATCTGGGAAGGGTACTTCTGGTAAAAATGGAGGACCAAGTGGTGATTTATATATAAAAGTGAATATAGCATTATCAGATGGAGCTGAAAGAAATGGCGACAATTTAACAATTGAAAAACAAATACCTTTAACCAGTATGGTACTTGGTGGTCAAGAAACCATAGAAGTACTTGGAAATAAAATCAGTTTTAAGTTAAAAGAAGCTACTCCATCAGGAAAAAAACTGAAATTCAGTGGATTGGGGTTCAAAAACTATAGGACCGCTGATAGGGGTGATTTATTTGTCAAGTTATACCCTCAACTACCTGCTAAATTAACTACTAAACAGAAAAAATTATATGAAAACTTAAAAGCACTTGACTAATTATTTAACGAAAGCTAGTGCTTTACCGTTTTCTCCATCCATATAGATCTTAACTTGACCATTTCTCTTGAAATGCTCAACATTTATCAATCTTACTACATTTTCGTATTTCTCTGCGTCATCGACGAATTGCGAAAGACTATTTGGGGTTTCACTAAAGAATTTTTCATTGAAAATAGTCCCTTCCTCATCGGGATATAGAGGCAAATACTTAATATTTGCTTCTACTAAATCTTGGAAAAAGTGAGTTCCAAATGATAGCTCAGGTACATAATCTTTATTCTTCCTTGCTACTTCTATAAGCATTGCAGTATTATTTATATCAGAGTAATTGACTGAGACACCTAATTGAATATCCCCCTTACTTCCCCATCTGCCAGGTCCGATTAATATAAATCTTCGCTTAGGTAACGATTGATTAAGCTGACTGATTATTCTACCTATATTAAGCATATCATCATTAGTTTCAAGAGATGAATAGCCTTCGGAAGTAACATAAACTACGAAACCTATATCATCAAACATTCCATTATTAATATATTTGTTACTACTGAAGATTTTTGATTCCTCAGTTACGTCTGGCGGAATAGTAATCTGACTTTCAGCACCGAATTGTGACTGAGGACGACATTGAAGTAGATATAACATATCTCCATCTGAGGCAAACTCTATATCTACAGGGCTTTGGTAAGCTTCTGATAGTTCTTTTAATATAGCATTCATTTTTTCAATGAAAGTAGTATTTTTAACTAATCCATTGAATGTTATTACAGAATTCTCTTTTGTGAAATCTACGAACGAGCTAACTGGATCTACTAATGTTTGCCCTCTTATAAAAGAGACAATTTTTTCAATTGCTGGATAGTTCCCATTACATTCTTTTATGACTTCCTCAAACTCCACAGATTCAAACTTACTTGTCTCTAGATTTATCACATCTACTTTATTCTGAGAATATCTAATCGTATCCTTAACTGTCTGATTAATCTTGATATCAGGTGAACCGGGTGAAATAAGCTTAGGATAGTCGTCAATAGTCCTATCTACTGCTCTTGTTCCTAGACCTGCAACTATTCTTATTACACCATCTTCCCTATTTATTCTACTAGACCATCTGAATTCATTATGACTCATTGCAACACCAGCATAAGCAGGAAGGAAATATTTACCTAATTTGTTACCAACTACTTCTTGAATCAGAATACCCATTTCTTCTCTAAAATCTAGTAATTCTTTTTCCTTTCTATATTGAATTGGGTCTGGACCTAAAGTACTTGCATAAACTTCGGCTATAGCATTAGTGAGTGCATTTAACCTCTCTTCTTTTGTACCGACATTTGATATAAATAGTGACTTATACTTACCAGTAAAAGCTGCTTCAAAACTGTCTTCTAATAATGAAGATGACCTAATAACAATTGGCTTACCTTCTAGATCATCTAAGATTATATTAAATGCATTTATTGCTTCTGGAGTAAAGTTTGAGTTTTTGAATATATATTCTATAAAAGAGAATTCTAAATTTATATGTTCAAGTGTTTGGTATTTTACATAATTGAATTCATCGAGTGCATTATAATTGATAAATTCTAAAATTCCATCAGAAGTCAGGAACCAACTTTTGGGAGTTCTTACATCTTCTAATATTGGAATTTTTTGCTTTTTAACATTAAGTATCTGTTCAGCTAAAATCATCCCAGCACTTTTACCGCCTACTTTGCCATAACCATAAGCAGGACCTAAAAATCTTTCGAATATTTTCTCAATAGCTATAAGTGTTATATAGTGTTTAGCTATATTGATATATTTTAGATTTTCACTCAAAAATCTATAAATAATAGCTACTCGAACTCCAACTCGCTCGTCAACACTAGTAAATTCTTTACTTCCACCGTGTTGGAAATATGTTTTAAGCGCCTCTATTACATCAACCAAAGGAGAATGTCTTTTTTCAAGTACTCTCGATAGATTTGAAAGCTTTTCTTTATGAAGCCATTGGGTTATTTGCTGTGTTAACTCATCATCTGGGATATACTTATCAGCTATATCGAAGACTTTTTTTATGATTTCTCTAGGGATTAGAGGATTACCCTTGGGCTTTGGCCAGTTAGGACCAACTGCCTGAGAGTGATTATCATCCGATAATGATGGATTCAATTCTTCAATTAAGAAATATATCTCAGGAATCTTCATTCTTTCCAAATGAATAATCATCTTTCTACAAAGCTTATAAAGTATTGAATTATCTTGATAGACAAGATGATCCAATATTATCTTCCATTCTGGTTTTGTAGGGAATACCCTTTCTTTTTTCTCTTTCATTTTTACTTTTCTTTATAGATTAAAAATGGATATTTTTCACTATTACCAGATAAAATAATAGAATAGAAACCATTTGGTAAACTACTCATATTAATTAGTTCTTGTCCTTTAAGTAAATCAGTTTCAAAAATCAATTTTCCATTTAGATTGTGAACTGATATCTTTTCAAATAATTTTTCTTTATCCAGATATAGTAAATCTTTAATTATAATTGATTTCGTTTTACCGTTAGTGTTATCTTGTACATCAATAGTGCTTAGAGATTTATTTGCTATAACAAAGGTAGTGAAGGTAAATGGTTCTAATAATAGTACATCATTTAATATAACATCTTCATCAGTAAATCCTATACTGTTTTGATTCTCGGCAGTAACATGATCAAGAAAATAATTACTAGTTAAAACATATTTTTTGGCTTTTAAATTTTCACCAAATTTTGCGTTTATATCTGTACTTACATTCATCCGTCTTGATGGACTCCTATTTATAAAATAAAAGTAAATAGAATCTCCATCATAAGTACAGGATGCATCCAAATATTTTGTCTCAAAATGATATGCTATGCTATCTTCATTAATATTAAATTTAGGAGAGTCAATTTCGACTGGAATCGGTAATTTCCCATGATGAGAATTTAAAAATATTGCTGATTTTAGGCCAACGGAAGGGAATATAGCTTTTTTACCAGTATTTTTATCTACCTTTCGGTTTATCCAGGACATACCTAATGTTCTATTTGTTAATTCAATAACATCACTTCTTTTCATAAAGCCCAACATCATCCCTGTATCCCAAAGTCCAATTTCAAGCGAATTATTCCTCCAATGAGTATCTAGTGTCCAAGTTCTAAAATCTCCATAGTGCCCCCACCATTCAGTTATTCCTACTCTAAATTTAGTATCGGAATTGTAAATTTTACAATTATTGTAAATATTTTTAATATCAGAATCAGCGGTATAATATGGCAACCCAACTATCGATAGAAAATTTAATGAGTCAGGTAAATCATCATTAACAAGATCAGGTTTTGCAGGATGAAAACCATAAACATCTATAGAATTTTTGATTATATTCATTTGATCAGTAACAAAACTTTTTCCACTCCAATGATTTCCCGCTGCTATGACTCTTAATTCTGGATATTTTGCTTTAATCATATCATATATTATTTTAAATTTTTGTGCATATTCAATATGAATGTCCCATTGTTCATTCCCAAATTCGTAGAAGTCAACTTTAAAAGGCTTAGGATGCCCATATTTAGCTCTTAGTGAACCAAACTCTGTTTCTTCATCACCCATTAAGAATTCAAGAAAGTTCATATGATCCTGATATGAATGTCTCAAATAGGCTGAAACAATATAAGTTGAGAAACCAAACTTTTCACACATTTCGAAATATTCAATGTACCCCATATCCATTCTTTGATTAACAGGTATAGCTCCATATTTTATTGGGGACTTACGTTTATCCAAAAAATCAATCCCTGACCACCATTCGCCACCTATATTACTTACAAATGAACCACCAGGAAATCTCATAACTGTAGGGTTCCATTTCCTAAAAATATCAGCATATTCTTGTCTTATCCCAAGTTCATTATTGTCTGGTACTAATGATGATTCATCTAAATAGATTGTTCCTTGTTCTTTAATTGAAAAATATACCCACAAGTTATTATTATTAATTTGAGGTATATCTAGTTCATATTTTTTCCAAACGGAGTCAGTTACAATTGCCTCTTCATATATAACATTTTCGTTCGTATCCAAAAATTGAATGTTGAGCGGAATTCCTGTACTTTTTGCATAAATATAAAATGAATGTGTTATAGTATCTGAAATTAATATTCTTTGTCTAATTCCAGTTTCACCTCCACCACTTTTGTTCTGAATCAATTGTGAAAAAAGACCATTTTCATTATACTTTTCGTTCGTTTCTAATGCAACAGAATCTTGAACATTATCTTTATTCCAATGTTCCCAATGAAACGAAACTCTACTAGAATCTTCCCAAGTATAATCAAATCCTCTATCCTTAAATTCTTGTGCCCAAAGCCCCATAGGACCGTTTATATAATCATTTAAAAACTCTGTAAATCCACCGAAAATATTCCTATTTATAGTGTCTTTTTTAATCGATTCTAATTTATATGAAACACTAGCATTATAAGATTCCTGTGAAAACAAAAGTGTTGCACCAGATATAATTAGAATAAGAGTCAATATGTATTTAGTTAATTTCATTCGTTATTTTCCTAATATTATGGTTATTGGGTTCGATTATTTTAAACATCTATTATGATTTCGTAAATTTGAGAATATATAATATGAAAAATTAAGGAAATTATGAAAACTAGAATAGAAAAAGATACAATGGGTGAAATTGAAGTTCCTGCTGAAGCATATTATGGTGCTCAATCTGCTAGATCATTAATCCATTTTGATATTGGTATAGAAACAATGCCAAGAGAATTAATAAGAGCAATGGGTATTCTAAAGAAAGGTGCTGCACAAACAAATACTGCCCTTGGACTGATGGAACAATCTAAATTAGATTTGATTAGTCAAGCTGCTGATGAAGTTATATCAGGTCAATTAGACGCACATTTTCCACTATCAATCTGGCAAACTGGCTCTGGTACTCAATCGAACATGAATTCGAATGAGGTTATTGCTAATAGAGCAATAGAGATTGCTGGTGGCGAGTTAGGAAGTAAAACGCCTATTCACCCCAATGACGATGTTAACAAGTCACAAAGCTCAAATGATACATTCCCTACAGCAATGCATATTGCAGCTGCGGAACAATTAAATAACTATTTGCTTCCTGCAATTGCAGAATTAAGAGTAACATTGAATCATAAAGCTATTGAATTTAAAGATATTATTAAATCTGGTAGAACACACTTGATGGATGCAACTCCGTTAACATTGGGTCAAGAATTTTCAGGTTATGTACAACAATTAGATAAAGCTATAGAAAGAATTAGCTTAGTATTACCTGGACTGTATGAGCTATCATTAGGTGGAACTGCAGTTGGAACAGGATTAAACTCGCATCCTGACTTTGCTGTAAAGTCTGCTGAAAATATTGCTGTGATTACTGGATTACCATTCGTAACAGCTCCTAATAAATTTGAATCATCATCTGCACACGATGCTTTAGTGTTTGCTCACGGTGCATTGAAGACTCTTGCTGCTTCATTGATGAAAATAGCAAATGATATTAGATGGATGGCTTCGGGTCCACGAGTGGGTTTAGGAGAAATATTCATCCCTGAAAACGAACCAGGTTCTTCTATTATGCCGGGTAAAGTAAACCCTACTCAATCAGAAGCTATGACAATGGTTGCTGTTCAAGTTATGGGCAATGATGCAGCCATTAACTTTGGTGGTAGTCAAGGAAACTTTGAACTTAATGTATTCAAGCCTGTTATGATATATAACTTCTTACAAAGTACTAGACTTTTAGCAGATACTTGTAGAATGTTCAATGTTCATTGTGCTGTTGGAATAGAGCCAGACAGAGCTAAACTAGAAGAGTATGTAAATAAATCGTTGATGTTAGTAACTGCACTTAATCCGCATATAGGATATGACAAGGCAGCTAAGATTGCTAAAAATGCACATCAGAAAGGTATTACATTAAAAGAATCTGCTCTTGAGTTAGAAATACTAACTAGTGAAGAATTCGACAAGTATGTAAGACCAGAAGATATGTTATCACCAAGTATCTAATAACAAGAACAGTCTACTTTATGCCCGCATAACAGCGGGCTTTTTTTTATGCAAATACACAATAATCATAGCTTAAAGAAATATAATACATTTGGAATCGATGCCAATTGTAAGCGATTAATTATATTTGAAACCGAAAATGATATTGTTGATTATTTCGATAGTCTTTATATTGGAACTCAATTTCTATTATTAGGTGGCGGTTCTAATTTATTAATAAAGAATAATTTAGATTATGATGTGTTAAAGCCAGATTTACAAGGAATCAGTGTTGTAAAAGAAGATACTGACTCAATTACGTTGGAAGTTATGGCTGGCGAGAATTGGCATAATTTAGTTGAGTATCTTGTAACTAGTAATTATTTTGGCTTTGAAAACCTGGCTCTTATTCCTGGTAATGTTGGCACTGCACCTATTCAAAACATTGGGGCTTATGGAGTTGAACAAGAACAGCATTTCGTTAGTTTACGTGGGTATAATATTGAATCAAAGCAATTTGAGACATACACTAAAGAGCAATGTCAATTTGGATATAGAAGTTCTATCTTCAAATCAGAACTAAAAGGCAAGTTTATAATTACCTCTGTCCAATACAAGCTGAGAAAAACTGACAATCCTAATTTAAGTTATAATGAATTGAATAAATACTTGATTGACAGAGAACTAGATACGACAGCTAAGAATGTATTTGAAGCAGTAATAAACATAAGAACAAATAAACTGCCCTCCCCTAGTCAGCTTGGAAATTCTGGCTCATTCTTCAAGAATCCTATCATTACTCAATCTGAATTCGATAGAATATCATCTGAATATTCTGATTTACGAGGTTTCCCTCAAGGTGATGACACAGTTAAAATCTCAGCTGGTTGGCTAATAGAAAAAGCTGGACTAAAAGGATACAGAGTCGGTGATGCCGCAGTTTATGACAAACACGCTCTAATACTTGTTAACTATGGAAATGCGACAGGTAGTGATATATGGAAAATCGCTGAACATGTTATAGGAACAGTATTCGAGAAATTCCAAGTAAGATTAGAACCAGAAGTTAATGTGGTGGAGTGAGTTTCACTACCACGGACCTTCTTTAGCAACATTAACAAATTTATTTCCATCTAATCGAAATAAACCCAATAATCCCCCACACCAGATTCTACCTTTACTATCTTCGAATATTGTCATAATAGCGTGACTTAGTAATCCTTCTTCCTTAGTATAATTGGTAAGTGTATTTCCGTCATACTTATAAACTCCCTCATGCTTAACCGAAAGCCATATATTTCCTTTGTTATCCTCAATTACATCCCAAACTTCTTTTCCTTCTAAATCATCTAGACCTTCAATATTCTTGAATGAGTCACCGTCATAAACACAGAATCCATTACGTGAAGTTCCGAACCATATATTACCATTTCTATCTTCAAGTATCTTATTTACATAGTTACTACAAAGCCCATCTATTTCAGAAATATTTGTAAGACTTTCACCATCATATTTATAAGCTCCTCCATTTGTTCCCAACCAAATATTACCTTTGCTATCACTAAAAATACTATGTATTATCTTTGTACTTGAAACACCTCTATTAGTATCTATAGGTGATTCTGGAATTTCGAGACTTTTAAATTTTTGACCATCAAATAGGCTAGTCCCATAAGTAGTACCAATCCAAATTACTCCATTTATATCAACACTTATTTTCCAAACATCGTCACTTACTAATCCGTCATTTTCATTGTAGTTTGTGAAATTATTTCCATCGTATTTACTAATTCCACCTGTATGACCAAACCATAAATTACCTTCCTCATCTTCAGCAATTTCCTTTATAGTAACTCCTTGCCCAAACTGATTCTTAATTTCATCGAAGAATTCTAATTTATTACCATCATATCGATATGGACCATCTTCTGTTCCAAACCACAAGTTTCCTTTACTATCTTCAAATATGTCCCTTACTACGCCACCAACTTGTTTCTCTATGAAAGGGTTTGGACGTAAATGAGCTCTTTCAATCCAATAAGAATCTGGGAATTCAGTAGTTGAGTTGTTTTGTGAGTAAGCACTATTTGATAAGATTAAACTTAAAGCAATTGTTAGGATGAGTTTTGAGTAGATATTATTCGAATTGGTAGAGTAATGATTCATTTAATTCTCGTTATTGATAATATGACATTTTATACGAGATAATAAATATAAAGTTTGAGTTGAGAATTCGAAGTTAGTTATGCTAAATTATAATGTGCTAGTTTCCTATTATTACTATCTTATTCGTAATGGACTTAGTTCCAAGATTTGCTTTTATGATATAAGCTCCATTCTCGAAACCTTTTAGATTAATCATACCTGAATCATTAGTTGCAAAATCTAAATCTGTATAAACTAATTTCCCTTCTCTATTAAAAACTTCTAACGTATGAATTGGTGACGCATTATTAACATAAAATATCCCATTTGAAGGATTTGGGAATATATTCAATTTAGAATTATCCATTTCTGATTCAACATTTGTTGTTTCATCAAATAGATCATGAGTAGGCCAACTCTTTATATTCAGTAATTCGTCAGTTACTAAATCCATGAATTTGAGATAAAATGGTAAATAATTTTCAGGAAGTGAATTGAACAATATAGCCCAGTTGAGTTGGTATTGAGCATTATGTTTAATTACTGTTGTAGTTCCTTGTATTCCTCCTGCGTTCCAATATTCTCTTCCTGTCAACTTCCAACCTAATGAATAAGCCGGCCAGTTTTTAGAAGGACTAGTCATAGTATCGATAGTAGTTCCAGTAAGTATATCTGGTATTGTTGGAAAGCCATCTACAGAAACTAACAATTTGCATAAATCATGAGCCGTTGCTACCCAACCACCAGCAGCAGTCATTATCTCCCAGTTGTAACCTCCGTATTGAGCTGGGACACTACTCGGAATACCAGTATATATTGATTTCATCAAAGGTGCATTATCATAGTCATAATATGTGACTTCATTAGGTAGTTTATCTTTTTGAAGAGAGTGACCAGCCTCTATATTAGTAATATTTAAGGGAGCAAATATTTCTTTTTTCACATATTCTACGTAATCCAGACCAGTTACTTTCTCGATTACCATTCCTAAAACAGAATAAGCAAAATTAGTATAACTAGCAGATGTACCGGGTGCATAGCTTAACATCACATTATTCAAAGTCCAATCAAGAACCACATCCATTGAGTTTGTTGGTGGAGTTAACCCCTTATCTATAGCTATGTCATAAGTCATAAATAAAGGATCTGTAGGGTACACAAATATAAAACCAGCACTATGATTAAGCAATTGTCTAATAGTTATATCTAAGTACCTCGGATCGATTGGATTTTGATACTCATTATCATTTAAAATGCCTTCTTTACCAAATACTTTATCATCTAAATCAAGCATACCTTTTTCGAAGAGTTGCATAACTGCTATACTTGTAATAGACTTCGATACGCTTGCTATTCTGAAAAGACTGTTAGGTTGAACTAGCTCTTTAGTAGTTGTGTCTGATACTCCGAATCCCCTATCATATACTAATCTACCTTTGTAAGTCACAGCCATCTGACCACCAGGGACGTCATATTCTTTTAATAGCTCTTGCATTTTCGTATCAAATATCTCAAGTCTGGTACATGCACGCCTGTCTGTGCAATAAGCAATGAATTTGAAGATAGTATAAGTACTATCAATAATTTGGTTAGGGTGGTTTTCATGTTTTATAAATGAGTATTATTTTTAGTTTAAATATTTATTCTTTCTTGTACTTCTTTAAAAGACAAACCATCTTTATTAACCCATTCAGAATATTCATTTGAGTTCCTACCTAAAATCATATTTGAAGCTGCACTTGGGCTACTAAAAACAGCGTCTTCTGCGAATATTAGTTTATCACCACTTTCAATCATAATTCTAGTTTCAATAAGTTTTTTTCTCATATTTCTATATGTCTCAGTACAAGAGTTTGATAATGATTTCTTTGCTTCACTTCCACTTGAAACAATATACCCTTGATCTGTTTCAGTCATTGATGCTTTATAAGAACTGGTCTTTATAAAATATGTCTCATGAATACTTGACTTATAATCAGATTCATTTGTTACATCTTGAGTAACTGTTGATGATATTAAGAAGTTAAAACCCATTACAGGGAGTATAAGTTTTATTTGCTCAAGGAAGTATTCCATATCAGAAATATCTGCTTCATGCAGGGTAGGTAAACTCGGAGTATTCCCATTGTCTATTTGAGCTGTTTTTGCTTCAATTGCTAGTTGTACAAGTCTTGATTCTAGATATCTTATTTGAGTTTTGGTTAAAAGTTCATCTTTACTGACAAAGAAAATTAACTCCTTAAAATCTTTATTCGGATCACTTAGATGTTGCTTTAATCTTGTTTTAATATTCTCAGCTTCACCTATGTATATTTTCTCATCGAATGCTTCGTCAGTAGGGTCACCTTTTAGACAATAAATTCCAGGATTGTCGAATTCACTTCTGTTCATGATTTTATTTACAGTTGCTCTTGGACTATAAATTGCCTTTCCAACCCAATTTCCAATTTCACTTAATCTTGGTCCATAGGCTGTACCATCTATCATGTAAACTGTTAGTTTCTTTCCCATTCAACTTCAATATTAAATTATTTAATTCTTTTTCAATTTACGAAACAATTTATTGAAACAAAAAAACCGACCACATCTTCTGCAATCGGTTTTAGTTTTCTTTTTCATATTTTATAGTCGTTTAAACAACCGCATCAGCTTCTTCTAGAAACAGACTAGATATTCTCTCAGCATTCAAACCAGAGAAAATACTATTTATATTTTTTACCAAATCATCTGTATTTATTTCTGATAAAACTTTTTGGGCATCTTGCATTGTCTCTACTGTTGGGGCAGATTTGAAGCTAAGTGGCGAAGTATCATCATTGGATTGAATATTATTCTCCAATTTGTTCAGTCCACTTTTCAGTATTTCAGAAGACCAATCAACTTTATCAACAGATTTGTTAGTAGTTGTTTTGCTTGTGTCATCGGATTTCACTAGTGTTTCAACTAGGAATGGATCATACTTGACATTGGCTTCAGTAGTTATTTTAGTGATATTCATTGCTTTGCTCCAGAGATTAATTTGTTATTCTATATCTCATAGTAGCATTTCCGTGCCAACTACTTCAAAATGTTTTCCACTTTCACTCTTGCCTTCTTTTTATGCTCATCTTTTATATAGACCATAACTGTTGCCAAAGCAGCAGCTAATACTGATAAATCATCTGTATATCCAGCTACTGGTATTATATCAGGTATTGCGTCTAATGGGAATACAAAGTATCCCAAAGCACCGAATATAACTGACTTCGCCCATTTAGGTGTAGCTTCATCCTTTGCAGAATAATAAAGGACTAAAGCTTTCTCAATAATCCCTACACCGGTTAATCGTACAACCTTGAAGAGCTTTTTCCAAAACTTACTCTCGTTATATTGATCTTCATATATAGTTATATTACTCAAATTTGCTCACATTATTAGTTATTTTTAGTTGATTGTTTTAATTTACAAACTTATTTTTGATATTAAAATTGATAGTATATGACGAGAAGTTATATTAGCATTTTTATTATAATTCTCTTTTGCAGCATTTATAATACCAACTCACAAACTACTATAGATACGAATGCACTGAAGCCAAAGTTCGGTGTGTATGGTCAATATGGTTTGGCATTTCATTTTGCAGATTTTGCAAAGCTCCCAAATACACAGAGCTGTTGCGGTGGTTTTTCCACCGAGATAGGCCCAACGTTTGGAGGTGGTCTTGTCGTGGATATTCCTATCGATTATGATTATATAATTGATCTGCGTGCTGGTTTCAGCCAAGTTACAGGTAATTTTTACTCTGAGATTAATACAGATGTATTAGTAGATGGAGGTTTGCAGCAAGGGGTATTCTCTTATAATCTAAATTCTACTGTTTCTAAAATTGATTTCGATGCTTTGCTCTCTTATAGAATAGCAGAGAACGTATTCCTGAACGGTGGTCCGAGTTTTGGATTACTCCTTTCTTCAGATTACAAACAATGGGAACAAATAGAACAACCTTCTGACAGAGGTGTCTTCCCAGGTGAGGGACGAGTTAGAAATCAATACGAAGGCGAAATACAAAATCTAAGTAGTTTGATTTTTGGATTGACTGTAGGTATAGATTATCAACTTCCACTGAATAAAAAGAATTCACTATTCATAGTACCGGGATTATATTACTCTCATAAATTCAATAATATGGTTAGTGATTTAGCTTGGAATATTGGTGAGATAAAAGCTGGAGTAGCTCTGAAATATAGAACTCCTCCTGCTCCACCGCCTCCACCACCGCCTCCAGCAAATCCAATTATGCCGGATTCACTTCCATTACCGATAAATCCGCCAGCATTGAATGTTTTTGTAGATGCAGTAGCTGTTGATTCGAATGGTAGAATAAATAAAGAACCTCAAGTACAGATAGAAGATTTCGTATCTATTAATATGAGACCATTGCTTAATTATGTTTTCTTTGATGACAGTTCTTCAACTATTCCTAAAAGATACAATCAATTAGCAAAGAATGAAGCTACTAGCTTTGAGACTGATAATCTTAAAGGAAAGAATGCAATTGAGACTTACTATGACGTAATGAATATAGTCGGTCAGAGAATGAAAGAAAATTTAAGTGCTAATATTACATTAGTTGGCTGTAATTCTGATGTTAATTCAGAAAAGGATAACAAAGCATTATCAAATGATAGAGCAATGTCTGTTAAGAATTACCTAACAGGTGTTTGGGGAATAGAGCCAAATAGAATTGAAGTACAAGCTAGAAATTTACCTACTGAAGCATCTAAATCGGATACACTACCTGGTCAGGAAGAAAACAGAAGAGTTGAGATACTATCGAGTGATGAGTCGATAATCAAACCAGTATTAACTACTGATACACTAAGAGTACTTTCAGATACAGATATTAAATTCTTAGCTGATGTAGATTCGGAAGTAGGTATAAACGAATGGGTTTTTGAAGCTAAACAAGATGATAATATTTTATTCCAAAAAATAGGAAATGGGCATCCAGATCCAGAATTACTTTGGGATTTGCGAAATGATAAGAAAAATATGCCTCGTTCAGCATCCCCTATTGAATATAAATTATCTGTAATGGATTCTGTTGGACAGAGAGGTTTTGCTGAAAAGACACTGCCTATTAACAAATTGACTGTAAATACTAAACGAGAGAATAGAACTGACGATAAGGAATATGAGTATTATAGTTTGATTTTATTCTCTTATGGCAAGTCAAGTTTGGAACAAGAACATAGAGAAGTAGTTGACTTTGTTAAAAATAGAATTACTGATAAAGCAAAAGTATATGTTTACGGTTATTCCGACAGTATGGGTGAAGAAGATATAAACAAGAAAATATCTGAAAGAAGAGCAAAATCAGTAGCTAATCGTTTAAGACTGCGAGACGCTGAAGTCAAAGGACTAGGCGAAGATACTTTGCTCTATGACAATGATTTACCTGAAGGTAGATTCTATTGTCGTACAGTTCAAATAACTGTGGAAACTCCTGTAAAAGAATTATAATTGCAAATGGCGAAAGCAAAAAAGAAATTAACAGAACAGCAAAAGTACATTTTATGGATGATAGCTTTTGCTGTTTTTACTATTATACTCTGGCGAATTCCATTCGGAATGTTAGTCCTCTACCCTTTTACAATACTATCTTCTTGGTTCCACGAAATGGCTCACGGAGTTATGGCTTTAATACTAGGAGGTAGTTTCCATCATCTAGAAATTTACGCCGATGGCTCTGGATTAGCTATGTGGAGTGGTAATTTGTTTTTGGGGAATGTTGGTAAAGCAATCGTTGCAGCGGCAGGTCCACTTGGCCCAACAGCAGCAGGTGCAACCCTTATTATACTTTCTAAAAAAGAAAAGCATTTAAAGAATATACTATATACGTTTAGTGCAATTCTTGCATTTTCTGTAATCTACTGGATTCGTTCTATTTATGGGATTCCAGTGATACTTACTTTCGCTGTACTTATATTCTTCGCTGCACTTAAAATGCAACCAAAGAATCAAAAATTACTCATTATCTTCTTAGGGATTCAAGCATTCCTTAGCATTTACCTTAGTATTGGCTATCTAATGAGTCAAGAAGCCTTCATAGACAATGATTTCCATATCTCCGATACTGGTGTCATTGCACAAAATCTCTTCTTCCCTTACTGGATTTGGGGTGGAGTTATTATCTTCATATCCATTTTCACAATGGTACAATCTGTAATGTATGTTTATAAGAAGTGAAATTTTAGTCTTGAAATTATAAAATTAAGTTTCACTTTGTGAAACATATTTATTAAATTAGCGTCTATATATGAAAGTACATCTGATAAAAAAGAAATCAATTGAAGATTATACTTTAAAGAATACCAATTCTAGAGCATCTTTTCGTATTTGGCTGACAATAATAAAGTATGCTGAATGGGATAATCCACTTGATATAATGTCAACTTATAATTCTGCAGATATACTAGGAAATGGTACTAACAGAGTAGTTTTTAATATAGGTGGTAATAATTATAGATTAATATGTAACTATCATTTTGGTGAATCTAAAGTTCACTTATTCGTAAAATGGATAGGTACACATTCTGAATATTCGAAGTTATGTACTGATGGTAAGCAATTTGAAATTGATAATTATAAATAGAAAAGCAATATGAAGAATCTAAAATATACTATAATAAAAGATGAAGAGCAGTATTACAAATACTGTAATAAATTAGAAATCTTGATTAATAATGATCGTAATCAAGATGAAATAGAATTGCTCGAATTACTAATTGAAAAATGGGATAATGAAAATAACTCATTTATTGATTTAGACCCAGTTGAGCTGCTAACCTCTATGATGGATGAACATAATATGAAAGCAATAGACTTAGTAGATATATTAAGTTTATCGAAAGGTACTATTTCTAAAATGCTTAATTATCATAAAGGCATTTCAAAAGAATCCATCAGAAAACTCTCAGATTATTTCAAAGTTTCACAGGACTTGTTTAATCGACCTTATAAATTAGTAAATAAAGAAACTAATAATAGAAGTAAGAGAAAACCACAAACAGTTTAATTTTTAAACCTTAAGAATACCCCGGAATCCTCTCGCTGCGTAATAAGATTCTGCACCATTATGATATACGAAAACAGTTCCAAAACGATAATCAGCAAATATAGCACCTCCTAATTCTCTAATATTATCAGGAGTTCTAATCCAACTTGAGGTCTTTGTATCAAAGTTGCCTAGCTTCTGTAGTTCTCTATATTGGCTTTCATCTAGTAATTCGATTCCCATTTCAGATGCCATGTTCATTGCACTATTCTCAGGAGGGAATTTCTTGCGAGCTTCTAATGCTTCGTGGTCATAGCAAACACTTCTTCGTCCTTTAGGGCTTTCGGTAGAGCAATCGAAGAAAACAAATTCACCAGTTTTACTATCATAATCTACTACATCCGGCTCACCACCAGATAGTTCCATTTCGTTTAGCGACCATAGTTTATTGGGATTTGATTCTAGTTTTGATTGTACATCACCCCAATTAATATCTTTATGGCGATTTATGTTCGTATTAAATCGTTCTTTAAGGATATTCAATAGTTCTATTTCAACTTCTTTTGATAGTTTATTTTTCATTTATTATCACTTACTTATATATTTTCTATTTTCAAATATACGATTTTTACGATTTAATTGTATAATTTATATTTAGTCTCTTTTTTCCATTCTCAGAATACTTTATTATATTATAGACTTTTGGTATGCAATAATCGGAAACAATTAATGAAGTTTAATAAACGACTAATACTAGTACTTATATTACTAACTGTAAGTATATCTTTTGCTAAAAGAGCAATTACATTCGAAGATATATTGAAATTCAAAAATTTAACATCAACTAACATAACTGATAATGGTAATTGGTTGACTTACAGATTAGACAAACAAAGAGGTAATAATACTTTTGTCATTCAATCATTAGAATCCAATAAAATAATTGAAATTGAAAAAGGAAGTTACTCACAATATTCTCAAGATACAAAATGGTTTGCTGTAAAGACTGAGATTGACGTTCTAAAACAATTAAACCCTAATAAGAATAAAGACGAGAAGCCTGATCTTGAACTTGTTAATACTATATCCGATTATAGAACAACTATTGAAGATGTTTCTAATTATAAATTGGCTAAAAATGGTAAATGGCTAGCTTATACGAAGGATTATGACAAGAAAGAAAAGTTAAAAGGTAAGAAACTAATATTAAGACATATTCAAAGTGAAACTGAAATCCCTGTTGATAATGTTATTGAATATACTTTAGATTCATTAGGTAATCATATCTTTTATTCAACAATTGTCGATAAAGGATTGAATGGACTATTTAAAAGAGATTTGAATGAAGAATTTATCCCAGAGTCAAAGATTGAAGTCGATTCAAATTCAAAATTTACTAATCTTAATTGGGATGAGACATCAAAGAAACTAGTTTATTTGAAGGGAAAACTTATAAAAGATGATAAAACGAAAGATAATTCTATAAATATATATGATTATGAATCTAAAGCAATTAAAATAGTAGCGGATACCACTTCAAGAGCTGGTTATTACATACCAGAAAAAAATGAATTACGATTAACAGACGATGATGAACGTCTTTGGTTTGGCTATAAACCTTTAAGTGAATGGTATGGTGATAGTAAGGATACTGTTGAAGTTACAGAAGCCAATCTGTACAATACTGATTTGATACTAGATGAAACACAATTATATTTGTGGCACCCCAAAGACCCCGAGATTATCCCCTTTCAACAAACTAATTGGGATAAAACTAAAGATGATATTTATTATTCTATCTTCAATTTAAAGAACACCAAATTAATTTATATTACTGATAGTACCACAACTGGTGTAAGATACAATAACAACAGTAACTTTACAATCCAACTTGATAATGAACCTTATAAGAAATTAATGACTTATAGTGGTTGGTATTATGATTTATACAGTGTAAACCTCAATAATGGAGTCAAAAACTTAATTGAAAAGAATGTTGAAGAAAGTCCTAATTTATCTCCAAATGGACTATACACAGTTTATTTCAAAGAAAAGAAGTGGTATTCTCATAATAATGAAACTAATAATTCTATAGTTCTGAATGAGAATCTATCTATACCATTCTATGATGTATTGGATGACCATCCAAAAGAACCCGGTTCTTATGGTGTAAAAGGTTGGGTAGGAAATGACCAAAAAGTATTGATAGGTGACCAATTTGATATATGGGAGTTTGATTTATCAAATGGTAGTAGCCGATTGTTAACCAAAGGAATAGGCCGAAAGAATGAAATTTCGATAAATATTATTAACACTGATAAAAATAAGAAATGGTTTGAGAACTCTGACAAAGTATTAGTCTCAGTTTATGGTACTAAATCAAAACAAAAACATATTGGAGTTTTAGACTTACAAATTGGCGAACTTGATATAAGAACTTATGGCGATTTCTTATATAGCTATGAAGGAAAATCTGACAATTCTAACAAGATAATTATTACAAAAGAAGGGTTTAATACATATCCTGATGTTTGGTTATCTGATACTAAATTAAGTAAATTAGAAAGATTAACAAAAGAACAACAACAGGTAGATGAATTCTTATGGGGTACTTCACACTTGGTTGATTTTGTTACAGAATTCGGCGATACACTTCAAGGATATTATGCACTTCCTGATAATTACAAGAAAGGCAAAAAGTATCCACTATTTGTATATTTCTATGAAAGATTTTCTGATAGAAAAAACGAATTCAATATGCCAAAAATAAACCACAGACCTCCGTATTCTCTGTACCTTGGTTCTGAGTATGTTATGTTCTTCCCAGATGTTAAGTTTTACGATGGAAATCCGGGTAAATCATCCGAAGTTGCTTTGAAAGCTGGATGTGACAAATTGGTAGAAATGGGTATAGCTGACCCAGAAAAAATAGTAATGCACGGACATAGTTGGTCTGGATACGAAAGTGCCTGGATAGTAACTCAGACGGATTATTTTGCTGCCTGTGTATCTGGTGCTCCTGTCTCAAATATGACATCAGCCTATTCGGGAATTAGGTTAGGATCAGGATTAGCGAGACAATTTCAATATGAGAAAGAACAAAGTCGAATAGGAGGTAATATAATAGATTCACTTGATTCATATATACGGAACTCTCCTATTTTCTTTGCAGATAAGATGAATACACCACTTCTCGTTATGTTTGGTGATATTGATGAGGCCGTGCCGTGGCAACAAGGAATTGAACTATATTTAGCTATGCGTAGATTTGATAAGAATTGTATTTTCTTACAATACGAGGGAGAGCCACATCACCCAAGAAAGATACAGAATCAACTGGATTATTCGATGAGAATGAAACAATTTATGGATTACTATGTTTTCGGTGGCGATATGCCTAAGTGGATGTTAGATGGCTTCCGTTATAAAGGTAAATATAATATTGGTAGATAAGCGAAAAAGGGGCAAAATTAAATTTGCCCCTTTTTTTATTAGCTATTTCTATTTTCAATTATATCTAATATATCTTGCATTTTCTCTTTAGCTCTTAAAGATAGCGATTCTGCTTCTAACTTTGTTTTTTCGACATAAGCAGCATCACTTATACCCGATAAGTTAATCGTTACATTTCTATAAGCACCCCATATACCAACCTCTAGAGCTCTGGCGCCAACTTCTAAATCAGAGCGACTACTGAAGTTACCTATTTTGGCAACTTCTACAAGATCACCCCATATTCTATCTGCTGTTTTTATAGTTTTCAGTGGTACTTCAATTGCAACTTTCATACCTTCTTCCATCGCAATATTACGAACAGATTTTTCTTCATCAGTACTCTGAGGCAATCTCATAGCATCCATATAGTCGCTAAATGCATTCGTATCAGCATCTATTAATGGAATCAAATCTTCTGTTGTTTTAACCAAATTCGGAATTATTTTTCTTAATTGACCATCATAATCTTCATACTTTTTATAGCCAAAAGTCAACCACGCTACCATAGCCCCTAACCCTGCTCCTAATGAAGCAACAGCTGCCGATACACTACCACCACCGGGTGCAGATGTACGAGCTGCTACTGAACCAATAAAATCTCTAACAGATAATGAAGCTAGTGGTTCATTCCTATCTTCTTGGATTATGTATTCAATTATTCGTTTCTGTGGGTCAAAATATTGAATAGAGCTTAATCCTAATCTATCTATGACCAATTTTATTTTTTGGTCTTCCGCAATTACGAATAGTCCCTCTTTTTCTATATAATAATCCGCTGCCATTAACATTGCTTCGAGTGGAACTAGTCCAACTATTTCTGACCCGGCAAGTCCTAGATTCATCTCGATAGCATCTTTTTTGGCTTCTTCGAAGGCTATATGCATAGGTGTAACATGATAATCATTTAGATTCATTGATATCTGTGCCATATTATACTCATCAACGTGCCAGCCAAGACCTTTGGTGTCTTTCAATCTACCAGTGTCACCCTCTTCCCTACCAGCTTCTCTAAGGTTAAGAGCAATTCTATGAGCCTGATTCCAAGTTCCAAGTACATTTATGTTATATGCAATAAGGAATTTCCTAGCACCTGTTGCAGTTACTCCCCATTTTGGATCAAAGTTACCAGACCAAAAGTCTGGTTCCCAACCTTCTTTTTTTACTTTTTCTGCCATTGCTTCATACTCACCTTTGCGAATGTCTGGCAATTTTTTTCGATAATCTTTATTCGATGCTTCTTCGTATAGATAGAAAGCTATTCCAAGTTCTTTCGAAGCTCTTTTTGCGAATTTTTTTGAAATTTCAACGCATTCTTCCATACTAACATTTGCTACAGGTACAAATGGACAAACATCCATAGCCCCCATTCTAGGGTGTTCACCTTTTTGAGTTCGCATATCAATTAATTCTTTTGCTGTTTTAGCTGATGCCAAAGCACCTTCTATTACTGAACTCTCATCACCGACAAAAGTATAGACTGTTCTATTAGTTGAAGCACCTGGGTCAACATCCAGCAAAGTACAACCATCTGTATTTCTTATCGAATCTGCAATTGCTTCTATTATTTCTTTGTTTTTACCTTCTGAAAAATTCGGTACGCATTCTATTATTTTTTTCATTTTCTTATCTTTTGAGTTAAACTTCAATTCCACATCCGAAATTTAAAAAACTTTATAGTATAAGTAGAATTTATCAGATGTTAATAAATTAAATGTTCAAAAGTTTACTCGAATTGTTAAATTAGTTTATTAGAAAAAGTAGTTTTAGGTATATGCCCAGAAAAGTAAAATTAGACGATATAGAAGATGGTCAAATATTAGCAGAAACCCTGTCTAATAAATACGACCAAGTACTTATAAAGAAAGGAACTTCATTAAATCTCGATTCACATATTAGAGTACTAAAAATGTGGGGAATTAACGAAATTTTAATTTTCGATGATTTAATAGATGCTTCTGGTGGTTCTATAAATAATGAAGAAATTGCAAATATAGAAACAAAACTTTTAGAAGAGTTAGGTTGGAATATAAAAAATGAGAATGATAAGTTCTTATTTGATATAGGGGTTTTGAGTAGAATAGGAAAATCAAATAATGAATAAACTTTTAGATAAAATTGAAAATTTTGATGACTTCCCAACACTACCAACTATCTATTATAAGCTAGTTGACGCACTGTCAAACACTTCAACTACGATTAAAGACCTTTCAAATCTAGTTTCAACTGATATAGCACTCTCTTTTAAATTACTGAAGATTGTAAACTCAAGTATATACGGCCTAAGCACTAAGGTAAACTCGATAGATAAAGCTATATTTCATCTTGGGTTTCGTGAATTAAAGAATATTATCTTATCTACTAAAATTATTGAAGTATTCTCAGATGTTAATTCAAATTCAAAATTTGATTTGGTAGAATTTTGGAAACATTCGATTGCGGTAGGAGCAATATCAAGGATAATAGCTCAAGAACTTGGACAGAAAAATCTGGACGAATATCTTCTTTCTGGAATAACACATGATATAGGAAAACTAGTATTAATCAAAATACTAGGTTCGGAATATAATGTTGTATTTATGATTATGGAAAAGGAAGGAATAACTTTATTAGAAGCAGAACAAAAAGTATTAGGAACAACACATCAAGAAATTGGACTTAAATTAGCTGAATCTTGGAACTTGGATCAGAATATTTTGAATGTGATAAGATATCATAATGACGGTTTAGTTGGTTCGAACTATGATCAGTTGGTCGGTGTTGTGCATATATCAAATGTATTAGCTAAAATACTAGGATTAGGTCACTCAGGATGCGACAGCATAACTCAACCTAATCAATTGCTGTGGCGTAGATTAGATATTACTAAATTTGATAAAGAGTCTTTTTACGATAGAATAAAGACAGATTACGAACAAGCAAATGAAATATTAATAATAAACTAGAATATAATGAAAGTAAATTTAGAAGTTTTTGAAAACTTTAATTCAGCATTGGTAAATAATCCAACTATTGAATCTGTAATAGAAAGTGCTAATAGTGTCTATTTCAAACTATTAGGTCCACAATTCTCAGCAATATTTTTATTCAATACAGAAACTTTTGAACCTATTTTGAAAGATTGTTACCCTTTAGAAGAAAAAGATAATTGCTTAATGGTATTCGAAAAAACTATCGAATTGGGTCTAATTGGTGAAGTTATGAATTCAAATGATTTAATTCTGAAGGAGTTAGATGATACACATTCGATATTGCTTGCACCATTTATTAGCTCTAAAGGAGCTTTAGGGTTTGGACTAATAGAATATGACAAAACATTGTCAAATTTGGATTTAGAAACTAAGTTCTTATTGAAGAATTTTACTGGTTATTTAGCTTCTAGTATTAATGGCTTGAAGTTAGAAAATGAGATTAAACTTTTTCGTAATAAAATAGATCAACTTGTTGCAGTACAGACTAGAGAGCTATTAGAAAAAAAGAAAGAAGTAAGTGAGAAGGTAGAACAACTGAAGTCTAGCTTATTAATGACATTGCCTCACGAAGTTAGAACCCCTTTGAATCAAATACTTGGGTTGACTGATTATCTAAAACAAAGCTTGGATGAAGTTGACAAAGATGAGACTTTAGAAATATTAGAAGATGTTCATTCTTCTGCCGTAAGACTACGTAGATTATTTGAGAATTACTTATACCTCTCTGCACTTACAATCAACTCTTACGATATTGAGGAACTACAAAAGCTACAGGAATCTGCAATTTATTCTGCTGAATCACTCATATATGAGACTGCAACTAATATTTCATATAAATTTGAAAAGTCAGATAAAATTGAAATGAATTTAGAAGATTCCCCATTACAAATATCCGAAGAACACTTCAATAAAATTATATACGAACTAGTTGATAATGCCTTCAAATTTGGGAATGAAGATACTGAGGTAGTAATTACATCAAAAGTAATTGATGACAAGTATAAGATAACTATAAGAGATAATGGTATAGGAATGCCTCTTGAAAAGATATATATGTTAGATGCTTATATTCAATTCGATAGGTTAGCTAATGAACAGCAAGGGTCTGGACTTGGATTAGCAATTGTTAAAAAGATAATGGATATATACAATGGTAAAATCAAGTTCAAAAGTGAAGTTGGCGAATACACCGAAGTTTCACTGACTTTACCAATTGCTGATATAGATATAGATGATATTTAGACTATCTTTTGAATATTCTTATTCTTCTAATATCTGTAATCCATCTGGTTGTATTATTATCAAATGGAAATACTAAAGAATTTGGTTTAAAATACTTATCTCTTTTCTCATTAGTCCAATTTTTTGAGTTTAACCCATAACTTGCATTAGTCATTGAACCTAATTCAACATCCAATAATTTATTTCCTTCCAATTTACTCAACTCATCTTCACCAATTACTAGAGTATCACCTAAACTAGAAAACTCTTCATCAAAGAGTAGCAGTGCTTGTTGATTATTTATCTGTTTATTCAGATCATTACTACTCAAATAATGAAACTTACCTTTCGTATCTTCAATTTCAGCAAAACAATTATCACATAAATCAATTATCTCATTTATATCTATTGCCTTACTTTTTGATATTATCTTTTTTCCAGATTTGAATTCGATTGTCAATTTATTCTTACTCGAAGAATTAAAACTTTTCACTTCTAACTCTTTCACCAAAGTAAAACTATCATTAGAATACGAGTAATTAGTAAAAGCAAACAACACTAAAACTATAACTATATTTTTCATATCAATTTCCCACTTATCTTTGAGTTCAAAATTTAAAACTGTATTTTACTAAACTTATAATATCAAAAATATAAAATATTCTCTAATGAAACTCACCGTAGCAATTTTAGCAGCTGGAAAAGGTACAAGAATGAATGTACCCGATTTACCAAAAGTATTAGTCCCAATGAATAATAAACCATTGTTAGGCTATGTCTTAGAGACTATTGAGGTACTTAATTCAACTAAAACAGTTGTTATATTAGGCCACGAAAAAGAGAAAGTAAAACATTTTATATCTCAGAATAATTTCTCTAATATAGTAACAGTATTCCAAGAACCACAATTAGGTACTGGTCATGCTGTAGATCAAACTCGAAATGAGTTAATAGAATCTAATTCAGACGTTATGATACTTTGTGGAGATGTTCCTTTACTTACACTAAAGACTTTGAATTCATTTATTAAATATCATAATGAGAATGAATCTTCGTTAACCGTTCTCTCGGCTATTGCTCCTAACCCTACTGGATACGGAAGAGTTATAAGAGACGACTCGAATAATTTTACGAAAATAGTTGAACAAAAAGATGCTAGCGAAAACGAGAAAGCTGTTAAAGAAATTAATAGTGGAACTTATCTTGTTAAATCTGATTTACTTTTCTCTGCATTAGAGAGAGTTAATAATAGCAATGCACAAGGTGAATATTACTTAACTGATATAGTTGAGATAATCAAAAATGACGGTTACAAAGTAATGGCTTTCCCAACATCAAATATAGATGAGATTCAAGGTATTAACTCTATTGAAGATTTGAAAATAGCTGAAGATAAAATAAATAATTCTGAAAGAACTTTTAACATATTGGGGCTACAGCAAATAGCAATTGGCTCAGAGGATAAATCTAAACATTCAGCGTTATGGCAGAATCTTTTTGGATTACCAAAAATTGGTGAATACAAAAGTGATGCAGAGAATGTTGATGAAGATATATTGAAATTAGGTAAAGGAATTGCTGAAGTAGAATTAGACATAATGCAACCAATTGATATTGATAAAAAACCGGCTGTACATACTCCAACTTTAAATCATATTGGGCTATGGGTAGATGATATAGAAGCAGCATATAACAATCTAGAAACCAGTGGAGTAAGATTTACGCCTGGTGGAATTAGAAAAGGTGCGTCAGGTCACAATGTTTGCTTTATTCACCCGAAAGGAAATGAAGTCTTCCCCATTTCGGGCGAAGGTGTTTTAATAGAGTTAGTGCAAGCACCAACAGAATTAATTGAAAAATTGAAATAAATAGAAGGATAAAATAATGTCAAAATTAGTATGCGTAAGACATGGTCAATCTAAATGGAACAAAGAAAATAGATTCACTGGATGGGTTGATATAGAGCTTTCTGAACTTGGTATAGAAGAAGCTAATGAAGCTGGTGAATTATTAAAGGGTTATAAATTTGACAAAATATTTACATCAGTTTTGAAAAGGGCAATAAATACAGCTGAAATAATATCAGAAGTCGCTGGTTTTAATGATATTGAAATGATTTCTAATGAGGCATTGAACGAAAGACATTATGGTGATTTGCAAGGACTAAACAAAGCTGAAATAGGTGAGAAAGTTGGTGCCGAACAATTGCATATATGGCGAAGAAGCTTTGACATAGCACCACCAGAAGGAGAATCATTGAAAGATACTTTAGATCGTGTACTTCCCTATTACGAGAGTGAAATAGCTCCATTACTTCGAGAAGGAAAAGATATATTGATATCAGCCCACGGTAATTCATTGCGAGCATTAACTATGCATTTAGAAGGTGTAAGCAAAGAAGATATTTCAGATATAAACATTCCGACTGGAAAACCGTATGTATATGAATTCGATGAATCTTTAAAATTAATATCAAAGAAATATCTTGGTGAAAATGTATAAAATAGTAATTGTATTAATATTCATTTCGTTTTCTATAAGTAAATCTGAATCCGTTTTAGATATTGCAAGAACAGAATTAACACGAAATTTTAATGAACTCCAGAAAGAGAGCACGCCTCCCTATTATATATCATATAATATTACAGATATTGAAAGAATCTCGATAAATGCTTCTTTTGGGAATCTAATAAGTAATGATAGTGTTAACCAAAGAATATTAGATATAGATTTAAGAGTTGGCGACTATAACTTTGATAATACTCATATAATTAGAGGAAGTTCATTCAATTTTGGTGGGGGTTCGGGCTTTGAGTTTCTTCCACTTGATAACAATGCATTGGCTATTAAGAGAAAGATATGGTACTCAACTGATAAAGTCTATAAAGAAGCAATTGAAACTTTTGAAAAAGCAAAATCAAATGCTGCTGTAAAAGTAGAGCAAGAAGATAAATCAGCTGATTTTTCTAAAGAAAATCCTGTTAGATTTAGTGAATCCGTAGAAAAGTTAAAGATTGATAGAAATAAATGGGTTGGCTATGCAAAGCAACTATCAAATCTATTCAATTCAGATCCTTTAATATATGATGGCTCTGTCTCTTTTCAGTTAGAAAATAAAACTAAGTATTTCTTAAATACTGAAGGAAGCCAACTTAAATTTGATGAATCATCAATCAGAGTTTTCGTTTATGCAAAAACGAAAGCAACTGATGGTATGAGTCTACCACTGTATGAATCATATTTTGCATTTACTCCTGAAACACTTCCGCCTTTAGGGAAAATTGAAGCAGACATTTTGAAAATCATCACTTCTCTTAAAGAACTAAGAGATGCTCCATTAATGGATACTTACTCTGGTCCTGCTATACTATCGGGTGAAGCATCTGGTGTATTTTTCCATGAGATTTTTGGTCATAGAGTAGAAGGACATAGAGAGAAAGATCCATCTTCAAGTCAGACATTTAAGAAATCTGTAGGTGAATCAATTCTCCCTGATTTTATAGATGTTATTTTTGACCCTACAATCAAAGAAAGAAACGGGACTGAACTATCTGGTTATTTCAAGTTTGATGATCAAGGTGTAAAAGCTGAGAAAGTTGTATCTGTAGATGATGGGATATTTAGAAGCTTCCTGATGGCTCGGTCACCAATTGAGGGCTTTGAACATTCCAATGGTCACGGTCGTAAACAAGCTGGTTATAATGCTGTGTCAAGGCAGTCAAATCTGATAGTAGAAAGTACTAATAAGGTTGATGACGAAGAACTAGTAAAACAACTCAGAGAAGAGTGTAAGAAGCAAGAAAAAGAATTTGGATTATTCTTTAAAACGGTTCAAGGTGGATTTACTTTTACAGGTAGAACAGTACCAAATGCGTTCAACGTTTTACCATTAGAGGTTTATAAGATTTACGCAGATGGTAGAGCAAACGAATTAGTAAGAGGTGTTGATTTAATTGGTACTCCCCTATCTACTTTCAGTAATATACTTTCAACTTCTGAAAGAGTAGGAGTATTTAACGGAGTTTGTGGAGCAGAATCAGGCGGTGTACCTGTATCGGCTTCTTCACCAGATATACTAGTTTCTAAAATAGAAGTTCAGAAAAAGAAAAAGTCTCAAGCTAAACCACCTATTTTGGAAGCTCCAATAAAAGTAACAACAGATTAATATTATGTCAAAACTATTATTTGAAGAATCGCAGGTATTTAGACAAAAAGCACTTTGGATACTCTTAACAGTAATAACTGGTGGGTCTATTGTGTTATTTGGCATTGCAATATTCAATCAGGTAATATCGAATGAACAATTTGGTGAAAAACCAATGAGTGATGGAGCTTTATTTATTGGGTTTATCCTTGTTATCGGTTTCGCGGTTTTTCTTTCATGGTTTTTCTATTCTATTAGATTAGAAACAAAAATAGATGATTCTAATATCAGGTATAAATTTTGGCCATTTATCCGAGATTATAAGGTTATACCAATACAATCAATTCATAGTATTGAAGTCGAAAGGTATAGACCAATAATGGAATATGGTGGTTGGGGTTATAGATTTTCTATGAAAGGTCGTGGGTTGTGCCTCAATGTTAGTAAGAACATGGGACTTAGAATTAAGATGAAAGACGGATTTGAACTATTATTAGGTACACAGAAAGCCGAAGAATTAGTCCCTATTGTAGATAGAATAAAAAAGAATATGATTTAAGTAGTATTAACGAAAATTAAAAAACAGAATATAAATGAAATTTATCATCACCTTATTTTTAGTAATTTTAATTAACTCTAATGGTTATTCGTTTGATAAGCCAAATGAGGATATAATATTTGCTATGAAAAATGAACTACAACGTTCAATGAATGAACTAAAGATAAATGACTTAGAAAGTCCTTACTTCATAGAGTATAAATTTGTTGAATATAATGCTTCTAGTATTAGGGGTTCAATGGGAAGCATAGAAGCTTCAAATAATTCTAAATCCGCCTACATAAGTGTTGGAGTTAGAGTAGGTGATTATAGCTTTGATAACACTAACTTTTTCGATGTAGGATTAGGATTTTTTGGTAGTAGTGATGACGAAGAAGGATTTAAAAAACGCTCTGTAAGCTTTGAACCAAGTATTAATTACTTAAGAAAAGAATTCTGGTTAGCTACAGACGCTGCATATAAACAAACGGCAGAATTGTATTCTAAGAAACTAGCTATATTGAAGAATAGAATGCGAAAAGATACAATTCCTGATTTCAATAAATTGGAATCAATAAAACAGCTTCGTGATATAAAAACTATTCCTGAATTTAGTTTAGCCAAGTATAAAGAAACTATTGAAGCAGTTTCTGCAGTTTTCAATTCTTATCCAGCTATTTACACTTCAGGTGTCAGTATAGAATTCATCCCCCAAAGAATTTACTATATTAATTCTGAAGGTGTAGAATATGTAAAAGACACATATTACACTGGTTTTGAAGTTGTAGCTGCTAGTCAAAATAAAGAAGGAATGCCTGTATTCGATCATTATACGGCATATTCAATCAATCCAAATGATTTGCCATCTAAAGATTCTCTTGTAAGAGCAGCAAAATTAGTTGCTGATAACCTTTCAGACAGACTGAATATTACTCAGCTAGAAGACTTTTATGTTGGTCCAATGATTTTTTCTGGGCAAGCCGCTGGGCAGATATTTGCTCAATCCTTCTTACCAAAATTAATTTCTCAAAGAGAGCCGTTAACAGACGGTGGGTTCTCTTCTGAAAACGAAGATGCTGTATTCCAAAGAAAGGTTGGAGGTAGAGTCCTACCTGAATTTCTCAGTATAACTGATAAGCCATCAGAAAATAAATGGAATGGAGTTGATTTAATTGGAGCGTACAAAATTGATGATGATGGTTTAGAATCTCAAGATGTAGAATTAGTAAAAAAAGGATACTTGGAGACTTTACTATCGGATAGGGTTCCTACTAAAAGAATCAAAGAATCGAATGCTCATAAAAGAGGAGGTTCTGTTATTTTCAGTAATGTAATTGTTGAAAATAGTGCCCCAGATAAAAAGATAAGTAATAAAGAATTAGAATCTAAGATGTTAGAATTAGTGAAGAAAAGAGAACTGGAATTTGGTATAGTTGTTACAAAGATTCTAGATGCTAATATCAGATATACTTCACTTTACAGAATTACAAATGGTAATATTGAAATCCCATTTGGCAAAAAGAATTATGTTATGGATGGGTATAAAGTATTTGCCGATGGTAATAAAGAGAAATTTAGTGGAATGGTCGTTCCGACTATGAATGTATTACTATTTAAGGATATAATTAGTACTAGTGATAAATCATATACGATGAATTATCTAGCGCCTGCAGTAATATCTCCATATTTATCAGGAGGTGATAGTTATCTACCAGCAAGTATTACCTTACCAGATTTATTATTCGAAGATGCAGAATTACATTTGATTGAAGAAGATTTCAAACGACCACCGTACGTCAACAATAGCAAATAATTTTTACAAATTTATATTTAACAACTTTACAATTATGATAATAAGAGAAAATGAGAGTATAGAAGTTTTAGCAACATTGCTTCGACATAAGTGGATAATTATAATATTTACATTAGTCCTAACAATTGGTTCTGTCTTCTACGCATTAAATATAGATGTACAATATAAATCAACTGTAAATGTAGTGCCTCCCAGTAGTTCAGCCGATGGACTTTTAGGTGGGGCTCTTAGTGGTATTTCTTCCAAACTTAAAGATTTTGGTATAACTAAAGTTGCTGGTGGTGGTAGTGGTGGTCAAAGTTATGATTTATCAGTTCTAATGGAAAGTAGAACAGTTTTAGACTCAATGGTAAATCAATTTGATCTAATTAAGGCATACAAAGTTGAAAAACAGAGCAAAGAACTTGCACGAAAAGTATTTAGGAGTAATGTAGAAATTGTAAATTATAAAGAAGGTAATATTGAATTCTCTGTTTGGGATGCAGATCCTGATAAAGCGGCAGAAATGGCTAATGAGTATGTCCGAATTGTGAATTCTAAAGCTATTGCAATGTATAAAAAAGAAGCAGCTGCTAATATTACATACTTAGAACAAAGATTAGCCCACACAGATAAAATCATTGCTACTTTAGGTGATTCACTTTCAATTTATTCTAAAAAATATCAGATTTACTCACCTGAAGATCAGGCTTCAGTTTACAGTGAAGCACTTTCTGATCTAACAGCTACGGTTATGAAAGCTGAAACCGAGTACGAAATCACTAAGAATAAACTTGGTGAAAATGACCCCTATACTAAGATGCTAAAGGATTATGTTGGCGAAGCAAGAAAAAAGCTTCAAGAGTCAAAGAATCAACCTGGTTTAATTGGAAACTTTTCTCTGAACGATGTAAGTAGTGTTGGTATGGAATATATGAGACTTTATACAGAATATGAAGCCCATTCTAAAATGAAAATATATCTAATGCCAACATTGGAAAAGACTAAACTTGATTTAGTAACTAATAATAACTACCTTTATGTAGTTGATGAAGCTATTCCTGCAGAGAATAAAGATAGACCAAAAAGATCATTTATTGTTCTGGGTACTTTTGCAGGTGCCTTCATCTTATCGATAGTCCTAGTACTTTTCTTGAATATGTATAATAATGTAAAACTTAGATTAAGAAATTTCAAAGAAAATCAATAGAAACCGCAATGTCAAAAATTGATAGTCTTGATTTGAATAAATACAACCCAACTAAGTATTCTATACCTCAGGTTCTGCTAATCTTATTTGCTGGATTAGTCTCTATATTTATTCTTTATATTTCTATAGGTCAAACTGGAACGCCTATCATTTATTTAGTATTAGGGGTAACTTTCTTATTTTTATATCTTCTAATTAATAAACCCAAACTGTGGATTTACTCGGTTGTATTAGTGTCTGGTGTATTTGCTTCCTCAACAGGCGGTGGAGTCAGTGCAGATGATATTGTATTTTCAATTTATCTTAATATATTCTTATACTTATGGATTATATGGCAAGTAATGATAATGAAAGAGAAACTAATCCAATCAAAAACAGAATGGTTTTTCTTAGCTTTTTTCATACTTACACCTCTAACACTTATCAATGTATATCATGAGAATACAGTTTTTTTCGAATGGATAAGAGAGTTTTCCTTACTTTCATTAATGCTCCTTTATTTTCCTATGAAGAAGTATTTTACAACTCATAAAGATGTATTAATACTACTCATTGTATTTACTATTACTTTGCTTTTTTCTGATTTACTTCAATTTTATACATACAAACAAATACTTTCAAATATTACATATGCTTATGAGGCAGGCTCAACGATAAGAAATAATACTTATATGTTTGTAATTGGTAGCACATTCAGTTGTATTTTTATATTTTATCAAAAAGAGACAAAGTATCGGATATTGTATACAATTATTATGATTCTAACTCTTGGTGCACTTACTTCTACTTTTGCTAGAATTTTTTGGGCAGCAGCATTTGTTAATATAATAACTATATTTCTTTTACTCAATACAAAAGAAAAAGTTAGATTTATTTCTTATTTATTAATATCTGTTACAGTTGCTTATTTGATAGCTTCAATATTCTTTGGAGATATATTTAAGTTTGTTATTTTTGCTTTGGAAACAAAATTTGAATCTACTTCAGAAGGAACAGAAGATATTTCTGCAATTTCCAGGTTTGAGGAATGGAAAATGGTAATAGAACGAATCAAAGAATCCCCTTTTATAGGTAATGGGTTCGGAGCCGAATTTACTTTCCGAAATCCAATAACGGGTAAAATGGAGTATTCTTCCGTAATTCATAATAGCTTTTTGTATTTCATTTTTAGAGTTGGTATTCCTCTTTCACTTATGTTTTTTGGATTATTTGTTGTAGTTTTTATTAAGTCAATTTATTATAGTATAAAATTGAGAATTGATTTATTCTATAAAGCTATAATGATAGCTGTTTTTTTATCAGTTGTTACTCTATTTATTACAGGTATGTTTACAATGACTTTTATATTCAGAGATACTCTTATTATCAATGCAATTCTATTCTTTTTAGTAAATTATGTTGAAGTAAATTACAAAAACAAAGTTTTAAACTAGAATCGTATAATGGATAACAATTATTCAGAAAAGTTCATATCAACTCCTAGGGTCAGAGTATTCAAAGTCATTGTTATATTGGTATGTACTTTATATACTTTAAAATTAGCTCATCTACAGTTAGTAAAAGGACTTCTTTATAAGGAAGCTAGTGAAGCCCAAGCAATAAAACAGATTATTCAAGAGCCATTTAGGGGTAATATATTTGATGCTGATGGCAATCTTATAGTTCACAATAAATCCTCATTCGCTCTTAGCTTCACTCCTAATTTATGGCGTGAAGAAGCTTTTCCATTATTAGTTTCTCTAATAGATATTGATAGCACTGAATTAAGTAAATCATTCAAAAAATATAATGACTTCTCCCCTTTTCTACCTATCAAATTTCAGAGAGACGTTGATTTGGAAACAATCTCTGGTATAGAAGAATACTCAGAATACCTTAGAGGTATAGATGTAATTATAGAATCGAAAAGATTATACCAATCTGAAGCATATATGGCTCATCTATTAGGATACACCAAGGAAATTTCTCCTAAGGAGTTAGAGGTTTTTCAATATTATAGACCTGGTGATGCTATAGGTAAACAAGGTATTGAAAGAGAATATGAGAGCTTGCTAAAAGGAAATGAAGGTGTAAAATTTGTTGCTGTTAACAAATTTGGCCAACAAGTTTTTCAATATGAAAATGGAAGAAAAGATAAGGTATCAAAGAATGGATTTGATTTATACTTGGGTATAAAATCTGGTTTACAAGCTAAAGCTGAGAAACTATTAGAAGGTAAACGAGGTGCAATAGTAGCTATAGACCCTTCTACCGGTGAAATACTTGCGATGGCAAGTTCACCAACATTTGATTTAACTGAATTCAGTGGTAAGATTTCATCTAGTTATTATTCCTCTTTAATGAATGACCCTGATAAACCATTTCTAGATAGAACTGTAAATAGTGAATATCCGCCCGGTTCATCTTGGAAAATGCTGATTGCACTAGCTGGATTAGAAGAGGGAATAATAACTGAAACATCTCACCTTTCATGTAATGGTGGCTATCAATATGGAAATCGATTTTTCAAATGTTTAGGGCATCATGGAAGTATAGATGTGAAAACGGCTATAAAGAAATCTTGTAATGCATTCTTTTATCAATTATCTTTAAAATTGGGAGCAGAGAAAGTTGTTAACTACGGTAGATTACTAAATTTCGGTCAACTAACAGGAATTGATTTACCAAGTGAGAAAAGAGGTAATTTTGATGACTTAGCTACGATGAACAAGAGATTCAATAATAATGTACCAGGTTGGATGTTAATGAATTTTGGAATTGGGCAAGGTGAAATTTTAGTTACACCTGTTCAAATGGCTTCTTATATAGCTGCAATAGCAAATAATGGTACTTGGATTCAACCTCATGCCGTTAAAAAGATATATAATAATGTAACAAGAACATTTCAGAATATACAATACGAAAAAAGAGATCTTAAACTTTCTCCTGAAACTATCAGAATAGTCAAAGAGGGTATGTGGCAAGTAGTAAATGCCGGAGGTGGGACTGCAGGTAATGCTCGTATAGAGGGGCTGAACGTATGTGGAAAAACTTCAACCGCTCAAAACCCACATGGTAAAGATCACGGATGGTTCACATGCTTCGCACCTAAAGAAAACCCTAAAATTGCTATGGCCGTAATGGTTGAAAATGCAGGTTGGGGTGGTCGTGTATGCGCTCCTATTGCTAAAGAGTTACTTTTAGAATTTTTCTACCCCGAAAGGAATATCATACAAAAACCAAAATTTGATTCACTAGGAATCGAACCAATTATCCCTATACTCGATACAAATATAATTTCTTTTAACTAAAAATGTGACAAAATTTGATTTGATGTGTTATTTAGTATATTTGTAATTCAAATAATTAATAAACTAAATTGAGGGTGTTATGAAATCAATGATACGTATTTTAACTCTATCATTATTATCAGTTCTATTATTCATGTCTTGTAAGGAGGATCAACCGAGTAATCCTTCTAATACAGACATTAGTTATTCTACAAATTTGATAGACAACAAAGATAATCCTGTTATTAATGCAATCGTGAATATTCACGAATCTAATAAAAGTGAAATATTAGCTACTGATACATCTGATGAAAATGGATTTATTTCTTTTGAAAATATTACTGTACCATCAGAGAATGTTACTTTATCAATATCACATCCGCTTTACAATACTTTAAATTTAAATTATTCTGATATTGATAAGAAAGAAAACGGAACGGTTACTTTAGAAGACAAAGATGATTGCTGTGGCTCGGTAGAATTATCTATAATAGATGAAGATGGTAAGGCATTAAAGAATGTAGAGGTTAAAGTTAGACAAGGCAAAAACTTGTTGAAAAAAGGAACTTCTGATGAAAACGGAAAAGTAAAGTTTGAAGGTCTTTGTTTAGAAGAATACGAATTACGATTGGCAATCGATGGTTTCAAAGTGATCGAAGAAAACATTACCATTGAAAATTGTGATGAGACAAAAACACTTGATTTCAAAATGATAAGTACACAATCTGATGAAGATACATGTTGCGATGGAGTATTTATATTCAAACCAAAAGATAAAGATGGCAATATACTAAATGGTACTAAAGTATTTATATACAAAGATGGTAAAGTAGTTCAAGACCCAGTAGTTGAGAACGGAAATGCAATTCAAGACGGTCTTTGTGAGGGTAAATATACTATAGTTTACAAATTAGATGGTTATGAAAATAAAGAAATACAAGTTGAAATTGGATGTGATGAAGAAAAAACTTTAGAGCATACTCTAGAGAAAAAGAATATAGACTGTTGTGAAGGAAAAGTTAAAATCATAATAAAAGATGATAAAGGTAATGTACTGAAAAATGCAGCCGTAAGACTTTGGAAAGGATCTAAGAAATTAACAGAACTTAAAACTGATGCTAATGGTTATATCGAATTCAAAGAGCTATGCGAAAGTGATGAATATAGTATCTCTATTTTTGCGGATGGATATGAAGAGTTTGAATTTGAATTTGATTTAGATTGTAACAAAGAGCTATCTTTCGAAAAATCACTAAAAGCAAAAACTGATTGCTGTGATGCGATACTTAAATTTATTGTAAAGGATAACTCAAACAAATCTTCATTAGAAGGTGCTAAAATTACTTTAAAACTTAATGGAAAAGTAGTATTTGAGAAGAAATCTACTGATAAAGAAGGTGAGTTTTTAGCAAAAGAACTTTGTAAAGGTAAATACACTGTTATCATTGAAAAAGAAGGTTATAAGACAATCGAAACTACATGGAATATCGAGAAATGTGATACATTCCAAGAAACTTTCTCTATGGAACCAACTAGTGATTGCTGTGATGCAGTTTTGAAATTTATAGTAAAAGACGAAAAAACAAAAACTGCTATTAAGGACGCTAAAGTAACTTTAAAGTTAAGTGGTAAAGTAATATTTGAGAAAAGAGCAACTAATGCTGATGGCATAGTAATAGAAGATGGACTTTGTAAAGGTAAATATACTGTTATCATAGAAAGAGAAGGATACGAAAGAATTGAAACAGTATGGAACATTGAAAAATGTGACGATTTCCAAGAAACTTACTCAATGAAAACTACTAATGACTGTTGTGATGGTATTGTAAAAGTAAAAATTAAAGATGATAAGGGTAATATACTTAAAGATGCAAACGTTAGACTATGGAAAGGTAATACTAAGCTAAAAGAATTAAAAACTGATGCAAACGGTTATGTTGAATTCAAAGAACTATGTGAAGGTAATGATTATAGTCTTTCACTATCAGCGGAAGGATTTGAAGGAATGGAATTTGCATTCGATTTAGGCTGCAACAAAGAAATTAGCTATGAGAAAACTTTAAAAGCCAAAACGGATTGTTGTGATGCTATCTTAAAATTCATTGTAAAAGACAATGAAACTAAATCTGTAATGGAAGGTGCTAAGATTACATTAAAGCTAATCGGTAAAGTAATATACGAGAAGAAAGCGACTGATAAAGAAGGTGAATATCTAGCAAAAGAACTTTGTAAAGGTAAGTACACTGTAATCATCGAAAAAGATGGTTACAATACTATTGAAACCACTTGGAATGTTGAGAAATGCGATACTTTCCAAGAAACTTTCTGGATGAAAAAATAAGAAATTATTGATTGAAATTAAAAAGCCGGTTTAAACCGGCTTTTTTTATGTCAAAATAGTTTATCAATTGATTTATGAATCGTATCCCAATCAAACCCTCTTCTGGATAGGAAGTCAATTACTAGTTGTTTTTGCTTTTCTTTTGGTTTGTGAGTTACTTTTCTTAGATGCTTCTTAGCAGCCGCTAAGGCCATTTCACAAGCACTATTTTCTGGATAGTAAGCAGTGATTGATTTATCTATTAAAGACTCCTCTATTCCCCGCTTACGTAATTCATGGATAAGTTTAAACTTACCAGAGGGCTTATTTTTAATAAAAGTGGTTATATAACTTTGAGCAAATTCTTCATCATTTAAGAGTTTGAATTCATATAAGAACGAAATAGCAAAGTCAATACTCGCTTGGCTATATGCTTTCGTTCTTAGTTTCTCTCTAACTTCATATTCGCTTCTTGGTTTGTATGACACATAGTTATAAGCAGCTAACTTTGCATCTTTGAGTGATTGCTCTTCTAAGGCTTCTTGGATAGTTTTTTCGTCTATTTCTGAGTCTTTAGTTATAACAAACTTCATTATAACGTCAAGACCCAGTTCAATAGAATCGTGTGTGAAATCCACAAAGTTTACAAAATACTTTTTAGAATATCTCTTTTTCTTGATTGAGTAAACTGTGTGCATTTTCTATTTTTTTACTTCAGCTTTTGTATCAGTTTTAGATTCAGTTTTTTCATCTTTCTTTTTCTTAGGACTAATAACTTCTATAACACTAGCTTTTAATGCTTCAAATAAATTCTCATCATCACCTATAAGTTTCTTAAGAGCGTCTCTCCCCTGTACTCTTTCATCCCCAAATGTGTACCAAGATCCAGATTTGTTTACAATACCATGATCTGTAGCAACATCAACCAAATCTCCAACTTTTGATATACCTTCGTTATACATAATATCAAATTCAGTTTCTTTAAATGGAGGAGCAACTTTGTTTTTAACTACTTTTACTCTAACTCTGTTACCAATTATATCAGTTCCATCTTTTAATACTTCCTTTCTTCTGATATCAAGTCTAACTGAAGCATAGAATTTAAGTGCATTACCACCAGTAGTAGTCTCGGGATTACCATATATAACACCAATTTTACTTCTAAGTTGATTTGTAAATATTACAGTAGTCTTAGACTTACCAATAGCAGCATTTAGCTTTCTCATCGCTTGAGACATTAGACGAGCTTGTGAACCCATCTGAGCATCACCCATATCACCTTCAATCTCAACCCTTGGCGTTAGTGCAGCAACAGAATCAATTACAACTACGTCTATACCACCACTCCTTACGAGTGTTTCAACAATCTCTAATGCTTGTTCACCAAACTCTGGTTGTGATAGTAATAGATTATTCAAATCTATTCCTAATCGCTGTGCATAATTGATATCCAATGCGTGCTCAGTATCAACAAACGCCGCCAAACCACCTTTCTTTTGAGCTTCAGCAATTACATGCAGACAAACAGTAGTTTTACCAGAAGACTCAGGTCCGTAGATTTCGATTATCCTACCACGAGGAATACCACCAACTCCAATTGCTGCATCTAGTGAGATACAGCCTGTCGGAATTACTTCTACATCAACTACTTGTTGATCACTTAATCTCATTATAGAACCTTTACCATGTTGGCGTTCTATCTGATCCATTGCTAGATTTACTGCTTTTATCTTATCGGGATTAACTTCTACACCAATTTTCGATACTTTATCGTTTTTAGCCATTATTTTACCATTCCTTTTTGCAAATTATTCTATACTAACTTAATAAATTATAGTCAGTAACTCTAAGTATATAACAATTATCATTGGATATACTTTTCAACAAGAACTAATGAATTTAATTATTACAAAGTTCTCAAATTCATTATTCAAAGTGAGATAATATTTATAATTTCTATTCTAATAAAAAACAAAACTAGAATAAAAGAATATGAACATATTATTAATAGGAAGTGGCGGCAGAGAACACGCACTCGCGTTAAAACTACACGAATCTGACAATGAGAATAACATCTATTGTAACCCAGGTAACCCTGGTACAACCCAGGTAGCAGAGAACGTAAATTTTGATATTAGTAATGAGAAAACCTTAGTCAATTTTTGTAGAGATAATCGAATAAATCTAGTAGTTGTTGGCCCAGAACAACCACTTGCTGATGGAATATCAGATGTACTAAGACACAATAATATCAACTGTTTTGGGCCCAGTAAATACTCATCTCAGTTAGAATCATCTAAATCGTTTGCGAAAGAATTTATGGATGAATTCAACATTCCTACTGCAAAGTATAGAACATTCGAAGCTAAAGATTTGAGTGATTGCGGTAGATATATTGACAAGAGTGATATGCCAATAGTTATAAAAGCGGATGGGTTAGCTGGTGGCAAGGGTGTTTATATAACTGATAATAAGGAAGAAGCAAAGAATATTGTAGAAGATTTTTTTGAAGGCAAATTTGGTGAAGCCAGTAGAAAAATAGTAGTAGAACAGTTTTTAGATGGTGTAGAAGCATCTATTTTTGCAATATGTGATGGTAATGATTTTGTACTTCTTCCTGCCTCTCAAGATTATAAAAGAGCAAAAGATGGAGATTTGGGACTAAATACGGGCGGTATGGGTTCATTCAGCCCTACACCATTTGTAGATGATATGATAATCAAGAAAGTACGTAATAAGGTTGTTAAGCAAGTTCTACTAGGGATGAAATCTCGAAAGAATAGCTTTGTAGGCTGTCTTTTCGTTGGTATTATGATAGTTGAAGGTGAGCCTTTTGTTATAGAGTTCAACGTGAGATTTGGAGACCCAGAAACACAATCAGTTCTATCACTTATCGAAGGTGATTTGGCAAATCTTTTCTACTCAGCAGCAAGAGGAGCTATTGAAAAGAATAGCATAAGCATTAAAAAAGATAAGTTTGCATGTACAGTTATTCTAGCTTCTGATGGTTACCCAGAGAACTTCAATAAAGGATTTGAAATCAAAGGACTGCAAAACAATTCAACACTCAAAGACAAGTTCATATTCCACGCTGGTACAAAAGAGGATAATAATAGAATTGTTAATAGTGGCGGAAGAGTTTTAGGTGTTACAGCTGTTGCGAGTACTCTAAAAGATGCAAAAGAAAATGCTTACAATTTGGCTGAGGGCATTCATTTCGAAAATAAATATTACAGAAAAGACATTGCGGATAGTGCTATAAAGTGAGTGATTTACTAATATTTGATGGTGATTGTGGAATATGTACTTACTCTTCTGAGTTGGTACTACGTAATTCTATAAACTCAATTCTAGAAGTGAAACCATTTCAAATTCTTAATTTATCTGAATTACATCCAGATTTGAATGAAGATAAAACTTCCAAATCGCTATACCTATTAACTAACGATGGGAAAATGTATAATCGCTCAAAAGGAGTATTCGAGACTATGAAGAGAATGAAAGGTTATTATAAACCTCTCGGATATATATTGAGTAATCCGATTATTGTATTCTTAGCTAACCCTATTTACGATTGGGTATCTAGAAATAGGACAAAAATCTCTGTTCGCTTTGGATTAAATGCTTGTAATATTAGTAAGTACCGTTAATTTCTTATATCTATTCCACCGAAAACACAAGTACAATCAAGTATCACTTTCTTTGTTGAGATAGGATTAGCCCTAGTTCTATCATCTATACTTCCGAAGATCGGAGTTCCTTTTAGTTCTATTCTACAATCCTCAGGTAATCTAATATCTATCGAACCGAATATAGCTGTCATTTCTAGTTTAAAATCATTGTCAGAAATGATTGAATTAGACATATCTACTGTTGCGCTACCAAATAACGAGAATACTTCTCCCCTTTCTAATGATGCCGAATTTACATTCCTTTCATCACTACTAAATACATTATTTATCTCAAAGTTATTATCAACATTATAATCATTTAGAGTTCTAGGACTATGTTTATTCTTCTTAATAATCATATTAACTCCTATACCTACTAAAGCAAATGGAAATATTAATTGCCAAACACTAATATCAATAATATTGAGTTGTTCAAGTTGCAATAATGCACCAAATAAAGAAACAATCGCTCCAAATACGAATTTCTTATTAGAAATAAGATGAACTCCGAAAAGTAAAATTAGTATTGGATACCAAGTATGAAAGAATTGTCCTATACTAAAATCCAATACATCGAAAGCATTTAATAAATAACCAATCCCGAATAGAATGAATAGTACACCGATTACATTTTTGACAGACATATTAATCCTTGTGGTTTGCTTCTATATGTTCTAATAGAATTTCTGAAATATCTTTCACTTGTATATTTTCTGCACCTGTACTTCCAACACCATCATTAATCATTGTCATACAGAAAGGACAATTAAGTGCTATAGTCTTTGCACCTGTACTCAATAGCTCTTCAGTACGTTCGATATTAATGTGCTTACCTTCTGTTTCCTCCATAAACATCCTAGCTCCACCAGCACCACAACAGAAACCTTTGTCTTTGTTACGTTCTGGTTCTAGAACCGTAAGTCCTGGAATACTTTTGATAGTATTTCTTGGTGAATCGTAGTTTGAATTCAATCTTCCAAGATAACAAGAATCGTGCATTACTACACTAAGTTCTTTCTTTATATCGTGGTTGAATGGTAATCTACCTTCATCTATTAATTGTTCTAAGTACTCCGAGTGGTGTATTACTTCGTAGTTTCCACCTTGATTAGGATATTCGTTTTTCAATGTATTAAAACAGTGTGGGCAAGTAGTTACAATCTTATTTACATTGTAATTACCCATTGTTTCTATATTCATTTTTACAAAAGAATCTGCAAGATATTCATTTCCACCTCTACGAGCAGGATCACCTGTACAAGATTCTTCTTTACCTAATATAGCAAAGTTAATCCCTGCTGTATTCATAAGAGTAGCGAATGATTGAGTAATTTTCTTAGATCTATCATCAAAACTACCAGAGCAACCTACCCAAAATAGTATGTCAAATTCTGGTTTATTAGCTGCTTCCTGTACATCCATTCCTTCAGCCCAATCAGCTCTTTCCGCTTGAGGAAATGCCCATGGTGCAGCATTATTTTCAATATTATTGAATGCACCACCTAGTTCTTGAGGGAAATCTGCTTCCATCATAACTAATGAACGACGCATACCAACTATTGCAGGAACATGTTCGATGTTTACAGGACATTCTTCCATACAAGCAGAACAAGTTGTACATTGCCATAATGCTTCTGGTTTTACATAATCCCCTACAAGCTTTTTGTCGAGAATTACTTGCTCTTCTTCACTTGGCTGATATTCAGTACCAGCTGCAGTAGCTTCTTTTTGCTTAATCATTATAGGAGCTACATCTTCAGTTCTATTTCTTATTTGTACAATTATTTCACGAGGATCTAATACTTTTCCAGTTTGATTTGCAGGGCATACGCTTGTGCATCTTCCACAGTGAGTACAAGTATACCCGTCCATAATAGTTTTCCAAGAAAGATCGTCTATGTCAACTATACCAAATTTCTCAGCTGTTTCATCTTCAAAATCAATATCTTCTAATTTGTTTGTTGGTCCAAGATTCGAGAAAAATACATTTAATACTGAAGTAAGTACATGCAAGTGCTTAGAATATGGAAGGAAGTTCATAAATGCTAATATCAGAATTATATGTAACCACCAACCAACATTATATATAATCGGAGCAGCAGAAGTACTGATAATTGTAGAAAGTGCAGATGCCAATGGATTAACAGCCCAAGTCGGATGTGTTCCCATTACTATCATCGCTGCATTTTCAAATAACAATGAAGTTACGATGAAGAAGATTGTTAACAATATAGCAAATGCTTCTATCTTCTCTTCTTTATCTTTTGGTAATCTTTCTATTTTAAGAACATAACGTCTATAAATAGCTCCAGATACTGCAAGCATTATCAACCCAATAAACACATCAGTTAGAATCGTAATAACGCTATAGATAGGGCCTAGATAATTGAATATGTTTATAATTCCGAATCCAGTCAGTACTGAATTAGCAGCTGAGAATAATAGGATTAAAAATCCCCAGAAAATTCCAGCGTGTATTGGACCAGCTTTCTTATCTCTTAGTATCTTTTTCTGAGCAATAGCAACGATAAGAGTTTGCTTGATTCTAGCACCGATATTATCAAAGCGATTATCAGCTTTACCTAGCTTAAGCCAACTAATTAATCTGTTTACATTCTTCGCAAAGAATAGTGCTGCAGATATGAATACTATTAGAAATACTATGTTTTTTATTCCGAATTCGAACATATTAATATTTATTTTTATGAAAGAAATTAATCGAATTTCATCTAAAATCAAAATTTGTGGAATGTTTATTTGATTTTTTTTATAAATTAAGATAACTATATATTATTTTTCTTTAAAATTAGGAAGGACACTATGGAAGAGCGTTTGTTAAATCTCGAAAAAAGTAACGGAAGATTGAAGAAATATGTGGCTTTTATTCACATATTTTTAGTCGGATTAGCATTTCTAGGATTCCAGAATACTGAGAATATATTCGACAAAATAGAAACAAATAAACTCATATTAAGAGACAGTAAAGGAATAGAAAGAGCTGTATTCTTAATTGACTCTAATGATTCAGTAAAACTCAGATTTAAAGATAAAAATGAAAATACTAGGGTGAGCTTAGGAGTTCAAAATGATAATAAAGGTTACTTCGGAATTTGGGATGAGAATAGATATTTAGCATATATTTCTGAAGGGGATTCATCTGGTGGGTATATGAATTTTTTCTCAAGGGATACTAATCTTAATAATCATGTGACATTGGGAATAGGGAAAGTAGATAGAGGGTATTTTGGAATTAATGGTTCTGAAAACTATTTATTTCATGTCTTTCAAAACCAACATAATGGTATCGAAATGACTTTTAATGTGAATGATTCAACTGAGAAGGGTAATCAAGCATATTTAATTTGTGATTCAAATGATGTTAGAATGGCTTTATCAGATAAAGAATCAAAAGATTACACGTTACTTAACAAATATTCATTGAACTTTTATACAGATGATTTAAATATGACTTTAGGTCAAAATAACATGTATCTTAATGGAGCCAATGGTGCTCCAATTTTAGCATTATTAACTGGTGTATTTGGGCTTTCAATTGAAAATAAAGAGTCAAAAAGTCTATTTACATCTGGTGTAACTTCAACAAAAAGTAGTAAGAATGATATGAGTTTAATCTATTTGAATAATAATTTCTCGCAATTAGAACTATTGAATAAAAATGCAAATATTGGTTTATATTCAACACAAGATTACACTTCGTTTAGAATATTAGAAAATGAAAAAACTAGATTTAGTATACATCAGAATAGAATAAAAGATCAAATCTCAACTTCAATTTTTGATAAATTTGGAATGCTAAGGCTAAATTTAGGAAATCAAGAATTAAAATATCAAAACGGAAATAATTTTACTTCTTCCGAAAGTAGTATTCATTTATTTAATTCTGATGGTAACGTTATTTTCGAAGCACCTCAATAGAAAAATTAATTTCAGCCCTCTCTTTCGAGAGGGTTGAGTAATTATTTTACTACATATTCCTTCTGTACTGTCCACCAACTTCGTAGAGGGCAGCCGAGATTTGACCTAATGAACATACTTTCGTTGCGTCCATTAGCTCTTCGAATGTATTTTTGTTCTCTATAGCTGCTACTCTCAATCTCTTTATTGCTTCTTCAGCAGCTGATTTATTTCTTTCTTTGAACAGATTTAGAGTCTTAATAGCGTATTCTTTCTCTTCAGTAGTTGAGCGTATTACTTCTTTCGGTACAATAGTTGGTGAGCCATTAGGGTCTAAGTAAGTATTTACACCGATTAGTGGCAACTCACCACTGTGTTTCTTATGTTCATAATACATAGACTCTTCTTGGATTTTCGAACGTTGGTACATTCTCTCCATAGCTCCTAGTACTCCACCTCTTTCCGAAATACTTTGGAATTCAGTTAGAACTGCTTGCTCTACTAAATCTGTAAGCTCTTCTATTATGAATGAACCTTGAATTGGATTTTCGTTCTTAGCTAAACCTAATTCCTTGTTTATAATCATCTGTATTGCTATTGCTCTTCTTACACTTTCCTCAGTAGGAGTTGTAATCGCTTCATCATAAGCATTAGTATGCAATGAATTACAGTTATCAAATATAGCGTAAAGTGCTTGCAAAGTAGTTCTGATATCATTGAAAGCAATTTCTTGTGCGTGCAGTGAACGACCAGAAGTTTGAATATGGTATTTCAGTTTCTGTGAACGTGAATCTCCCCCATATTTGTACTTCATTGCTTTCGCCCAAATTCTCCTAGCTACTCGGCCTATCACAGAATATTCTGGATCGACTCCATTTGAGAAGAAAAAAGATAAATTCGGTGCGAAATCATCTATATGCATTCCACGGCTCAAATAATATTCAACATAAGTGAAACCATTTGATAGTGTTAGAGCTAACTGAGTGATAGGATTAGCACCTGCTTCAGCTATATGATATCCTGAAATAGATACTGAATAGAAATTCCTAACAGCTTCATCAATGAAATACTGCTGTATATCACCCATCATTCTAAGTGCAAATTCAGTCGAAAAAATACAAGTGTTTTGTGCCTGATCTTCTTTCAATATATCGGCTTGAACCGTTCCACGTACTTTATTCAGCGTGTCTGCTTTGATTTTATCATAAACCTCTTTGTCTAATACTTCATCACCAGTTACACCCAAAAGCATAAGACCTAGGCCGTTATTTGTTTTAGGCAATTCACCATTATAAGTTGGTCTAGCTATTCCTTTTTCTTTGTAAATAGCATTGATTTTTTTCTCAACTTCCGTTTCTAAGCCATTGGCTTTTATATATGTTTCGCATTGCTGGTCTATAGCAGCATTCATAAAGAAACCTAGCAACATTGGAGCTGGGCCATTGATTGTCATCGAAACAGATGTCATAGGACTTGATAAATCGAATCCTGAATACAGTTTTTTAGCATCGTCTAACGTTGCAATACTTACGCCCGAGTTCCCAATTTTACCATATATATCTGGTCTATGGTCTGGGTCTTCCCCGTATAATGTAACTGAGTCGAATGCTGTAGATAATCTCTTAGCTTCCATATCAGATGATACGTAATGGAATCGTCTATTAGTTCTTTCGGGGCCGCCTTCACCTGCAAACATACGTGTCGGGTCTTCGTTAACACGTTTCAGCGGGAACACACCAGCCGAATAAGGGAAGAATCCGGGTGCATTTTCAGTCAAAACCCAACGTAATATATCTCCCCAATCCTTATACTTAGGCAAGGAAATCTTTGGAACTTTTGTACCAGATAGTGATACTGTATATAGGTCCTGTTCGATTATCTTATCTCTAACCTTGAACTGGTATTTATCAGCTTTGTATCTCGCAACTGTATTTTCCCAATCATCAATAGTCTTTTTGCATTCTGGGTCAAGCTGATCACTTAGTTTTTTGAATTCATTTATCAATTCATTCAGATAACCGGGTGCTTCTTTCTTAGTCTCTATTGCAGTTACGACACCGTCTTCTTCTTCGACCTTGATTTTCTTTTCGCCGATAGACTCATTTATAATCTCAATTGTTCCACTCAACTGATACATTTTGCGAGCTATTGTGCTTTGCTTTTCTACGAATTCATCATACTGGGCGCTACTTTCTTTTATCTCTGATAAATAGCGAACTCTATCAGGTGGAATAATAAAGATTTTCTTTGACATTTCTTCAGAAATCTCAAAAGTACTTGTTAAGTGTTCAACACCAGTTTTAGCAACTAAAGTATTCATCAAATTTTTGTAAAGTACATTGGTACCAGGGTCATTGAACTGCGATGCAATTGTACCGAATACTGGAATTTGCTCATCTGGAGTTTCAAATAATAGATGATTTCTCTTGAACTGCTTTTTAACATCTCTTAGCGCATCTTGCGAGCCACGTTTATCAAACTTATTGATAGCTATTACATCTGCGAAGTCGAGCATATCAATTTTCTCTAGTTGTGTAGCCGCTCCGTATTCCGCTGTCATCACATACATAGAAGCGTCAGAATGCTCAACTATTTCTGTATCAGATTGTCCAATTCCAGATGTCTCAACTATTATCATATCAAAGTTTGCGGCTTTGCATATATCAATAGCATGTTGAACGTGCTTACTCATCGCTAGGTTTGATTGTCTAGTAGCTAGTGAACGCATATAAACTCTATCATTATCGATAGAATTCATTCTAATTCTATCGCCGAGCAGTGCCCCACCAGTCTTTCTTTTAGACGGGTCAATCGATATTACAGCAATTGTCTTATAATCGAAATCCATCAAAAAGCGTCTCACCAACTCGTCAATCAATGACGACTTACCTGCACCACCAGTCCCAGTTATACCGAGGATTGGGATTGTACGGCTAACCTTAGCTAGTACTTTATCTTGTATTTTTTCATAATCATCATTATAATTCTCAGCTGCCGTGATTAACTTACCTATTGCTTTAGAATTAGCTGGGCTTAGCTGCTCCAATGACTCATTGATAATCTGTTCAGTATTTTCATTATTTACTTTTAGAGTAGAAAAATCACAACCTCTGATAACATCATTTATCATTCCTTGCAATCCCATAGAACGTCCGTCATCAGGGGAATAAACTCTGTCTATTCCATAAGCTTCTAGCTCCTCTATTTCCTCGGGAAGAATCGTCCCACCGCCGCCAGCGTATATCTTTATGTTTGCACCGCGTTCTTTTATAAGGTCATACATATACTTTAGGTACTCAGTATGTCCACCCTGATAAGAAGTTAGGGCGATTCCCTGAGCATCTTCCTGTATAGCACAATCTACTATTTCTGCAACGCTCCTATTGTGACCTAAGTGAATAACTTCGGCACCTGTAGATTGCAAAATCCTACGCATAATATTAATTGCGACGTCGTGTCCATCGAATAACGAAGCTGCTGTAACAATTCTGATGTGATGTTGAGGCTTGTAAACTTGTATTTCTTGCATTTGAGTCATCTTTTCTTGCTTTTTTTATTTTCTAATCCCCACTAAAATAGGGATTATCTTATTCAATTTCTAATCACAAGAAGCATCTATTTTGACAATATTAATATCTTATTGAAGTCTTGTCCAATAAATCTTAACTTTGCAGATAACTTTCACTGAAATATTGAATAATTATGAAGAATATCCATCTAATCAAACTAGCGACACTTTTACTCCTACTAGTCGGTTCCAATCGCCTACTAGCGGACGATTACGACCCTTATCCAGACGATAATAAGACCCTAGAATTTGCTGTTAATGCTGGGTATAGCATAATCACTCACGAAAAATCTTATTTCTGGGACAACGGATACAACCTCGGTCTTGGATTTAACTATTACATAAACGAAGATTACCAGATAGGGCTAACGGCGAACTATATCGGCTATTTCCCACGTCCCGAGCAGGTGAAAATAGACATAGATTATAGATACGATATTTATCCACTTATACTAAATTTCCAAAATAAGTTCGGAGAAATAAACGAGCTGGAAGTATATGGCGGAATTGGCGTTGCGTACATCTACGGTGAGTATATAATCGATAATATTCAGTTCACAAACAACCAACAACGCTTAGGAATTAGAACCAAATACTACTCAAGTGGCTTCGGGCTAATCCCTAATATCAAGGCACGCTCCCCTTTTGGTCAAAGTCTTGCCGTAGATATCTCCCTCGATTATAATATGATATTCATGGATTCCCCAGAGAAAACCGATTTATCGCTTGACCATATAAACGTCAAGCTAGCATTGGTTTATATCTTTTAATAAAAAGGCGGTCGCTGAGCAGAGCCGAAGCGCCGCCCACTAGCCAACTCTTTTCGCTCTCTACTCATTCAACTACGAATACAAATTTCTTATGACTCTCCACAAAATTTTCCCTTATGTAAAACTTATGAGACTCTACGCGAGCTAGATTAGAAGTTAGCTCTAGCTGATGAACCTTAAGCGTCTTACTCAATAGCTTTATCTTGTCTAGCAATAGCTTACCTATGCCATGATTTCTCATTTCGGGGCGCACATACATCTCTAGTATCTCCCCTATCTTCTTACCGCCGTGGTGCAACAACAATCGGGAGTTAAAACTCAAGTATCCGACCACCTCTGACTGATATTCGGCTACCAAATATATATTATTAGGGTTCATTACATTCAAAATGAAAGCCTTATTGAACGTTTCTTTGTCAAAATCCTCTCCGACGAGGTCACAAAGGAAGCTAAAGATTGGCTTTATATCACTTACATCCGCTCTACGGATTGTCAAGCTATCGTCTAATTCTTCTATCATTATATTTTATAACCCCTCTGTTTATTCTTAATCTGTTGTAACTAACACAATGACCCACAAGCTCAATCATTATTGTTTAACAGTCTGCATTATCTCTTTTGTTTTATCTAGTTACTAGCTTCCGCCCACTAGCCGACCCCGGTCGCTGAGCTGAACCAAAGCGTCGCCCCCTAGACGACCCTAATCGCTCACTAGTGGAGGGTTTTCGGTATATAACTAATCATCTGTACTTTCTGGTAATTGAAAAATATCTGCTGATGGAGGTAATCCTTCAGTAGTTCTAAAGATTCTGGCAATTGGTTTTAATATGTCAGCTGTTGCTTTACTAAATCTTTCGTATACTTCAATTGCTGGCTCAACATCATTAGCAAATTTACCAATAGCTAAACCAATATAATTTGGTAAAGTTAAAAAAGTATCAATATTTGTCATCTTTTTATTTAATTCTGATTGAAGTTTATTCAATCTTTTTAATAATCTACTTTTATGGCTTTCATCTATAGATTCTTCATTTATTATAAGTTCCCTTAAAACATTAATTGCGTTTTGTATTTCATTAATATCATCACTAGAAAACTCATAATAATGTATACTTCCAAAATGTAGTTTAGCATTTTCAATAGATAATGCGGAGGACAATTCTAAGTACTTGAAAGTTAAATTTGTTTCAGCTTCTCTTAGATAGAATATTAAATTATCATACATCATTTCTTTATCTTCAATAATTTTTACTTCTTGCATTCTAATATTATTTAAATCGGCAAAATGTTTTACGTGATTATAATTATTTATTATACTTCTTAAAAATTTTCTATCAGTTACATTTACATTTATTGGTGTCGTATAATATTCTAGCATCAATTCAATCATGCTTAGTAATGATTCCTCTATATCATCAGTAATCAGTAAATTTAGTTCATTAATAGTCATTTATTTCATTCCTTTATAATTTTTGATTTATTCTTATTTAAGTACATCGCTTCCCCCGCCGTAAAATCTATTCTAGTTGGCGTAGAGTCCTTTCGAAAGGGCGTAGTATCCATTTGAAGTGGCGTAGAGTCCTTTATTAATGGCGTAAGGGGGCATAAGAACGGCGTAAGACCCCATATTAATGGCGTAAGGGGGTAAAAGAATGGCGTAAAGCCTTGGGATAATAGTTTTAATCGGTGTTTTGGGTTTTGCATAAGTTTCCTATCGAAAATTTGTTTGTCAATTTAAGGAAATTGAATCTAAGTTTAAATAAATGTGCATTAATCTATTGAATTTAGGATGATATTTTATAATTTGATTCTGATAAAATAATAACAAAGAGTAAAATATGAAAAAGATTTTAGTGATACTAATGTTGGTTTTTGCATTCGGGTGTAGTGATGATGCTAAAGTAATTGCTGAAAACTCAATAGTTGGTAGGTGGAAGAAAGAATTTAAAGGTGAAATAGAAAGAGAATGGATAACATTAATTTTGGATTTTGCTAATAACGGTAAATTTGTTTCTAAATTATATTCAGTAGGTGAAAATATAGATGTCATGGAATATAATTATACTTTTAGTAATAATATTCTAATCATATCAAGTGAAGAATGTACTGGTGATGACGGCAAATATCGTGTAGAATTTAAAAATAATGGTTTTGAACTTAAATTGATTGATGACAAATGTGATAATAGAAACTTAATATTTACAGGCTTTTATGCTAAATATGTGGGAAGTGAAGAACAAAAGAGTTGATTAGAGAGCGGAAGCAATCAACTATAAGGCGAGGATGGTGTTCTTGCCTTTTTTTATGGGTGAAAGGTGGACGGATGTGAATAAAAAAACCCAGATAGAGGTTATCTATATGGGTTTGAAGGTTTTCTAGGCAATGAAAATGCTTCGCGAGGGAGTGGACATTTCGACAAGCTCAATGCCCTATTTCTTTTTGTCGATTAGAATACGTTAAAGCTATTCGCAGTTGGTGTTTCACCCGAGTAATCGTAGAATCCGTTGCCTGTTTTTCTACCATAATTGCCCGAAGCCACTATTTTCTTAAGCAATGGACACGGTCTATACTTCGGATCAGCCAAATCTGTGTGCAATACTTCTAGTATAGCAAGGCAAGTATCCAATCCGATGAAGTCAGCTAATAGCAAGGGACCCATAGGGTGCGAGAAGCCAAGTTTAGCAACTGTATCGATGCCGTCAACTGTGCCCACGCCTTCCATAAGGGCGAAACATGCTTCGTTGATGAACGGAAGGAGGATACGGTTAGCGATAAAGCCAGGGAAATCATTCGCCAAGACAGGAGTTTTACCGATTTTAACAGTCATAGAGTGTATCGTGTCATAAACTTCGTCGCTCGTCTTTAGCCCACGGATTAACTCGACTAACTTCATCACTGGCACGGGGTTCATAAAGTGCATACCAACAACTTTATCGGGTCTTTGGGTAGCCGCAGCGATCTCCGTGATAGAGATAGTAGATGTATTAGAAGCGAGAATAGCATCCTTGTTGATTATTTCATCTAGATTTTTGAAGATTTTGAATTTCAGGTCTTTGTTTTCAGTCACTGCTTCTATTACAAGCTGTACATCTGCCCCGTCTTCTTGCTTTGTAGTACCGCTAATGTTAGAAAGTGTGCTATCCATCTGCTCTTGGGTGATTCGTTCTTTTGAAAGCATTCTGGAAAGGTTATTTTTGATAGTGTCTAGCCCTTTATCAAGACTAGCTTGATGCAAATCGCATAAGATTACTTCGTAACCAGTAGCGGCTAATACGTGTGCAATTCCGTTACCCATTTGACCAGCGCCGAGCACCATTATTTTGCTTATATTCATCTCTTATCCTTATATATATTAGTTATTTATTTCTTTTACTTGACAAATTGAATAGACGACAATGGATTCACTTTTACCCATTGAGTCTTGCTTTTCGTTTGTTGTCGCTTTTATGTTGACTCTATTGTTTGGCAAGCCTAGTAATCTGGCTACCGAGCTTCTGATTTCTTCTTTTATTGGAGAAAGTTTCGGCTTTTCGAGTACGATAGTGTTATCAGAGTTTACGAGTTCATAGCCCTTAGATTTAAGTAAGTCCAGTGTGTAGGATAGCATTACTTTGCTGTCTAGATTTTTGTTCGCCGAGTCGGTGTCTGGGAAGTGTTCGCCTATGTCGCCCTCTCCTATTGCTCCCAATATTGCGTCGATTATAGAGTGTAGCAATACATCGCCATCACTATGAGCTAAAGTGCCTATTGGTGATTCTATTTCCACACCACCCAATATTAATGATTCACCTTCGACTAATCGATGTAAATCGTAACCAAAACCAACCATTTTGCTATTTTACATTCTTAATAAAACACAATTTAAAAAAATATGTTTGAAATTGATAGTAATACCATTTCGGTAAGTCAACTAACTCAGAAAATCAAAACTGTGCTGGAAGGGGATTTTTCACGAATCGAAGTTGTAGGAGAGATTTCCAACTTCACTGCAGCGTCTTCAGGTCACAAGTATTTTACTTTGAAAGATAGTAATGCTCAAATCTCGGCGGTTATGTGGAAATCCACTAACGTTTCATTCCCAATAGAAAATGGAATGAAAGTCAACGCCAAAGGCTCTATTTCTGTGTACCCCCCTCGTGGTAGTTATCAGATAACAGTAACTTCTATGCGTCCACAAGGCGTTGGAGACCTATATTTAGCTTATGAAAAATTGAAGCGGGACTTACTTGAGTTGGGATATTTCTCAGCAGAGAATAAAAAGAAATGGCCGATAATACCTCAGAGAATTGGGGTATCTACTTCCCCTACTGGAGCGGCTATCCAAGATATACTTTCGACATTGGAACGTAGAGCGCCATTTGCCGAAGTTTATGTGTACCCTGTTATGGTACAAGGGAATGGCTCAGAAAAAGAAATAGCAAATGCTATTATAGAATTAGACAAATTAGATTTAGATGTAATTATCATCGGTCGTGGTGGCGGCTCAATTGAGGACTTGTGGTCGTACAATACTCGTGAAGTAGCTGATGCTATTCACAATGCTAATACACCAATTGTAGCAGGAGTAGGACACGAAACTGATACTACTATAGCCGATTTGGTGTCTGATTATAGAGCACCTACACCTACTGGAGCGGCTGAGATTGTATCAATAAATACAATTGATATTATTAGGCAGACATTGGATGAAAATCAAGTGTCAATGACTAATTCTATAAACTACTCAATTAGTAATCTCAAAAAAGAGATCAATAGTAGATTTGATAGATTACGTTCATCAGGAATAAAAAATAGTGTTGATTTACTAAAGCTCAATCTTGATAATTCGGAAAAGCATCTTCGTAAACAGATACTATTGAATTTGCAGAATAAAAAGACTCAATTACAGAATTTTGAGAATGTATTGACTAAGATGAACCCAGCATTGCCATTAGAAAAGGGATATGCAATGATTATTAAGAACGGTGAACGAGTTAAATCAACCGACAAATTATCAAAAGGTGATTCGATTAAAATAATAAGAACTAATAACGAAAACACAGCAATAATAGAGGATTAATATGTCAAAGAAATTTGAACTAGAAAAGCAAATGAACTCATTAGATTCTATAATCACTAATTTAGAATCAGATGATTTGACTCTAGAAAATCAATTACTAGAGTACGAAAAAGGTATGAAGATAATAAAAGAATGTAGAGATTACGTTGAAAAGACAGAACAAAAGATAATTGATTTGTCTAAATAACTATTAATCTAGAGCTTTAACTAAATCTAGTGGCAAGTAAGGATTTACTAATATTTCCTTATAGACTTGCCATTTTTTGTTTAAACTAGAACCAGCTTTCTTGTCTATATAACTAGCTACTAATTTTTTACCAGCGGTATAGTTAATAATATATGATCTATATCTGCGTATAAAATCCAATCTACGATAAGAACTACTTTCACTCTCAAGAGCATATTTTTGTAAATATTGCAATGCTTCTTCATTTGATATCTTTTTATCTATAAAATCACGAGCAATAGTGATTTGGACTTCGTCAAGCTTACTAAGTAACTCTAATAATTCGAAGTAATCTTTTAGTTCTTGATAGGAGTAGTTATACTTTCCAGTAATTTCATTTCTAATAAATTCTATTTTCTTATCACCTGGAAAAACTAAATCATTCCCATAAACCGCAGTACCTTCTGCTAGAAATGAAACAGGTGAAAACAAAGTGTAAATACTGAATTCGACAAACCCACTATCCTGATAATACATTTTATCTCTTAAGGAGTAGTAAACGTGATGTCCAGGATAAGATTCATGTGCAGCCAAATCAAGAACTCTCTCAAGATGTACATCGGATTGAGTATTGACTTGTATTAGTGATTTAAAGTTTCCTTGATACCAATTATAAGCACTCCAAGGTGCACCATCTACATACTCAATATGAACTGACTCACTATCTGGTAAAGGTATATGTTCTTTAGTAATTCTTTTAGTTTCTTTTACTGACTTTCGAAATGCTGCATCAATTTTTGAAAATTTAAGCTTAAATTTATTTCGGTAGTTTGCTAATTTGATTGGTAATTCTTCTTCGCCTACTAAATGTCTATCTAACTCAATTAATAAGGAGTCAAAATATTCATATTCCTTAACTTCAGGAGTATATTGATAAATACTCTCACATTCATCAATAAAAGAGATTTTTTCAGAATTCAATACTTTTAATCTAGTTATAACAGCCTTTATTATACCCACTTGATAATTTTTTCTTAGTATGAGGGATTCAGAGACTACTTCGATAGATGATAATTCATCTAATAAAGAATTAAATGACTTTTTCAATTCTTCTATATTATATGTTTGAGTCGTGTCAATCTGTATATCGCCAATATAAGAATCTACAAGATCTTCGTCTAAAGTACCTGCCATGAGTGTAAGTTCTACTAATTTCTCGCCAGTTTCATCAAGTGGAGATTTTGAAAATTTACTACAAGACGCTACTAATAAAATTAAGATAACAGCTATATATTTCATAAATTAGTTAGTTATTGAACAATCTATTAACGTTTTACCTACTTGCCCACCTTTGAGAATCAAATCTATTTCAGGTTCTATGTCAAGTAAATTTACTTCCTTTACCATATCATTTAAGGAATTAGGTTTCCATTCATTGCTTAGTTTTTTCCATAATTCTTTCTTTAACTCTAATCCTCTTTCAGCAGAGTCAATACCTATTAAGCTCACCCCTCTTTGTAAGAATGGGAAAACGTTGATATTCAAATCAGTAGATTCCACCATTCCTAATACGCAAACTATACCATGGTAATCCGTTGAACGAAATACAGTTGATAAAGTATTACCACCTACTGTATCTATTGCTCCAGCCCAACGGCGAGAAAGTAGTGGTTTTCCAGTGGTATCATAAACTTCATCTCTTGAAATTACTTCACTAGTGCCAATAGATTTAAGAAAATCAGTTTTTTCGAGTTTACCCGTTGAAGCTATTACTTGGTATCCAATTCTATTCAGAATTGCGACTGACATAGATCCAACTCCGCCTGTAGCACCAGTGACTAGTATTCTACCTTTATCGGGAGTTATATTGTGTTTTATTAGTTCGTTAACACAAATAGCAGTAGTCATTCCAGCAGTACCAAATATCATTGATTCTCTAAGGGTCAACTCTTGAGGCAATTTTACAACCCATTCGCTTGGTACAGAAACATATTCTGCAAAACCACCATTAGTATTCATACCTAAATCGTGTCCAGTTACTACTACTTTGTCACCTTCGATAATTTCAGGGTTATTACTTCTAATAACAACGCCAGCAGCATCTACTCCTGGTGTGTGGGGGTAATTTCTAGTTATACCTTTATGACCTTTCGCACTAAGTGCATCTTTATAATTCAAAGATGACCATTCTACTTTGATCAAAATATCATAAATATGCAGTTTTTCTACTTCAAGTTCTTTAAATGAACTAGTGAATTTATTTTCTTCGATTTCGTCTGTTACAAAAGCCGTATACTTCATCTATATCTATTTTTTTATTTGTTCTAATGCTTTTTCTGTTTCTTTTATTAATGGAGCTGTAGTAATATTATTACCAGTTGCTTCTCTCATCCATTTATTAGGTGTCAAACGTCCTATCTTAGCCATTCTCTCGAATTCTATACCCAGATTTTTACCCTTAATATACTGTTCAATCTGAAATTCAATTAGATGACCAATAGGATACGCAGATAGGTAAAGAGGGTAAGAAATCATATGTGAATAAACACCAAGTATATTACTATTCTCTACTCCGAAAACTGGTGCATAATATTTACTCCACACCTCATTCGAAATCTTATTAACGGCAATATTTAATTCATCTTTAGTTGCATTAGGGTTTTCATATAACCACATCCAAGTTTTCTGATCAACTAATGAGGCACCCATAATTTCGTAAGTTGACCAGAAATTATCAAGAACATACAAACTATGTTTATTGGGATCTTTTGAATCCATACCTAATAATTCTAAATCTCTCATCTGAAATACAAAAGCCAATGCTTCTGTGAATGCTGTATTCGGAACGCCATTGAGCATATAATAATCTATATCATAAAGGGATAAAGTTTGCTCTACATTATGTCCAAACTCGTGGACTGCTATATTATACCCTTTGTAGTCCATACCATCCGGAGCAATTTTAGTTCTCAACCTTGCAGATACACCCTTCATAACTGCTCCCCAAGCGTGTCCTGCACCTCTTGATGGATCTACTTCTATCTTATCTGATATATACATAGCTCTTTCTTTAGTCCAGCCTAGTTTTACAAGTATATTAGGTAAGTCTTTCTTAATAGATTCTGGATTTGGGTATTTCTGTTTTGTTATTTTATTCAAATCTTCTTCGTTAATCGAGCTTCTAGATTTGAATCCATCATACCATATATCGAAAGGTTGTAGGTCTCTCCCCAATCTGCTTTTAATCAATGCTGCTACTTTCTTCACTGTGGGAGAACTAACAAAACTTACGAAAAGAGATTCGACTTCATCAATAGACATCTCCATTTCACCAGTGAACTTTCTTTGCATATAAGTTGACATAGAGGGTGAATAATCATCTATATCTTTAAGTACTTCGAATTGATTTAGTATTTTTTGATAACGGGTATTAGGTTCACTCTTAAAATCAACACTTTTCCCATTTTGAGATAATTTATTACTTACAGGATTCCAATCATACTCGTTGTTATTAATAAACTTCTGTGGTATTTCTTGAGTAATAATTCTTTGCATTATTGAATATATCAACTTTTGCTTTTTCAATCCATCTTTATCATTAGCATATTGAGATTTCAACTCATCTCTTAGATTCCAATGAGTAATTAGTTTCATCTCCTTTGGGAAAGGATGATTTCCGTCATTATCGATTATATTACCCATGTGGATATAATACTCATATATATATGCATCAGCTTCCGAATTCACTTTCGCAAAATCTTGGAGTAATCTACTTTTGATACGAGAGGTGAACAAATCACCTAAACGAGCATAAGCCCACTGTTTTCTGCTCCATTTATCCTCATTCGCTCTTTTCTCATCCAAAGTATAATAAGGGAAATTCAACAGCACCGTAAATGCAATTTTATTTTTGTATAAATCAGATTCGAGATGAGATGAAGGATCATAACTATCGAACATTCGGTCTAAGTCCGTAATCTCTCCCCATTCGAGTGCAACAGGCATTTTAATGTCTAGCGTCATTTTATTGAAATGACCTTTGATAATCTCTAAGTTCCTTTGAACTTTCTCGAATAATGTATCTAGTTTTGGACCTTCCGAATAGAAATTATTCTGAATGAAAATTTCAAATTCTTTAGAACTACCGTCTGCCTCGTTCCATAGTTTTTGAGCTTGGTTAATCCCCCTTTTGAATCTCAACTTATCACTACTTGATAAGTTATTATTCTTGGATATTATAGATGAAACCATATTATCTGAGATATTACTTTTTTCTTCTGTCTCTGCTAAGGAAGTAGTTGTATTTATAAATAATGCTAAAATACATATCAGGAATAACACATTAATTTTTTTCATTAATTCTAATTTAATAATCGTTGAGAAATACAAATTAATATAGTGTTTAGGATGGAAATAAGCTAATTATTCTAAAAGGATTCCAGAGTCATAATGTAATTTAGTTGACATTCTGGTAGTTTAATTATAAACTATTTTTCCATTATATCTCTGTCGTAAGCTTTTATGATTTCTGATACTAATCTATGACGAACAACATCGTGTTCATTAAAATACACAAAATCAATGCCTTCGATATTTTTCAATATTCTCTGTGCTGAGATTAAGCCTGATTTTTTACTTCTTGGTAAATCTATTTGAGTTATATCACCTGTTACAATTGCTTTTGAACCAACACCCAATCTTGTCAAAAACATTTTCATTTGTGTTTCAGTTGTATTTTGAGCTTCATCAAGTATTACAAAGGCATTGTTAAGCGTTCTACCACGCATATAAGCCAATGGATTAATTTCTATTATGTTTCTTTCTTTCATTATCTTGTATTTTTCAGGAGATAGCATATACTGTAATGCGTCAGTAATAGGTCTTAGATACGGGTCTATTTTTTCTTCCAAATCACCAGGTAAAAAGCCTAACGATTCACCAGCTTCAACTGCTGGCCTTGTTAATACAATTCTCTTTACTTCATTAAGTTTCAGTTCTCTTAATGCCATAGCTACTGCAAGGAATGTCTTTCCAGTCCCTGCTGGACCAATTGAAAAGACTATATCATTCTGTTTAACTTTCTGGAAATATTCCATTTGAGTTTTAGTCTTTGTACGAATTTGATTCTTGAATCCCTTGTAAACTACATTATCTTCATTCTTAATTGAAAATGTTTCTGGTGCTGATTTATTAACTGTTGTGAGCTGTATAACTGTCTTAACATCTGAATCGTTAAGTACTCCATTCTTCTTTACCATATATAGTAATTCTTTGAATATAGAGTCAAGTACTTTAACTTCTTCTTCATTTCCTGTTATGACAATCTGGTTTCCTCTAACGAATATAGTAGATTCGAAAGCAGACTCTATCAAATTCAATAATGAATCATTAGCTCCAAAAACTGATACTAAATCAGTATCATCCAGATTAATATATTTTACGATTTCAGACATAATAATTATCTTATCTTACTTATTAAAAAAAAAGACCTCACCGAAGATATTATCTTCCATGAGGTCTAGAGTAACTCAAATTCTGAATGAATTATTGACCATCTGTACCAGTGCCACCAGTTGTAGCATTAGCGTCAGTAGCTTCTTTTTTCATTCTGTAATACTTTCTTTCTGCTTTCATTTCTTCAGGGTTTTTAGGTCCTTTAGGCGGAATAGAAAGTACCCATCCCGGTTGAATAACGTCAGGATTTCTAATCAAGCTAGTGTTAGCTTGCCATATTTTTGGCCATTGATTAGGATCGCCGTAGATTTCAGTATTACCAGCTATGTTCCATAGACAGTCTTTGTTTTCTGCCCAAGTACCAACTGTATAAGTAGTGATTTTCTTTTCTCTGTAAAGACCTTTGATGTCTTTACCTAATTTTACCATTCTTGGGTAAATGTCTGGTAATAAAGAAATTTTATTATTTCTTAATTCCATGTATTGTCTTTCTAATTCTTCAACTTCTGATCTTTTGTCAGCTAGTTCATCATTAGATAATCTTTGCATTTCTCTTACTTTACCTTCCAATTGACCAAGCTTTTGTTTGAAAGCTTCTAAATCAGCTGCATTTGCACCAACTAATTTCATCAATGCATCATTACAATCTTCTAATTGCTTTTTAGTATCAGCAATTTTAGCTTTGATATCATTTTGATCACCTTTGATAGATGCAAGTTGATCTTCTAAGCTTTTGATTTTTGATTGGTAATCGTTAATTCTAAGTGTTGCTTCATCTTCTGTTAGTTCTAAATCAGGTTTCGACGCAGGAGGCATTTGTGATAACAAATGACCGCTAGCTAAAACTGAGAACAATAATATTAATACTAGGTTTTTCATTTTTCCTCTAAATAATTGTTTTACTGAATAAAAGTAAATTAATTGTTATCTGGCCAAACATTGGGCCATTGTGACAATTTATCTTTAACAAACTGAGTTTTCTCGTTACAATCGTTTAACTCAGACTCTCTACTTTTTAGCTCAGATTTCAATTTATTCAAATCAGCTTTTGCTGTTTGGATATTCTCTGTAAGCTGCGCTTCTTGGCGTCTTAGGTCTTGTAGCATTGCCAACTGTTCTTCAGTTATCATGCTTGTACAATCAGTTAAAAACAAACAAGAAGCTGCGAATATAATCGCGGCTGCCGTTGTTTTTACTACTTTATTGGATAACATAATGTACCCTCCGATATCATTTATTAATAAAAGTTAAATAGTATTTTTCAAATATCGCAAAAAGTATTTTTAATTACTAGTTAAATAGTCTATTTAATGACCAAAATATTTTAACAATGACTGTTTTTCTTAACAAAATTAAATTTAAGCCCTATTTTAATTAATTTTGCATAATTACTATATTAAAAATACTAAACGTAAATCCTTATGCAATTCGATAAGAACTTCAACTTCAAAGAAAGAGAAAAGAACTGGTACCAGAAATGGGAAGATAATAAGATATTCAAAGCAGATGAGAATTCTGATAAAGAGCCTTATTCTATTCTCATGCCTCCACCAAATGTAACTGGAATGTTGCACTTCGGTCACGTACTTAACCATACTCTCCAAGATTTATTTATCAGAAGGATGAGAATGAATGGTAAAGAAGTAGTTTGGTTTCCAGGAATGGATCATGCTGGAATAGCTACTCAAACTAAAGTTGAGCAAAAACTTAAAGAAGGTGGTCTAACTAGACATGATTTGGGTAGAGAGAAGTTCGTAGCTAAAGTCTGGGATTGGAAAGAGGAATACGGCGGTATAATATTAGAGCAACTAAAAAGACTTGGTATATCTTGTGATTGGGATAGAACCTTATTTACAATGGACGAGTCTGCTTCGAAAGCAGTTGAGGAAATGTTCATCAGATTATATGATGAAGGACTCATATATAAGGGCAAAAGAATAATCAACTGGTCTCCCCTTGCTCAAACCGCACTTTCTGATGAAGAAGTAGAGTTCAAGGAAGTCCACGAAAAATTATACACTATGAAGTATTACTTCAAAGGTACTGATAGCTATTTAAAAGTAGCAACAGTTAGACCAGAAACTATTTTTGGTGACATAGCTGTTGCAGTTAATCCTAATGATATAAGATACAAAAAATTAATTGGACAGAAAGTAGTTGTACCTTTGGTTAACCGTGAAGTCGAAATAATTGGTGATGATTATGCTGACCCTGAATTTGGAACAGGTTGTGTGAAAATCACTCCAGCACACGACCCAAATGACTTTGAGATTGGGAAAAGACATAATCTTGAATCAATAAATACTATCAACCCTGATGGTACTATGAACGAATTAGCTGGTAAATACGCAAATCTAGATAGATTCGAAGCAAGAAAAGAAGTAATCAAAGATTTAGAAGAATCTGGATTAATGGAAAAAATAGACGACTATACTCACAATGTAGGCTTCTCGCAACGTGGTGGAGAGCCAATTGAGCCTTATCTATCAGACCAATGGTTTGTTAATATGAAACCACTTGCAGAACAAGCTTTGAAAGTAGTTCAAGATGGCGAAATAAAGTTCCACCCAAATCATTGGGTAAAGACTTACGAACATTGGATGAACAATATTCGTGATTGGTGTATTTCGCGTCAATTATGGTGGGGACATAGGATTCCTGTTTTTTATGACGAAAATGGCAACCACACTGCAGCAAGAAACGAAGACGAAGCTAGGACTAAACTAAAATTGTCTTCTGATGCAGTTCTTAGACAAGATGAAGATGTACTAGACACTTGGTTTTCTTCTTGGTTATGGCCACTGACTACAATGGGATGGTTCGACGAAAATGGGAATGAGAATCTAGATAACCCGACTATGATGAAGTTCTCCCCTACTGATTTATTAGTGACTGGTCCAGATATTATATTCTTCTGGGTAGCACGAATGGTGATGGCTTCAAAGAATGTAAAAGATGAGATTCCATTCAAGAATGTTTATTTTACTAGTCTAATAAGAGATGGCCAAGGTCGTAAATTATCTAAATCACTAGGTAATTCACCAGACCCATTAAACGTTATGGATAAGTATGGAGCTGATGCTGTTCGTTTTACTATTCTTTATCTTGCACCACTAGGACAAGACGTAAGGATGGAAGTTGATTTGGAAGCTCAGGACATTCCTTCGATGGAAGTTGGACGTAATTTCGCAAATAAGTTGTGGAATGCAGGCCGTTTCCTTGATATGAAAGCTGAACAGTTTGGTGAAACCACTGAAATACCGAATGAAAATGAATTATCCCTTTCTGATAAATGGATACAATCTAAGCTTCATGAGTCAATTCTAAAAATAGATGACTGTCTTAATAATTTTAAAGTGACGGAATACTCCAAGACACTATATGACTTTATATGGTCTGATTTCTGTGGCTGGTATATAGAAGCACTAAAAATAGAATCTTATTCAAATACAGATGAATTAAATAAGAAAAAACTAGCTTTTGCTATAAATATATTCAATGAAGTTTTGAAATTACTTCACCCAGTAATGCCGTTTATTACTGAAGAGTTATGGCATTTACTTAACAAGAAAGATGAGAACGAAAGTATTTCTACTCAACAATTGATTAAGTCTGATAAATCTTCGATTTCAAGAACTGCGATTGACGATTTTGAGAAACTAATGACAATAGTAGAAACTACTAGAAGTCTTAAATCAAGTACTCCAAGTATATCTGCGGAACAAAGACTTAAACTAGGTATAACAACTAATAGTGAAATAACTCAACTTATAGAGACTAATATCAATCTCTTGAAAGAGCTTACAAAGTCAACTGAAATACTTCTTAACGAAACCTCTGAAGAAACTTCTATTAAAGGGGTTACAAACTTTGCTGAGTTAGATTTATTTGTAGGTGATGCTGTTGACCCAGAGCAAGAGATAGAAAGACTTACAGGTGAGATAAAACGATTAGAAGGTCAAGTATTTGGCATTAATAAGAAACTTTCTAACGCTAGTTTCGTTGATAATGCACCTGCACAGGTTGTAGAAATGGAAAGAAAGAAACTGAGTGATATGAGTGAGAAAATAGAACAATTGAAAGAAAGTTTAATTTCATTCTCATAAGATTTAGAGATTTAAGCAATAAGTATTATATTGACAACTGAATAATAACATAATCTGAAAAATGATGGAAAAGAACCCAAAACTATTATTACCAGAAATAAAAGATCTTCATAAATTAGAAGTTTTCGAGCAAAATGGTGGATACCAACAAGCAAGAAAAGCTCTAAAAATGGAGAAAACTGAGATTATAGATACTGTAAAGAAATCTAATCTTCGTGGACGTGGAGGAGCTTGTTTCCCTACTGGCTTGAAGTGGTCATTTATGCCCGACGGTATAGATAAACCTAATTATCTAGCAGTAAATGGTGACGAAGCAGAACCAGGTTCATTCAAAGATAGAAGAATATTTGAATTTAACCCGCATCTATTACTTGAAGGTATATTGATAGCTGGTAAAGCTATGAACTTGAAAGCCGCATATATTTATATACGTGGTGAGTATTACCTTTGGAATAAATTGATGCAAGCCGCAGTTGACGAAGCTTATGAAGCTGGTTACTTTGGCGAGAAAATGAAAGAAAAATTCGGAATCGATTTTGCTATGGATGTATATGTTCATAGTGGAGCTGGTGCATATATTTGCGGTGAAGAAACATCGTTGATGAATTCACTTGAAGGCAATAGAGGTTATCCTCGATTCAAACCACCATTCCCTGCACAAGTTGGGTTATGGGGTATGCCTACTACAGTTAATAATGTTGAAACAATTGCTGCAATACCTAAGATATTCGAAATTGGTCCAGAAACTTATGCTGGGTTAGGTGCACAAGGACACCCAGGTACATTATTATACGGTGTGAGCGGTCATGTAAATAAACCAGGTGTTTATGAACTTGAAACTGGTATAACATTAAGAAGTTTAATATATGATGTATGTGGTGGTGTAATTGGTGGAAAGAACATAAAAGCAATTATACCTGGTGGCTCATCTATGCCTGTACTTTCTGCAGATGAAATCGATGTTCATATGGATGAAGAGTCATTGAAAAAAGTAGGTACTCATATTGGTACTGCTGGCGTAATGGTAATGGATGAAGATACTGACTTGGTTAAAGTCACTTTACGTATTGCTCACTTTTATCATCACGAATCTTGCGGTCAATGTACTCCATGCCGAGAAGGTTGTGGTTGGATGGAGAAAACTTTGAAACGTATAGACAAAGGTGAAGGAACTTCTAAAGACTTAGATTTATTAATTTCAGTATGTAATAATATTGAAGGTAATACGATATGTGCATTAGGTGATGCTGCTGCTTGGGCTGTAAGAGGATTTGTAAATAAATTCCGTAGTGAATTCGAAGCAAAAGTAAAAGCGACAAGAGTATTCCAAGCTCCAAATATTGCTCACGCGAAAAGAGCTACTGCTGATACATTGATTTATGAAAGCTAGAAAACATTAAAAAAGATAAATAAAGAGTTAAAGGAAGTTAGTTATTGAAAGTATCTGACTTCCTTTTTTTATAATATGAATAATATAATCGGATTATTAGGTGGTAGTTTCAACCCCATACACGAAGCACATACTTCAGTGGCAAATTACTTTATAGAGCATCACTCCGCTGATAAAGTCATATTTATACCATGTAACGTCTCCCCTTTTAAAACTAATGAAAGCATTGCCCCTAATTATCATAGATTAGAGATGGTGAAGCTTGCTATCCAAAATAATACAATGTTCGATGTATCTGAATTTGAATTAGAAAACGAAGGTATTTCTTATACATATCAAACTATAGAGCATTTTAAAACTCTCTATCCTAATGATAAGCTATGTTTATTAGTTGGTGGTGATCAAGCTGAGAATTTTCACAATTGGAAGAATTGGCAGTATATATTGGATAATGTAGATATTTATGTTGCTCTAAGAAAAGGATATAAAATCCCAACTTATGAGTTTGAAAGCTATAAAAAAGCTGTGTATATGGAAATGCCTTTCATTGAAATCTCGGCTTCTGAGATAAGAGAAAAAGTTGCAAGTGGTAAAACTGGAATACAGTTTCTTGATCCTAAAATAGAATCCTATATTATTGAATACAAAGTATATTAATTAGATTTTTGTTTTAGCTCTTCGAAGTACTTCTTAATCAATTCTTCCATATCTTTAGTATAACCTAATTTCAAAGACTCTTTGAGTTTTTCTTCAGATACTTTATTTAAATACTCTTTCAATTTCAGAGCTTCTGGACTATTTTGTGAATATTGTTTTCCAGATTTAGCTTCTCTTTTCTTCTCAAAGTCGCGTTCATTTTCAGAGCGGTTAGCATCCAGTAGTTTAGATAATATCTTTTCTTGACGCTCAATTGTAGCTTGAGTTATGTTGCCAGACTCCATATCAGCCATTACTTCTTTCATTTCTTTCGCTATTTCTTCCAAATCAATTTGCTTTTTACCACCTTGCTTTTGGAATTTCTTTTGCTCTTCCGCTAGTTCTTCGATAGATTTTTTAGCATTCCCTTGTTCATTTTTCAGTCTACCATATTCAGATTGCATTTGCATTTCTGATTTGCCACCACTTCCACCTTGCCCTTCTTTACCTGGTTGTTGCCCTTGTTGCATCATTTGTTGAAGTGAGTTATTTACCATTTGTTGTTGAGCTGCTGCTTGTTGTAATTGTTGCGAGAATCCCATTCCACCAGGTGAATTACTCATACCCGGAGAATTGCCACCCGAACCTTCTTGACCTTTACCTTGCCCTTTGCCCTTGCCTTGACCTTGCATTTGACCTAACATACCCTGCATTTGGCTAACAGCACTATTCATTTTCGCCATAGATTGTTGCTGAGCTTTACCAGCTTGAGATGAGCGTCTTTCTGCTAATTCACTCATAGCTGTATTCATCTCTTGCATAGCTTTCCCAATATCTTTACCCATCTCTGGTGTTACTGCAAATGATTTTTCTGATAACTCATTTAAGCTATTTGCTACTCTCTGCAATGACTCATTTAACTTATTCTGCTTATTATTTATTTCGGGCAATTGCGGAGAGTTATAATTTGAAGCATTTGTTTGATTCTTTAATTGTTCTTGTTCTTTGGAAATCTGAAGCATATCTTGGACAGCTTTTTTCATTGTATTCAAAGTTTCTCTTGAAACTTTATTCTCCATTTCTTGTTTAAGCTCAGACATTTTCTTGTTGAATTTCTTCATATTCTGCTTTGCTTTCTGCTGATTCTTCTGAGCTTCTTGTTTATCACCTTTTTGAAGATTCTGTTCAGATTGTTCCATTTGCTCAGAAGTTTCTTGCTTATCTAGCTCTTTATTAGCTTCATCAAGTTTATCCATAGGCATATCTTCTTGCTTAGACAGCATATCTTCAAGCTCTTTCATCTGGTTCTCTAACTTGTCCAAATCCTTTTTAAGATTCTCTTGCTCTTTTGCTAATTTTTCATTTTCCTTACTATTCTTCGAATCAGATTTCTCTGTTTCTTTCATTAAGTTATCTAAGTCTTTTTCGAGCTTCTCACCCATCTTTTTTATAGCGTCTGTTTTTTGTTCTGCTTTCATTCTTTCAAGCATTTTCATAGATCGCTCTATGCTTTTTTGGAATTGCTCCTCGTCGAATTTCATATCTTCAAGTGCTTTTTGCATTTCCTGAGGAGTCATATTCTTTAACTCCTTATTCATCTTTTCTTGCATTTTTCTAAGTTCAGGCATATCTACTTGCTTCAGTAAATCTTGTAATTTCATGAACTTTTCTAATGTTTCTGGAGAAAGCACTTTATTCTCGTGCATTTCCTTAGCCGTTTCATTTATCTTTTCTTGTAAATCCTTTACATTCTCAGAAATTTGTTTTTGCTTGTCTGCTATATCTTCTGCTTTTTTCTTTTGCTCATAGTTCATCTCTTTCTTTTTGAAGTCTTTTCTCAAGTCTTGTTTGAGCTCTTCCATATTCTTCTTCAATTCTTGAGCATCTTTTAATACTTCAGAAAGATCTTTTTCAATCTCTTTTTGAGCCTGTTCAGATGAAGCAATAACTTCTTCTAGTGAAGGTAATCTAAGCGATAGAATCCTTGTTCTAGCTGATTTAGGCCCATTTACTATATCATTATCAAAAACTTCTAGATAAAATTCATATTCGTCTTCTGGAGTAATCCCAAGTGAATTTAAGTCCCACATATATGAAGCTAATTGGTACTTTTCGTACTTCTTTATACTTATATTTATAGATTTATAATCTTTATCCGGAGCTACATAATTCGACTTTACTAACTTATAATTCAATTTTAACTTCGTAAATCCAAAGTCATCCATTATCTCTGTATCAATCTGTATAAGAGCATTCTCAGACAATTGCACGTTTTCAGATGGATTAATTAGAGTAATATTGGGACTATTATCTGATGTAGCTATGATACTATATTTAATTGGATTTTCATTATCTATTCCGTTACTATCATATAGTTTGAAAAAATAATATCCAGATTTTCTGATAGTGTAGTTGAGATTAGCTTTAGTGTCCTTTACTGATAATGCGATAGTATCTGATTTACTTAATGTTTCACTAACAATTCCATTCGAATCCGTTATCGAAGATTCTGAATTGAATATCATCAGTGCTTTCTTGATACTCTTATTAGCTTCCAAGTTAAATGTAATTCTACTACCATTTATTGCTACTATATCCGCTGTATTTATGTCGAAATCAATTGGTCTCTCTCCAGTATAAGAAGGATAAGATACCTTGCCTGTCATTCTTTTTACTACTGGTCTCTCGCTAACATTTACTTTACCAATCTTTGTTTGGATAGATGAGTTATACCATTGAGTACTTGCAAAATATGAAACTGAATTCTTAATAGAGGCTAATTTGTATATATATTCTTTATCAGAATTTCTTTCTATAACTAACTTATCGTATTCGTCTTGATTATCTTCTTTAATAAATAATGTCAATTTATCTGGGCTATTTCCCGTCGAGGATATTACTATCTCTACATCTTCCCCTCTCAAAACATTATTACTCTTCGAGTTCAAAGTTATTTCAAATGGTGCAGCTGGAATGAATGATTTGTCGTAATTAATAATTCTATTCGCAGCAGGATTCAATATTAATCCAGGTATAGTAGTGAGAATTACTCCTAAAATAGTAATTGAAAGGAATAGTATAATGTATTTTTTGAATTTCTTTTTGTCAATAATATCATTGAAATTATAATCTAGTGTTTTAGTTGAAATAGATTCTAGCTCATAGTTTGCCAAATCAATCGATATGCCTTGACTTGTATTTACTTGACTGTAGATTTGTAGAGCGTTTGTTAGCTTATCTCTAATCTGTGGGAAGTAGTTACCTACTCTATTAGAAGTAGCTAATATAGAGTCGTATCCTTTAATTCTATACTTTCTTTTATATAAAACAAAAGCTGTAATTAGAGACGCAATTGATAATCCAATGAAAGCATAGAATAAATCAGTCCTAAATTCAATTGAACCATTTGCAAAGAACTCAATTAATGATAGGAGTACAAATATCACAGAAATAATACTTACACCCCCGACTAAATACATAACTAAATCAAGCATACTTTGCTTATTATATGTATTTTTTAATCTTTGTATAAGTGAATTGTATTTTATTTCTGAGTTTATCATTCTAATTCATCAATGCCCATATTATAATATTTGTACCGAATTTTAAAGCTCTTTCTCTCATTTCTGGAGTGTCATTATGTACTTCTGGGTCTGCCCATCCGTCACTAGGGTTGCTTTCAGCAGTATAAAAAACTGCTAATCTTTCATCTATGAATATTCCAAAGGATTGTGGCTTCTTATCGTCGTGTTCGTGTATTTTGGGAGGCCCAGATGAAAAATCATACTGAATAGTATATATAGGATGTGAAAATGGTATTTCAAGAAACCCTTTATCTAAAAATACTTTTTTCATTTCTTTTCTAATAAATGGATCAAGACCATAGTCATCATCAATATAAAGAAAGCCACCATTTTCTAAATATAGTCTTAGGTTCTCTGCTTCTTTTCCAGAAAAATTTACATTACCATGCCCAGTTAGAAAGAGTATAGGATAGTCAAATAGATTATCAGATTTTAAATCTACATACTCATATACTGGTTCTGCAAGAGCATTTGTATTACTCTTTACAAAACTTAATAGGTTAACTTCACTTGTTGGGTCATTATACCAATCACCGCCACCAGAATATTTCACTCTACCTATTTTTATTTTTTCGGCAGAATGAAGGGGAATGATGAAAAGGATTGATAATAATATGAATGTTATTAATCGCATTGTGTATGTTACGATTCTAAGCATTAATTGTTATCAAAACTGCAGATTAATATCTTCTTTTGTAGTTTTGCGAAATGGTCAAAAGCAATCAAATCCAAATCATGCATTTCTACTTTCAGTGCTTTATTATGCTTTTTAGCTTCACTTATTTCGTCTGCCAGATCTCCCCCTTTAAGAAGGACAATTTTTCCGTCTTCTTTTAACATTGGAGAAACCCATGATTGTATTAGGTTTAGTCTAGCTACACCTCGAGCAAATATAAAATCAAACTTCTTCTGATATTCTTTTTGATTAGCTATCACCTCAACTCTTTCAGCTTTAGATTTTATATTTCTAAGCTGAGTATGTTGAGCTAACATTTCTGTTACTTTCATCTTCTTTTTTATAGAATCAAGCAATAACATATTTATTTTAGGAGAAGCTATAGTAAGAGGAATACCAGGTAATCCTCCACCAGAACCTAAATCCATACACTCATATTTTCCGTCTAAGTTTATGAATCTTAGTATAGATAGTGAATGTAATATGTGAGATTCTAAAATCATTTCTTCATCTTTTCTTGATATCAAGTTTACTTTTGAATTCCAATGTAATAATTCATTAGCATATCTTTCTATTCTTTCTCTTTGCTTTTGATCTAGTACTATTCCATTAGCAGAAAGTATTGTCCAAAACTGTATTAAATCCATATTCTTTATATTGTAATTGAAATAAAAACAAATTTACTAAAGTTATAACGAATTATATATGAAACCATTTTTTTCTATAGTAATTGCTACATATAATAGAGAAAAACTTATAGTTAGAGCTATAGATTCCGTTTTAAATCAGGATTCGGATAATTGGGAACTTATTGTTGTTGATGATTGTAGTACAGATGATACTAAGACACTAATCAAACCATTTTTAGTAGATAATCGTATTTCATATTTCAAAACCGATAAGAATAGTGGTGTAGCCAAAGCTAGAAATGTAGGAATAATTAAAGCCAAGGGAAAGTATATAACTTTCCTAGATTCTGATGATGAATTTAAAACAAACCATCTATCAAGTAGATTTGAAATATTAAAAGATGAAAGTATTGATTTGCTTCACGGTGGAGTAGATATTATTGGCAACAGTAAAGTTCCTGATAAAAATGACATTAGTAAATTAATTGACCTAACTGAGTGTATAATTGGTGGAACTTTCTTTATTAATTGTCTATTAGAAGATAGCTTAAAGCTTTTTGATGAGAATATTTCTTACAGCGAAGATAGTAAAATGTATGAAGAATTTGAACGAAAGAAAATGAGAATAGTGAAAACAGATATACCAACATATATTTATTATCGCAACACTGATGATTCGATTTGTAATACGGTGAGAGAATGAATTTTTCAAAAAGTAAAGTTTCTCGAAAAGCAAGGATGAAGGAGATTTTAGATATTCTAAAACTTGAACATCTAGATGCTAGGATAGCACTTAACTATACTAATCCATTTGAACTACTAATAGCAACTATACTTAGTGCACAATGCACAGATGCTAGAGTTAATATAGTCACAGAATCTCTGTTCCTAAAGTATAAAACACCTGAAGATTATGTTCTAATTCCGCTCGAGAATTTGGAGAAAGATATTTATTCTACAGGTTTTTATAAGAATAAAGCTAAGAATATAAAAGGTGCCGCTAAGAAATTAGTTGAAGAGTTTGAAAGTGAAGTACCTGGTACTATGGATGAGTTATTAAGCCTCGACGGAGTTGGGCGTAAAACCGCAAATGTTGTTTTGGGACACTGTTTTGGAATAGATGGGGTTGTTGTAGATACACACGTTAGCCGTCTTTCAAACAGATTAGGGTTTGTAACTACTACCAATGCCGTTAAGATAGAATTTGAGTTGATGGATTTAATACCACAAGAAGATTGGGTGATGTTCACTCATTATATGATACAACATGGACGGAAAGTGTGTGATGCTAAAAAACCACTTTGTGATAAATGCGTTATTAATCACCTTTGTCCGTCTGCATATACATTCGATAAAATAATTAAAAATAAGAATAAAAAATGAAAGATATAAAAGTTATAACAATAGATTTTTGGAATACATTATTTGATTCTGTGAATCACGAAGGAAGATATAAATATAGGAATGATATATTCTTAGAAGAAACAACAAAACTAGGTTTAAGCATTCTAGAGACTGATTTAGATAAGGCAATAAGTGAAAGTTGGTTGTATTTCGAAGATCATTGGATAAATAAAATGCGAACTCCTGAAAGTTCCGAGTTAGTTCAAGTAATATTTTCACACCTAAACATACCAAATGATAAAAATGCATTTGAAAGAATCGTTACCTCATATGAAGATAGTTTATTCGAACATCCACCTGTTTTGATTGACGGTGTAAAAGAGATTCTGCCCAAACTAGCAGAAAAGTATAAGCTTGGATTAATATCAGATACGGGATATTCACCAGGTACTCACTTAAGAAAGTTAATGGCTGATAATGATATAATTGATTACTTTACATCATTTAGTTTTAGTAATGAAACTGGTGTAAGTAAACCTCATGAAAGAGCATTTCATACTATATTACATGAATTAAATACTGATCCAGCTCATTCATTGCATATTGGTGATATAGAAAGAACAGACGTAGTTGGTGCAAATAACACAGGTATGGTATCAGTTTTATTCACAGGTGTTGAATCTGAGTTCGACCGAAAGAATCCAGAAATTTCTAGTGCTGATATAACGATTAACCATTGGCTAGAATTGAATGAACCTTTAAATATTTAATTTTTTAGCTATTAGAAAGTTCATTGAATTTCATTAACTGAGCTTTCGTACCGATTGCGACTAGTTGGTCTTTTGATTTTAGTTCAAACTCCCCAAAAGGATTTAGATTTGTGTCGTTATCCCTAATTACACCGATTATTGTTACTCCCGATTTTTGGCGTATGTCTAATTCTTTTAGAGTTTTACCATGCCAATCATTACCATCGGATAATTCGAATTGTTCTATTTTCAGATAATCACCGTCCTTAGTTCCTAGATTTGAATCAATGAAGTCCATAATTTGTGGATCAATTGCTATATTTGCCATTTTCTGTCCGCCAGCAGAATAAGGATTGAGAGTCCTATCTGCACCCGCTCGTATAAGCTTTTTCTCTAGCAAAGAGTTATCCGATCGAGAAATAATAAATACATTTTCATTTAACTCTCTTGCACTCAGAACTATAAAAAGATTAGTAGATGCATCAGCAGTAGCAACTATTAAGGACTTTGCTTCTTCTACATTAGCAAGTGAAAGAACGGCATCATCAGTTGCGTCGCCTTCAATAGATATTACATTACTAAGATTTTTAAGTTCGTCAGGTATTTCTCTATCAATTATTACAAATTCAATATCTCTATCAATTAATTCTTGGGTAGCTAACTCCCCTACTCTACCATAACCAACTACAATAATATGGTTTGATAATTTATCGAGTCTTTTTTGCACTTTCTTCTTTCCTCTAATGTTTAATAATTGATAAGTGAATAGATTTTCCATAAAAATACTTAAAAGATAGAACAGACTACCTATTCCCAATACGCCTATTATCATTGTAAATATTCTACCTGTTGTATCCAAAGGAAATACTTCAGCATAACCAACTGTAGTTATAGTTATAATAGTCATATAAAGTGCATCTATTATATTAGAATCTGTTTCAGTCCATATAATATTATATCCAATAGTTCCACCTATTATTATTGTTACCAATAGAAATAAGGGGATATATGGTTTCTTTATTCTGTGGTCTTCTTTGTTCGAGTTTTTATAAAACATTCAATTATTTATTTATGACATTTTTTATTAATATTTTGCACTAATTACTTATCTAATTTACCAAAATATCTTTTCTGTATGAGAATAAGTGTCGTAATATGTGTTAAAAATCGTAAAGATGATATGAGAGTCACTCTTGATGGATTTTACAGTCAAGATTATGATAATTTTGAAGTTATTGTTATTGATAATGCTTCGGATGACGGAACAAGAGACATGATAAAAAATGAATATCCTGAAGTAATCTATACTTTTCTACCAATTAATCTCAATATTCTCGCTCAGAATTTAGGTGTAAGTCAAGCTACTGGTGAGATTATTTGGCGAACAGATAGTGATTCTCACCCAGAAAGTAATGATACTTTTAAAAGAATAGCTCAAATATTTAAAGATCAACCAAATTTAGACATTATTTCTACTACCGAAACGCTTGTAAAAAAAGACTTTGCTGAAATAGACCTTTGTACTTTAAATAAATTTGAAGGCAATGAAGCAGATGGTTATCCAGTCAAAAGTTTTTCTGGCCCAGGAAGTGCCATTAGAAAGAGTGTCTTTGATAAAATTGGTTATTATTGGGAATTTGGAATGGAAGAGCTCGATTTAAGTATTAGAGCTTTGAAAAATAACCTGACAATAAAACATTTTCCAAATATTAGGACTTTGCATTATTCAAGTGAGAATGATAGGAATAGAAGTGAAAGATGGGTAAAGATTTCAACTCAGAATCTAAGAATAATCGTAAAATTCTATCCATTTTCAAGAATGTTTAACTTAGTAATTTGCTACTTTGGCCAGTTATTAATTGGACTAGGGCAAAGAGTTAAATTCTCCTTTTTGGTGGAATATTTTTTCCAATCAATAGTTACTATTATCAAGACTTGGAGAGACGAAAGAGAGCCAGTATCAAGTAAAGATTTTGAACGGGTTATCGGTAAAAATGAATATTACTCCGGCTTCTATTCATTTATAAAGAATAAATTCAAATGAGAATTCTTCAACTAACACCACAATTCCCTTTCCCCCCTGATGATGGTGGGAGAATAGGTATTGCTAATATATATTATCAATTTCTGGAGCAAGGAAATGAAGTTGAAATGGTATGTATGTCAAGGTTTACTATAGAAAAGAGCCAAATAGAAAAATATAGAAAGAACGGGAATATAAGCATAATTCAAATGGATACTAAGAACACTAAGTTCCGAGTTTTCAGTCATTTTCTTAAAAATAAATCACTCTATATAGAGAAACAATACTCCCCTTCTTTAGCAGACAAAATAGAAAAATTAGTTGATATTTATTCAATTGATGTTATTCATGCCGACCATAGCAACATGGTAAGAGTTGCTCTTGAACTCTCTACTAAATATAAAATACCTGTTGGATTACGCTTACATAATATAGAGTATTTAATCTGGAAAAGATTTTATGATGAGTTAAGTAAGTTCAATCCTAAAAGAATATTCATAGGGCAGCAATATCGTTTATTAAAAAAATTAGAATCTGAATTCATTAATGACTCAGATGTATCATTTGCTATAACTAAGGAAGACAAAAATAGGGCAATTGACATTTCTCCCAACGCGAATATTGTGATTGCAAGTGCAGGAGTAGATATTGATGAATGGGAACCTGATATTGAAGTTGAAAAAATACCTTATTCGATGGTAATAGCAACAACATTTAATTGGTTTCATAATGTAAATGCTGTTCAATGGTTTTTAGAAAATGTGCAACCTAAATTATTTTCAAGATTCCCGGATTTGAAATTAAGTATTATTGGTAAAAATCCGCCCGATAAATTTGGTGGATACAAGAAGATTGGGGTTGACAAGTTAGGGTATGTAGATGATGTAAAACCTTATATGAATCAATCTAAAATTTATATTGCTCCTCTTTTTGTTGGTGGCGGTATTAGGATTAAAATATTAGAGGCAATGTCAATGGGATTGCCCGTAATAGCAACGGATGTTTCAGCAGAAGGAATCGAGGCAACTGAAGCACAAGGTCTTATAAGAGCAAATACTATTGATGAATATGTAACACAAATAATAAAATTATTTAATGATGATAAATTAAGAAAGGAATTAGGTCGGAAAGCCCGCAATTTCATTCAAGATAAGCACACTTGGAAATTAAACGTCAAAATAATGATTGAAGAATATTCTAAACTCGTCTCTTCCAAGAAAAATAAAGCATAATAAATCCGAATATTAATATCATAGCACCAATTGTGGCGATAGAGACAGGTATACCATATTTCTTATAACTCTCATATATAACTGCTTCACTCGGTTTATTAGTATTGTATTCTATACTAACTCTATTTTCTTTTGGATAGGTTCCTATTTCCAATTTGCTATCTAACTCAAAGGTATCCTGACCTACAACATATTCAATGATAGGTACATTAAAACCTTTTTCATTTTTATGATAGTCAAGCACCTTACCTTCAACAACTTCACTACTTTCGTAATTTTCTTCGTATGAAATAAATATTACCGTAGAATAAGCTAATACGATTATACCGATTAGAATAGTTATTTTCGAAATTATATCTTTTGTTTTAAACATAAAGCCAAACTAAGGATAAATTATAAAACCCTCAAGTATAATTAATTGCATTAAAAATTATTTATTACTATATTTGTGGTCTTTGATATAACAAAACTCAAAATAGGTGGGAAAATGGCTAATATATGTGAGCTAACAGGCAAAGGGCCAATGAGTGGGAACAATGTTTCTCATGCTCATAATAAGACTAGAAGAAGATTTATGCCAAACTTGCAAAAGAAAAGAATATGGATACCTGAAGAAAATAAATGGGTAACCGTAAAGGCAACAGCGAAAGCATTGAAAACTTTAGATAAAAAAGGTTACAATGCAATGATGAAAGAGCTAAAAAATTCTTAATTTAAAGCCTCTCAATTTGAGAGGTTTTTTTTTATTATTTTTTTAAGGTTTATGCGTCTAATATTATCAATCCTAATTATAACTTTATCCGCTTGCAGCAGCGGGTTTAACTCTAATCAAGCTAGGTACAATCAGCTAGTAATTAGTGATATGAATAATGTCACCAAATTTGATACTAGCTATTTTGAAAGTCAAGCCCGATCATATCTTATTGCTGGAACACTCAGACAACAACAAAAAGAATATGCTGCCTCAATTATAGAATTCCAAGAAGCCCTTAGATATGATAGTTCCGCAGCTATAGAATACGCTATTGCTAAATCATATTTAGAAATACGTAAGATAGACATAGCAAAAGAACATTTGTATAGAGCTACAGAGCTCAATCCTAAATTTGTACAGGCTTATGATCTTCTGACAGAAATATTCCTTTATAGAAGTGAAATAGAAAAAGCAAAGATTACAAATCGTCAAGCACTGGATCTAGAAACAACTACGGACAGACTACTAACAAAAGCACTGATTATTGAAACAGAAAATCCAGAAGAAGCTCTTAGAATTTATGATTCTATATATTCGCCAAACTACAAAGATCTAATAAACGAACGAAAAATAGTACTGTTCAAAAGATTAGGTAAACTGGAAAGTTTAGTAGAGAATTTAAAAGCTGAGCAAAAATTACAGCCATTCAATACTCAATTATCTAGAGAAATATTTCAGATTTACCTTGAGAATAATCAATTTGAAGAAGCCATTGATTATATGGATGTAATTGATACGCTATACTTCGGTCAAGAACAAGAGACTTACTATATACTTCTTTCCTCTGCAATAATGCAAAATAAATTATCTGATACTATTTTGGTTAATAAATTCTTGAATAGAATAAATGGAACTCTACTTTTCAATTCCGAATTAATGTATTATACAGGCCTTTTAGCGTCAAATTTTGGTAATTCCACTAAAAGAGATACTTTTTTCGATAGATTACTAAAGATTGTAGATGAAAATTCCGATTTAAGAGTAGGTGTAGCGGAAGTTTATTATTTTGATAAAGAGTATAGGCGTTCACTTGAAATTTTATCAGCTGTATCTGCCGATAGTTTGAAACAAGAACTCTATTATTATACCCTAACAGGTATGAACTATTTTATGCTGAAAGAATATAATAATACTATCAAAAACTATAAGCATATACTTGAAAAAGACAGTACTTATAATAATTATGTAACTCTGACAATGATTGGAGAGACATTTGACGCAAGTGGCAATCTTGACTCTGCATTATATTATTATGAACTTCATTATACCATAGACAGTAATAATACATATTTGCTTAATAATTATGCTTATACACTTTCAAAATCTGGAAAAGAATTAGAAAAAGCATTAAGAATGAGTTCTGAAACTTTAAAGGAATCTCCTAATAACTCAGCATTCCTCGATACTTATGGTTGGATAAAATACAAATTAGGAGATATTCAAGAAGCAAAGAAAAACATCATAAAGGCAATTGAAATTGGTAATGTTTCTGCTGAAGTATATGAGCACTTAGGTGACATATATATAGAGACTAAAGAATTTGAGAAAGCCAAAGAAATGTATATCAAAGCATTGGAATTGGAACCAGATAGGTTCGATTTGGAAGAAAAAATCAAAATCAAAACAGGTAAATAATGTTCGTAATTATAGGTTTAGTTTTAGTAATGGCATCCATGCTCGGTGGATATATGATGCATGGTGGTAATTTATTAGTTCTTGTTCAACCAAGCGAATTTATTATTATCGGTGGAGTAGCATTTGGGTCAATGCTAATAGCTAATCCTATGCATACAGTTAAAGGTGTTTTTGCGGGTGTTATGAAGACTATGAAAGGAGCAGATGTTAGTAAAGAAGCATTTTTAGACTTAATACAATTACTTTACGAGACATTTCAATTTGCAAAAAAAGAAGGTTTAATTGCACTAGAAAAACACGTTGAAGAACCAAAGAGTAGTTCTATTTTCTCAAAATACCCTTCATTCCTAGCTAATCATCATGCTGTAGTTTTCCTTTGTGATACTTTGAAAGTATTATTGAGTGGTGGAATTCCTCCTCACGATTTAGAAGAACTTATGGACATTGATTTAGAAGCACTACACAAAGAAGAACACGAAGTAGCTCATGCTTTAAATACAGTGTCTGACGCATTTCCAGCGATTGGTATTGTTGCTGCCGTACTAGGAGTAATTATAACAATGGGCTCTGTAAGTGAAGGAGCTGAGACAGTTGGTGCACACGTAGCAGCAGCCTTAGTAGGGACATTCCTTGGGGTATTATTATCTTACGGTATTGCAGGACCTCTTGCTAGAAATATCGGGTTAATGAATGAAAGTGAAGGTTCATATATGACTTGTATTAAAGTTTCACTTTTAGCTTTCTCTAAAGGTTTACCTGCTACTATAGCGATAGAATACGGAAGAAGAGTTATAGAACCACACTTTAGACCAACATTCGAAGAAGCTGAAGGAGCATTGAAAAGATAATGGCTGATGAAGAACAACTACAACCCATAATAATAAAGAAAATAAAGAAAGTTTCAGGTGGACATCACGGTGGGGCTTGGAAAGTTGCTTATGCTGACTTCGTAACTGCGATGATGGCACTATTTATTGTATTATGGATTCTTTCAGCAAGTGAGGAAACTCAAGACCAGATTCAAGCATATTTCGATGATCCTGGTGCGTTTAGTTTTGTAACTGGTAAAAGAGCTGTAGCTACTGAGTCAGGACTTAAGCCAATACCAGGAAGTATTTTAGGTGAGATGGTAGGCGATGGTGGTGGAAATATAGAAGACAATGATATAGATAGTGATTCTCAATCACTTGAAAAATTAAAGAATGAGGCAATCAGAGATAGTATAGAAGCTGCTGAAGACTTGAAGTCTTCAGCAGAAGAATTACAAGATTTCATTGAAGGAATGATAAGTTCAACTGCAGGGCTTTCCGATTTCTCTGAATCTGTCAAATTTACTTTTACAGAAGACGGATTGAAAATTGAACTAGTTGAAAATAATGAGAATCTATTCTTCGAAGTAGGTAGCTCCAAAATAAATCCGAAGGGTGAAAAGATAATTGCCTTACTAGCAAAAGAAATAGGAAAGCTACCTAATTCAGTTGAGATACAAGGACATACAGATAGTCGAAAATATGGAAATTCTAATGGATATAGCAACTGGGACTTGTCCTCAGATAGAGCTAACTCAACTAGAAAGTATATGGAATCAAAAGGACTCTGGAATGGACAGATAAGCATAGTTTCCGGATATGCAGACAAAGAATTAGTTAATAAGGCAAATCCATTTGCTAATGAAAATAGAAGAGTAACCATTTATCTTAAGTATATTAAATCTAAAGATTTCTTAGATAGGAATATAGACAAAATAGAAGGTCTAGAAGAAGCAATTAAATAATCAATCCTTCTAAGAAACTACCTAATAAATAAGACAATCCTGCTGCAATAGCACCTAGAGACAATGTTTCTAGCACTGATTTTAATTTATTTCTATTGTTTATATAACTTTTAAAATAACCAATTAGCATAAAAGCTATTGATGTAAGAATACATGAAATTAGAAACGAACTATCATCAGACTGCACATCTATAATATATTCATAGACATAGTACGAAAGTGGAATGAGTCCCACTATAAAAAATGAAATAAATGTAGCAAGCCCGATATTAAATGAAGTAAGGTCTGGATGAATCATTTCATTTACTTCCTTCATCTTAAAATCTATATATAATTTCTTATTAGATACTGTTTCACTTGTTAACTTTTCTAATAAATCTCCTGTAAGTCCCTTCGATTTATATATTTTCTCGATTTCCGCTCTGTCATTATTTCTATGTGACTCGAAACTATTCTCAACTGAATCTTCTATTTTATGGAATTTTTCATGATCAGCTTTCGATGATAGGTATGCTCCAACGGCCATAGAAAATCCATCTGCAACCAAATTAGCAAAACCAAGTATTAGAATAACCGAAGAACCCAAATCAGCACCTACAGCACCTGCAACTACTGCAAAAGTTGTCACACTCCCATCAATTCCACCATAGACGATTTCTGATAAGTATTTTTGAAATTTATTAGTCATTTAATTGATATTCTATTTATTGAGAAGATTATAATCTGAAATTATAGAAATAATTGAATTTAATCTATGCTATTTATTCACACCTTAGTTTTTTTTTCAATTTATAGTTAATTTATACAATGAATAAGAAGGAAATTATAGCATTAAGTTTAGCTAAAGAGATTAGTAATAAAGATTTATTATTTTACGTTGAGAATTTTAAATCAATAGACAGTATTATAAATTCTAAAATTGGGAAACAGTTCAAAGAAAAATTTGAGAAAGCTTCTCTATTTGATTTAAATAATGAATACTTAGATAAAGCTGACCAACAAATAGAACTAGCTGATAAATATGAATCTCAGATTATAACTATCCAAGATGAACAATACCCAGCATTATTAAAGAATATAGCTAATCCCCCACCAGTTCTATACTGTAAAGGTAAACTGTATGATTCTGAGAACGTCAGTGTCTCAATAGTTGGGACGAGGAAAGCTACGAATTATGGAAGATTAGTTGTAGAAAAATTTGTTAGTCAACTAGTTGAAAACAGAGTAATTATCACAAGCGGTTTAGCTTATGGAATTGACTCCTATGCTCACGATAAAACTCTGCAAAGCAATGGGATAACTTATGCAGTCATTGCTTCAGGTATTGATAAAATAAGTACCGATAGATCCAAGAAGTTATCTAAGAAAATTATTGAGAATGGTGGCTGTATTATTAGTTCTTATCCTTTTGGAGTCAACGCTCTCCCCCCTTATTTCATTAGTCGAAATAGGATAATTAGTGGGATTTCGAAAGCTACGATTGTTATAGAAAGTGATGCAAAAGGTGGCTCTCTCTGGACAGCAAAGTTTGCTGTAGAGCAGAACAGAGATTTATTTGCAGTACCGGGAAGTATTTTCGAATCAAAAAGCAAAGGAACAAACACATTAATAGAGAGAGAAATGGCAATTCCAGCTATTAGTGTTGAACAAATATTAAAGCATATTGGCTTTTCACAAATTAGCAATAGTAACACTTCAAAAGCGTTGGAGTTCAATAATAAGGATGAAGAAAAGATTTTCAATTTCCTTACGTTTTCGCCAATGCATATAGACGAAATAGCAAATGGTATTGAAATGCCAATAATGAATGTTCAAGTAAATTTATTAACATTAGAATTTAACTCCATGGTTAGACAACTACCAGGAAATTTATTTATCAGGAATATCGATTAATGAGAACTAAAATTCAAATAACAGAAAATATAATCAACGAAGTTAATAATAGATTGATGGAAATTGAAAAAGACATTAATACTGAAAGACTAAAAGACTCATATAAGTATCTTGTAAGTAATGGTGGTAAGCGATTCAGACCGTTAATGACAACATTAAGTTGTGCTATGTTTACTTCAGATTATCTCTTAGCCGTTAACCAAGGTACAGCTATAGAATTACTACATAACTTTACTTTGGTTCATGATGATATTATGGATAAATCTCCTCTAAGGAGAGGTAAGGAAACTATCTATCAGAAATATGATGATACAACAGCAATTCTATTAGGTGATTTGATATTAGGACTTTCGTGCAAAAGATTGAAAATTGGTTTAGAACCAATGCAAGGTATGAAAGCTATGAATGTATTCAATTCGGGGCTAATAGAAGTATGCGATGGACAGGGTTATGATCTAGATTTTGAGACTAGAGATGATATAACCTTAGAAGAGTATGATATGATGATTGAAAGAAAAACAGGTTCACTTATTAAAGTAAGTTTTGTAATAGGTGGAATAACAGGAAATGCGACTGATGAAGAATTAGACAAATTAGCTCTAGTTGGGAATGAGTTAGGTAAAGCATTTCAATTACAAGATGACCTACTTGATATTATTGGTGAACAAAAAGAATTTGGTAAAAAGACAGGTCAAGATATAATAGAAGGTAAAAAAACTTACTTGATAATCAAAGCTAGAGAGAAAGCAGAAATTATAGAACATAAAGAATTACTAGATAAATTCTTCAAGAATTCAGGACTTGATGAAAGTGAAGTACCCCTTATGAAAGAATTACTAGAAGAATTAGGAATAATAGACGAAATCAGAAATCTAATAGAAGAGAAATTTGAATTTGTATTTAGATTGATAAAAGAAATAAGAGACAATGAATACTCTGATATACTAATCGATTTATTAAATGAGTATAAAACTAGAGCTGTATAATGTTTTTTGCAAATACAAATATAAACTCTAAGACTTTATTAAGCCCAGAGCAGTTCATCAAATCGAAAGTTGAACAAGATGAATTAATACTCATTACTTCCACGGAGAAACTATCTCAGAAATGGAATGTATCATTATTAAAAGAATCAGGAAAAGCTTTCCACTTAACAGGTGTTTTTTCATTCAGAAATTTCATTAATTTCTTATCTAAGGAACTACTAAATAAAGAGATTATAGATGAATTAATTGAGAATGAGCTTATAGTAAAATCAATTGAGAACAGTGATATCCTCAAATTATCATCAAAGAATAATTATAATTATATTACTCAGATTTCTTCGATAATTAGAGGATTGAGAGAAGATGGAATTCGTGCTAAAAATATCTATGAAGATTTGTTGGATAATATTGACAAAGGTAAACACGATAATGATAGACTAAAAGACTTGTGTTCTATAATGCAGAACTATGAGAATTTGCTCTCGACATTAAATTTGTATGACTATCCATTAGCAATTGAACTTTTGATTGACAACCTTAAAGTCAACAAATCATTTTCAAACAAGCAGTTATTGTTCAACAACTTTATTAATTTCAGGAAACCTGATATTGATTTATTAGAAGTACTATCATTGTCAAATAATGAAATAGTAATTCGCTCAAACTTTTCAATTGAGAAAGGCCCGTTTATAGGTAATGATAACTTCTTTGTTAATGACCTTTTAGAAATAGGATTTACTCCATACTCTTATGACAAGAAAAGGATAGATACAAGCCAATTAGAAACTGACTTAGGATTTGATATATCAACTCAATTAATAGTTGAAGACAATAAACACAATATTGAACTCTATACATATAGTAACATAAGAGAAGAGTCTTATGGAATCACGAAACTAGTTAAGTATTTACTACTTAATAAAGAACTAGGATTAAAATCATCGGATATTTGTGTTGTTTCGAGAGATGTCGGATCTTATTCAGAATTATTGAGAGAGTTTTTTGCAGACAATCAAATACCTACAAATATCACAGATAGATATGAACTATCAAAATCTCCAGTAATTATCGGAATATTTAAGATACTAGAAGCCCCTCTTAATAATTTTAAATTAGATACATTGCAAGATGTATTTGACTCAGCATACTTAGATGTAGGTATAGATATGCCTAAAAAATTGCTTCACTTAGCCAAAAAATACAAACTAATTGGTGGTTTTCCAGGATTGGGTATTACCATGTTTCTAACTCAACTAACTACTAGATTGAATAGTATTAGAAGGGCTGTTAAGGAAACGAAAGAAAATGATTATAGTTTGAGAAAGTATCATAATCAAATAAGCGAGCTTGAAGATGCATCTTCAAAATTCAAATTACTAGAACAGAAATTTGGTATTATAGATATTACAAAGCAATATACAATTGAAGAATTCATTGCATTAGTCAATAATATAGTCCATACATTCTCAATCAAAGATAAAATATTAGAGCTAACAGATTGGATTAATGATGCTGATTTAACATTTAATGATAAGGTTTTCTATACAGAAAGAGTGGAAAAAGATGCTCGTGCATTGTTCAAATTCTTCGAGTTACTTAAAAAACTTAATCAATTGGAACTTGATTTTGACCCAACTAGAAAATACACTCTAGAAGAGTTGATAAATAAACTAAAAGGAATCGTATCTATCACTAGATACCAAATAAGGGAAAAGAAAGGTTACGGAGTTGTGGTCACTTCTATAGAACAAACTAGAGGTATGAACTTTAAGGTACGTATTATGGCTGGTGCAATAGAGGGCATGATGCCAGTGCCTTTTAAGACTGATAAGCTTGTAGGGAAAATCATACAAGATTCAGAACGAAGACACTATTTTCAAGAGTATGCACAGTACCATGAGTTTCTTAATAACAATGCAAGATTCTTTATATTCTCACACGAAGAAGATAATGATGAGATAAAACTAGTTAGCCAGTTTGTAACTCCATTAGAATCAATAGAAGGTATCGGTATTTATAAAGAAGATTCGAATCTAGATTGGCAACAAGCTATAATAAACAGAAGAGAGTTGATACTAGCAGGATTAGAATCGCCATCTGAAGCCATAAGAGAAAAAATGGATGAATATAGAAAACTAACTGATTTGGAAATAGATTCTGGATTAAAAGTTGGAATGATAGCTGATCAAATCAATCAAGAGGAATTTTCAGTATCTAGAATTGAGAGCTTCAAAAATTATACATATGATTTCTTCTATTCAAATATCGCGAATTTAGAAATCAATGAAGAGATTGAAATATATTTATCTAGATTAGAGTTAGGTAACTTGATTCATAAATCGATTGAAGATACATTTAACCTCTATAAATCAGCGAATAAAGATTGTATTATAGGGCAAATCAAACCAATTGATAATAAATACCCCACACTTGATTTATTAGAATTAAAACAATCTGATAAAGATTCGATTATAAAACTATTTAAGGTTACTGTTAAAGAAAAACTGAGTTTATTCAAATCACAACATCAGTTCTTCAATCTAGATGAACTACTTATACTAGGTGATGAGCAATATGATGGTATAATGATAAAGTGGTTTGAGAATATAGTTGACAGGCATATATCTGAAAATTACTACTTAGTGGCTATGGAATTCCCATTTTACAAAGAGAAGTTGGGTACGCTTGGGGTTAATCCATTTTTCAAAGGTAAAATTGATAGAATAGATATAGCTAGTGATTACAACTCATTTAGAATAGTTGATTACAAGACAAGTGAGAGTGAAAGAGATGGTTTGCAATTAGCAATTTATGCTCGTGTTATGCAGAATATATTCAAATATGGGTATGGTTTAGAGGTTGAGCCAGATGGACTAATATATGATTCGTTCCGATATAAATCCGATTCGAAGAATTTACTTGGCTATCAAGATATTCTAGAAAAGCAAAAGGTGAAAGGTACAATTAATGAAGCTATAATTAAGCTTTTAGATCAGGCATTAATTATAATCGAACAGCTTTATATATTGGATTTTAGTGATGTAAAAAGTAATAGTAATAATCAATATGACACAAAAGAAATTAAACTGATAAAGAGAGATTAGGTATTAAAATCTGAAATCCATTTGTCTTTATTTTCTATAAAATAAGCTTTAGCAATCTCATAGTCATTAGGAATTATTCCTTCAAGTATTGCTTCTTCTATCTCATTTTTGATATGACCTACTAGTCTAGATGGTTTTATATCGCATATTTCCATTATCTCCTCTCCCCTAACTGGTGATTGGAACGCTCGTAGTTGATCACTTTCTTGGACTTCTTTTATTCTAGCAAATACTACTTCGTAATTTTCTAGATATTTCTGAACTTTCTTTGGATTCTTAGTAGTTATATCTGCTTTGCAATGTATAAATAAATCTACTAAATCTTCACCTGCGAATGCAGCTAATCTTCGGTAAGCACTATCAGTTGTCTCACCATCTACTAGTGCCATTGGTCTTTGATGTAGTCTTACTAATTTCTCAACGTAAGAGTGATGCTCCATTGGTAGTTTCAGATCTCGGAAAATTCGTTTTTGCCATTTAGCACCAACTTCCTCATGACCGTGGAAAGTCCAACCAGCAGATGAGTGGAATCTCTTAGTAACCGGCTTGGCTATATCGTGCATTAGAGCAACGAATCTGAGCCATAGATTATCCGTCATCTCACAAATATTATCTATTACTTCAAGTGTATGATAAAAAACATCTTTGTGGGCATAAACTCTTCCATCTTTTTCAACTTTATCTATGCCTCGTAAATTATATACTTCTGGGAATATAATTTCTAGCAAACCAGTATCCATCAGAATGTTAAGTCCAATACTTGGCTTTTTAGTCTTTAGTATTTTTAGGAATTCGTCTGTTATACGCTCTTGAGAGATTTTATTTATTTCTTTGTGAAGTTGCTTTATAGCTTCAAATGATTTAGATTCTATTTCGAATCCTAATTGAGACGCAAATCTAGCTGCTCTCATCATTCTAAGTGGATCGTCTTTGTAAGTTATTATGGGGTCAAGAGGAGTAACTAATATTTTATTTTCGAGATCCTTCATTCCATCAAACATATCTAGAACTTCACCGAAAGTCTTCTTATTCAGCGAAGCAGCCATTGTATTGACTGTGAAATCTCTTCTTTTTATATCATCTTCTAGAGTACCAGCTTTTACTTCCGGCTTTCTAGAACCTTCAGTGTATTTCTCAGTTCTTGTACCAACAAATTCGATTTGTACTTTTTGATAAGGTACTAGGGCCGTTCTAAATCTTGCATACTCGACTACATGAGAATTTAACTCTTTAGCAACAATATTTGCAAATTCTATAGCATCTCCAACAACAGTAATGTCGTAGTCTGTTTTAGCCAGACCCAGTATTCTGTCACGAACATAGCCGCCAACTACATATATCTCATAAGAATGAGAATCAGCAATTTCGCCTATCTGTTTTAATACTTTATCTTTTATTTCTATTTTCATAAAAAAAGGCGACTCTACGAATCGCCTATATTCTCAAATAATAATTACAATTACATACCATCTGTATAGAC
>JBLWYD010000003.1:0-141501 GCA_048267165.1 Bacteroidota bacterium
ACTGATGATTCGATTCTTAAATCTCTGTTATCTTCATTAGCTGATTGTACTAACTCATCATTGTTCTCTTGATTAGCCGCACCATTCAATCCACCTACTGTGATTGTATCTTGGATACCTAGTTCTACTTCAAAAGAAATACAAGTTGTATCATCATCGTTTTTAGTGTCATAAGGATAATCTACCCATGCACAAGCAGTGTATGACCCTTTTTCTCTTATTATTAAATTAGGGAATGTAACTAATTTCTTGTTATATCTACCTTGTGGTAAATCTTCTAAGAATGATACTTCATTGTAAACTTCTACGCCTGCTTCATTTTTAACTACCATGTGGAAGTTAATATTAGATGCATCAGAGATACCATTGTTCAAGAACTCGATTCTCGGTGATGTTGGCTTGTTTACTTTTAGTACTTCACCAGCAATAGGGCTATCAAAACTTCCGGCTGTTAATTGATCATTGTATTGTACTTCAAAGTAATGCTTTTCACCATCTGGTCTAGGGAAGTAGTTATTGTATTTTTCTTGATCATAAGTATAAGTTACTTCAAACTGTACATAATATTCACCAGTAAATGCGGTTTGGAATGCTGCAAAATTTGCTTCGAACTTTTGACCAGATAATAATGGCTCTAAACTTGGATCATTATCAGAATCAAAAACTATTTTTGGTTGATTACCAACTAACACATTAGTATTTGCATTGTAGATCTTAGCTGTTACTTCAAATCTAGTTACAGGATTCAAACCAGTATTCTGAACTAATGCAGAAACTTTGATATTAGTGTTTCTTAAATATTTGAAGAAACGTGGGAATCTGCTTGTTCTTGGTGATTCGATGTTAGCTACAGCCATATCAAAATCGTTAGCAACAGTAAATACTTTAACACCTTGAGCTGATTTACCAGAATTTTTTGTCATTTTTACATTTACTTTGTACTCACCACCTTTAGAAAACAATACTGTTCCTTGATTAGTACCTACTGATGCAGAGCCAATAGCTGATTGCATAGTATAATTTTGAGTAGGTGAGTTATATCTGATAGATTGAGAACCAGTAAGTGGATCTAAAGCTCTGTAAACAACTTCTGTAGATGGTAATGGGCCAGTAATCCAATATTCAATTCTACTACCAGTTGGTTGAGGGCCTTTATGTTCAACTGCAGGTAATCTGAAAGCAGTAGGAACACCTTTAAATGTTCTTGTAGTGCCATCATATTTTTCTTTGTTAAATAGAATATTACCAGCTGTAGGATATGTCTCTGGAATTGGTGCAGCAAAATTTATTGCATAATCTTCAATTTCGCCATAGCCCCATTGATAGCCTGGTAGATAATAAAGATTACAAGCATCATCAGAATAATAATAATAGTTAGCCATAATTCTCATTCTAGACTCACCTTCTGGGGCATCATCTGGAATATTCATAGGTATAACACTATTAAAATTAGGCAATGCTGGATAACTAAAGTCTGATGCCATAAAAATTGCAGCTAAAAATTCATTATCCGGGCCTTGTACTCCTCTTTCCCATCTTTGGTCAGCATTCTTATCGATAAAAGCTCTTAAGTAACCTTGATAATAGACTCCCCAGTTTACTTTTATCTCAAATTTGTTTCCAATATTAAATTCATAAGGGCCGCCAGTTCTATCTATTGTAGCCCAACCATCGTAGTTAGAATTCAATCTTTGTAATACGTCAGAACCCTCTGTTATATCTGTTACAGTGACACTGTTTATCATAGCGTAAGCATACCAATACTGCACTGCTTCAAATCCGCAGTATTGTGCTTCTGCTTTACCACTTGGTAAGGCAATTAGAGCGAAAACTATAGCAAAGAAGCTTGTAGTTAGTTTTTGGATAAAATGCTTTTTCATTTTAACACCTCTTTATTTGTTATTTATAAAAGTTATTTTTTGTTCTCTTAATAGCAATAACAACTTCATTCAACTTTTGTTACACCTTAATCGCTTTAATTTACTGTTTACCAGTGGGTTACAACACTACTATTGTTACTTAAGCAAATAATAATAGTTCTATCAGTAACATTTATTTATAATATTTCCCTCAACACTATTATTTCCTTAATTAATTGATACATACGGCTTAACTCTCTTTTATACATTTGTTACATTATGTCGAATGTAATATTGCATAGTCACATTGCTTTTTATCAAAAATTCAATAGATTCACCCATATTTGTGACATTAGTTGATTATTATTTTCATATATGTTAATTAGGAAAAACCTAACTAGCACAAACAAAATTCATATTTATGCCTATACATTCTTATGATATTAGTATGGTTGAATGTAGAATTAGAGATTATACAAATAACAGAATATTTAGAATTCCTGCTTTATATAGAGTCCGTTAGGAATAAATCATGTTTTAGATTGAGTATAACACAAGTTTTCGCTAAATTTAAATAGTAAAAAAAAAAGACCCATTACTTTCGTAATGGGTCTTTATACTTTAAACGTATTTGATAATTAGATTATCTAACAACGCTTAGTTGTCTAGTTTGGATACCAGTAGCACTTCTAATTACTACAGTATAAGTACCAGAAACATAGTTAGAAACATTCAATGGATGCTTAAAACCATTTATAGTTTCAGATAATAATACATTACCAGTCATATCAACAACTTCTAAAGTCAATGGAGAATTATTTCCATTTTCGAATAGAATGTCAGTTGTAGTAGATGCAGGATTTTGAGTAATCCCAGTAAAGTTGAAGTTACCTTCAGGCTTAACTTCTACTATTCTAACTTGATCGATTGCTTCAGTAGTACCATCAAAGTCAATAGTTCTTAGTCTGTATGCATAAGTGTTACCGTATTCTACATTATTATCTACTACAGGACCGTAGTAATTCATTTGAGTAGATTTACCAACAGCTGCAACTTCTATATCAGTTGATTTGAAGTTACCACTTACTACATTACCATTAGCTTCAGCTCTTTCAACGACAAATTTACTTGTACCGTTTTCAGAAGCAGTAGCCCAGTCTAATACAACAGATTTTTTGCTTTGAGAAGCATTGAAATCTGCAAGTTCAACAGGAACGATAGACGCTTCGTTTCTTTCTAAGTGATCAATAGTACCTCTGATGATAGTTTCGATATCACCAAAGTGTCTCCAATCAACTGTGTTATGTATTATGTTGTATGTTCTTGTAATAGTAGTAGCACCAAATATTTGATCATCTAAAGGTGATGCTAAATTAAATAAGTAAGATGAAGATGCTAAACCTTCTAAAGGCTTTCCAACACTTGCAAAGTTACGTACAGTAATTACAGCTGGGAAAGGTCTTGGGTCATTTGGATAGAATTGAGTTACATTAGCCAAATCTTTGTAAGTAGGTCTTGTTATAGGAATAACAAAGTCTTTACTTATTGTTTCACCAATTATTGAATTACCTTCATAACTAGCACCAGTACCTAATGGATTACTATTTACATAGTTAGATCTTAGTACTATATTTTGGAAATCAACATCTGTATTCAATTTGCTCCACTCTTCAGTAGAAACAACCATGTTGTTTTTCAATCTTTCAGTACCAGCATTAAGGTAAGCATAGATATCTAATTTTTCAAATCTTGAAGGAACTGAGTTGTAAGCGTCAGAGTAGAACATAAAGTTGTACATTTTGTAGTTTACAGCTCTTGGTTCCCAACTTCCTCTATCAAAAATATCGTAGTCATATACTAAATTAGCAGTATCTAAAGATTCTATTTTGAATCCGATAGTAGAGAAACCTTCAATAATAGCATCATAGTTAAGTTTACCAGCAGTAGCGTTAGCTACACCAGCTAATGGATCAGCTGTAGTATTAACTGATGATACTAATAAATGTCTGTTTGTTTTCTTCAAGTAGAATCTAACATTTTTAGAATACTTGTTATTTATATTCTCAAGGTCAGAACCTACAAGAATGTCAATTCTGTATCTAGGAGTAACGTTAGCTGACATAGTAGCAAATTTAGCAGGTATTTTACCTATATACTCTATTCCACCAGCAGCGATTAAATCGTCATAAGACATTGGGTTCCAATCATCACCATCTAAACCATCAGCAAGACCAAAGTCAAATACAACGTTATCAGTTGCAGGAATTGTAGCCAATACATCTTTCTCTAATACCGGAGTAGCAGAGAATACACCATTTTCATCTTCAAGATATACTTTCACAAATACTTTAACACCAGCATATTGTATAGAACCATTGTTTCTTACATTAGCTTTTACTTCGATAGGAGCCTCAGTCATTATATACTCAGCATCAGCAAAAGAAGTTGTAATATCTCTGTAAGATCTAGGAGCTAATAAAGTAACAGGAGCTATATCAAATACGTGTAATCTACCGATAAACTCATCAGCACCGATATCATATCTTTGACCAGCAGCACCACGTACATCACCTTCAAAATCAGTTTTTAACCATTCAATATTCTGACCACGGTTATTTAATACTGAGTTCAATGGTGTAGGGTTAGCTTTTACTCTATAAAGTAATGGTTCAATACCACTTCTTTGATATAATTCATGATCAGCAGGGAAGTTACCGTATAAAGAGTTGTTTTGAGTATTTGTTGCTGCTTGAATTTGATTCAAGTTTGCATACTCTAATCTATAACCCATAGATACTATTTCTCTATCTTCGTCTTGTTCTATATATCTAAGTAAATCTAAATTAGTGAAATCTAGGTTAGCAACATCTTGACCAGTCCAATAAACGTTTCTATCAATATTTATACCGTCATTAGTAAAGTTACCTTGTACTAATAGAGCAGCAGCTATTTGAGAAGAAACACCTATATTAGGGTCAACAATTGAAATTGCGTTATTAACAACATTAGTACCAGCAGTATTTTGGATACCAATACCAACAGTCATACCAGTATTATTTACACCAGTAGCTCCTATTAATATAGTATTGTTGATGATATCATCATTTCTAGATACATAAGAGATAACATCAGGAGTTACAGGACTACCATCTCTTTCAGTTAATAAATGGATACCAGCTCTAGAAGCATTAGCACTAGTGATTCTCAAATTCCAAATAAAGTTATTTGCAATACGAGTAGTTTCAGCAGAACGAGGGAAAATAGTTGGCCCTTCACCAGTTTCATAGATTGTTCTATCTTGCTCTACTCTAATACCTGTAGAGTTAACATTAGAAGTCAAGTTTGTAATTCTGTTACCTAATATACTCAATCTTAGGTTATGATAACCTTTAGAGTTAGAAGCAAAGTTACCACCAGCTTCAATACCACTTGCCATTGTACCAGCAGGAGCAGATACATTCCATATTAAGTTTCTTTCTACTTTTGTATCTTCAGAATAACCTACGAAGACACCAGTTCTAGATGCACCCCAGATTCTATTATCTGTGATCATGTTATTGTAGTTGTAGAATGCTTTTAGTGTATCTAATACGTTAGGGTCAGTACTATAGTCGTGTCTAAGTACACCTAATCCGATGTCGATAATACCAACAGCGAAATCAGAGATATCATTACCAATAAAACTATTGCTATGATTTTGAAGAGTATCTCTCAAATCACCAATAAATGCTGTTGCATCTATAAGAGTTGATCTAGAAACTATACCCGCAGAATAACTTATATCCTGACCAAGTGCATTTCTGAATACATCTCTATCGTAAGTGAAACCATTATTTTCGCCAAACTTTGCAGTTGGTATAGAAACACTGTTTTTGATTTGAGGAGCATTGTTAGTTATCAAACAGTTTTTGATAGCTATATTAGAAGAACCTCTTTGTAAATAAACAGCAGCACCGAATAGTGTATTTGTTGTATTTAATTCGAATTCAAAACATTTTTGTGAACCACCATCAAAAGTGATATAACCAGCAGAACGAGCATATTCTCTTTCAGGGAAATTGATGATTACAGCATTTTGGTTAGCAGGTTGTAATTCGTGACCAAATCTGATACCGATACCAGAAGCAGCATTCATTTTGAACTTAACACCTCCACGAACAGCAATTCTATTGTTAGCTGGACGCATTGATATTCTGTAAACACCATCTTCGTCTGTAGGGTCGTTAGTTGGACCTACACCGATGATTTTTGCAGACATGTCCCAAGCTGGCGCAAGTACGTTAGCTGCATTGATTATGTATTCAGCATCTGTGAATCTAAACTCAACGTCAGCAGAGATACCTTCTCTATATAGTGAATTCATCAATGAATCTACTGTAGGGAAGTTTGCAATATGATTAGATTGAGTTTTATTGTTTTTGCCAGAAGTTTCTTCAGCAGAACCAATTATAAAAGTACCAGCTAAACCTTTTTCTACTTCAATTGTAGAAGTAGCAGTTTGACTAGCCATTCTGTCATACTCAGAAGTTTCTACCCATGTAGAAGTCGTGTACTCACCAGAGTGAGAGATAACGAGCTTAGGGAAAGAAACAACTTTCGTTGTATTGCCTTCGATAAGATCTAGAGTAGCTACGTTATTGTAAACTTCTACTCCTTTAGAATCCTTAACTACCATACGGAAGTTAATTTTTGATGCGGCAGCCGCACCAGTATTCGTGAAGTTAACTTGAGGTGTATAAGGTCTATACACTTTCAAAGCTTCACCAGCTTTGGGTTGCAGATAATCACCAGCCGTAAGTTGACTATCGTTTTTGGCTATTGCCTGACTACCAGACGGCAGAGCTATTAGCACTAGGACTAACGCTATAAAGCCGGTTGTCAATTTCTGTAGTAAGCTATTACGCATTTTACCACCTATTAATATTAGTTTAACATATTATTATTAATTTTCTATTCATCGACTTACAAAGTAACAAATTTTGACTAGATTTGTTACGAATTATTACACACGTGTTGCATTTACATAATCTTTTTAGGATATGTATTAAGCAACAGTATCCAACTTAAATAAAAATAATATAAAATGAAAATAATTAAAATAGGTGGTACTGCTTTATCTAATCTTAGCAATATTATAGACTTTGCAAACACCATAAATCACTCTAAACGCCCTATATTACTAGTCATTTCGGCTTTTGGCAAGCTCAGTTCGACTCTCAAAAACTTCAATTTTAACTCTGATTTGGATAAAAATAGCTCTCCTTTTCACTTATTTAGAGAATTTTCTTCCGTTTTAACGCCTATAGAATGTGTAAAATTTTTCACATATTTGGATAAAGTGGAATTAATTCTTACAAAAAGAGCCAAAGGAATAGTACTAAGCGATGAATTTCCTCCGAAAGTAATGGATGAAATTCTCAGTTTGGGCGAATTAGTGTCTTCTTATTTTGTGCATTGCCTCCTTAATTCCTATCAAATTGACAACGAATTCATAGATGCGAGACTACTTGTTTTAACAGATTCTGAACACGGAAATGCAAAGCTAAATCTCCATAAAAGTATAGACAATATCCAAAAACTGACTTTTAAATCAGAAGTGATAGTTACACAAGGGTTTATTGCAACCGACTCGGACGGTAACACTACTACTATGGGCTTCGAGAGCTCGAATTTAAGCGCTACTTTATTTGCTAATGCATTAGATTCGAGTGAGATAGAGATAGTAACAAAAGTAAATCAGATTTATAGCTCAGACCCTGAGAAAAACCAACAAGCTAAACCAATAAGTAACATACCCTATTCTAGTGCTAGAACTCTCGCAAACAATGGGTTTAAAATGCTTTTCCCTGGTATGATAGATTTGGCAGAAAAGAAAAATATAGGGCTATTATACAGAGGAATAAATAATACAGAAGTCACTATTATATCGGGTGAAATCCAATTCAATTACCCAGTAGTACTGGCTACAAAAAATGGCTATCTACTTTCGCCTATATCATCACCAAATTCGTTGAAAATATTAGAGTATTTTAACAAAAACATTGTTGAGTTTAGCTTTAACCGTTCAAGTCACTCACTTTCTATAAATACAAAAGAAATTGATGAGAAAGATTTACACGATTTTGCTATTTCTCTTTTCTGAATAGGTTTCTGAATAGGAACATTTCATTGTTAATTCTCATCATAAGTACAACGCCAACGGCAAATATTATTATATCTGCGAAGAACATACCTAGAACTGGCGAGATTATCCCTTTGTCGGCTAGCTTCTCCCCTGCTATCAGACAGCCCCAATAGATAATATAGAAACCTAAGCTAATAGCGGCGCTGATACCAAAATTGCCACCTTTGGTACGAATACCAAGCGGAACACCTACAAATACGAATACGAAACAGGCCAACGGTATAGAGTATTTCTTCCAAATTTCTACTTCGTATTTTCTTATGTTGTTTTCACGGTTCTCTATAGTATAAGCATTTGTTTTTAGATCTGAAGCCAAGAAATTAACATTCTTCTGAACTCGTGAGAAAATACTTCTTTGGCTAGTATCTATCTCAAATTCGTCATTACTTTTTGTACTATCTTTACTATTATCTCTATATTCTTTTCCAGTTAACACATAATCTAGATGTTTTTTAGCAATTGAATCTATTATCTTTTGAGCAAAGTTAGCTTCCGATTTATTACCATCAACTACTTCTTGCATATCACGTATCCTCATCTCGCGGTCACCCCTCGAAATAAGGTTCACATCGGTTCTATTGAAATCGAACCCCGATGCCTCCATTTTTATCTGATACTCTTTGAAATTGATTATTTTGTAATCTTTCACATCATTATTATTACGCTGATGGATTTCCCCTGCGAAAAGATTGATAATAAGATGAGTATAGTCATTGGAAAAACCAATCTGACCACTATCGGCAGAGATTATGTTTTGTTGAGTATTACTAGAATAATCATATATAGTCACGTCATGCAATCTACCAGTAGCAGAATCCACTGCCCTAGAAAGTATGATATTACCACCCATACTCGGAGAAAACTCACCCGGCTGAATAGCAAAAGTAGGCTTCTTTCTTTGTATATCATTCATTAGAACTTTAGCTTGGTGGTTTGATTCGGGCAGAATAGTATCATTGAACCAAAAAAGAACTAACGACAAAACGAACCCCAGACCAATAGCTGGTTTCATCATAGAGTAAAGTGAAGTTCCCGATGATTTGATAATAGGCACTTCGTAATTAGCAGACATAGCACCGAATGCCATCAGAGTAGCAAACAAAATGCCCATGGGTGCAGCAAGCACTACCATCCAAGGTATATTGAGAGCGATAGCATTAACAATTACTGACGTCTCTATACCCTTACCCAAGAGCTTATCTAATGAATTTATAATAAATTGCATCAGAAAAATAAACACAACCGTAGAGAACCCAAATAGGAATGGCCCGATGTGTGATCTTAGAATATATAGGTTTATGATTTTCATAGAGTTCAAATATAAGAAATAGCACGTATCAAATAACTATTATTTTGTGGAAAAAATGAAAAATATCTTGATTGAAATTGGAAAATTAATTAAGTTTGAAGTTCTGAATAAAAATGGAATAGAAAACATGTTTACTTTTTTGATAATAATAGCAATCTTTATATCTGTACTACTAACATTCGTAGTATTATTGCAACCGGGTAAAGGTGATATGATATCTGGTATGGCTGGTCTTGGTGGTCAATTTAACTCAGTTCTTGGCTCAAGAAGAGCTGCAGATTTCTTGACTAAATTAACTATCGGTCTTGCATTTGCATTGATGGCAATATCATTAATCACTAATTTATTCTTCGTAGGCGGTACTACTTCAGTTGATGAAGGAAAAGCTGCAACAGAAGGAATCAAAATAGAAAGACCATTGACTCCTCCGAGCAATATGCCTCCTCCTCAATAGGAAGTAAAGCTAATAAATATATAAGCCCATCAATAATATAATTTTGATGGGCTTTTTTTTATGCTTTTCTACCGCTATGTAGTGTATTACTGTTGGACTGTTCACTGTTATCTGAGGACATCACGTCGCTCTGAACAGAACGGAATGAAGTGAAGAGACCAGGAGTAGAAAAGTATGTCTTTGGATTTAGTCAAAGGACAGCAGAGACTGAACAACCAAATTTGTAACTCTGTCATAGCGAGCGAAGCGTGGCTATCTTAATGAGACTGCCCATGCTGTTAGCTTGGCAGACACGTCCTTTCAGTCCTTGTCGTGACATGAATCCCCCACTTGCATTACCCACATACTATTACTCTATTAACGTTGCCGAATTGCCCCTCCCAAAAAAAACTTTCACTTTCTGTGAGACGTTTTTGCTGTTCATGTGTCTTTATAGTATATTAGTAGTACAATAATTGAAAATATATTATGATAAAATCACTTATAACTATACTAGCTACAACGATGCTATTAGCAACGACCCTATCTAGTGCTGAAATAATTCCTGTGTGGAATAAGACTAACGAAGCTGGTGAAATCCATGATATGGAATTTCTTCGAGGGGAAGACCAATTTATACTACTTGCTGGTACGGCAGAAAACAGTCAAATACAGATAAGGGAAACAATGACAGGGGAATTGGTAAGAAGTTTCCCCATGAACTCGTTTCATCAACCAAAATTAGCGATTACTCCTGATAGTAACAGGTTTGTATTAGTTACTGGTGGGACGGACAAATTAGGTGCAACTATCGAGCTAAGAGATATTAGTAGCTTTAACTTGATTAAAAAGGATTCACTGATTAATACCAAAGATGAAATTTCAGGTAAAGATTTGTTCTATGTATTTAATCAAATAGTCATCGATCCAATTAGACCTTATGCTTACTTGATATTAGAACGCACTAATTTCACAACAACATTGCCGAAAGATTCGACCTTTGTAATAGTTTATAATTATGAAACCATGCAAAGAGTAAAGGATTTAACTCCAATAGGATTTGGTGCAGAATATATTTCACAATTAACTGTATCCAAAGATGGAAAATATCTAGCTACATTGAATGATGGTAAAGCATACCTAAAGGTATGGGACTTGGAAACCTATGAAGAAATCAGGAGCGTTAAGTTGTATGATGACAATTTACCAAATTTAGATTGGTGGTGTGAATCAAAAGATATAGAGTTTTCAGAAACAAATAGTGAAGATATATATTTTTCGGGATATTTCCCAGGGGATGGGATTGAATTTGTTCAAAACGGATTATACAAATATTTTGTTGATTCTGAAATAGTAAGTTTGAAATTTGCTTATAGTGGAGAATTTATTGTTTTCAAGCAAGAAGAGAATATTTATATTAATAGTGGAGGAAATGATAAAATTTTATCAAATGATGGAATTGACTACATTCTAGAAATCGATAGTGATTTGCTTAATTTTCCATCATCAATAAAAGTAATTTATTCTGAATTAAATGAAGTATTTGTTGGAACTTCAATATTTAATTCTGGTTCAATTAAATACGATAGTCAGACAAGTATAACAACTAAATATGATGAAGAAATAACAATCTCACCCAACCCAACAACCAGCTCCCTCAAAATAGAGCTTGGAAACAAAGCCCTGATTAATAGCTACGAAATAACAGATGCCAATGGCAAGCAAGTTCTATCGGGTAGTAACTCGCTATCGAGCTCGGTTAGTATAGATGTGGAGTCGTTACTAGTGGGCGTGTATATAATAGAGTTGACTACTAGCAGCGGCGATGTGGTTACCGATAAATTTGTGAAGGAGTGAGTGGGGGAAGTTAATCGAATGCTCTCATTTCGGCTCCGTGGAATGACCGCATTTCGGTGGTTGCTCTTCTAACCGTTGGCTAAAGCCAACGGCAATACTATCATTAATAAACTCAATCTGAACTCTCACAATTGCCGAACCTGTCCTCCGCTGGCGGAGGTGGCTAACGCCGAATGTGTTAGACGGAGGTGGACAAACGAAGACGAACTTTTTCATTCATCCTCCTCAGTCTCTCGCAAGCTCGAGCCAGCTCCTCCAAAGGAGCACATTTCGTGGCTAAAGCCAACGGCAATACTTTTTTTACCTGGATCCTTCACTGCGTTCAGGATAGACGTTCGTTTTCATTCCAACACCATCCTGCAAATCCTTAAATTCTGTAAATCCTGATTCTAACAAATAGAGATTACCCATGCCATCGGCTTGGCAAGCACGTCACTACGTTCCTCGTAATGACTTATTACAAAGGGTTGGGGGATTTGGAGGCGTATGCACTTCTGGATTAACGCTAGAATGGAATTATCTATAAACGAAAAAAAGCTTCATCCTTTGGGGGAATGAAGCTTTTTCTATGAGCCGCCTATCGGATTCGAACCAATGACCTGCTGATTACAAATCAGCTGCTCTACCAACTGAGCTAAGGCGGCTTAAATTTAGAATGCAAAATTAAGACTTTTTACATATACAAACCAAATTATTTTTCACTTTTTTTGAACTTTTTTACAAATAATTTATTTCTTCTATTATTCTGCACCAAATATGCCCTATAAGTATATGGCATTCCTGGATTCTAGCAGTTACATTACTTGGCACTACTACGAAGTCATCGCAGTTTGCTTTTAACTTACCGCCCTCATTTCCTAGCAGCCCTATAGTCAAAACGCCTTTTTTCTTAGCTTCATCAACTGCTCGGATTACATTTTCGGAATTACCGCTTGTACTAATAGCGATTAGTGCATCACCTTTCTGACCGAATGCTTCTACTCCGCGAGCGAAGATATTGTCAAATCCAATATCGTTACCACCCGCAGTTAGTATTGAAGTATCAACTGTAAGCGCCATAGCGGGTATAGCTGGGCGATTAACCTCGCTTCTGAGGCGAACTACCAATTCAGCTGCAATATGCTGACTATCGGCCGCACTGCCACCATTTCCGCATAGCATTATCTTATTGCCTGACTTTATCACTTCTGCTAGTTTGATAGCGATGTCGTGAATCTCGTCTGTGCAATATTGCATTAACTTTTGCTTAGTCTCTATGCTCTGCGTAATCTCTTTGCTTATACTATTTTTTCTTTGCATCTTTTAGACCACGGTTTATAATAGCTATTAATTGGTCTCTGCCTTCTCTTGTTACAGATGAGTATGGCAATACATCAATTACGTGATTGCACTGCTCTACTACTTCTCTTATCTGTGTTTCTCGTTCTGTTATTGCTGTTTTGGAGAGTTTATCGGTCTTAGTTAGGACTATAACGTAGTTTATTCCAGCGTTTTCTAATACTTCGATAATAGCCAAATCCCTTTCCATAGGGTCGTGGCGACTATCTATAAGCATAGCTACGAATAATAAATCTTGGCTATTCGATAAATATTCTAGGTTGAATGCTTCCCATTTGTCGCGGTATTGCTTACCTTTGGTAGCAAAACCGAACCCAGGCATATCGACAAGGTACCAAGCTTCATCTATTAAGTAGAAGTTTATCTCTTGCGTTTTACCAGGAGTACCCGACGTACGAGCCAAGTTCTTACGGAATACAATACTATTGATTAGCGAGGACTTTCCAACGTTGGAGCGACCTGCGAATGCAATTTCAGGTAAACCGTCACTAAGGAATTGCTCCTTACTGACGGCACCTATTTTAAATTCTGCTTGGAAATAGTTTTTTTTCACTATTTAGCACTTCCTTTATCAACAGTGACAAACATCTCAACTTTTTCGTTAGGATTGTCTTTCGCGTCACGTGGCTTATTAACGATAATGTCAACTACGTCCATACCCTCAGTTACTTTACCGAATACTGTATATTGGTTATCCAAGAAAGATGCATCACCATGACAGATGAAAAACTGCGAGCTTGCACTATTTGGGTCTTGACTTCTAGCCATTGATAATATTCCTCTTTCGTGATTTACGTCACTGAATTCAGCTGGAACTTTCGTTTGTGAAGGATCGCCCATTCCCCAAGTACTTTTTGGCTTATCTTTTGAGTTTGGATCGCCACCTTGAATCATAAATCCAGGTATTACTCTATGGAAAGCTGTTCCATCATAAGCACCTGACTTTGCCAAATTATCGAAATTGGCTACTGTTTTAGGAGCTAAGTCTGGCCAAAGAGAAACTTTAATTTTCCCTATAGATACGCCACCTACTTTAGCTTCTATTATATAATTTTTAGTTTTTTCTAATCTTGCGTCTTTTGCTGTTGTAGTCATAGTAAATGCTAACATCATTAGTGATAAAAATAGTGTAATTTTTTTCATTGTTGCTCCTTAATTTGATTAAATGAAGTAAAATAATACGATTGCTCCTAAAGCAATCCTGTAAAATATAAAAAGTTTTGTTGTGTTCTTTCTTAAAAAATTTAATAAAAATGCAATTGACAAATAGCCACTAATTCCAGCAACTGCAGTTGCCACAATTATAGTTACGTACATATCGCTTGTAAGATACGCTGTAGCTTGAAAAAACTCTAATAATCCACTACCCAATATAGCTGGAATACTCAGTAAAAATGAAAACCTAGCAGCAGCTTCTCTATTCAACCCCATGAATAAACCAGTGGTAATAGTTGTACCAGAACGAGAGGCACCCGGTATTAGTGCAAATACCTGACCGAATCCCATAACCAAAGTCTCTTTCCAGCCAAGATTATCCATGTTCTTGCTCTCTTTATATAATATCTCAGCTAACCATAAGATAAGAGCAAATACTATTAGTGATGTGCCGATTACTACTGGTTCTTTGGTGAAACTAGAGCGAATAAAATCTTTTAGAGTTAACCCTATTACAGCTATTGGGATAGACCCAACTGCTATATACCACCCAAGTTTTGAGTTTTGCGATTGCTCTTTGAAGGGTTTACGTCTTGTTATGTTTTCTGTTAGAAATGATAATAAGATGTCTTTTATATCTTTGCGAAAATATACGAAAACGGCCGCCAAAGTTCCTAACTGAACAGTAGCAATAAACGAAGTCCATTGTTCAGGAGTTTGATTCTTAATAACGTCCATTAGCTGACCAGCAATTGTCATGTGGGCAGTACTACTTATAGGTATAAACTCCGAAAGCCCCTGCACTAGACCAATTATTATCGCTTCTAATATGCTCATCTATTAGTCCAATAATTCCATTATCTGTTCGAATTTCTCACCTGATAATAGCCCCTTATTGAAAGCCATTAAAGCTAGTGATTCGCACATATTCTTGTAAATAACGGCATTAACACTTTGACCTAGAGCTTCTATATGCATTGCAATAGTTTCTACATCACCTCGCACAACTGGGCCTGTTATAGCAGGTGTATCGCTTCCCATTTGTTTGATATTATTCTTCAAAGTAGTTTCTAATATCTGTGGAAGAAAGTCTTTTGCATCTAATCCAGCTTCTTCTGCTATTTCTTTCGCCAAATCAATAGATAGAGCCATAAAATTGGAGGCAGCTACAGCTGAGATATGATATAAAGCTTTTTTCTTCACCGATTCGGCAGAGAGCTTTATAGCTTTTCCACCAATCAATTCTATAAATTGTGTTATAGCTTTGAATTCATTCTCATCTGAGTCCACTCCCCAAGATACTCCTTTAAGATACTTTGCATCATTGAAATAAAAGGTTTGAAATGGATGAGCTGCAGCAATTTTAGCCCCGAAAGGTACTAATTTTTCTAAGCACTCTTTAGGTAATGTACCCGATGTGTGGAAGACTAATTTGCCGTTTAGTTTTTCGCTATATTGATTACAAAGCTGATTAACAACTTCATCTATATCGCTATCTTTCACGCAGATAACTATTATTTTACCTTCTAATTCTGCGGTTTCCCAATCAACCAAATTCTCTGAGCTCAATCCATTTTCTATAGCATTGTACCTGCCACTTTTCGAATTGATTATCAGTTCAAATCCAGTTTCAAAGTCTAATTTTTTAGCAAGTGTAACACCAACGTTACCTGCTCCTATTATAGTAGCTGTCATCATAATTTTTCTATCTCGAATCCTTCGGCCGTGTCTTTTATCACATAACCGCGATTATTAATTTCTATTCTAAGCATATCAGCTAAATCAAAATTCTTAGCTTTCTTAGCTTCTATTCGTTTTTTTGCAAGCATTATAACTTCTTCTGGTATATCTTCATCGGGCATTTCAAAAGAAAGAATACCGAAGATTTCATTAAACTCTCGGAAAAATTCAAGCATTTCCTCACGGCTATTTTTGCCTAAGACAACAGCCGAATTCTGATTGATAAATGTAAATAACTCACCTAAAGCTTTGGGAGTATGCAAATCATTTTTCAGATGCTCGAAGAATTTTTCACTGAAAAGAGTCACGTCTGCATAATCATGGCCCATATTATTACTAATAAGCTCATATACATATCTCTGTAATCTTTTGCGTGATTTGCTTGCTGCTTCTACATCATCGAAAGTAAAATTGTACTTCGAACGGTAATGTGCCGAAAGCATAGCCAATCGTATATCCAATGGGTCTAACCCTTTGTCTATTAGGTCTCGCAGAGTATAGAAATTACCCAAAGACTTGCTCATTTTCTGCCCTTCTACTTGCAGGAACTCGTTGTGGAACCAATAATTCGTTGGCTCTATTCCGTATCCAGCTTTCGATTGTGCTATCTCGTCTTCGTGGTGTGGGAACTGCAAATCTATACCACCAGTGTGTATGTCGAACGGCAAATCTAGTATCTCTTTTTCCATTACTGAGCATTCCAAATGCCAACCCGGACGTCCAACTAATGTCTTACCTTCAAAATCGAAATCCCAACTTGGCTCACCTTCTTTTTTAGCTTTCCATAGTACGAAATCGCTCACTTGCTCGCGTTCGTATTCATCCGAATCTACTCGCTCACCCGAACGGAAATTATCAAAGTCTAGATTCTTTAGCTTGCCGTATTTGTCAGCGTCTTTCCACTTACCTACGTTGAAGTAAACCGACCCATCCGACTCATAAGCAAAGCCGTTCTCAGCAATCAGGACTACTAGCTGTTTCATACCTTCTATATATTCTGTAGCACGAGGGAAGTCGTGGAAATGATCCATCCGAAAGCCCAAAAGCCGAATATCATTCTGAAATTCATTTTTGTAATAGCTAGTGAACTGCTTTAGATTTGCGATTATATCATCGCCCTTTTTCCCCATTTCGGGTCTCCACGCGGCATCGTCATTTACATTCTTGATAGTCTTGTCGTCAATGTCAGTTATATTCATAACCCAAGTTACTTTGTAACCATCTACTACTTTCAGTGTACGTTGGAGCAAATCAGCACATAAGAATGCACGCAGATTGCCTATATGAGCGTAGTTATAGACCGTTGGCCCGCAGCTATATATTTTCGCTTCGCCGCGTTTTATTGGTTTGAAGGTTTCTATTTCACGCGAGAGGGTATTATAAAGTTTGATAGACATTTATTTTCTTGAATATGTAAATTTCCACAATCACAAATATAATTATTTTTATTGTGAAAGGGTAAAAAAGAGGAAGAGAAGGGGTAGGATAAATGCTATAATTGATATATTAAAGCTAGGAATATATGTCTTTTTAATACTTTAGCATATTCATTATTACAGTTGAGGGGGAAATCATGGTAAAAATTCATATAAAGTGCATCATCAAGTTTCTTACTAGGTGAACCCCAGTTCCACCCAAGAAAGAAGTTGTGCTGTATTGGGTCTATTATATTGTAATTAACTGGTGTATCTGTTATAATTGGCAATGGGTCTATATTATCCTGTGCAATAAGCAAGAAAGGAAATATCAGAAGAATTATTAATAACTTCATTTTCTATTACTCCTTAATTATCTTGTTAGTAATTATACTGTCAATTACTTCTAACCTTAAAAAATATAACCCCTTAGGCAAATCAGATAGATTTAATTTATAATCCACTTTGTAACCAAAAGGATAATCAATGAAATCATAGATTACTTTTCCATTACTATCTATTAATGATAAAATACTATTTTTATCGACAATGTCTTCAATTGAAATATTTAATATATTATTTGAATATTCTGATCTCATAAGATTTGTTGAGTTATTCGTTCCAAAGTCAACACCAGTTTCTATGAAGTTACTATTATACATTACAAGTGAACTACCAGGTGAAATAATAATTTTGCTTTGATCCCTAGAAATAGATAAGTTCTTCCAACTCCAACCCCCTGAGTTGAAATCTAAAACAATTTTTTTATCATACGAATTAAATATTTTTAAATATCTACAACAAGGTGCAGCATTCGTTACTCCCAAATACTTTCCATCATTTGAGTACGAAATATCATCTGCATTAACAAAATCTTTATCATCAAAGACTAATTTATCATAAAACCTTTTATTGTCAGTGTCATAGAAATTAATTTCTCCACCTCTGTGATTCCACGCTATATTTGTTCTGTCATTCATAACTTGCATTCTATTAAAACCACCAAACTGATTATTTGTATTTGTAAAAGAATATACTGAATCTACTAATTGCTTGGTTTCTCTATTATAAAAGTTTACAAAAAAGTGACTTTTTCTGTTGCTAGGGTTTACGTTTGGATCATTATCATTTGCATCATTCATTATCACATAAATAATTTCATCATTATTACCAACATAATCATATTCATGAATTGACCTTCCCCATGTTTGCCCCTCTTTCTTAAATTCTTTAGTAATCTCGAAACTATCTAAAATTTGTTTTTGGTCTATATCCCAAAAGTAAATTACTTTAGGATGATGACCTTTTGATGCCATAAACTCATTTTTAGATTTTGCCGTTCTTATTCTACCTAAAAAAGCTTCTTGTTTCTTGAATCCTTCAACTACTTCTCTAGTTTGCCAATTAAGTAATTTGGGTGTTCTATCCTGTGCATAAACAAGATATTCTTCGTTGAAATTAAAATCTCCTGTTGATTCTGTTGGAATAAAAAATTCTTTTACTCCCTCGTTAACTTCCCAAAATTCGATTGCATCAGTCCAAGCAATGACATACCTATCATCAGGTGTAAAGTCCAACTCCTCTACGTCCCCTGTCTGCCTGAACCACAGTGTATCTCTTTCGTCTGCTATTGCTGATAAATTCAGTAATGCTGTTAGTATCAGGGTAAGTAATAGGTTTTTCATTGGAGTATCTCCCAGTAAGTTTATAATAATAGTTTTTTCTTTTTCTATTTTTGTCACTGGCTATATTATATAGACACGCCAACAGCAAAAACGTCTCACAAATGAACAAAAATTAATCTGACTTGGTAAACTTACAAAAATAAATTGAAAATATCTTACGGGCTGCCCGCAACTTCAAAAATAGTATGTTAACTGAGTTTTTAAACCAATAATTATGCAAACTACGTAACTTATAATCCCAGTTGTAAACGCAACATTTACACTTTGCTAAATATAACAAAAAATGCCACCCCGGCGAGGAGTGGCATTGAATTACTAACTTGTTTGCTTTTTTATTTATTGAATTATAAATCTCAGAGTTTGGACATTATCACCAACTTTGATAATAGCAAAGTAAGTCCCACTAGCCGCTTTAGCATTCGCCTTATCTCTACCGTTCCATACTATCATATTCCTACCAACGGCTGAATATTCATTGTATCTGATTTGCTCTATACCCTTCATATCGATTATACTCACTTCATACTTCTGTGCTTTATCGAAATTCAATTCCAATGATATGGTACCATCACTTGGGTTAGGGTATGATTTAGCACTATTAATAGTCGGCACTCCATTCCAAACAGATGATAGTATTGCATTAGCAGTTAATTGTATTTCAAGTGAGTTACCATCATCAGTTTTGATTGTTAGCACTTCGTTATAGACTTTTTCAGATGTAGGTAAGAATGTAACTACTATCTTCCTTTTTGTATTCGGCGTTATGATTGGGTCAGTCAATACTGTGAAGTTGAAATCACTCGAGCTAACAGCTATCTCTGTTATAGTTATATCTTTAGTCGTCGGATTCTCAATCTCGAAGCTACTCTCAACTTCTTCATTAACTACAACACTACCGAATGATATTGAAGCAATACTGCTTAATATAGTACCGTTGTCAATAACAGTTCCTCTGAGTTCAATTGTTGCATTATTAACTGAGTTACTTACAAAAGTTAAAGTAGCTTGATTTACCCCAATTTTTGTCGATATAAATCTAACACCTATGTCAAGTTCTGAGTTTGGTTCTAATGTAGTAGGTAAAGTAGGTGCATCTACTGTAAATGAATTAGCATCAGCTCCAGTTGTTTTAAATTCTGTAATAGTAAGTGTCTCATCCCCACTATTAGTTATTACACCCAAATAGAATATTCCTTCCATACCACCTGACTTAATAGTTCCAAGATCTAGAGTTTCGACATTAACAGTTATCGAAGGTCCGCCGTTGTTTTCTAATACCTTAATTTCTGCTTCAGTTGAATTAATTGCCAAATCGCAAGAATTTTTAACCTCTACTGTGTATTTACCAGCGTCACTAAGGGCTACTTTACTTATTGTATAGGCGGCTGAATTTGCATTCGTAATATTGCTACCATTCTTTTTCCATTGATAAGTTAGGTCTTTCGGGTCACCACCTGGGTTTTGGGCAGATACAGCAAGTGTAACACTCTCATCTACAAATACTTCCTTATTAGTAGGTTGAGCTGTTATAGTTGGTGCAGTATTTACAGTAAGAGTTACAACGTCTGAGAATAGCTTAGTACCGCAAGTACCAATTAACTCCAATTTGTAATTACCAGCATCGCTTGCCTTAGTTCCAGCGATTGTATATTCACGCGAGGTAGCACCTGTAATCCTTGTATCATCTTTATACCATTGGAATCCCGTAATAGAGCCATCAACTTGAGCAGTGAATTTAGATTCAGAACCATCACATCCGTTGATTGATTTGGGTTGTGTAACAAATTTTGGTTCTTTGTTCAGAGAAACATTCGCAGCCGAAGAGCTAATCTCATTACCGCATTTGTCACTAGTCACTCTTAAAGTATAGTTACCTTCGTCAGATGCTTTCAAGCTATTTATAACGTAAGTTGAGTTAGTAGCACCTGTAATTGGTTGACCATTTTTTCTCCATTGCAGAGACGTAACCTCGCCTTCTACAACTGCAGCTAGAGTAACAGAAGTGCCTTCACAACCTGCTTTGCTTGTAGGTTGAGTAGTAATATTAGGTGCAAGGAAAACATCTAGCTTAGCTTTAGCTGATACAATTGGCTCACCACAAGAAGTAGTAATAGAACAATCATAATCCCCAGCATCGCCTATTACTGCACTCGAGCGTGTGTAAGTCGCTTGAGTTGCACCACTAATATTAGTACCATTCTTTCTCCATTGGTATAAGTGACCACTTCCTGAAACAACTACAATCATTGCAAATGATTCGCCAGTACAAGTTTCTGCGGGTATAGGTTGAACTGTAATGTTCACTTGACCAACTATAGCAAATGTATTATTAGATATGTCATTTCTGCTTGCTTTTGCGGCATCGCTTATTCTGATCTGGTTAGTTGTTCCCGATGCTATGCCTTGTGGTATAGTCCAACTGAAATTACCTGTTGAGGCAGTTGTACTAGGCGTAATTACATTCCAATTAGAACCACTATTCGTAGAGTATTCTAGCTTAACATTCTCAATACCATCAGATTTCCAAGTAATATTTTGAGTTGTGCCAACGCACCAATTCTCGCCACCATTAGGGGCGGTGACTGTAACCCCAGCAACTATTATTTTCTGAGTTGTAAATTTATTCCACTGATCACCAGAAGTACCACTATTGTTATCTACAGCGTTTGCAACCCCTCTTATCCAGTACTCACCGTGATTAGAAGGAGCTGTCCAATCGAAAGTGAAATCGAATTTGCCGCTATTTAGTGATTGTTCACCATCGTGAGTAGCTTCACCGCTTTGTATCTTAGTACCAGTACCGGCCGTAAGCGAACCAATATTAGAGCCACCAGTTTCAGATGATTTAACTCCAACGTTCATACCTACATTCACCTTAGTTGAGTTATCAACCGCAACAGTGAATTTGGTAGTTGACCCTGGGTCGAATGTAAATGAGCCACTTCCGCTTGTTAAAGTTACTTTAGTTGTGCTACTAGCCGAGCCATGACAAGTGCAACCGTCGGTATTGCCTGTTTTACCTGAACTATTTGCAATTGCTGTGAACGTAAGTCCAGTTATAAACAGTAAGAAGAAAAGTGAATTTAGTTTTATTAAATGTCGTCTATAAAAGTTCATAATAATCCTGATAATTGGTAAATATATATACTCCAATAACAAGAATTTTAAAACATAGTTACATAAACAACTAATGATAAACGCCTACTAAATGTCGCTTAGACGCATAAATACAAAAAAAATCCCACCTGAAAAAACAGATGGGACTTATAACGTTTAATTTGATTTACTTATTTACACGCCTTGAAAATCTGGCTGCGAAACAATATTAAGTACATCATCTATTTTTATTAAAGTAACAGTTTGATTTTTATATATACTGGCGTACCCATTATCTAAATCAATAGCTAGCTCTCCCTCACCATTATGTACTATTGTATAAGTAGCACCGTTTTGTAAATCATCACTAAAGTCCTCTTCTTCAATTTCTAAATAAGAATTATAATCAGTACCACCAACATAAATCATAACATTCGTTGTAATATCACCTAATTCTTCAGCATCGCTAAACTCATTAGACGATTGGACAAATACGCCTTTTACTTCAACTTTTTGTTCAAATGTAGCTGTACTATCCACATTCATTTCGCCTTCAACTCTTAACTCTCATTATAATTATATCTATCACCACTCTTCCATTAATTACCCTATAAGCATCTAATATCAAGTTATACATCATTTTTGAATTAATTAATAGTTATTCATTCTGATGAATTTAATTTTTACTCGAAGATTTAATTATTTATATATGTTTTGAGAATGTAACAACAAAAAATCCGAATACTATTTCTAATATTCGGATTCGTTTCAATATGATTTTTTAACTTTGTTAGAAGCTAATTTCAGTACCTATGAATAGGCCTTCGTTCATTTCTTGTTGGATGAATTGGTAATCACGTATGTAATTTCTAGTGTATCCAATTACTATTGGGAAATTAGTAATACCACCGAATGTTGTTGCTATACCAGTTTCCATTCTGTACGATGGATTACTACCTAATAGTAGTTGTCCATTGATGAAAGTATCAAAATAACGATTAGCTAATAAGTTCGTAAATGTAGGAGTATATTCTATACCACCACCTACGAATATCGGGTTTTTCAAGTTCGGGTTAGCGCTTTGGTCATACCAAGATAGCCCGGCAGAGATTATTCCCCGAACATCAGTAGTGAAGTAATTAGTCAAGAAACTAACATCAAACATACCTGAGTTCAGATTATTAGAAGTAGCTTTTGTTCTTATTATAGTTAGATAATCTCTAGTATAAGTTAGCCCCTTAGTATTAATAGGGTTCCCCTCTAAGAAGATACTATTATTAGTTTGCAAGCCAGTCTTTCTTGTAGTAATTATATTCGCATTCCACGCTGTTACAAGGTCTTTTCTTGTATTAGTCTCAGGTATCAAATTCTCATTCGTACTAGTGTTTATGCTTTCATTTTCAATACGCTTATTAGTCGCAATATTATCGTTTGACTCTAAACTATTGAAGCTATTTGCATTGCTTGAGTTCGTATTTATAGAATTTGTAGAGCGAGTATTTCTGTTACTATTAGAATTATTTGTTGAGCGTGTGGCTCTACTAGTATTATTATTTCTTGAAGTAATAATAGGATTAGCATTCGGAGTTGTATTTGTATTATCTGCTTGATTAGTAGCTAGATTGTCATCTACTTCCAATGCCTTTGTTTCATCTTCGATGATTATATTATTGTCTTTAGCTTTCTCATAAGAGCTAACAATAGGAATATTTTTATTATCCTTAACTTGAGTACTATCTACATCATTCAGAGAATAGAACATAGTAAATGTAAGCAATGAAGCCGATACAGCTGCTGCCATAGATACAATATTTGCTATTTCTGATGACATACTAGTCAGAGAAGGAGCACTAACAGCCAACGGAATACCCAATGCTAAGAATACATTATCCTTTGCTTTTTTGGGTGGTACGAACTCTTCATCGTCATTGCGTATAGCGTCGCTTATCTCAGTAAGACGATCCATCTCTGCCTGCATTTCAGGGCTCGATTCTATCATCTTAGTGACTTCAGCTGCTTGCTCGCTCGACAATTCCCCATCAAGTAGTTGGGTTATTAGTTCGAAGTCGTTATTAGTTAAGTTATTCATTATTTTCGTGTTTATTCAAATCTGCCAAATATGGCTCTAATATGTCCTTAATTTTCTGCTTAGCTCGGTATATCCGAACTTTTACATTAGTAAGAGAAGTATCAGTAATGTCGGCTATATCCTGATAAGAAAGCCCATCATACTCTCGGAGTATGAAAACCTCTTTGTAATCTTCAGGAAGCGTTTCCATAGCCATTTTAATAAGGTCTAATAGTTCGTTATCATCTTTGTTGTCATCTCTGACGAACATATAATCTTCGTAGCTGACTAATGGCTTTTTCTTTTTCTGATAGTTCACACACAAGTTGCGTGCAATCGTCAGTATAAAAGCCGGCACGTTAGTCATCTCCCTGTCACTGTTAGAACTCTTGTACAATCGTATGAAAGTTTCCTGCAATACATCCTGTGCTTCTTCTTTATTACCAAGGAACCGACGGCAATAGGCAAAAACTCGAGGAGAATGTCTATCATACAACTCGGAAAAGGCGTTATCTGCCAACTTGCCCCGTGATTGTACTAACTCAAACAGCTCCGGGTCACTATATTTGTCAAGTTTTGAACCCATTACTAATACAATAACAATAATTATTTAAAAATGTTACAAAGTCACAACTATTCGGGGATGTTTTCCCAAATATCTGTAAGAATTTCACTGAATGAGTAGAAACCTTTCTTGTTGTGTACCCAATTAGCAGCCAAAAGCGAGCCAAGTGCAAAACCAGTCCTATTCTTAGCGTTGTGGGTTAACTCTATATTATCTGCAAGAGAATCTATATACATAGTGTGCTTGCCTGTTATCTCACCACCGCGTGTAGAAGACACGTGCAATTTACTATTGTCAACTTCGCCATTTATAGCGTTATACTCTGTTCCAGTTTTTCTATCTACATTGCTAGTTATTATCTTAGCCATAATCTCAGCCGTTCCACTAGGGCTATCTTTCTTACGCTTGTGGTGCAATTCGTGTACCATCACATCATAAGAATCGAGGAAATTCACAAGCTTAGATGCATATTTTACTATTTTGAAATACATCTGTACGCCAACAGAGAAGTTAGACCCCCATACTAGACCAGTTTCATTTTTAACAACTAGGTCGTTCATTTCGTCAATCTTGTCGTACCAGCCAGTAGTACCGACTACAACTGATTTTCCTTTTGCTGAAAGTATTTTTATGTTTTCTATAACTGTATCGGGATAAGTGAAATCAATAGCTACATCGAAATCATAATCCAATTCGGGGTCAATTGGGTTATCGTAATCAAATATATCGGTTACGATATACCCTTTGTCCTTAGCTAATTTCTCTATTACCCTGCCCATCGCACCATAGCCGACGATTGCTATTTTTGGTAGCTCATTAGTCATGTTTGCCTTTGTTTTGTTCTATTATAAAAAAATAAAGATAAGCAAAATATTGAACTTCTGCTTATCTTTAAAGACCGAAATAATCTATATAAATTTTAATTGTACTTTTTATATTGTTCGTAAAATTCACCAATTAGAGTGAATGCTTTATCAATAGTATCTTCCGTTGGACAGATAACTATTCGGAAATGCGAGCTACCCGGTTTCTGACCGAAACCTGTCCCCGGTACTACTACTACACCAGTAGCTTTCAGCAGTTCCTCGCAGAAATGGAAATCATTTTCAACATCTATAGAAGGAAATGCGTAGAATGCACCCTGAGGTGCCACTAGGTCAATACCATCTATCTGACTAACTTTATCCATCATCAAATTCTTACGTGTTACCAACTTACTTATAGATTCCTCAACGTGAGATTGATCTCCCTCGAGCGCTGGTTTTATACAATATTGAAGTGGATGATTAGCCGATACACGACTACGAAGCATTTTATTTACAGCTTCTACATACTCGTTGAGTAAACTGCTTTTACCGGAAATAATACCCCAACCCAAACGGAATCCGGGAGCCATATAATTCTTAGACATACCTGAAAAAGTAACACATGGAATATCTGGATCAATCGACGCTATAGAAACCATTTCAGCGTCATCGAATATTAGTTTATCGTAAATCTCATCTGAGAAAATAATTAGTCCGTGTTCTCTTGCTATATCTACTATTTGTTCTAATATTTCACGCGGGTAAACAGCACCAGTCGGATTATTTGGATTGATGAGTACAATAGCTCTTGTTTTATCATTTATTTTCGATTTTATGTCTTCTATATCTGGTAACCAACCATTACTTTCATCTAAGTAATAAGGGTTTGCCTCTAGTTCTAACTTCGCTTCAATAGCATTGTATAGAGGGTATCCCGGTGTAGGCATTAGAAAGTTTTCACCTCTATTAAGCAATGCCGATAGACATATCTCAATTGCTTCAGCAGCACCAGTTGTTATGCATATATCTTGTATGTTTTTAATTCCTTTTCTCTCTTCAGCGTCTTTTCGTACTGCCTCGATTGCTTCGGGGATACCAGACGATGGAGCGTAACCATTTTTTCTATTGTGCAATGCTTCTACAACACTTTCGATAAGGTGTTTAGGTGTATCAAAATCATATACATTGGGGTCACCTATATTCAGGTAGTGCATTTCCATACCTGTTTTGGCTACTCCTTGAGCAAGCATTATAATATCACGAATAGCGTAATGTATATTATCCGTTCTGAAAGCTGGTATAATTGGGTTTATCATATTATTTTCTCTAAAGTAATATAGTTATTATTAGTCTAAACGAAAGACTACAAATATAAGGAATTGTTTTTATAAGCTATCCATAATTTCAAATATGTATATTTGTGAAAAGAAGATGTGGTTCTGAACTTTGGTTTCAATCGCTAAGCTCTACAGCCCTCTTCTTCCACCACCAAAGAACTACAATCACCACCCCCCACTCTGCAAAGCCAATGATAGCTGGTATCAGCTCCGAATGTGCTGGGAATAGATTTAAGTAGGGGAAGCAATTACCGATAGGTGTAAGCAGTACAGTTGTACTCTCACAATTACTTGGGTAATCGGGTATTATGCTGAATAATCTCTGTGACACTACTTGGATTAGTAGCATTGAGTATAGGAAGTTCTTGTTAGCTTTTGTTAGCTCGATTGTGTCTAGTACTTTAGCCGCTAATATGAATACAACTGGGAACCCCCAATATGCAATTCTCTCTGTATCAGCTCCACCGATGTAAGAGAAAATGATGATTATAGCGAGGTAAGTCGCCATTATTCTATGTTGTTTTAGGTATTCGAATGTCTGTTTGTAAAACAAAGCTGGTAATATTAGAATAGCTCCGTAAGCGACTACCCACGAGTGGAAGAAGCGAAACAACGATTTTGTGTAGAGCATATCCGCAGCTGCATTGTAGAATTTGTGCGAATTTGTCGGTTCGACTGATTGAGCTATTATCGCATATACTATTAGGAAAATTACAAGAGGTAAAGCGAGGAAATATTTGTTCACTTGTATTAAGTTCACTTCGAGTGCCTCAGTGAACTTGGACTTTTTATAATAAAAATATGCTTTTGCAATAATCAGTACCGAAGGTATAACGACTATCTCACGAACGAAAGTGCCTAACAGTGTTATTACCGAAAGCAGTACAATGTCAAGCAAAGTTATGCCTCTTTTCAGCAAGACTAACAATGAAGCTAGTATTAATGAAATAGCCAATGGATCCACTTGCACTGGATAGAAAGAGCCAAACCTGTGGTAGCCGTGCCACTGAGTTATATAGAAGAAAACGAGGAGGTAAATCACCCATTTCCTATTAATAAACCTAACCAATAGCAATGCTAATAAAATAGAATTCAGAATAGAGAAAAGCCAGTTCAGATAAAGAAATCCAGATTTGAAATCATCGGGGTAAATCTTAGCAACTAGATATGGTAATCCCACTCTGCTGACGAATGGGGATTTGGTGCTGATTTGCTCGCCATTAGCTATTTGCTCAGCCATCTGGTGATAGTTCACACCGTCCCAGCCAAGTCCATCATTGTAGGATATTTCAGGTTGTACGAGATGCGATGTTGCGACAGTTACAATCGAAAGAATAATAGCGAAAAGAATATATTTTGCATTATCTTTCATTGCATTTCCTATCTTCCTATTCCCTTGTAAGCTACACTGCTGTTATCAAACGTGGCTTTATCCAAGCAATTCTTACCGTCTATTACCACTTTTACTCCTTTCGATTGTAAGTACTCGGGTGATAGAGTTTTGAACTCCGTGTGGTCTGTAGCGATTATTACAGCTGTTGCTTGTGCCAACGCTTCGTCAAGACTTGCTACATTAGAGCGATTAGGGAAGTGAGGGTCGAAAATTATCAAATCCGCACCTTTTTCTTCCAATTCTTTTTGCATTACCAGTGAAGGACTCTGACGCAAATCACCTACATTCGCCTTATATGATAGCCCGAGCAACGCGATTTTTGTTCCCTTGATTGACTTCGCAAATTCATTCAACCCATCAGCTAGTAGCCCAATAGTATAAGCCGGCATAGAGTTATTAATCTCCCTTGCTAGCTTCAAGAACTTGTGGTCGAATCCACTTTGCTTTGCTCGCTCTATCAAGTAATATGGGTCAACAGGTATGCAGTGCCCACCAACTCCACAGCTTGGGTAATGCGGCATAAACGCGAATGGCTTATTAGCGGCTGCATCAATTACAGTTTTCAAATCTATGTCTAGCACATCAAATGATTTCGCCAATTCATTGACGAAAGCAATGTTAATATCACGGAAAGTATTTTCTATTATCTTCGTAGCTTCGGCTGTTTTCAGACTCGGCATTTCGTTTATTTCTGCATCTATGAATTCGCGGTATAGGTCTGCCGTTCTCTTAGTAGCTTCAGCACTAGTAGAGCCGATATTACGAGGAATATTATAGACATTCCACTTAGTATCTCCGGGGTTTATTCGCTCTGGACAGTGAGCCAAATCGAAGTCAACGCCAGCTTTCATGCCTGTTTTCTCTTCTACAAGGGGTATCAGAACTTCATCGCAAACACCTGGGTTAATAGTAGATTCTACTATTACCACATTGCCTTTCTGCAAGTGATTACATACCTCAGTCACCGCACCTATCACAGGCGTTAGGTCAGGCATATAATCGTCTAACACAGGAGTCGGCACGCATACTATGAAAATGTCTGTTTCGCCAAGTGATGATGATTCATCGCTGACATTCAGAGTAATTTCTTTCAGGTCTTTGGCACATTGCTCATCGTCTATAGGGCTGATGCCTTTCTTAATACTTTCTATTTTTGAGCTATCTATATCATAGCCCAATACATTGTGATCTGTTAGTTTTGCTATTGCTGCGGCTAGTGGTAAACCCACATAACCCAAGCCCAGTACTGATATTTTCATTTTACTAAATTTTCATTTTTATAAGATTACTAAAATAGGGATTATTTTGGTAAATAGTGCAAAAAGGGATTTGATTCCGTTGTCAGAAAATACCGGACAGTTGGAATTGATTACAGGAGATTGTGAAATTCAACTCCTGACGGAGTTGTTGTGGGGCGGTAGTTTATAATGGCTACTAATATTAAACTCCTAACGGAGTTTATCCTATTTCTCAGCGGCAATTTTTAATTACGGTGTTAAACAGTATTCAATATCAACTACAGAGTAGTTGAATATTAGTAGCATCTGAATTGTATTCTGTTTCTCCAACTCCGCTAGGAGTTGAATGTGAAGGGTGAGATATGTCGGAAGTAAGGTTACATTTGCATGTATTGTATTAATAAAGTCAATAATTTTTCTTATGTTTAAAGACTATCTAAAACCAATAATTCTTATTTATGAAAACCACAACTACGCTGCTCGTCCTACTCCTAACAACATCACTTGCTTTTTCGCAGAGACAAGAGACAATTGACTCCGATAGACCGGGGCAATCAATTAGTCCACTGACAGTTGGGACAAATGTGCTGCAAGTGCAGACAGGGATTAATTATTTGAACAGACCATATTATGATGCTTTAACTATACATAGCATCTCTAATGCGACTAACGTAAGATTTGGATTAACTGAAACGTTTGAGTTGAACACTACTTTCGGCTATAGGAGAAATGAAAATAATTACGCAGATCCACTTAGAGAAAACCTGATTAGTTCCGGATTTGAGAATTTGAGGTTAGGCGCACGATTTAATATATTGAATAAAGGTGGTCTAACTCCCACTATAGCTATTAATACGGAATTTTTATTTGCTTTGGAAAATGAAGTGTCTTTTTTTCCAAACGATGGTTTAGAAATAAAAGCATCTATCAAACAACCTCTAACAGAAAAATTAGCATTGACTACTAACTTAAGTCTTTTTCATAATCCTTATATTCCAGATTATTTCTATCATTATACACTTAACTCTTCTTATAGTTTTACTAATGAGGTTTTCGCGTTTGTAGAGATATATGGTCTATTAAATTATGGTAAGACTATCAACTATGATGGTGGAGTTGGCTACTACTTGAATAATGATTTTTTACTTGATTTATCCGCGGGACTAGTACCTAATGGCGATCAAAATGATTGGTTCATAGATGCTGGTGTTTCGTTTAGGTTCGGTGGGGGGACTGAGGAAGAATAATGGTAGAATTACAAAAGCTATATCTAAAATACTCCGAACTACTTACTTCACAAGATATGCAAGAGGAGGACTTGGACTATTCCAAATTTGACTCTCATCTACCTATTTTGGATCAAATATCTTCTATAAAGAAAAGTGGTTTGACTGTATTTGATATGTTCAAAAAGACACATATATACTCTTCATATAATCTCAAAGATATATTCGGATATGACCTTTCCAAAATAGCTAGTGAAGACACTACATATATCGATTCTATGGTTCATCCCGATGATTATTATGCGTTAACAGCCAATGGCATACAACTACTAGAATTCTTTTTCAGTTTAGATATATCTGAAAGAAGAGATTACAAATTACAAAACGAATATCGAATCAAAGATAAAAATGATAAATATATAAGGGTAATAGAACAGCATACTATATTAGAGTTAGATGCAAAAGGGAATGTTTGGTTGACTCTTAGTATTCTTGATATTTCACCTACTCAAAACTCAAGAGATGGTTTAAAAACTCAACTAATAAATATAAAAAATGGTCAGATAATAGACAACTGGATGCATAAGTTACCAGTAAAGAAAGATGATCAACTAAGTAGTAGAGAACTAGAAATATTAAACTTAATCAAAGATGGTTTACCTAGTAAAGAGATTTCCGACAATTTAGCTCTTAGTGTTCATACTGTAAATACCCACAGACAGAAAATTCTTAGGAAGCTAGGTGCAACTAATTCACACGAAGCAATTGAGTTAGCTTCTAGATTGGGCTTAATATAAAATACTGATTATTCAGTATTGCGAAGTAATAGTTAAACATATAAATTGAATCTATTACATAATCAATTTAAGAAACTTAATCTTGAAAAAAATCCTATTAATATTGCTAATAGCTAGTTCTTTATACTCTCAGCAAACTCAAACAGTAACAGGTATAGTCCTTGACGCAACTACTGAAATGCCATTACCTTCTGCAACTGTTCAGATATTAGACTCTAATCTGAAAATTGGAGCTATAACGAATAGCAAAGGTGAGTTCATCATAAAGAATGTACCTGTTGGTCGCATAAGTTTTCAAGCAAGTTATATCGGATATACGAATACTATTATAAATGGTGAACAAGTAACAGCAGCGAAAAGTCCATATTTAGTATTTAAGCTAACTGAAAGTATTACAAGTTCTGGTGAGTTATTAGTAATCCCAAAACTCGAAAAAGATATATCAATTAACCCAATGACTGTTGTTAGCTCACATCTACTTAGCGTAGAGGAAGCAAGTCGTTATGCTGGTGGCTTTGATGACCCTGCTCGATTAGCATCGGCATTTGCTGGAGTAGCAAGTAGTGTTAGCAATAATGCAATTGTAATTCGTGGTAATGCACCTAAATTTCTTCAATGGAATATAGAGGGTGTTGAAATACCTTCACCCAATCACTTTGCAAACATAAGTGTATTTGGTGGTGGAGGATTGACAGCACTAAGTAGTAATTTGCTCGATAACTCTGACTTTTTAACTGGTGCTTTTCCTGCTCAATACTCTAATGCAATCTCTGGTGTGTTTGATTTGCGAATGCGCGATGGCAATAGCAGTGAATTCGAACATTCATTTGAAATAGGAATAATTGGTTTGGATATAGCTTCCGAAGGGCCACTCGGTATATCAGAAAATTCGTCATATTTAGTTAATTATCGTTACTCTACTCTAGGCTTATTAGAACCTATTCTACCTGAGGATGCACAAGGTACAAATTATCAGGATCTCGCATTCAAATTCAAAATTCCAACTAGTTGGGCTGGCAATTTCTCTGTCTGGGGTATAGGTTTGATTGATAATTCAGGTCAGAACATAGAGGCAGATACTACACTTCGGAACTATTATCAAGATATAGAGCAGGAGAAAGTCAAGCAGTATATGGGTACAATTGGAGTCAACAATAAGCTGGTAGTTAGTAATACTGGTTATGTTAATTCATCATTCTTAATGTCAAAAGATGGAATAGATTTGTTCACTGAAAGATTGGATACAAATGAAACAATAAGACCGGAAAGAAAGCTAGACAACTCATATACGAACTATACTTTCAAATCTTTTGTGAGTGAAAAATTAGCAGATAACCACTTGAATAGAACTGGTTTAACTTTTCAATCATTAGGTTACAATTTGGATATGAAAACTAGGTTAGATAATTCTGAATATGGAAGTATAGCGATAGAAGATGGTAGAACTTCTTTATTTTCAATTTTTTCAAATTCAAAGTTATCTTTTAATAATCTGAATTTAAACTTTGGTATAAACTATACTAGATTCACATTAAATGGTAATAGTAGCATTGAGCCTAGGATTGGTGCAAACTACACACTTAATTCGAATGGAGACCAACTGAGTTTCGGTTATGGACTTCACAGTCGATTAGAACCGATTAATATCTACTTTATTAGAAATAATGAGGGTGAACTAGTAAATCAGAATCTAGATTTAACCAAATCTCATCATTTTGTAATTGGCTATAAATTCAAATTGAGTGATAATATAGTATTTAAAGTAGAGCCATACTACCAGAGTTTATATGATATTCCAGTTATACCCGATAGTACTTATGCTTTAATCAATCTTCAAAATAGCTGGTTTACAAATGATGGATTTGTAAATACTGGAGAAGGTAGAAATATAGGTGTTGACCTTACATTAGAAAAATATATAGATAATGGTTTATATTATCTGATAACAGCTTCATTCTTTGATTCTAAGTATAGAACAGGGGATGGTGAAGAGTGGTTTAATACAAGATTCAACAATAATTTTCTATTCAATGCACTGATAGGGAAAGAATTTTACTTCAGTGAATCGAGCACTTTCGGAGTGAACCTTAGAGCAAGTTTACAAGGTGGAGATAGATATTCCTCAATAGATTTGGATAACTCAATCCAAAAGCAAGATGTCGTTTATAATGAATCGAGCCCATATTCAAATAGCACAGACCCCTATTTGGTCTCACACTTAACTATGAATTACAAGTGGAACACAGATAATACAACTCAGGAAATATCATTAAAAATTATAAATGCGTCGATGCACGAAGAGTTTTACGGATTCAGATATAATATTGAAAATAAGAGACTTGATGAATTTCGTGAAGCTTTAGTTATAGCAAATCTTAGTTACAAAATATCATTCTAATATTAACGTCTATTAGCATATAAATATATTTAATTATTAATAAACCATTTATTAGGAATACCCAATGCTAAAAAGAATAGTATTAATTATTGCATTATCGCTGTACGTAGTATCTTGCGGAAATGACAATAACCCAGTTAACAGTATCGATGAAGCGACATCTGAAGATTTACAATTTGTTAGAGAAGAAGAGAAACTAGCTCGAGATGTTTATCTACATTCATTCGACAAATATCAGCTTCAATTATTTAAAAATATTTCGGAAAGTGAACAAACTCACATGGATGCTATACTAGGTCAGTTAGAAAAGTATAATGTTTCTGATCCAGTTGGCAATAGCGCTAGAGGTGTATTCAAGAATACAACTCTTCAAGACTTATACAACCAACTTACTGCAAGGTCTGATTCTTCATTAGTCGAAGCATTGAAAGTAGGAGCTTTGATTGAGGATTTGGATATATTTGATATAGAAAATATACTAGACAGAACTACAGAAAGTAATATTATCAATGTATATAATAACTTGACTTGTGGTTCTAGAAATCACTTGAGAAGCTTTACTAGTGAACTTACAGCGAATGGTGCTGAATACGAGAATATCTATATAAGTGACGAATATTATAATCAGATACTTAGTTCTGATAATGAGAAATGCGGTAATAACTAAGAAAGCCGCCCCAACTAAGGAAACGACTTTCAAAGGTAATCTTAGATACGTAATTATTTGGCAGTAGTTATAGCAAAATGTGCTACATGTTTAACTTCTGTTGTATCATCAGTTCTGATTGGTTTCACACCTTTAAGATGAATTGTACAATCACCAATAGTTACGCTAGGTGCATCTTTGGTCAAAGTGTACATTGTAGTTGACCCGTCTGCATTAGTTACAACTATAGTAACAGTAACTGTTCTTTCGGGTTTTCTATCTGTAACTACATCACTAGCATTTTCTGTAACCATTATACTTTCAACAGTGAAATAGAAATCGCAAGGAGTTTTGATTGCGTCTCCTTCCATTCCCCTTACCATCATCCCATCTCTTTCTTTTTTATCGATGTCTCTGTCAACTTTAGTAGAGTCATTTCCACGTCCGCCACCATCGTTACCACCATCAGTTCCACCACCACCTGTTCCTATGCCTGTGGGGTCCCAGTTGCACGATGCTAATGTTAGCGTCATAACTGCCAAGAATGTGAGTATTAGTATTTTCTTCATTGTAATTCCTTTATAATGTTTATAAATTATGTGATTCTACTTTAATAACACATCACTTTAAAAAAGGTAACAAAAAGATGATTATTTTTTTAACTTGGCAACGAAACCACAAATGTAGAACCCTGACCTTCGCCTTGGCTACTAGCTTCTATTTTGCCAGAGTGACGTGATACTATCTTGTTGCAGAGGTACAATCCCAACCCAGTAGTATTCTCGCCTTGAGTACCTTTTCTCTTTTCTTTAGTGAATCTATCGAATATTGCTTTAGATTTATTAGTAGGGAATCCTATTCCGTTATCCGAAACAGTTATTTCAGTACTTTTTCCATTTTTAATTGCGCTAATAGTAATTGTACCACCCTCTGGTGTAAATTTAACTGCATTACTTATCAGATTTGAAAACACTTGTTTTATTAAATCTTCCTTTGCTGTTATCTTCAATCCATTAGTTTCTATTACAAGGTTCAGTTTTTTACTTGTGAACAAATCCTCGTAATTATATTTCAACTCACCGAATAGTTTTTCTAGTTTTATCTCACTCATCATAGCGGAAGTAATGACTATTTCCTCACGTTCTAGTAGTTCGAGTACTGCGTTTATTATATCCCTTTGTACTATCGCTGCGTCTTTTATTTTCTCGCTTATCTTTTGCTTTTTCTCTTCTGTATCAGCCATGGGTATTAGCTCTGAATAGGTGATGACAGCAGCCAATGGGTTTTTCAAATCGTGCGACATAAGCCCTATCATATCTTGCTTTTCTTCTAACAACTCATCTAATGTCTGAATTGAGAATTGTATTTCCTTTAATAAAATACCAACTTCATCAGTGTAAGTCGTTGGTAATTGTGGAGTAGATTTATTAACTATATAGTCACTAAGAGTTTCTTTTGCTAAAATAATGGGTTCTAATAATTTGTTCAATATAATTAAAGTAGTTCCTGCCGCTATCAAAGTAAATACTAGAACCGAAATAAATACTGACATTGGGCTCAGTACTTCATTACCCCCAAATGCTAGATATAATATCAGTCCAATTAATGGAATATGGATACCAATGAAGGCAACAAACAGAAATTTGAATGAATATTTCTTGAGAAAAGTGATCTTTGATAGTTTATCGTATGTTTTCATATAGTTTATTTGTTAATTTTGACATATTGGTATTGAAAGTTAAAAAATAATTATTACAACTAAGCAACAAAAAAAGATATTATGGAATTATTAACCGTTGACAATCTATTAGCACTCCTTACGCTCACGTTTTTAGAGATAGTATTAGGTATCGATAATATCATATTCATCTCGATCACAACTGATAAACTACCTGTTGATAAGCAGAAATTTGCCCGCATACTAGGGTTGTTCTTAGCTATGATAATGAGGATAATATTACTTGCATTAATCACTCAACTCCATGTATTGAATAACACATTATTCACCCTGTTTGATATGGATATTACCGGCAAGGGGCTGATACTCCTCGGTGGTGGGTTATTCTTACTTGTGAAAAGTACATTGGAAATACACCACAAAGTGGAGCAAATAGAACACCCTAGTGATCACAAAACAAAGAAAATATCAATGGGAAACGCTATATTCCAGATAGTAATGCTTGATTTAGTTTTCTCGTTTGACTCTATCCTTACTGCTGTTGGTTTATCGGACAATCTAACGATAATGGTAATTGCGGTTATAATCTCATTAATAGTGATGATGGTATTCGCTAATTCTATAAGTGAGTTTATAAACCAACATCCGTCACTTCAGCTATTAGCACTATCTTTCTTAATACTTATTGGGTTTATGTTAATACTAGAGGCCTTCCATTTCGAGATACCTAAAGGATATATTTACTTCGCTGTCCTATTCTCATTCATAATAGAACTCCTCAATATGAGATTCAGAGCTAATAAGAGAGCGAGGAATGCAAAAAAGAATTAGGTCTTGGAATAAGTATATTATAGAACGAATTATTTTTAAACAAAGGTAGTTGGGGCTTTATAATTACTGTTACTCAAAGTGAAATATAATTTAGCGAAGAGTCTAGTAAAAAGAGTATTGCCGTTGGCTTTAGCCAACGGATTGAAGAGCCGAAGCAAACCTATTTGGGCTTTAGCCCCATTAGCCAACTACCTAACCACCTCGATTATCTCAGTTCTGCTAATAGTAGGTGTAATAAGCTTAAGGAAGTATCTACCCGATGGGTATTGGCTAACATCAATCTGTAATTCCTTATGCCCAATAGTTTGATAACCGGTTAGCAATGCATCTAATCTCCTTCCTTGGCTATCGAAAAGCTCGAGAGAAGTTACACCACTCTCAGTTAGTTTAAGTGTTACATTCGCGGTGTTAGATGTTACATTGGGGTGGATAGTGAATTGGATGTTTGTTTCGTTATATAATAAACTCGTTTGTGGCTCTACTATAGAGAATACAGAGTCGGAGACACCGATTTTCTGAACAAAATTATTATCTTCAATTTTCATAACCCAAAAATTTCCTTGCCAGTCAGTTGTATCAATATCATAACTCTTTGATGAACTTCTTCCACCCATTACATATTGACCATTACCACTCTCAATGATTGAAAAAGGTATATCCTCACCTTTTCCTCCATAATTAGAAGCCCAAACTATCCACCCCTTTTTGTTGAATTTGAGAAGCCAATAGTCTTTCAAGCCATAATTATTTCCGTTTATGCGGTATTTGTTGTCACTATATCCGGCAACAATAAAGTTTCCATCTTCTGTTTCAAATGCTTTTATTGCTACGTCATCACCTTTGGTTCCAAACCTTCTTTCCCATTCTACATTTCCATCTTTGTCTAATTTGAGAATCCAATATTCATCTCCTCCGCCTTCATATACTTTCCAGGAAACAGTACTTCCGGCAACTATATATCCTCCGTCATTTGTTTTAGAGATTGAGTTTAATCTATCATTTTCGTCACTCCCATATAGATTAGACCAAATTATTTCACCTAATGAGTCAACCTTCATCACCCATCCATCATCTAGTCCATTATTACCACTTACATCACCATCATTAGAGCAAGAGTAGCCCGCCATAATTAAGCCCTTCTCTTCAGTTTCCAGAAAATCTGTTATAACATCTTTACAACTACCTCCATAACTATTTCCTGTTTCAATATATGATTGGTCAGGTTTAATTATTTGAAATCTAACTTTGGGATTCGTACTAGATAGCATCTGGTGTTCAGTCGTGCTTATAACTATATTCCCATTTTCCAATTCCATTACTTTTGTAATAATGTCATTTATATTATTGCTAGTTTTTCTTTCCCATACTATGTTACCTAGTGAATCCAGTTTCATAACCCAAAGTCCATCAAAATAACTTTCATGCTGATCAAAATTATACCTTCCCGCAACAATGTATCCACTGTCCCTTGTCTGTGTAACTCTATAGAAGGTATTATAATCATCATTCCCATAGTTTTTTGTCCATTCGATAGCTCCTTTCGGATCTATTTTTATTACATAACCATCACCGTCTTTTTCACCAACAGCAATAATTCCGCCATCGGAGGTTAGTTCCATTGAGTATATATTCCCTCCATAGCTTTTTGACAAGACTAAAGGGGGTGTATATTGAATATCGGTAGTTTGAGTTACTTTTATCAAACAGCTATCACTTATAATATTAGGTACTGTCCATTTGTAGTTATAATCGGGTCTGTACGAATGTAGAATAGTCCACTCTTTACCTGAATTTGAACTAAATTCTACTCTTCCCATTTCATCAGCATAAACACTATCCCTCCATGATATCAATGCCTCACTCCCCGCTTGCAGTCTTTCCCCACCATTTGGATGTATTATTTTCAGCTGAGAAAATGCAGTGCTGGACAATGCAAAAATTAGGATGTATATTAAGTATTTCATTTCTTTTTTTAAAATTGGTTAGGGTATATATATAAAGACACATGAACAGCAAAAACGTCTCAATTGAAGTGAAAGTTTTTTTTCGTATTTTTTAAAATATAAAAAAAAAGAGACCCATTGCACCATGAGTCTCTTATCTTTTGATATTAATTAGAATTAGTTTAGTCTAATTCATCACCAATATCATTTATGATTTCATTTACACCATCTTTGAAATCTTCCCAGCCCTCTTCGGTTGCATCACCGATTTCATCGAGTTTTATTTCTAGCTTCGATTTCTTCCCTGTCAATTCATCAATCTCGTCTTGTATTGATTCTCTAGAATCTTCGCTTGCTTCAGCTAAATCATCGTTGAGTTCTTCTAACTGAGCATCTATGTCATTAATAGCTTCATTAATATCTGATTGCAATTCCTCTTTCTGTTTTCTCATTTCATCTCCCATATCATCAACATCATCCTTTTGTTCATTGGAACATGAGAAAAGAAAAGCAGCCATCAAAAATACAAATAACACTTTACTTAAACGCATAAAACACCTTTTATAATAGTTAATAAGACAGCTATTGAAACGAAGCAATAAAAAATAATTGTACGTTCAGCGACATTTTACAAAAAACTACTAAAACTAAGAATTATCTTACCCTTAAGTAAAATAAATAGACCTTTTACTTATCTTTATAAATATTAGAATGACAGAAAAAGAAAAACTACTTAATGAAAAAGAAAATTGACCTCGCCAAAAGCGAATTCCCCATTGCAAGAACGTACCAAGAATTTACATCCAATGCCTCTGCCAGTGGTATAGTACTAATTATATGTACTTTGATAGCAATGATATGGGCAAATTCTCCTTGGTGGGAATCATACTTTGATTTATGGCACACGCATTTTATAATAGGTATTGGCGATTTCACACTTGATAAATCCTTGCACCATTGGATAAATGATCTACTTATGGTAGTGTTCTTCTTCCTAGTCGGACTAGAGATAAAAAGAGAAATACTGATAGGTGAGCTATCCTCCTTGAAGAAAGCAATGCTCCCTATAATGGGGGCAATAGGTGGTATAATAGTTCCTGCCACAATTTATACTCTATTCAACCTAGGTACTGACAACCTACACGGTTGGGCTATTCCTATGGCTACGGATATAGCATTTGCACTCGGAGTTTTATATTTACTCGGTGACAAAGTTCCAGCATCATTAAAGATATTTTTGGCTGCTTTGGCCATAGTAGATGATATAGCTGCAGTTGTAATAATCGCAGTCTTCTATACATCTTCTATCAGTATTTATTACTTACTACTTAGTTTCCTATTCCTATTTATAATGTTAGTAGGTAATAGACTAAAAGTAATGAGCCCACTATTCTACTTAGCAATTGGTGGTATAGTTTGGTTTACTATGTTAAAATCTGGTGTTCACGCTACTATAGCAGGTGTACTAACTGCCTTCACTATACCTTCTTATGCACTGATAGACAAACAAAGATTCGTAGATAATACTGAAGGTTTATGGCGTAAATTCCGCTCTAAATTATTCCAAACAAAGACAGATTTCCTCACAGAATACGAAGCAGATGCTTTGTACAATATGGATTTACTTTCAGATAAAGTACAACCTTTATTACTTCGTTTAGAAAGAGGCATAGATGAATATGTTGCTTTTGGAATAATGCCACTATTCGCGTTATCCAACGCAGGTATTCACTTCGGCGACTTCTATCTAGGAGTTTTGTTTAATCCAGTTACCCTGGGTGTATTCACAGGTCTATTCGTAGGGAAGCAAATAGGTGTTGCAGCATTTGTTTGGATAGCAAATAGATTTAACATAGCTAATCTACAACCGGGTATCCCGTTCAAACAATACTACTACGTAGCTATTCTGACAGGGATTGGGTTCACTATGTCACTATTTATATCGGCACTTTCTTTCGGGCCAAATGCCCCACAAGAGATGTACTCAAAAACTGGTATCCTATTAGGATCAATTTTTGCAGGTACACTTGGATACATACTAATGCGTAGAGAATTAAATAAGAAAGAGAAAGTAGTTAGCTAAAAACTCTGCATAACTATTTACTTTTTTATACCATTCGCTTAGGCGATAACATCTTATCTAACTCTGTTTTGGACATTAGTTTTTTGTCAAGAGTTAATTGATACACACTAGCACCAGTTGACAAAGCTTCTTTTGCTAATTTAGAGCAAACCTCATATCCAAGTTTAGGTACTAGGGCTGTTACTAATCCAATACTATTTTGAACCATCTCGCGAAGATGATCTTCATTAGCAGTAATTCCGTCTATACAGCGAGTAGCAAGAGTAGTAATACCATTTTTCAGGTGTTGTAAACTCTCGAATAAACTCATAGCTATAACTGGCTCCATAACGTTCAACTGTAATTGACCAGCTTCGGCAGCCATAGTTATAGTCAGGTCATTTCCGATTACATTATAAGCAATCTGATTAACTACTTCTGGAATAACTGGATTAACTTTACCTGGCATAATAGATGAACCCGGTTGCATAGCAGGTAGATTAATTTCCCATAGCCCAGCACGTGGACCAGAACTTAACAATCTTAAATCATTACTTATTTTTGATAGTTTGATTGCCAATCTTTTGAGTGCAGATGAGTACATAACAAAAGAACCAGTATCTTGAGTTGCTTCTACTAAGTCCTTCGCCGATTTTACTGGGTAATTACATATATCTTTCAAATAATTTACCGCTAATTTTCTATATTTGGGATTGGCGTTTAGACCAGTACCTATAGCCGTTCCACCAAGGTTAATCTCATTGAATAGTTTTGCATTTTCTTTTAGTCTGTCAACTTCTTCTCGAAGTGTATTAGAGAAAGTCGCAAACTCTTGTCCCAATGTCATAGGTACAGCATCTTGCAGCTGAGTCCTACCGACTTTTAGTATATGAGCAAATTCTTTAGATTTTTTATCGAATGATTCAATCAACTGCTTCAGAGCAACTATTAATTTATCATTGAAGTAAAGCAAAGTAATCTTAAGTGCTGTTGGATAAACATCATTAGTTGATTGGGCATAGTTAACATGATTATTAGGGTGGCAAAAGTCATACTCGGCTATTTGCTTACCCATTATTAGTAAAGCTCTATTAGCTATTACTTCGTTAGCGTTCATATTAGTTGAAGTACCAGCCCCACCTTGAAAAATATCCACGACGAAGTTATTGTGGTATCTACCACTTATTATCTCATCGCATGCCTCTACTATAGCGTCAGCTATTTGTGGCTCTAATTCGCCTAGATCCTTATTTGCCTTAGCGGCAGCCATTTTGACCATGGCTAGCGATTTTATAAATCTCGGATACAAACGGAGTGTAACTCCACTTATCTTGAAATTCTCAACTGCTCTTAGAGTTTGAATTCCATAAAGCGCATCTGCAGGAACTTCTTTTTGCCCTATCATATCTTCTTCTATTCTAGTAGCACCAGTAGCATATCTCATAGATATATTACTATCTTGGTACGAAGAACTTCGCATACGACGAGCGATTATACGTGATGCTGCTGAAATAAGGTTTACGACTATTCCTGTTTGAGTTTCCATCATTTTAGAAAACTCAGTTCTGTGCAATATTATCATTCTACAATCTGTTGCTGCCTTAGCAGACATAGCGTAAGGATAATTATCCATCAATGCACCTTCGCCAAATACTTCACTAGGCTTATAGTGATTTAGTACAGTTCGCTTGTTCTTATCTCTGTCTATATACTCGGTAACAGTACCTTTTTGTATTATAAAAAGCGTGTCTCTATTAGAACCCTGCTCAATAAGAACAGCCCCTTTTTTAACGTCTAATATTTTCATATTAGTTGCACAAACTAATCTTTGTTCATCAGTTAATTCGTTGAATAGTTCTATACCGATCAGGAATTTGGATATTTCTATTGGAGACATAATTACAGCTATTAGTTTTTTATAATAATATTACGATTGAATTATCGCAAAATAGTCATATTTCAGATATAAACGAATTTTCTTTATAGTTACTTTTCACAATTCAGATTATTAATGACATTTGTAACAATTTTAGCTATTTGTTGTTATTATCAGCAATAGAAATAAACGACTTTTTATGTGAGCACTATAAGAATGAGAATAGTAGCATTAATATTATTAATATTTTCCTTTGATGTAGGAAGAGCCGAAGAGCCAACCGTCTATAAATTGATTGAAGGTTATCCTACATGGTTAAATGTTTCAGAGGACTATATTTATATCTCATATACTGGTCCCAGATCAGGAGGTATATTCCGTTATAATTTAAATAGTCCGGAAGAGGAAAGCGTGGTTATTTCTAAAAATATTTGGGAGACCTCATCTTTGTTTCGTTCCGAAGAATTTCTTTTAACTCAGATTGATTTTAATCAAAAAGACGACCCCGGATATTATAGCCGGTTAGTAAAATTTGACCTGTCAAGCGAAAACTTTAAGCTTAAAGCTTATGGGGGTTCAGATAAATTCGTAGGTCTCTGTTATAACGGGAATGGAGAAATTTATTATACTAAAGCAAACTCAAATGAAATTTCAAAATTTACCTTAGTAGATTTTGGGAGTGTGGCACCCAAACTAATTTACTCTCAGTATGAAAACCCTACTAGTGTTCTCTTCCATAATCACAACTTATGGGTCATGCATGACAATGGAACGAAAATTTCCAAATTGACTGTCTTGACAGCTGATAGGGTTTCCACTGAGGTATTTTCCGACCTTCCTCCTTCTAAATCAATGAAAGCCGTAGATAATTACGCCTATATAACACAACATTATGAAAACAAGATTTTCAGATTTAATTTGGATGACCCAAATCCAGAAATAGAAGAAGTAGTACAATTCGATATTAATGCTTTCGATTCAGAATACTACAAAGGCGATTTATATTATACTTTGAAAGAAGAACAGAAAGTAATGGTGTTAAGAAATGTTGTTACTTCAATCGATATTCCAGAGTTTTTACATACTACAATATCACCTAACCCATCCTCTGATTTTGTATCACTAACTAGCTTAACTAGTCCTACAACTATTGAAGTATATAATAGCAGTGGCGAATTAGTAATAACTAAACATGTAAATCCAAATGAAGAAATAGATATTTCACATCTTGTTAATGGCACTTATACAATTAGAACTGAGAAAAATCTATTTGGAAGATTTGTAAAGATAGATTAGAAAATAATATAGGTTGATCATCTATTGTTATATCAATGAGCTTTAAATTTTTCAATTAATTCATCTATATTTTTTACTTTGTAGATACCTATAATTGTATTTATATCTTGCTCTAAGTTATCTTTCAAATATCCATTTTTCTTAAAAAAATCGATAGGGACATATTCCTTAATTATATTCCAAATTTCAATATTCTTACTCTTAGATAGGTTTTTCTCTTTTATTCTCGATTTATCTACGTCATATTGAGTTTGAAAATTCATCCAATATTCGGCAGTAATACCAAAAACCCCCTCTAATAATAATGCATAATCAGCTGTTAGGTTTCTTTTACCTTTGATTATTTCATTTATAAATGATGGTTTTACATCAAGTAATCTTGCTAGTTCTTTCTGATTCAAATCCCCCCTGCTTTCGAGCTCATCTTTTATCAGAACTCCGGGGTGAGTCGCTTTGTATGGTATTATTTGATTTTTCATATTATTTGTAATGGTTACTTAACTCTACAATTGAGCAAATAGTGTATGTAGTTATATTATTATTGGATAAAGTTGTTCGGAATTCAATTCTATATTGTTTATTTACTCTTACTGATTCCAAACCCTTTTTATCACCTTTTAGTGCCTCGTAATTCAGACTATTAACACGGTAAAGGTCTTCTATACTATCAGCAGCACGGAGTTTGTCAATTGTCTGTATGTACTTACTTATTATTTCTTTCTGGAAAAATGCTTTCTTGTTTATTGATTTTCCATTTTCATACATATATGACAAGTACTCTTTCTCGAATATAATTTCCATTTACATCTATATTATTGTCTACGAAAATACGAATAAATAGTTCACTAAAAAAGTGAATAATGCAAAACTTTATTTCAAAACCTTAGCAAATTGTGATTTTCCTTCAGCCATTTCTTATAAGTCTTGTAGCTGGGTTGCAATTCCTCGACTGTAAGCCAAAACTTAGCAGAATGATCCATGAACTTTAGGTGGGCTACTTCGTGGGCTACTACGTATTCCAGAACCTGTAGTGGTGCAAGCACTAGTCGCCAATTTATGTTTATATTCTTTTGGCTGCTACAAGAACCCCAGCGAGTCTTTGCTGAAGTTATCTTCACGTTTCTGTGTTTTATACCGAGTTTGTCAGTGTATTTGTCGGTGAGGAATGAGGCAATTTTCAGGGCTTTATCCTTGTACCACTTAGTCATCGTGTCCTGAAGCTTATCTCGGTACTTCTCATTTACCAAGAATCGCTCCCCATCGAATACTATGGTTTCCCCTTCCAAATTGAATTGTACTGGATATTTCTTTCCAAGAAAAAAGAACTCATCAGTCCCGTCGAAGCTATAGTCTTTCGGCTTTTTTAGTTTTGCTACTTGTTGCTTAGTTAGTATCCATTTTTGTTTCTCTACTAGAACTTGCTCTATTTCTCTTTCAGTAGCTTTCTTAGGAGCGCGAACAGTTAGCTTACCCCACTCGTCTATCTCTAGACTGAATGTCTGCCTTTTGGAATATATTATTTTATCGGGGGTAATCATATTTTTGTAAATAGGTTCGAATTTATATTTACAAAGTTATAGAAAAAGTACAATTAAGACTGCAAGTATGCATTAGTTTAATATTGCTCAATTTGTAACTTTAATGACTTTCAACTTGTTTATAGTAAGAATATGAAAGTGTTTTTTGTATATTACTAGTTAGAAGAATACCATTACCCAAAGGAACTACTTATGAATAAGAAATTGCTAATAGCCTCACTAATGATTTTTTCATTTACTTTCGCTTTTGCTAAGGATAATCATAGCAATGAAAACGACCTACAAGAGCTGAACACAAGCACTATGAACGCAATAGTGCAAGTTGAAAGTGTTAATAACTCAATCAACTGGACTGAGTTCAAAAAGAGTACTACGAAGAAAGCATATCGTGCTTATGGTAAGCCAATCAGTGTTAATGGTTTCACGACTGTTAATGAAGAAAATATCGAAGCATTAGCTCTTAAATTTATAGAAGATAATCAAAGTTTACTCGGTGTAGATAAATCGCAAGTAGTTTATCATAGTTCTAACTTTGTGCTAGGTAAATGGTACGTACACCTAAAACAAGAGATAAATGGGCTTCCCGTGGCATTCTCTGGTATTGAGCTGAAAGTAAATAAGAATGCTCAGATTTTCTCTTATGGAGTGGAATATTATGAGACTAAAAAAGTTGATTTGACTCCCATTATTAGTTTCAACCAAGCATACAAATTAGAAACTCAAATAAACCCTGAAGTAAGTTTATTAATGAATGATAATAGCTCTGGGGAGCTTTACGCTTTCCCAATCTACGAAAATGGAAGCTATAGAATAGAAGCGGCATACAGAGCAGAGTACAATGTAGATAATAATGAATATGCGGTATATATCTCGTCTATCAATGGTCAGACTCTATTCAGAAAGAAGATGACTCACGAGTTAAAAACAACTGTCGAAGTACATACGAACGTAAAAGAAGAGGACGCTCTTAGCCCAGTAGTTAGAAAGCCAGCTGACTATCAGACAATTAGAATAAAAGGTAAAGAATACACAACTGGATTAGATGGTAAATTGGAACTAGACCTAAATACTGATGAGCAAGTGGTTGTCAATTTTGAAGGTCCATGGGTAACATTCGAAAATCAAGTATTTGAGCAGGGTAAGATTAATACAGTAATCAAAGCTGGCGAGAATAATGTTATTGAGTGGAATGATTCTAATAGTGATATAAGAGAACGTATGGTAGTATATCATTTGAATAAAATCAGAGATTACTACAAAGCATTCGATACAACTAAAAAAGCAATGGATTTCCAGTTGGAACTACTATTTGACAAGAGTACTAGATTCGGAACTACTCCTAATGCATACTCAGGTGGGAAAGTTATTGGCTATGTTAATATAAATGATAAATCGGCTAGATATGCAGAAACACCAACTGTATTATATCACGAATATGGACATAGTATCAATAGATTACTTTACCAAGAGCTTGGTCAGGCAGAAGGAATGATAAACGGGTCAGCAAATGAAGGAATTGGTGATATAACAGCTGCATTTATGGTAGATGACCCTAGACTTGGATATGGTGCTTATCCAGCAAACCCAACTCAATATTTGCGTAATTGTAAAAATACTTTTAAATATCCCGATGATATAATTGGTGAAATACATCACGATGGACAAATACTATCTGGTGCATTGTGGGATATACGAGAACTCACTGATTTAGAAACAGCTAGAAATCTTGCTCACTTCGCTCGATATGGGCTTCCTGATGATGCAGAAAATGATGTTTGTTTTAGTGAATGGTTGATTGAGGTTTTGGTAGCAGATGACGATGATGGAGATTTGACTAATGGAACTCCGCATAGCCAAGCGATTACTACTGCTTTCGACAATCATAATATCGGATTTGATTTGATGCTACGTAAAGGCTTGTTACACGACCAAAAGATTGACATTCTATCTGCTGGGAATACTGTAACAGTTTATAGTGATATACTAGCTGAGTCTAATTTCAATAAGGATAGTTTAGAAATCTCTTTAATATATTCTTATGATAATTTCAAAACAAAAACGGAAATTCCATTTTCACAAGCCAATAAAGTAAAAAATGGTTATAAGTATGAGTTTAACATAGGTAACAATTTTGCTCTTATAAGCTATTACTTCAATATCAGAAATGAAACTACAGGTAAAATAACAGAGAAAATAGGCACGAAATCAGGTAAGGGTATTTTTAATTATGAGCTAGGATTTATTGAAAAGAAAAGAGAAGAAATGCTAAGTAATGAATGGGAATTCAAAAGAGTTGGGTCTAATAGTGGTGCTAAACTCGAAATAGCTACGCCCGATGAATTCGACTATTCAGTATTTGGTTTTCCACTTAAACAAGTATCTGATTCAGAAGATTCAGACGGCATATCTATAGTAACTGGAGCTAGTGCAAACATGCAAACTAATTTCAATAGTGTTCCCTTTACTGCTCTAGAAGGGTACTCACCCAAATACAATTTAAACGATTATAATTACCCAGTTCTTAAATTCAAATCATGGTATTCTAAATATTATCTTGATCCATCAGCTGATATTGACTTATTAGTATATGTTAGTTCTGATGGTGGTAATAGTTGGAAAGAGGCATTCAAATTGGATGATGAAACGGAAGCAAAAGAAAACTGGAATCAACATTATATTGTTATAAATGATTTCGTTGCATCAACAGATCAGTTTCAGTTCGCAATTCGTCTAAGTCCTAATAGTCAGTTTAGAGTAGTTAGTGGTTATCCAACTTGTTTTTCCGAATTCCAAATAGATGATATTAGTATAATAGACCCTGAAGTTGCAAGTTCTGTGGAATCAGAATTGGGCAACCAGTATAGCGTAGTAGTTGATACGGATAATATCAAAATCAGCATTGCTGACGGAGAAACAACAGAAAGTGATATTAATTTGTTCGATATTAATGGACGCGTATTAGCCACCAAATCGAATACTAATCACAGCAGAACCATAGCTATTAGCAGAAGTAATCTAGTTACAGGAGTTTATTTCCTAGAGATTAACAATGGTAAGCAGGTTATTACTAAGAAAGTATTGATTGACTAGGGATTAATTCTTGTCTTTATCGATAGGAATTGTTCTTGGTGTCATTTCTTTCAGGAATTTATCTATATATTTGTCATCAAGGAAAATCAAAATCACTGAAATGATATAAAGTGGGATAGTGAATGTCATATCCACTTGAAGAGACAAAGCTAACACATTGCTAAACAAAGTAGCAATGAGTAAGTAAAGTCCAATATGTTTTATTTTTGGTTTCATCTTATAAATATAAACGTTTAATAATCGTATTTGTTTTGCATAGCCAGCAGTTACAATAAATATAAAGGAAAGTACAATGGGAATGGAAAAAAGTGTTTTAATAATCTTGCACATATTGGGTGCTTCTATTTGGATAGGCGGTATGCTTATAATGGCACTAGGCGCATTACCGAAAGCTAAGAAAGCAAATGATGCCTCATTATTAAAGAATTACGAGGGCTCATTCCATATATTGGGTATGATAGCTATCACTATACAATTCCTAACTGGTTTCCGATTAGCTATGATATATGCTGGTGGAATGAAAGGACTATTCGATTTTTCTAATCATGCAGCTGTTCTATTTATGTGGAAATTAGTGATTGTACTACTTTCTGCGGGACTATTTGTTGTTTTCAAAAAGAAAACTCTTTCAAACTTAGATAATAATAATATTTCTAGTGCTTCGGCTATTGTTTGGATTATCGCAGTACTAGCAATTGCTCAAATGGTACTAGGACTTGGTTTCAGCCGCGGTATCATCTAGACTACTACTATCTTTCTCGGCGAAGTACTTGTGGATTGACTTCGCTTGTTTTTCGCCGAGATGGACTTTTAGCTGAGCCACAGTGCATTTACGTATTGCTTCAACTGACCCCAAATCTATTAATAGCTTCTGTGCTGTTTTAGCACCTATTCCCGGTATATCAGTTAGCTCTGTTCTGAAAGTACGCTTGGAGCGTAGCTGTCTGTGATATGTAATAGCAAACCTATGGGCTTCGTCTCGCAATTGCTGTATTAACCTCAATGAGCTAGATGTTCTCGGCAAAAGTACTGCCTCCGAATTCCCTGGGAAGAATACTTCTTCCAATCTTTTAGCAAGACCAATAATTGCAACTTTATCGAATATTCCCAACTCTTTCAATATACCTACGGCTGATGATAGCTGCCCCTTACCGCCGTCTATTACTATTAGGTCGGGTAATCTCTGATTCTCATTTATCAATCGAGTATATCGGCGCTGAACTGCTTCCCTCATAGCTGCGAAATCATCGTTTTTGTTTACAGTCTGATTTTTATATTTGCGATATTCTGATTTTTTTGGCTTCCCATCTTCGAAGCAAACCATAGAGCTGACTAGCTCAGTACCGTGAAGATGTGAGTTATCAAAACATTCTATTATCCTCGGGATTTTTTTCAATCTCAAGTCACGCTGTAGAGCTTGCACTGCGTGTGGTACAGTTTGCTCACGTTTGGAAATAGCTAGCAAATATTCTTTTAAAACATACTTTGCATTATTTTCTGCCAAATCGATTAGGTGACGTTTATCACCTATTTTCGGGATTTTAATATGAACAGTCGCCTTTCGCTTTTCAGTTAAGATAGAGCTGAGTGTTTCTATATCCTCTGGCTCTGATGGTAAGAAAATCTCCTTGGGCACGAAATCTTGTTCCGAATACCACGTATCTAGTGTACGTTGGAGGATTTCTTCATCAGCTAGATTATCTGCTTTCTTTATTATGAAATGCTTTCTCCCTATCAGCTTACCTTCTCGAACAGTAAAAACTAGTGAACAAGCCGTATTTTCTTCCCTATAGATTCCGAATACATCGCGATCAATTAGGTCAGCTGTAACTACTTTCTGCTTAGATACGAATTGCCTGATAGCCCCGAGTTGGTCTCGCGCTTCAGCCGCTTCTTCAAACTTCATTTCTTCAGATAGCTGTTCCATTCTGTCTCTTAGAAACAGCTCCAAATCACGAGTTTTACCACTCAATATACTCTTAGCATAATCAACATATTTGTTGTATTCTTGGAAAGGTATCAGTCCCTCACAAGGCCCATCGCATTTCTTTATATGGAATTCGAGACAGACTTTATGTTTTTTCTCCAGTATAGAACTAGCTGTTATATTCAGATTGCAAGTCCGCAACCGGAATAGCTTATGTATTAGGTCTAGCACTCTGTGCATATCACCAACTTTGGTGAATGGGCCATAATATTTGGAGCCGTCACGCACAACTGTCCTTGTTTGGAATATACGTGGGTATGGCTCACTTGTAACCTTCACATAGGGGTAAGACTTATCATCTTTAAGGTTAATGTTGTAGCGTGGTTTATGCTTCTTTATAAGCGTATCTTCTAGTATCAGAGCTTCCGCTTCTGAGTCAGTTACGATTACTTCCACATCTTCTATTTTGCCGACTAATGCGCGAGTTTTCGCATCATGTTGCTTTTGCTTATTGAAATAGGAACGCACTCTATTGCGGAGCTTTATCGCTTTGCCCACATAGATAATCTTACCCGATTCGTCTTTGTATTGGTATATACCTGGCTTTTGGGGGAGGTTCGCTATTTTGTCTGTCAAATCCATTTTATATATTGCCTTGCTTTGGCCTAAGTACTATTTCTTCGATTGTCGTTCTTTGTTCTGTTATTGCTTCTATAGCCGGGAGAATAGCTGTTGCTACATCTTCTGGAATCATCATTTTGTGCTCGTGTTCTTTTCGCAAATCATCAGGCCATAGATCAGTACTAGTCGCTCCTGGGTAAACGTTTACCACATCTACTCCGTCCTGACGAAGCTCTTCTCTTAGTACTTTCATCATAGTAGAAACAGCCGATTTACTCGCAGAATACAAGCTATTACCAGTGAAAATATCATTAACAGCAACAGACAAAATATTCACAATTCCACCTTTGTTTGTTACCAAATCATCTACGAATAACCTAGTAGTAGCGAAGACCGAGCGGTAATTTATATCATTCACGGCATCAAAATCCTCTATCGTCATATCCTTATAGTCCTTGACGATTGTGATACCAGCATTATTTATGAGAATATCTATGCTAATATTATCACTTTTTAGCTGCTCTCTGAACTTGAGTAGGTTTTCGTATTTGGCAAAATCAACTTGGTAATACGATGTATTGGGTCTGAGTTTGCTAGTCGCAGTTTCGCCTCTACCTGTTACTATTACGTTCGCTCCTTTGTCTGCTAACTTGTTAGCTATTGCCCAGCCGATACCTCGAGTGGAGCCAGTAATAAGTACGTTCTTTCCTTTCAGCATATTCTTCTACTATTTTCAATATTATTATACGCAAGATACGGAAAAGTCTGTGCTTTCTTTTAATTGTGATTTAACTATATTTTAGATTAATTATGAAATAATAAGAGCAAATTGAAACAAATTATTAATTATTTTGTTATCTAATTATCTTACACCTATAAAAATAGATACTATGAATTTCAGAAAAATCATCTACAGCTTAGTCTTATTTATTCCATTTTTATTTGCGTCAGCAAATACGATTTTTGAGCAGAACTCATTACGTATTCATAAGCAAAGTGATTTAACGGAATTTATTAAAAACAATCCCGACTGTACTGAAATAACAGGTAATGTAATTATTGAATCAACAGAAGGAGAAATAACTGACATCTCTAGCTTGAATAAAATCGAATTTATTAAAAGTGATTTAGTAATAAGGAATAACCCAGCTCTTACCACTATTAATGGGTTTGAGAACTTAAAAAAGGTCTCTGGTAGATTTACAATAGAGAATAATGCTAATCTGAGTTCTCTTAATGGATTTTCAAGATTAGATACGATATTTGGTACAATCTCTATAAACAACAATAGAATTGAATCGCTTGATGGGTTAAAAAATTTGAATTATTGTGATGATATTTTGATTACAAATGAACATTTTTTTACTTCTTTTGAAAACTGGTCTAAGACTTTAAGGGCGAGAAGGGTATTTTTAGATAACTGTTCTTCTCTCAATAGCTTAAAGGAACTTGGGTATATTAAGAATAGGTTTGGTATTGGACTAACTAGATGTAACAATATTATTAGTTTAAAGGAATTAGAATTAATTGAAGTATTTAGTCAAATTCAGATTAATCAATGTTTGAATTTTACCTCTCTAGAACTTAAAAACTTAAAGGATGTTAGTGTCATTGAATTTACTCACAACCCAAAATTAGTTTCTATCAAAAGTTTAAAGAATGTAAAAGAAGCTAATTATATAAATATATCAAATAATCAATCACTTGAAAGTATTTCTGGACTTGATAGTATTATTGATATTATTACCTCTCTTATTATAGAGAATAATTCAAACTTAAAAAGTTTGAAACCCTTAAATAATCTTAGTCAAGTAGGTGAACAAACTCGTTGGACGGAATATGGTTTTGGTAAAATCAAAATTATTAATAATAGTCAATTAAAAAATCTTGAAGGATTAGAAAAATTGCGTCATTTACATGGTGAGTTCACAATTAGTAACAATGTAAACTTAGAATCTTTACTAGGATTGGAAATTTATTCTTTAACCTCCGGGAGAGAAGTTATAAGTCATCCATTTACGTATAGATATCTAGATCCAATGTTTATTATTAAAGATAACCCTAAACTTAATGATTGCGCTATAAGTTCTATATGCAAATATTATATTGAAAATAAGGTTGAATTTAGCGAGAATGGAATTGAATGTAGTAATTTAAAAGATGTATTAGCGAACTGTCAACTAACGGATGTTAAAACTATCGGAGATAGGCAATGTGATGCTATATTTCCTAATCCAACAACTGGTATAGTGAAATTACCTTCTTGTAATGACGGAATAAATGAATTAACAATTTTTGATAGCTATGGCAAGGTAGTATTCCAATCTAATAAATATACTAGCTCAAACTATAATTTGTCAAATTTAAGCAATGGTTTGTATAATTTAGTCTTTAATGGGAAATATTTCAAAATTATAAAGAATGATTAATTAAATATGAATTCTGTCATCGAATTATCTGACTTTTACAACTAAGAGGAGGTGTAACGACTGAAGAGTCTAGCAAATTATTTGTAAGCATTCGACTGGAAGTGGGAACAACTCAGTCCGGAGTTTAATTATAAGTTAGTCTTCATTTTACAATAACTCTCTTAGTAATCGAACTCAATGACAACAGTTCTCGACTGGTTGCTCAACCGTAGTAGGTAATTCTGGGGAAATATAAGGAATGCCCAAAGCCATACCACGCAATATCATTAGTATAGCTACTACCGCTACGCCGTAAGGAATAAGCTTAGTGAACTTCTGTCTGACACCGGCACTAGCGAAAATACCAAGATAGCTAACAGCGAACATAGCTGGGGCTGTACCTATTCCGAAGCCAGCCATAAAGCCCATACTGCTCGCATAGTCTGCTATACCTAGTGAGGCAGCTAAGGCAACATATACTAGTCCGCATGGCAAAAGTCCGTTGAGTAACCCAAGAGTGAATAGAGCCAGTTTGCCTTTTTTGCGAAGGAAAGTAGAGAAATACCCTTTTAGTTTACTGACTCCTGAATAGAAGAAGCTATCTGCTTTGCCTGATATTTTGAATATTTTGGGGCCGAAAGTGAGTACTAGCATTAGCACACCGATTATAATGCTCAGCTTTTCCTGTATTCCAGAGAAGCTAATAGCAGAGCCGATGAGTCCTAGTATTGTACCGAGTATCATATAGGTTATGATACGTCCGCCATTGTAGAATGCATTGTCAACGGCGATAGAGGTTTTGTTAGTGCTTTTGTGTGGGATAGCTAGGGCTATTGGGCCGCACATACCTACGCAGTGCATGCTACCCAATATACCTAGTAAGAACCCTGTTACGATTTCCATTACTTTATCCAGATATTATCTTCGTAGTAATAGTCTTTTCCATCGGCAGTCCATGATAATTTTATCGTCCATTTGCCGATTGCAATTCTCTCCGATAGGAATGAGAAATCTATCTTCTGTCCTTCAAATTGGAGTCTTGTGTCCATTGTTTTATCAGACTGTCGGTATAGAAATAGTTCACCCTTTACGGATTTATCATTCATTCCTTCAGGTAATAAAATCTCTATTTTACCTTTCTCAGAAGTGATTGAAACTTCACCTTCTAAATCCTCAGCTCTAGCTCTATTATCAATTGTTTTTTGATAATCTAACTCTTCAGCGTAATAATCATCGGTTACAAGATCTCTATTATTACCAGTTGACCAGAATACAAATGATAGCATTGCTATTACAAATAACACATAGAATATTGCTATTCCAGTACCCCAATTGAGTTTGAATTTACTTGCCATTTTTTTGCATACCTGGTGATGAGAAGTTAGTTTTCAATCTTTCGTATATATTCCCATCACTGTCCAATAGCTCTATTACAATCTTATTATTACCAGGAGTTAGTTCTGATTGTGGTAATCTGAGTAAGAATGTCACATCAATTACTTCGTTTCCTTCTACAGTAAGGTCTTTCCCACCTATTATCTCTATTTCTGATTTGTAGTCAGGAGTTCTGATAGTGAACGTTATCGGCTCGTAAGTTTTGTTAATTGATTTCATAGTAAATAGGTTGGATACCATACCATCGGGAGTAACAGTGAATGTCTGACCTTTGGCTCTTAGTATTCTAGTATCTACGTTGCTTCTATTAGTTAATAAGAATACAATGATTCCAATTAATATAGTTAGTATAACAGTATAGAACTTCATTCTACCAGTGTATCTGAACTTCTTGCCTTCCCTTATATTATTCTCTGAAGTATAGCGGATTAGTCCTTTGGGCTTGTCTATCTGTACCATAACAGCATCGCAAGCGTCCATACAAGCAGTACAGTTAACGCATTCCATTTGTGTACCGTTACGTATGTCTATACCAGTAGGGCATACGAAAACACATTTCTTACAGTCTATACAATCGCCAGCTTCTTCGTCTCGTTTCTTAGTGAATTTCTCACGGGGTTCGCCACGTACATAATCATAAGCTACGACTATAGATTCTTTGTCAAGCAATACAGTTTGTAACCTTCCATAAGGACAAACGAATGTACAGGCTTGCTCACGGAACCAAGCGAATACAGCAAAGAATACTCCTGAGAATATTAACATAGCTATTAGTCCACCAGCATGCTCTCCAACAGGGTCAGTTATTATCTCGAATAGCTTATCAGTACCAACTATATAGGCCAAGAAAAGGTTACCTATTAGAAATGATAAGGCGTAGAATATAGCTAACTTACCACCCTTTTTAAGTATCTTTTCCTTATTCCAAGGCATACGGTTCAGCAATCTTTGCTTGTTAGCGTTACCTTCTATCCAATACTCTATTCGACGGAACACCATCTCCATAAAGATGGTCTGTGGACAGAACCAGCCACACCAGACTCGCCCCCAAGCGGAGGTAAACAAGACTATAGATATAACTAAAGTCAAAAATCCTAAAGCTAGAATTATGAAATCTTGCGGCCAGAATATAGACCCGAATATGATGAACTTTCTTTCTACAAGATTGAACATCATCAGTGGGTTGCCATTAATTCTGATGAAAGGTGTGATAAAGAAAATAGCCAACAAGAAATAGCTGACTAATTTTCTTTTATCGTATCTTTTCCCAACGGGCTTTTGTGGGTAAACCCACACTCTACCATCTTTGCTAATAGTGGACTGCGTGTCTCTGAACGAATCAGAGGTATCTATAACAGCACCACCCGGTTTTTTCTCTTCCGAGCCAGAAAAAGAAAGGTCTTCCATGTTGACGTATTTGCCTTTCTTTTTCTGGTTTTCACCACTAGGGTTACTTTTCTTATCCAAGGTATTTATTCTCCTTGATACTCTTCGCCTTCGGGTGCTTTACCTTTCGGGGGATTAGTATTTCTAAGTTTCTGATCTATATATGAAGACACTTGAACTATCTTTTTAGTCTTAAGTATTGGCTCCCAAGCTATCATACCTTTCTCAGGTACTCCGTGTATAATTGTATTGGCAATCGATTTGAAATCGCCACCGTGTAGCCATTTCGAATCACCCAAGTTGGGGCCAATTCCGCCTTCGCCTGCCTGCCCGTGGCAACTAGAGCAATTCATCTTATAGATTTTCTCACCTTCAGCTATTTCTTCTGCTGCGGTTAGTAGTGCTATTTCGATTACTGCTTGCTCTCCACCTTCACCGCCGTACTGCTTCTCAGCTGCGGCTAGTTCGTTATGATATTCATCTAGTTGAGTATTACCCATTCCTGTTATTTCATAATAGAATAGATACCCAATCGCCCAGATAATTGTAAATACGAATAGACCGACCCACCAAGTAGGCATAGGATTATCAAATTCCTGTATGCCGTCGTAGTTGTGGTCTAATAGTTTATCTTCTTCTTGTGACATTTTAATTTCCTCTCTCGTTTATAACTGTGTTATCATTCAATGGGATATTTGCTGCGTCATCTACATCTTGTTTTTTAAGAGTAAAAGTACGCACGACTATAAGAGTAAAGAAGGTAAAGAACCCTAACAACACTATTATTGGTAGTACTTCTAGGTTCTCTACGCCTGATAATATATTCTTAAACATTAGTTTCCTTCTCGTTTATTTAATTTCGTCAGCAGTCGATGCAGGACTACCTTTTATATCAGTACCCAATCTCTGTAAGTAAGCTATCATAGCAACTATTTGCTTGTTTGCTCCTACATTGATTCCCGATTTTTTCAAGTCATCCACTATCTCGAATGCTTGTCTGTCATAATCTCTCATCACAAAGTTCTCATATCCACTAGAATATGGTACTCCCATAGCTGTCATCAGCTTTATCTTCTTAACTGTAAGCGTAGTATCTACTTCGTTTTCTGCCATGTGCGGATAAAGTGGCATCACTGAACCTGGTGAAATCTCATCAGGGTTCATCATGTGTAGATAGTGCCAAGCGTTATTGTACTTACCACCGATACGATGCAAATCTGGCCCCAAACGTTTAGAACCCCATTGGAATGGTCTGTCATAAACGAATTCACCTGATTTAGAATACTCACCGTAGCGAGCAGTTTCGAACCTGAACGGCCTAATCATCTGAGAGTGACAAGTGTAACACCCTTCACTTACGTATATATCTCTACCCTCTAATTCGAGTGGAGTATATGGTTTCACAGAAGTGATAGTCGGTACGTTAGATTCTATCATATACATAGGTATAACTTCGAAAAGTCCACCAACTACTACTACTACTGTAGAAGCAATTATAAATGGTAATGGGCGACCTTCTATCCATTGTGATCTTTCCCACCATTTTGGTTTACCGTTTTTCTCTACTTCATGAGCTTCTTGATCTTTTAGTGCTATTCCTCTTCCAGTTTCAGTTCTAAGGAAACTACCTTGTCTAGCTGTTCTCCAAAGATTATACGCCATCATACAGGCACCTATCAGGAATACTGTACCACCCACCGAACGTACTATATACATAGGGATAATCTCAGTCACTGTTTCTAGGAAGTTATTGTATAATAAAGCTCCACTAGAATCGAATTGTTGCCACATTAGTCCTTGTACAACACCAGCCCAATACATAGGGATAGCGTATAGTAGAATACCGATAGTACCAATCCAGAAGTGAGCATTGGCCATCTTCTTAGAGTAAATCTCCGTATCCCACATCTTAGGTACTATCCAATATAGAATACCAAAAGTTAGGAATCCATTCCAACCTAATGCACCAACGTGTACGTGGGCAATAGTCCAATCAGTGTAATGCGAAAGTGCGTTCACAGCTTTTATGGAAAGCATTGGCCCTTCGAAAGTAGCCATACCATAAGCAGTAATCGCTACTACCATAAATTTCAGTACAGGGTCTTCTCTTACTCTATCGAAAGCACCACGTAGTGTTAGCAACCCATTAAGCATACCGCCCCAAGATGGAGCAATAAGCATAAGTGAGAATACCGTACCTAGTGATTGTGCCCAACCCGGCAGAGAAGTAAATAGTAAATGGTGAGGACCCGCCCAGATATATAGGAAGATCAATGACCAAAAGTGAATTATCGATAATTTATAAGAATAAACAGGTCTATTAGCTGCCTTAGGCAAGAAATAATACATTAGACCTAAGAACGGAGTAGTTAGGAAAAATGCAACCGCATTATGTCCGTACCACCACTGTACTAGTGCATCTTGTACACCAGCGAAAACAGGATAACTTTTAGTCAAAGCAACAGGTATAGCCAACGAGTTAACTACGTGAAGTAGAGTAACCGTAACCCATGAGCCAAGATAAAACCATATAGCAACATACATGTGCTTTTCGCGGCGTTTCATCAGCGTCATTATCATATTTATACCGAAGATAACCCAAACTATTGCAATAGCAATATCTATAGGCCACTCTAACTCAGCATACTCTTTACTCGTAGTAATACCCATTGGTAGGGTAATAGCTGCTGATAAAATTATCAGTTGCCATCCCCAAAAGTGGATATTCCCTAACATAACACTCCACATAGACGCCTTGCAGAGTCGTGGCATAGAGTAATACACACCCATGAATATTGCATTACCAACGAATGCGAAAATCACTGCATTTGTGTGCAACGGTCTTAGACGACCAAATGTTAGGTATTCAAGATTGATACCCATACTTTGATAAAACGTTGGCCAGTAGAGCTGTATAGCTATCAATACGCCAACAAGCATACCGACCAAGCCCCAGATAACTGTGGCAAGCATGAATTTCTTTACTATGACATTGTCATATAAGAAGGATTCTATTTTGCTTTCATTAGTACTCATTTATACTATCCTTTATGAATTATTATTAGTTATTTTTATCTTCAATTTCGTCAAAAAGTATTCTTACGGCAGGAGTATATGTGTCCTTGAATTGGTCTTTCTTTACCGATCTGATAAATAGGACAAGGAAAATGATTGCTATAAAAAGACTTATGATAATTAGTGCTACTAGGGCTAACATATTGTCGCCATATATATTATTATTCAATACTAAATTAACAAGAATAACTCATAATTCCAATAATCAAGACTCTTTTGTCTTTAATTTATTTTTAGTTAAATCTATGATATAAAGAGGACTTAAACTGTCCTCTTTAGGTAATGCTTTATAAAAGTTAAGGTTAGAAAATAGGTCTATTTTGGTCAGTTTTAGCAACTATTTTATTAGAAAACTAAAAAAATTTCAATTATTTTTAATATATGTAATTTTTGTGATTTCTATCAACTATTTAGTTGACAAACAATGTGGATTTATTTGTCAGTTCTAGGGTTTATAGTTGGAGTAATTTACTTTTTCTTATATCCACTATAAGTAATCACGACTTTACCCGTTGTTGTCTCTTTTTTGTCAGCATTCTTTTTGCCAACGGCGTCTATATCACCACTCAAGTGAGCTGGTATTTGGAAGTTTTTCATATCGAATTCGAGTAGTACTTTGCTAGGCATATCATATAGATTATTACCATATTCGAACTGGCTAATGAACGAGCCATTAGATTCAGTGAATGCTTTCATTTTGACTAATCTATTCGTTTTCTCATCTATAACCATATTAGCAAGTATAACACCGTCTTTATTTTTACCGGGTATTATCTTGATTTTAGTTAGCGTATTGCCTTTGCTGTCCTTTTCAGTACCTTCATATATAGCGGCTGATCGATTTTTTATTATACCTAAATACTCCATTTGTGCACCATTTTTAGGCATAAGCATAAAGTCGTCTGAGCTAATATCTATATCATCTGGGCCATTATAAACTAACTTCGCTTTTCTTTCTTTTATCTTTAAAAATTCAACATCTATATTGATTTTCAAATCAACAGTATATGGCTTTACTTTTTCAAGTTTGACAACTAGTTTATTAAGTATTGGCTCAGCATCCTGAGCAGAAGCAGTGAATGTATTAATTACCAGTAATAGGGCTATTATTTTTAGAGTTTTCATTAGCTAAGTATATCTTTGTTTTTGAAGTAATAGAATGTAAATGTTATGAATGCTATAGTATATGCTAGATTGACATATATAGCGTGAGTTAGTTTGGCTGTGTTTAGCTCCATAGTAAAGAACAAATCCCAAGAAGGCAGATAAGTCGTAAATAGATATGGTATTGCAGGACCGATAAGCGCATAGCCAAGAGTACTGACAATAGTTAGTCCAACAATTATAGCAAAAGTACCTACAATTGGGCCAATAGAATTTTCTGATAATGATGATAGTAAAAATGAAAGCGAGGTAACTGTAGTCATTGATAATATACCGTATAGTGTAGCATAGCCAAACCGCCAAAGTGTATCGTCAGCTGAAAGTATGCTGATAGTGCTTTTAATAACTATCAAATCTCCAACTCCGAAAATTAGATAGCCAAGTACTAAGCTAAGTGATATCATAAACAATAGTAGCATTACAGTATATATCCAAGCTGATATAAACTTAGCTGCTAATAGTTTGCTTCTGCTAATTGGTCTTGTCAGCAATAGTCGGAATGTCCCGTTGTTTGCTTCACCCGAAATCATATCACCAGCAGTTATGGATATAAGTATTGGCAAGTGAATCCATAAACTATTGAGTATTACGAACGCCATAGTGTATGCATTAATCAAATTACCACTAAGCAAGAATTTATCTTTCAGACTATCGATTAGAAATCCAAGTAGCTGCTCTCCCTCGAATAAGAATCCAAGATTAACTACAACTACTATGAAAGCGATAGCCCCGAAACCTATGTAGGTTCTAGGTTTCCTGAATATTTTATATAATTCTATTTGTATTAGTTTTATCATTTTGTCACGCTGATGAAGTATTCTTCAAGTGAGCGAATCGGCTCTATCGAATATACTTTCACCCCTTCGTTAGAAAGAAAATCATTCAATTTAGGTATGCTTTCGTGTTCTATAAGTAAAGTCAATTTCTCTTTTTCTATTCCATTCAGATTATTCTTAAAATCAGAACTTTTTAACAACCCAAGAGTACGCTCATTGTCATCAGTCACATAACTGACTTTCATTCTGCTGCCAGTTAGTAGCTCCGATACATTGCCTTCGACCATTGATTTACCTTTGTTAATGATAACCATTCGATTGCAAATCTGTTCTACTTCGTTGAGTATATGACTAGAGATGATAACAGTAATCCCACGCTCTTTGTTGATACGAACTATTAGCTCACGCATATCAACTTGTCCTTGTGGGTCAAGACCATTAGCCGGCTCATCGAGTATTATAAGTTTTGGGTCGTGGAGTAAGGTTTGGGCTATGCCTAATCGTTGTTTCATACCTTGCGAGAAGGTTTTGACTTTGCTCTCTCTTCTTGATGTTAGCCCTACTAGTTCTAGGACTTCATCTATTTTGGATTTTAGCTTCTGTACACCTGAGATTTTACCGAGTATCTCCAAGTTCTTCTGAGCAGTTAGGTAAGGGTAAAAGTCTGGTTTTTCAATCAAAGCACCAACTTGGGCAAGAGTCTCCTCTCTCTCATTTACTATATTCTTTCCTAGTAAAGTGATATTACCTGATGTTGGCTTGATTAGGGATAGAGTCATTCGTATTGAGGTGCTTTTACCAGCACCGTTTGGGCCGAGGAAGCCGAATATATCGCCTTCATATACCTTGAATGATAAGTCGTTAACAGCAAGGAAGTCCTTGTACTGTTTAGATACGTGGTCAAATTCTAAGAAAACTTCTTTTTTCAAATTAGATAGTATTGTTGTTGGTTTCAGCTAGTAACGAATGAAAATAATTTTTCGTGGGGAGTTTATAACTTCATAAAGTCTATTATTAGCTTTATTATTTATTTTCGATGCAAGATTTATCAAATTAATCCGTAATTTTATTGGTCTTATTCTATCATTAAATAAAGGTTTTTCAATGAAAAAGTTACTATTATTACTTATGTTAGTTACTCTTGTGGCATGTAATCAATCGGAAGATGAAATGCACGACTCACAGCAATGGTCAAGCGATACTATACCTCACCCCGAAGATGGGACTAATTCATCTAAAGTCAATGGAAGTAATCAGGGTAGCTCAACTACGGAATCAACAACTCCATTCAAAATGGAAGAAATAGCAGGTGAGTGGGAAGTTACTATGACTGTTACCAGTACTAACTGCGAAGGTGTTACTACTAACGAAGTAACAGAACAACGTTGGTTCGTAAATTTTGAGACTGGTGGACTGAACATAACTGTGATGACTAAGGGCAGTAAAGTAAAAGAATATTGGGGCTTTTTCACTGGTAAGAACCTAGAAGCTATAGCGGATAGAAAACTTACAAAACAAGAAATGCAATTGCTTAACAGCAAAAACGCTAATAGAAATACTCTTAATATGACAGTTGCTGATAAAAACAACATAACAGGAAACAGGGTAGATATTAGCAAAGATCTATGCCGTACAGATTATACAATCGTGATGAAGCGGTAATATTAAAGAGAACAGTCAACCAGAATGAACCGTCTATCCTGAACGCAGCGTAGCGAAATGAAGGATCCAGGTAAAAAAAGTATTGCCGTTGGCTTTAGCCAACGGATAGAAGAGCCAGCACAACCCAACTTGGACTTTAGTCCCATATTTAGTCGCCCCTCAAAAAAAAACTTTCACATTCTGTGAGACTTTTTTGCTGTTGGGGTGTCTTTATAGTATATTAGTAGTACATTAATTGAAAATATAAAATGATAAAATTCCTCATAACTATACTAGCTACAACGATGCTTCTAGCAGCAACCCTATCTAGTGCTGAAATAATTCCTGTGTGGAATAAGACTAACGAAGCTGGTGAAATTCACGATATGGAATTTCTTCGAGGGGAAGACCAATTTATACTACTTGCTGGTACGGCAGAAAACAGTCAAATACAGATAAGGGAAACAATGACAGGGGAATTGGTAAGAAGTTTCCCCATGAACTCGTTTCATCAACCAAAATTAGCGATTACTCCTGATAGTAACAGGTTTGTATTAGTTACTGGTGGGACGGACAAATTAGGTGCAACTATCGAGCTAAGAGATATTAGTAGCTTTAACTTGATTAAAAAGGATTCACTGATTAATACCAAAGATGAAATTTCAGGTAAAGATTTGTTCTATGTATTTAATCAAATAGTAATCGATCCAATTAGACCTTATGCATATGTGATATTAGAACACACTAATTTCACAACAACACTGCCGAAAGATTCGACCTTTGTAATAATTTATAATTATGAAACCATGCAAAGATTAAAGGATTTAACTCCAATAGGATTTGGTGCAGAATATATTTCACAAATAGCTGTATCCAAAGATGGAAAATATCTAGCTACATTGAATGATGGTAAAGCATACCTAACGGTATGGAACTTAGAAACTTATGAGGAAATGAGTAGTGTGAAGTTATGGGATGAAGACCTAACTGATAATTGGTGTGAATCTAAGGATATAGATTTTTCAGAAACTAATAGTGATTTGATATATTTTTCGGGAATTTATCCTAAAAAGAATATTGATAATACAAGTATTTATAAATATTTCGTTACCGAAAATTCTACTAGTAATGAGTATGATTTCGAATTTGGACCTGGTGAATTTATAATTAAAACTAAATCTGATAAATTATTAATTACAAGCGGCTTATTCTTTACTTACTATGATATTTCTAAAGATAGTATTATTCTATTTAGAAAAGAAGATAACGATTTCCCTTTCTCTAAAAATCTAATATTTTCAGATAAACACCATATATTAATTGGTAATAGATTTAGCAATGTAGGATCAATAAAATTTGATGACCTTAGTATAGTTGATCATGAAGGAAAAGCAGAAATAATAATCTCGCCTAACCCAACAACCAGCTCCCTCAAAATAGAGATTGGCAACGAAGGACTAATCACTAGCTACAAAGTAACAGATGCTAATGGCAAGCAAGTTCTATCGGGTAGTAACTCGCCATCGACTTCGGTTAGTATAGATGTGGAGTCGTTATTAGTGGGAGTCTATATAATAGAGCTGACTACTAGCAGCGGCGATGTTGTTACCGATAAATTCGTGAAGGAGTGAGTGGGGGTGGTTAATCAAATGCTCTCATTTCGGCTCCGCTCAATGACCGCATTTCGGTGGTTGCTCTTCTATCCGTTAGCTTGAGGCCAACGGCAATACTTTTTTTCCTAGACTCTTCGGACTTCCACACTTTGTGTTCTCTGTGTATTAAATTAAAATATCTAATCATTGTGTACTTTGTGTTAAAACAAAATATGATGTTAGGTTTATAAAAGCTGAGATGGTATAAACATTAGGAATAAACCCCATCTAGAAAATCCTTAAATCCTGTAATCCTGTTCTAACAAATAGAGATTACCACGTCACTGCGTTCCTCGTAATGACTTATTACAAAGGGTTTGGGAGATTTGGAGACGTAAACAATACGACTCTACAAGGTTATTGGATTCTTCCACATTTCGTCTAACAAAATAGTAACTTCTTCGCTTTTTCTAGCTCTTCTCTGTGCATTGGGTGAGCTACCTTTATTAATTCAACTATTCGCTCTTCTATTGTTTTACCATAAAGATATGCGACACCATATTCTGTTACAACATAGTGTATATGCGCTCTGGTTGTTACTACACCGGCGCCTTGCTTTAGGAAAGGAACGATTTTTGATTCACCTCTACTAGTAGTCGAGCTTAGTGCTATTATCGGTTTACCACCTTCCGATAGCGATGCCCCGCGGATGAAATCCATCTGCCCACCGACTCCTGAGTATATTTTAGCCCCTATCGAATCGGCACATACCTGACCCGTTAGGTCTATTTCGATTGCACTATTAATAGCTACTACTTTTGGGTTTCTTTGTATTACAGTCGGGCTGTTCACATAGTCAGAATCCAACATATGTACCGAAGGGTTATCATCAATAAAGTCATATAACTTTCTGCTACCAACTACGAAAGAAGATACTATATAGCCCTTGTGCTTATTCTTGTACTTCCCGTTTATTACTCCACTTTCCACTAGCGGCAATATACCATCGGAAAACATTTCCGAATGAATCCCTAAGTCTTTGTGGTTTCCTAGGAATGAAAGAACAGCATTTGGTATAGCTCCTATGCCCATCTGTAAGGTAGAGCCGTCATCTATTAACTCGGCTATGTTCTTACCAATAGCCATGTTTTCTTCGGAAAGCTCTTCGTATTCAACTTCGTATAAGTCTATGTTCCCTTCTACAGCTACATCAATATCGCTTATATGTATTATGCCATCGCCGTGAGTTCTAGGCATTTTATTATTGATTTGTGCTATAACTATTTTGGCAGTTTCCATAGCCGCAAGTGAAGTATCTATCGAAGTTCCTAGTGAACAGAATCCGTGTTTGTCTGGCGGAGATACTGTAATTAGGGCTACATCTATTTTTATTACTCCTTTGCGGAATAGCTTAGGTGCTTCACTAAGGAAAATCGGTATGTAGCTACTTCTTCCACCACGAACTGATTGCCTAGTATTAGCACCTACGAACATAGCTTTTACTATGAATGAATCTTCCATACCTTCATTGCAATATGGAGCCGGGCCTTCGGTGTGGATTTGGTATATACTTACATTACGTAACTCACTATGTCTATCACTCATCGCTTGCACTAGTAGTGATGGAGTCGCAGCGGCTGAGTGGATATATACGTTGTCATTGCTTTTGATTAATTTTACTGCTTCTTGTGCTGTTTGAGTCATTGTTTATTTTCGTTTCAGTTTTTAATTTATACAAAATTAACCATTTCAAAGGAGTTAAAAAATAATTAAAGATTAAATACTCTTTTTTCTTTTATATCAAATATTCTTTTCATATATTTGTCTTAGGTAATAACACAAAATACGAATAAGTGAAAAGAACATTTGCCATATTATCAATACTATTATACATCAACGCGTTGATTATACCCGTGTTTCCTGTATTCAATTACATGGTCAATACGGAACTATACGAAGCGTTGTGTATCAATAAAGACAAACCCCAAATGGAATGTAATGGTAAATGTCATCTTTCTGATGAGTTGAAAGAGCAGGAAACTAAAAAGAAAACTACTCCTCTACTCGACATTAATCTAAAAGACTATCCTATCGGATTTGTACATTTCGTAGTGCTAGATGATTTGATTCCTACGGAGTTCGAACCCCATGTAATTCCTACTAGTGAATACTCATTTCATCTGGAGTTAGACATATTTCATCCCCCTAAGCAATTAGTATAAATCACATATACTTACACAAAATAAATTGCTTTTTTTAACAAATAAATAATATAAATAAAAATATATAAAAGGGATAACTATGTTTAATTCAATAAAATACGTAGCATTGTTGCTACTTGCATTCACACTATTTTCTTGTTCTGATGATGAAACTAATCCAGTAAAAGATAATGATGACGTTACACTTAACTCAATAGCTAATAAGACTTCTGGCGATTATACTTACGAAATAGTATCGGAAGATACGGAACTAAAAGAAGGACACAGTGTGTTCTACATAAGAGCTACGGACAACTCAAGTAACTCAATTGCTAAGGATTTATCAGTAAATCTGATGATGGATATGGGAATGATGATGCACTCGACTCCATTCATGACTGAAGTTGTGACTATGAATGACAAAGAATACATTAAAGTAGATGCTTCATTTATTATGGCTAGTGCAGGTGGTACTTGGTTCTTGACACTTAAGTCTGAAACTATGTCAATAGATGAGAGAATAGACTACACAGTAGTTGCTACTGGTAATGTAAAGAGATTTACTTATGAAGAAAAACCATACTTCGTAACACTTCGCTCTTTAGATTCTCCGAAGGTAGGAATGAATGACTTTACTGTTTCGATTCACACTCGTGAGACTATGATGATACATCCAGCAGTTACTGATTTGACTACAGAAGTAGAGATGCTAATGCCATCTATGGGTCATGGCTCATCTGGAAACGAAAACCCTGTTCATGCTGCAAATGGTGTGTACAATGGTAAAGTGAACTTCAATATGACAGGCGATTGGCAAATAACATTAAAGCTGAAAAGAGGCGATATGATGATAGGCGAGCCAATAGTTTACACATTGGATTTCTAATCTAAATCTTAAAGAGAAATGGGTGTACCAACTTGGTACACCCACAGTCTCTGGAGAATTAAATGAAAAAGATTATAATATTATTACTATTGCCATTCTTTTTGTTAGCTGAATCAGAGCAAGACTCAATCTCAAATATTGAGTACAAATCTGATGAGATTATAGTAATAGACGATGATTTTAATGTAGTTCAGAAGAATATGAATACTGTGCTGAACTCAGTCGATGATTTGCTAAAGTATAACAACTCTATTGATTTGATAACACGTGCAAATTTTGCTTCAGAAGCAATAGTACGCGGCTATGATCAAAATAGATTGAGTGTTACAATAGATGGTATGCGTATGTTCTCAGCTTGTATAGACAAGATGGATCCGATTACGTCATACATAGAAGTAGAGAACCTTAAAGCTAGTGAAGTATCTGCTGACAAATCAGATATGAGCCACGGTATTTCCGTTGGTGGAAGCTTGAACTTCATAACTAATAAACCAGCACTCAATGAAGATTTTCGTATAGTCCTTGATAATCAATTCAGCTCTGCATCAGACTATTACAATAGCAAGGGTAGAGTTGATTACTCTAGTGGTAATTTCGCAACTTTACTTAGCTATTCTGTAAAAAATGCAGGTAATTATACAGCTGGTAATAGCTCATCTATCGGTAATAGTAGCTTCAGAAAAGAAAATATAAAGCTAAACACACTCTTCAATTCAAGCCAAAATATATCGCACGGATTAGAGTACATATATGACCACAGTGCAGATGTTGGCTATCCTGCTCTAATTATGGATACTCGTAGCACTGAGATGAATATGATTTCTTACCAACTCAGTATGAAGAACGTAAGCGACGTGATACTCTCTTGGGATACACGAGTTTATTACAATAGTATATCACATCTGATGGACGATTATGACAGAAGTGATGAAGAGATAATGAACAGAGCGGTTATGCCGGGCATGTATATGCCTATGGATGGTACTACTGAGACTATGGGATTCTTGACTAAAAACAAGCTTTTGTTGGGTAAAGATGTACTGAAATTGACAATGGAAGTCTTCCGAATGAACGCATTTTCGGATATGAGGATGGAGATGTTAGAGACTGGCAGAGAGATGTATCTAATCAATCTTGGTGATATAGAAACTTATAATGGTGGCGTTTACGCTGGGTATTTCACTCAACTAAGTGAATCATTTCTGTTGAAGCTAAACGGAAGAGTTGACTATATAACTCGTACTGTGAATAGTGAATTTGCAAGAGCAACTGCAGAAAGCTATTGGGGTGATAACTACTCTAATAACAATCTACAGCTCAACACTTCAGCGAATTTGCAAATGGATATTTCAAATCACGAAAGTGCTAATATGACGATTTCGAGAGTAGAAAGAGCACCTACACATCTAGAGTCATTCGGGTTCTATATCTACAATATTGCAGATAATTCTATTTACATTGGTAACCCAAATTTGAATAAAGAAAAATCATATTCTGTAAACCTTGGATATGATTACAATGTCGAAAATTTCAATATTAAAGTTAATCTATACAATGACTATATAGTTGATTATATAGCTGGTTTAGTAGATGAAGGAGTTGAAGTAGTAGAGACTTTCGCTCAGAGCTTTAAGTTATTCCAAAATATAGGCGATGCGAATATAACTGGTGTAGAAGCAAGTTTTGATTATAATATAAACGAGAGCTTTGGGATATTAACTAAGGTAAAGTACCAGTACTCTCGGTCTATTACTTACAATGAGTCATTGCCATTTACACCACCTCTATCTGGGATTATTAATCTAAGTTATAATGCTGATGATTTGGTTTCTGTATTGAGTGCAGAGTTCGCTATGGAACAGAATAATATTTCTAAGAATATAACAATTGAAGATACTACTCCGGGTTATATGGTTCTCAACTGGAGAAATAACTATAAGATAAATGATACATTCACTGCCAGATTCGGCGTAGAGAATATCTTTGACAAATATTACTACACTCACTTTAGCATCAACAATCTACCTAATTTAGGAAGAAATCTATACTTAGGACTAGTTGTAGGGCTATAAACAACATAAGAGTACGAAAAGAGTCAAATAATTGTATTTACTCTGATACTTGATTAAATTGTGAATTGAATTTGAATCGAAAATAAAACAGTTGACTACAATTATGAATTTAATATTTTTAGGCCCCCCCGGTGCAGGTAAAGGAACACAAGCTAAGCGTATATGTGATAAGCATAACTTAACACAAATTGCGACTGGCGATATACTACGTGAGCATCTGAAAAACGAAACAGGTCTTGGTAAAAAAGCAAAAGAGTTTATCAATGCTGGTAACCTAGTACCCAATGATTTGATCATCGATATGATGAGATATGAAATAGAGAAAAACAGATCAAAAGGTGGCTACCTACTTGACGGTTTCCCGAGAACTGTAACTCAAGCCGAAGCACTAGACGAATTGCTAAAAGATATAAACGATAAAATTGATGTAGCAATAGTACTCAATGTACCGAATAGCGAACTAATGGCTCGTTTGACTGGTCGTAGAGTATGCCCTAGCTGTGGCACTTCTTATCATCTGATATTCAATCCTCCTGCTAATGAAGGCGTTTGCGATCATGATGGCGAAGAGCTAATCCAAAGAAAAGATGATAACGAAGAAACAGTGAACAATAGACTAGAAGTTTACGCTAATGAGACTAAACCTATTATCACTTACTACGAAAAGCAAGGACTAGCACACCACGTAGATGGTGTTGGTTCGGTTGACGAAATATTCAATCTGATAAACGAAGGAATCGATTCATTCGTGAACGATTAACAATGGAAAACAACACACACATATCTTGTATTTATTGCAACTCGGAAGCAGTGATAAAACATGGGAAAACTCGCTCGGGTGACCCTCGTTTCCGCTGTAAAGATTGCGAAAAAACCTGGGTAAAGGGTATAATCCTATACAAAAAACCGGATATTAGTGCTGTTGCAGAGTCTTACTTACTCGGTCATTCCATTCGTGAATTAGTACCTTTCTACAAGAGCTCCCCTCACCGAATTAATATGAAAATTCGTGAGTTTCTGGGTGAAACCCAAAGCTGGGAATCTTTCCTAGATAAAAGCTCGGAAGTCCGTACAACGGATGTAGTTTACTTACAAGGAATAAGATTTAATTGCTCATTCAATTCTCCAGAGAATAATGAGATGTTCGTAGCGTTTGCTATCGAAGGTCTATCATCTCAGATTATTGGATTCGAAATAGCTGAAGATAATACAGAAGATGTATGGACTAAGCTATTAGCTCGCCTAAGTAAGCGTAAATATAAGGTGAAAACTTTCCTTACGCGTGATATAAGAGCAGTAGAAAATTCTGTTTCCAAATACTTCGAAGATTCAAGAATTAAGTTATATCTTCATAAGCTTAATCGTGATAAAGAAGTCGCAAATAGATGCTGTCTTTTGGATAATAGCTCACTTCGCGATAAGTTAATAGACGATGCATTGAAGTTCTATTCCAAATTGGATAATCAAAGCTATACTTCATATCTGCAAAATAGATTCGAGATGGACATCAAGACGTGCATAAAGAAGGATTGTGATAGATTCTTCGAATGTATGATGAAAAACTGTGGTACAGAGTCGGAATCGAGACTAGAGCAACTACTAGTAGAGTTCAATAACCGATTCGAGAAGTTCCACGCCCTGAAAACTGACCCTTATATAATTATCAATGCTTGGGTAGGTCTGCACATGCTAAGACCTATGGAATGTGGGTTCACTCGCTATTCCCTATACAACCAATTGCCTTGCAAATGCTCTTTCGCTTGTTTTGCTAGTAATCACAATGATGAGCAATGCGAATTTATACCAAACCAAAGAGAGCTGAGCGATTTCGCCAACGAAGTAACTATTCGTGCCCTTCACTTACCAATAGAATCAACTGTAAAGGGCAAATTCAAACTAGAGCTAAAAAGCTTCTAGTCTAAAACTTAATCGCATCACACTCCAGCAATATAATTAACCAAATCAGAGTAAGTAACAATCGACACAATATTGTTTTCGCTATCTGAAACGAAAATTGTTTTGCCTTCAGTTAATTTATCTTGAATACTTTGCAATGGTGTATCGAACTGAACTATTTCATAATCACTAGACATTACTAAATTAATGCTGTCATTTAAGTCGATAGTACCATCGAAAAGTGGAGTAGTCAATCTGCTTTCGCTTACATAACCAACTAGCGAGTCACCTTTGAATACTGGTAACTGCGATATACCACTAGCTTCCATTATTTCTATTGCACTTCGGATATTCTTGTCATCTTGCATTTTTATAAGCTTTGTAGCTTTACCAGTATGGTGAAGCATATCGCCAACAGTTGTATTATAAGGACTGTCAGTGTAGCCACCTGCCTTCATCCACTCATCATTATATATTTTACCAGTGTATCTGTTCCCAGAGTCAGGCAATATTACTAATATTTTCTTCGGTGTATCGAGTCCCTCAGCATAGCGGATTGCGCCAACAACGGCTGCTCCACTACTACCACCAGCATATATACCTTCTTCCGTTAGCAATCGACGAGTCATCACGAAAGACTCCTTATCGTCTATCATTACGAAATCGTCTATAACACTGAAATCTAGATTATCTGGGAATATATCTTCGCCGATTCCCTCTAGTACATAACCGTGAGCTTCTATTACTTCGCCAGTTTTCCAAAATGGAGCTAGTATAGAACCTTGTATATCAACTCCGACTATTTTCACATCGGGCATTACAGATTTCAGATATTTACCTGTTCCAGAGATAGTACCACCAGTACCAACTCCGCACATAAACACATCGAAATCACCGCCAGTTTGTTCGAATATCTCTGGCCCAGTAGAGCGAACATGAGCTTCCTGATTGTCTAGATTATAGTACTGATTTGCATAGAATGAATTAGGAGTAGTCTCTGCTATTCTCTTTGCTACACTGTAATAAGAACGTGGATCTTCTGGTGCTACGTTAGTAGGGGTTACAACTACTTTCGCTCCGTATGCACGAAGATTATTGATTTTCTCGATAGATTGTTTATCAGGCAAAACGAATATACACTTGAAGCCATGAACAGCTGCATACATAGCAAGTCCAACCCCAGTATTACCCGAAGTTCCCTCCACTATAGTACCGCCCGGTTTTAGGTCGCCCCTTTCTATGGCTTGTTCTATTATGTGCTTAGCTATACGTTCTTTGATAGAGCCACCTGGGTTCATATACTCTAGCTTTACGTATATGTCCGATTCTACACCTGTTGCTACTTTGTTCAGTCGAACGATAGGTGTATTACCTATTACATCTATTACATTTTGATTAAATTTATTCATTGACATAGTCTTATTCTACTTTGATTTATTTGTTAGCCACAAAACTAAATAATAATATAGTTTTTACCTATTGGGATAATTTTTGAGCAAATATTGTTTATGTTAATTCGATTAACTATTTTGTAAAACTATGAAACTACACCCTAAATATATAATTGATTCAGAAGGCAATAGAACGTCTGTAATTTTACCAATTGAAGAATTCAACAACCTCATAGGTCTGAAAGAAGACTTAGAAGATGTAAACTTGTATGATGAAGCAAAAAAGTATCCTCAAGATTTCAGAACAGCTGAAGAAGTCTTCAGTGAGCTAGACGATAGGAAAAAAGCCAAATAACTCTTATATTATAAAATAATTTCAACCAAAAATTAGATTTATAATGACTGATAATATGCCTTGCCCAAAATGCGGCTACGAATACACTTATGAGCTGAATTCACTGTGGAATTGCTCCGATTGCGGTAACGAATGGAACCCTGAAATAGCTGAAGAAGCTTCTGCTGAAGGTGGACTAATTGTGAAAGATGCGAATGGTGTCTTACTTGCCGATGGCGATACAGTAGTTGTTATCAAAGACTTACCTGTGAAGGGCTCTTCTAAGCCAATCAAAGGTGGAACAAAACTAAAGAACGTACGCTTGCGAGATAGCGACCACAATTTAGATTGCAAAATAGACGGCTTCGGCGCTATGGCACTGAAATCAGAGTTCGTTAAGAAGGGGTAGGATTACCCCCCTTTTTTTTCTAATCACTCTCCCCTTATACACTTTTCTCATTGTATAATCTCCAATTATTTCTTATTATTAAGCTTATAGGAATATGAAATTTCGGAAATATATTATGTATCGTGTAGCTCTAATTGTTTTTATTGTAATCTCTATCCAGCTCAATGCCCAAGAAAGCTCAACCAAAAAGTACGGTGTGTACGCTGATTACGGGCTTAACATGCACTCTTCTGAGTTCAAAGCACTACCGGGAATACCAAACTGCTGCATTGATTTCGAAGAGGGTAACGGTCTAGGATTATCGATTGGAGCGTTATTCGAGATGGATATGTCTAGCCATCTTTTCCTATCTGCTCGATTGGGCTATAATGACCTAAGTGGTGAACTCAGCCGAATAGAACCAACCACTGTTATAATCAATAATAACTTTGAGCCAGGTAAACTAAACCATTCTATCGTGGCTAATATACAAGCAGTTACTGCCCGCATACTAGCAGGCTACAGGATAATTCCTAACCTTAGTTTCTATGCTGGATTCGGTGCTGGTAATGTGATAAATGCTACTTATGATCAATTAGAAACCCTGACCGAACCTACTGACAAAGGTACTTTCATAGATGACCTAGGGGTTGATACAGGAAAGAGAACTAGAAATGAATCCACTGGTGATATTCCCGAATTGAATAGCATGAGACTATTTCTTTCTACTGGTATTGGTTATGAACTGCCTTTGAATAGTGATAATTCATTGCGATTAATGCCAGAAGTGAACTTCGATTTCGCATTCTCCAATGTAGTGAACAGCATCGATTGGACTATCAACGAACTAAAGGGAGGTATCGCTCTCAAATATGTACCGCAAAGTAGCAAAGATTGGCAAATTATTCGTGATACAATTATCGTCAGAGATACTACTACGGAATACATTACGGAGAATAAACCATCTCTGAAGATGATAAATTCGAAAGTTATAGATGAGGTTGAAAACATAGATGGAAACACCAGAATCATCACCACTACTATAGAGAATAAATACCTAAACCGAGTGCTAGACCCTAGTTTTGCAAGCAATAATTCTAACAAATCAACTCTGAAAAATAGTGATATCGCTATAACCGCGAAGGGTGTGGATTTTGATGGTAATCTAACTTCAGTAGCGACTATGAAAGTCGAGGAATTCATAAGCGATGTTATTCATCCACTATTGCCATATATTTTCTTCACTCATAATAGTACTGAACTGCAATCAAAATACAAGCAACTATCGAGCACAACTAGCTTCACAGAAAACACTTTGATAAACGATGAGACGCTGGAAGTATATTACAACTTACTCAATATAGTAGGTAAGCGATTAAAAGATAGTCCCAATTCTTCTATCAAACTAATAGGTACAAACTCCAATACTGGCGAGGAAAAAGACAATACAAAGCTTTCGCAAAACAGGGCGGACGAAGTTAAAAAATACTTAGTAAACGCTTGGGGTATAGACGCTAGCCGAATTACAACAGAAGCTCGCAACTTACCACAAAACTCATCTAACATCAGCGTAGAAGACGGTATAGCAGAAAACAGAAGAGTAGAAATATACAGCTCGGACAATCAGATACTAGACGTGATAATGGCGAAAGACACACTGAGGAAGGCCGACCCGCCAACACTTAGATTCATGACCGAGAACAAAGGAGCGGAAGATTACGACAGTTGGAAAGTAGTAGTCAGCCAAAACGGCAGAGTACTAAAAGAATACAACGGCACAGCACAACTACCGAAATCAATTGATTGGAACTTGGAGCAAGAGCAAAGCACTACCCCACGTTTCGATAGTCCGCTTGACTACAAGCTAGTGCTAACAAAGGGCAGTACAACAGCTGAAGCAACAGCACAGCTACCAATGCAGATGATAAAACTATCCGAAAAAGCTATAAACAAAGTTGGCGACAAGCGAATAGACAAATTCAACTTGATACTGTTCGATTTCAATAGTGCAGAAATATCAGGGCGAAACAGCGAGATAATAACCATAATAGATTCGAGAATAGAAGACAACTCTACAATCCAAATCAAGGGCTACACCGACCGTATGGGTGACGATGGACTTAACGAACGCCTATCGAACAGCAGAGCCGAAAGTGCCAACAAAGCAATAGGCAATGGCAATGCAATAAGCAAAGGATATGGTGAGAAAATAGAACTTTACAACAACAACCTACCCGAAGGTAGAATGTACAACCGAACAGTAGAGATAATAGTTGAAACCCCGATAAAGTAGGGTAAAATGTGGTCATTGCGAGGACTGAAAGGACGCGGCAATCTATTGAGGAACGAAGAAAGAATGAAAGAGATTCCCCATGCCTTTGGCTTGGCAAGCACGCTTCGCTCGAAATGGCAGGAATTAGGGATCGAAGGCAAGGATAGCTTAAATAATCTGTCATTGCGAGGAGTGTAACGACGTGGCAATCTCGTGGGAACGAAGAAGGAATGAAAGAGATTCCCACGCTTCACTCGGAATGACAAGAATTAGGGAGACGTATGCAATACGCCTCTACAACCAAAAACAAAAATGAAGTCCTAAAATAACAGAACTAAAATGAAAAAAACAATACTACTAATCCTACTACTTCCAATACTGGTAAGTGCCCAGTACTTCGATGTATTCGACATAGACGAAAGTCAGTTTCCAATAATGAAAGCGAAGTTCTACTCAATAGATGCGAACGGAAAGCAGATACTAAACCACACCCCAGCTGACTTCGAAATCACAGAAAACGGCGAGCCGAGAGATGTGATTAGTGTTAGTTGTTACCAAAATAATGATTTGAATCCTGTTTCGGTTTCGATTAGTTTCGATATATCAGGTTCAATGTCGCTTTCTAATTCATTGCCTCAGATTGCTCCGATTGAACTTGCTAAGTATTCTGCAACCGAACTAGTAAAAATGATGGAGATGCCTCCATCCAATGTTTCAATTCAAACAACCAATTCAATAGCAACCATATTAGATGATTTTACTACCCGAAAAAAAGATATTCTAAAATTAATAAATGGAGTTAATGCTTACGGCTCCAATGATTTTGGTCAACAACTTCTTAGTCCTTATTCTGGATTGCTTAGTATTGCAAAAAATGGAAAGTACCGTAAAATTGCTATTATCTATACAGATGCAAATTGGTTTAAGTTAGATAATGTACAAATAAATAAGTGCATACAAATATGTAACGAGAATAATATAAAGCTTTTTTTTGTTGAAATATCTGAACTTGAAGATAATAATGAAAGTGTAAAACAATCTCTAATCGAAATTGCAAATGCAAGTGGTGGTAAATATTACAGCCAAATAGATAATGAGGAAAAAGCTTTGGAAGTGGCAATTGACATAGCAAGGATAAATAGTATTAATTATCCTTGTGATATTAGTTGGAAGAGTGATTATAAATGTGACGTTTCTACTAATCTGAAAATTAGAAATAAAATAATAGGACTGACAGTTAACAAGGATTACAATGTAAATTCAATTAACACAATGAAATTAGAGATTAAGCCCTACTCAATTACCTTCGATGACTCTGAACCAAACATTAAAGAAGATTCCACCTTCCAGGTATTATCAAAGTTTGCAGATGCAACGATAGATAGAATAAACCTTAAGAGCGGCGATAATATAATCACCATCAATGAACAATTCCCAATAAATCTCGAAAAAGGAGTACCCAGAAATATTAGTTTTACCTTCCAACAAAGCGATGAGAAAGCACATTTTTCGGTCTATGATATAACTAGCAATAATTGCTCTAGTCAACTAAATATCTACTCTGGCTTAAATTACGGGAGTCTGAAGAATAACACTCTGAATATTGTATTTCCTAATGGAGGCGAGAAGTTCTACTGTGGGATAGATACTAATGTTAGTTGGTTAGGAGTTACAAGTTTGGATTCCATAATTTTGAACTTTAGTAGTGACAATGGAAAGAATTGGCAACAAATTTTAGACTCGAATTCTAGAAGTGAATACTTATGGAGTGTCCCTAGAATCATTAGCGACAGTTGTTTGATTAATATAAAGCAACGAGCTCTCACAAATAAGAAAGAAGGTGAGATAATTTGGAAATATTCATTCGGTGGGGATGAAAATGACTTCTGTTATTCAATTACAGAGACACCTGACAAAGGATATATAGCGGTAGGAAGCTATTCTAACGGTGTAGCTCCTGATTTTAATAGTTCTTTGTATATACTACGTATGGACATTAACGGTAAAAAAGTTTGGGATAAATACTATGGTGGCAGCGGAATAGATATAGGTTACAAAATAAAATCTTTACGTGGCGGTGGCTATTTAATTATTGGCTCGACTACTTCCAACGATGGGGAAGTTACAAGAATACCTACTGACCAAGATGTTTGGGCAATAAAAATTAATTCTCTTGGTAACATAGAATGGGAAGAGAATTATGGAGGGGCAGCAAATGATAATGGATATTCATTTGTAGAGACTCAGTCCGGTGATATAGTAATTGTAGGTTCTAACAATAATGAAGCATCAGTTTGGAAGGTAAATCCATTAGGTGTTCTGATCTGGCAAAAAAGCTTCAACAACTTAAGTAATTGTGAGGCCAAAGAAATAATAGAAACGGCAAATAATGAATTAATTGTAGTTGGAAGTACAACTGGACAATCAGGAACAAAAGGATTTCTATTAAAATTAGACACTGATGGAAATGTAATACGACAAAAAATAACGGCATATAAAATCAATAGTGTTATTAAGACTTCTGATAAGAATTATGCTTATGCTGGAATGAGGAACTTTGACATATTAGTTGAGAAAGTAAATTCTGATTTCGATATTTTATGGAGTAAATCATACGGAGGTGACCTCCATGATGAAGCAAATGACCTGATCGAATTAGATAATGGTGATATTCTAATAACTGGTGAAACTAATTCTGTAAGTAATGAATTTAATAGGAATTTCGGTTTTAGTGACTATTTTCTAATCCGATTAGATAAAGACGGAACAAGAAAATGGTCAGCTCCTTATGGTGCGAATAGACTAGAAGTTGCCAATCAAGTTATACTAACAGGAAATGGTCACTATGTAATAGCGGGTTCTTCTAATACTTTTTATCACGATAATATCAAGGATAATCATGGAGAATTTGACTTTTGGTTGATTAAATTAAATGGGAATGATCCTTACCTCCAATCCGATACATCGGACGCGTTGTTTTCTATTATAATGCCGGAGCCAGTTATACAGATTAATAACATTGACATGGGACAGATGATAGTTGGCAGTACTAAAGATACGATTGTGTCTTCGGTTATCTGCAATGTAGGTGATGCACCGTTGCACGTTCTGGGAGTTGATATAACTGGTGGTAATGCTAGTGAATTCCTTATTTCGCGTGGGGCTGGTGATTTCTATTTGGAGAAGGATTCATGTCAGGATATGATGTTCGAGTTTACACCTTTGGCACTTGGTAATAGAACTGTCTATGCCACTATAAGAACGACCATAGGTGATTTCCGAGATACTATACATATACGTGGGGTTGGTATTGCTCCAGCTATTGAGGTGACTTCTGAGGTAGTTGACTTTGGTGTATTTGAACTTGGAGAAGGAAAAGATACGACTTTATTTTTAGTGAAAAATGTTGGGAGTACTGATATAACAATTACTGATACCCAAATCAGTGGGCCAGATATGGAGCAGTTTACACTTAACTCAACACCTCGTAGCTACACAATAGCCGTTGGAAAGGAGAAAGAATTCAAGCTAAACTACACAGCAAAATTAGGCGGTAAATCAAACTCATACTTAGATTTTCACTATGAAGGTATTGGCTCTCCTTTACGCTCTCTACTTTTTGCAGAGGGAATCGGAGGTGAGGTTTACCCTGTAGTAGCTGATGCTTATGTCGGTGAGACAGTAAATTTAAACTTATTTTTAGGTAAGATAAAACCAGAAGGACTCCGTGAAATAGCTACAAAATTCTCTGCAATAGTTAGCTATAACTCGACTATACTAGCACCTATTGACAAGTCAATGAGCGTTAACACTATATTAGGTAAGTCATTTATATCAATTGCAGGCAAACTAAGTGGAGTACCACAAATAGCAACAGTACCTATGAAAGTAGGACTCGGCACAGACGACAGAAGTGGTCTGGTAATCACAGAGTTCCAGCTATATAACGCTAATGGCGATTCGGTGGATTATGACATAGAGCCGGGTGTTGGAGAGTTCAACGTGCTTGGTATATGTGAAGAAGGCGGCAAGAGATTAATCAACCCGAATGGAGATGCAGTTGAAATTCAGGTAATCACAGAAAGTAATTCAGGTAACGCACACATCCACCTAACATTAATAGAAACGGGGCAAACAGAGCTAGAAATCTATGACCAAATTGGTAACAAGATAGAAACAGTTTATTTAGGCACACCATCTGCTGGTTCGCAAGAAATCAACTTAGACTTAAGCAAATATGCCAATGGTCGTTACTACATTAAGCTAACAACACCAACAATCACAAAGACAGAGATAATAGAGGTAGTGAGGTAGATTGGGGGGCATTCGTTTTCTTCCTAGGGGCTTTGGCTTGCTAACCAAGCTGTAAACATGGACTAGCCCGCTAGGGCTGATGGTCATGGTGGATAAATGGGCTACAGATATTTCGCCACTCTGTGGCTTTTGCTTGAACGTCACTCGCGAGTGAATGTAATGAGAGATTGAGGAGGATAAATAAAATATGTTCACTGAGGCTCTCGAATTGTAAGCATTTTATTTATTACTCGTGCTGAGGTACTCGAAGTAACATAAGGCAATGTAATTTCCAGCACCAAAAAAGAACTCTCACCTTAACTATATATATTTACTATATTATTCTTAACTTTGATATTTGCTAGTTTGCAAAAATTTAGATTTTACTCGCTCGTCTATAGCGGGGAAAGTTTTATTTTTTTATGGAGATAAATAGAATGGAAAAGAAAAAACCACTACGCGGTAGTAGTGACAAATTGAAAGATTTATACAATACTTATGTTAAAAACGACGAAAGAGAGATAGATATCAAAACTGAAGATGATGAATTGACTGATGAGCAAATCAGTGAGCTAGAGGCAGAAGTCTCAGTATCAGATGAGTTAGAAGAAGATGAGCTGGAGTTCAGAGTAGATGACCTAGAAAATCAGGTGGAATCACTCAAAGATCAGCTACTTCGTAAAACTGCCGAAATGGAAAACCTAAGACGCAGAACTCAGAAAGAGAAAGAAGAATTAGTAAAATACGCAAATGAAAGATTGATAGTGAATTTGATAGATATTCCTGATGATTTGTCTAATGCACTACAGGCGGCAAAACAAGAAAATAGCAGCAAAGAATCTGTTGTGCAAGGAATAGAGATGATTCATAATAAGGCATTCAGACTATTCGAAAATGCTGGATTGCAACTGATGACTATAGAAACTGGTTCTGAGTTCGACGTGGAATATCACGAAGCACTTATGCAACAGCCGTCTGAGGAAATACCCGAAGGACATATAATAGCTGTGATTCAATCTGGATACTTGCTGAATGATAAAGTAATCCGCCATGCGAAAGTTGTAACATCATCTGGTTCTGCAGAATAAATAATTAAGTGAGAAAATGAGCGAAAAAAGAGACTATTACGAAGTACTAGAAGTAACAAAAACTGCGGATAAAACGGAGATAAAGTCAGCTTATAGAAGATTGGCTATCCAATATCACCCCGATAAGAATCCTGATAACCCAGCAGCAGAAGACAAATTCAAAGAAGCGTCGGAAGCTTATGACGTACTTTCGAATGAAGAAAAGCGCGCTAGATACGACCGATTCGGTCATCAAGGAATGCGTGGTGCAGGTGCAGGTGGCGGACAACCCGGATTCTCCAATGTAGAGGATATATTCTCTAACTTTGGTGATATTTTCGGCGGCTCTATATTCGAAGATTTATTCGGTGGTGGCGGCGGTCAACGTGGTCAAGGCAGAAGACGCGATGAGCGTGGTGCAGACCTAAAAATCAAAATGCCACTTACATTAGAAGAGATAGCAACTGGTGCAGAGAAAACTATTAGAGTTAAGAAATATAACGCTTGCGGTGATTGCTCAGGTAGCGGTGCCAAAGGTGGTAGCAGTGGTTACAATACTTGTCAGACTTGCCAAGGGCAAGGACAAGTGAAGCAAGTTAGCCGCTCTATGTTCGGTCAGTTTGTCAATATACAGGCATGCCCGAATTGCCAAGGTAGTGGACAGATGATCAAAGACGCTTGTAATACTTGCGAAGGCGAAGGTAGAGTACGAGACGAAGAGAAAATCTCTGTCGAAATACCTGCTGGAGTAGAAGAAGGCAACTACTTGACTATAGCTAGAAAGGGGCACGCAGGCCGCAGAGGTGGTTCGCATGGTGACCTAATAGTTATTATCGAGGAAAAAGAGCATAAGTACCTAACTCGTGATGGCGAAAATGTTATCTATAAACTGAAAATTAGCTTCCCAGATGCAGCACTTGGTGTGAGAGTAGAAGTACCTACACTATATGGTACAGAGAACGTTGATATCAAATCTGGTATCCAACCGGGTGAGACTGTAGTGCTTAAAAACAAGGGTTTGCCAAGACTAAATTCGTACAGAAAAGGCGAGCAAATAATAATTGCTGATATCTATGTGCCGAAAAAAGTTTCGGGTGATGAAAAATCTCTCTTGAAAAAGTTAAAAGAAAGTGATAATTTTAAACCCAACAATGATGGCAAAGGATTTTTCGAAAAAGTAAAGGGTGCATTTTTCTAAACAATGAATATAGCTAAGCATATAGCGAAAATACAAACTGTCTTCGGAGCATCTAAATTCGAGGTTATGATTGCATCGCTTATACTAGCTGGACTGACTATCGGTCAATTCGTTACTTTAGAAAAAAGAGAAGACCTAAGTGTACTAACACAAGAGTTAAGTGCGTACAATTCGGCTATGCAAACCTCATTCATCGGTATAGATAATGAAGGTAATGTAAATGAAGATCTGGCACTAGGCGATACGGTCATTAAAAAGAAGAGCAAGTTTCCCGAGAAGAAGAAGGAAGAAAAATTAGTTGGTAAAATCAATATCAACTCTGCTTCGAAAGTACAGCTAATGAAGCTAAAGGGTATAGGTGAGAAAACGGCTCAGAAAATAATAGATTACAGAGCTAAAACGCCATTCAACTCGATAGAAGATATACAGAACGTAAAAGGCATAGGGCCTAAGAAATTTGAAAGTATGAAAGAACATATAACTGTTTAACAAGGAATTAATATGAAAAAGACTGGTTTTTATAATCAACATATAGAGTTGAATGCTAAGATGGTTAGCTTCGCCGGATTCGAAATGCCTATCCAATACCCCAAAGGTATAATCCACGAACATAAAGTAGTTAGAAATACGGTTGGAGTATTCGACGTTACACACATGGGCGAATTTTTCGTGCAAGGACCAGAAGCGTTGAATTTAGTTCAAAAGCTAATCACTAATGACGCATCTACATTAGAAATCGGTCAAGTATTATACACAGCTATGTGCTACGAAGATGGCGGTATAGTAGATGATTTGTTGACATACAAAATAGCTGAAGACCACTATTTACTTGTAGTTAATGGCTCGAACGTAGATAAAGATTACGCTTGGGTAGAGAAAAATGCAGCGGGATTCGATTGTGAAATCAGAAACGAGTCAGATGAGTATTTACTACTAGCTGTACAAGGACCAAAATCAAAAGACACAATCAAGAAATTGACTGATTGCAATCTGGACGATATGGAATTCTATCGCTTCGCTTATGGACAAACATTAGCTGGTGTACCGGCTATAGTTTCTAGAACTGGCTACACAGGTGAACTTGGCTACGAGCTATATTTCAAAGGTGGCGAGGCAGAAGCTAAGAAAGTTTGGGACGCTATAATGGAAGCAGGTGCAGAGTTCGGTATAGAGGCAGTTGGTCTTGGTTGCCGTGATACTCTTAGATTAGAGAAAGGATATGCACTATATGGCAATGATATAAATCAGGATACTAACCCGATTGAAGCAGGACTTGGCTGGATAACTAAACTAGCAAAAGATGATTTCAACGGTAAAGCAGTAATGGAAAAAGTAAAAGCAGATAACCCCGAACGCCGATTAGTCGGATTCGAAGTAACTGCTGATAGATTCATAGCTCGTCAAGGATATAAAATATTCAAAGGCGAAGAAGAAATCGGTTTCGTAACTAGCGGTAACCTATCTCCATCATTGGATAAACCTATCGGTATGGGTTATGTGAAATGGGACTACAAAGCCCCAGAAACAGAAATAGAAATTGAAGCTAGAGGCAAACGATTCCCTGCTACTGTGAAGAAAATGCCGTTGATATAAGTAATTTCTTATACAACAGATAAGATTAATGAATCCGAATTTCAAATAGAAGTTCGGATTTTTTTTAAGACTAATTAACTTTATACTATTTACAAACGTAAACTGTAAAATTTCAATTAATAAATTTGCACAAGTATTAAAGTATGACTCTAACTACTAAATTGTTTACTCTATTTTTATTTCCATTTCTACTGATTGCCAATGCTTCTTGCACTGAAAATAATCTAGATAAATTACCACCTAATAGAATCGAAACCAATTTAAGCGAAACTAGCAATAGATTGAAATTTACTACTGGTATCCGCTCTATTTACGAAGATAGTAAAGGGAATTTATGGTTTGGTAGCCATAATGAAGGAGTCGCTAAATATGATGGTAAAATATTTCAGTACTTTACTACAGAGGAGGGACTTAGCAATAATCAAGTTAGAACTATTCAAGAAGATAATAAAAGTAATATTTGGCTGGGTACAGCGAGTGGTACAACAAGGTATGATGGCAATAAGTTTACTACTCAGAATCCGATAGAGGAATCACTAAGCTTTGATGCTCCGTATGGAATTAGAACTAATCAAGCCCCAATCAAAAAAAATAATCTTCCGGTATCAAAGGGCGCTAAGTCAGATCTTTGGTTCAATGCTGGTTTAAAAAGTGGTGCTATAAAATATGATGGAAACGTATTGACTTATTTACCTTTCCCTAAACCAAAGCACATTAATAAAAATAGTTCTTACGAAGTAACCGGAATAGCTGTTGGCAAAAATAATATAACTTGGTTCGCAACTTTTGCTGCTATTTTCGGATTTGATGGTGAAAAATTTACAATTGTAGAAGACGAGAGCCTGGGGCTAAGTAAAGAGATTGGCGAATTGCACGTCAGAAGCATACTAGAAGATAGTAAAGGGCACTTATGGATAGGCAACAATGGACTCGGAGTTTTTGTAAAAAGAGGAGACACATTTATTGATTTCACTAAACAACATGGATTAGTGAGTAATAAAACTTTGAGAGACGGCTCTGTTTCACCTCAAGGTACACTAGAACACGTATTTGTTATTTTCGAAGACAGCCAAGGCAATATTTGGTTTGCTGACAGAGATACTGGTGCATGGAAATATGATGGCAAATCAATGACTAATTTCACAAAAGAAGATGGGTTAACCACAACTCATATTTGGGAAATTTATGAAACCAAGAATCATGAGTTACTTTTTGGAATGGGAGATGGAAGAGTTTGTAAGTTTAATGGAATAACTTTTGAAACAGTTTATTAAAAAATATTCTACCCTTTCCACCATTCCAACAGACCAAAAGCACAATTTTAGCCAAATTTTAACTTTGTTTAATAATGATGAAAATTTAATTAAACCTTATATCATTTTATAATTATCATTATTGCATAACTTACAAAGGAATCATCTAATTAGTTAGTTTTATGGCACGGTTATTTACTGCTTTATTTGTTGGAAAACTTTGTCTTGAGCTAATGTATAGATATATTAACTCCGATAAAGTAACTACAATCAAAAAATTAATTGGAATTCTAATGGCTGACGATTTAGAAACTCAAGACGTAAACGACGAAAAAGCGAAAAAAGAAAAGAAAGGCTCCCCACTCAAAATGATATTGTTGGTGGTAGGAATACTTGTTGTTAATGCTATTATAGTGATTGGCGTTGTCAAATTTTTCTTCTCAGATGCTGCACATGACGAGCATCCGAAGGAAGCTACAGCTGAACAACAGGGTCATAGCGAAAAAGATGAATTTGCTGAATTCAAGAATCCCGAAGAGACTTTTTTCGAGACAGAAAGTCAACGTAAAATAATAAGTACGGGTCGTATAACTACTAACCCAGCTAATTCGATTAAGAAATTCATTATTATAAATCTGGGATTAGAGTATAGAATAAAGCCAGATTTGCCAGTAGAAGAATTCGATATGGAAAAGCCACTAATGCAGAAGCTTATGATTCGCCTAAAAGCGAAAATCACTGACAGATTAGGTGCTATGAGAGTAGAGGAATTAGTAAGACAACGATCAGAGCTTACGGCTTTGTTCAAAGAAGATTTGCAAGAGTTATTCAACGAAAATCAGATGTTTCTACGAGAAGTATATCTGAACGAGTTTTTGATACAATAATAAAAGACTAATGTCACAATCACTAACACAAAAAGAGATAGATAGGCTACTGAATGACATGTCATCCGGAGCTCTGAGCATAGACCAAATACTGGAAGGTGCTAAGAGAAAATCCGAAGTGATGAACTATGATTTCAGAAGACCTAACAGAATATCCAAGAATCAGATACGGTTCTTGCAGAATATTCACGAGACATTCTCCGAAGTGTTCGGGTACTATTTAGTATCCAAATTGCAGACAATAGTATCGGTAGATTTGACGGCAGTTGACCAGCTATTTTACTCCGAGTTCATACTATCTGTGAATTCTCCCGGTTGCTTATATATATTCGATATAGATGGCACTGAGGGTTCTGGTATATTAGAGATTAGCCCGAATCTAGCACTGAACTTAGTTGAACGTATGTTAGGTGGAAACGCTGAAACTCAGCAAAAACCGAGATCGATTACTCCTATAGAGCAAGCTGTTTTGCGAAACCTTATCGAGCATTTGTTCGCTGATATGAGTAGTGCATGGGACGTAATAGGTGGTATGAAATTCAAGCTGAATCGAATGGAAGCGGAAGCCGATTTTGTTCAAATAGCACCTTCTTCCGAAATAGTAATCGTACTATCTTTTGATGTGCATATAGGCCAGAATTCGTATTCCATGACTCTTTGTTATCCGACTTTTTCGTTGGAAGATAAGCTGAATAAGTTGAACGTACAGACGATGGCAAGTAGCTCAATTAGTTCTAATAAAGCGAAGAACGCTAATGCTGCTGTTAATATCAAAAAGCAGATGGAAAAGACGTTTCTACCTGTCTCTGTGGAGTTAGGACAATCGTCAATCACAGTCGCAGACTTGCTTAAGTTAGAAGTAGGCGATATGCTTATGAGTACTAGAAGAATAAATGAAGATATAGAAATATCGATTTCAGGTCAGAAAAAATTGACTGGCAAAATCGGTAATGTAGAAGGAAAAAAAGCCGTTAAAGTAACGGGAAAAATTAGAAATGAAGACATTATAGATCCAAATGTTTATTATTACGAGGAGAGTTAGACATGGCTATGTCACAAGATGAAATAGATGAGCTAATGAAAAGTGGTGAAGTCGAGGAAGAGATTTCTCCCGAAGACGAACTACTAGAGAACTCAGCTCCTGCAGTGGAAGAAAAACCAGCAGAAAAGAGTCAAGATTATGCTACACTAGACCCCAAGCTAGAACTGTTATATGATTTATCATTGCCAGTATCTATAGAGCTAGGTAGAACTAATATGCTAATCAGAGATATACTAAAACTCGGACGTGGTTCTGTTATAGAATTCGACAAATTAGTTAGCGAACCAGTAGATATATTGGTAAATGGCAAGAAAGTTGCTGCAGGTGAAGTAGTAGTAGTTGATAAACACTTCGGTATTCGTATAACTACTCTAGTCGATCCATCAGAAAGAATCAAAGGTATTAAAAAGTAATGTTCGATTCGCAGTTATATTCGTCGTTTTTCACTCTTATGGGTATAGTAGCATTCCTCGGTGTGCTATATCTATTCGTGAAGCGATATGCCAAATCAAAAACGGCTCTCAAAGGAATGAATATCAAGATTCATGAACGAGTGGCTGTATTCCCAAAAGGGCATCTGATAATAACTGAAATCAGCGGTAAATTCTATTTACTAGGAGCTACTGAACAAAGCATCAATATTCTAAAAGAGCTAGATATAGACGAAGTTCCCGATGAAACTCAGAAGCTGAATATATCCGCTATCAGAGAGCCCGAAGATTTGTCCTTCAAATCGTTCATCAAATCTACTATCAAATCAAAGAACAGTAACTAAAGTTTTAACTCTAGTTTTTTAAAGAAATAATTTCCTTTCATATAATCCCAGTCACTCAGAACGCAGTGCTTGTGTTGAACGTAGTCGAAATAAAGAGTCAATTTGTCTGAATCAGAATTTAATAATTTTCAGGATGGGTTTGACTTATTACGCTTATGCCATCCCTTTTTAAAAAATCTATAATCATTTTGTTTTTAACGCAAAGTTCACGAAGATATTAATTATTGGTTTTATACACAGAGGACACAAAGCGTGGTAGTCCGAAGAGTCTAGGGAAAGTGAAGAGTTTAGAGGAATTGAATTGTCATCGCGAGGACTGAAAGGACGCGGCAATCTCATCCTTATCCTGAATAACGTATTATGAAGATTAAACGACTCTACAGAATTGATAGACTCCCAATATCAGAACAGGATTACAGGATGATTAAGATTATCTAGATAAACCACGTCACTCTGAATGAACATAGTGAATGAAGAGTCTAGGAAAATGGAATCATTGCCGTTGGCTTCAGCCAACGGAGAGTGGAATCAATTGCAAGTCCTCCCTTCAGGGAGGATTTAGGTGGGTGTAACAGCAGTATTGAACTTTCAAACTTCACCCAATCCCTTAATCCTACACTCAAAAAAACAAAAAACTTTCAACTTTTCGGAGACGTTTTCCGTGTTCATGTGTCTATATGATTAGGGAGTTGTACAAATTCCTAAAAACATATTATGAATAAAAGATTGAGCTCGAAATAGTTCAAATCAGTATGAGAAGTTTAATCCTAAATAGTATATTAATACTAACCTTATTCTCAAGTTGCTTAATAGCTGAGGAGCTGGACAATGCTGACTTACCAATAGTTAATATACTTACTGAAGAATTAGATTTTGGTAATTTACCCCTTGGGGAAGAAAGGGTAATGGAGATAGAAGTTAGAAACTATGGTTATATAAGTAATAAAGATGTATTTATTTATGGATTCACTATTGCACCGGACGATAAGGAATTTTATATGTTAGACACGGCTACTGACATTAAACCTATTTCAATTTCGCCACACAATACAAAAAGTTTTAGAGTGAAGTTTAAACCTAATTCTATTAGAGATTATAATAGTGTGATTTATATAAAATCAAATGCCGTGGGAGTAGTCCCGATTTATCTTGAAGGCAAATGTGTAGATTATAGATCTAATATCAAATACTCCCCCAACGAAACAGTATTCAGAACTCCCAGCAACCTAGATACCATTAGTTTATTTTTATACATTGAAACGCAAGGTAAAGGGGAAATTGAAATTACTGATATTTCTTTAGAAAAAAATGATAAAATGTTTGATTATAAGCTGTTTGATACTCTCCCAGCATTAATTAATGATATAGGTATTAGTGTCCGTATAGACTTAGCACCCTATAAAACTGGCACTTTTTCAAACAACCTAATAGTAAAATCAAATGATAGCATAAATCCGACATTGTCAATCCCCATAGAAGCACAGATTGAGCCCCCTTCATCAGTTATAGATTTCAACGAATCAGACGAATTCATATTCCAATCCTTTGATGAAGGAAGTGAAATCACTTTTTCAATTGTTTCTGAAAGGGTGTTGGAGAGTGGAACTTTCGCCATCTACTCACAAGAAGGTAAGCAAATCAAGAGCATAGTAGTAAGTGGTAATAACACCGAACTTTCTGTCTCTATCAGCAGAAGTGAGCTCCCAAGACTATCGCTCATCCGGTTTACACAAGGCGAAAAGACTTACGTACATAAGCACTTGAGGGAGTAATATTTCCAGATTTCGATACTTGCACTAAATTCCTTATATTGTCAGTTGGACAATACAATTATAGATGAGAATTTATATGAAAAACACTATTTTGCTCATACTTCTTTCTTTTATACTGCTACCTAGTGGAATGAAGGGACAGTCAGAAACAATATATGGTGCTCCTGAATTTGAAATGATAACGAAATCACTAGACTTTGGAAATATTCTCTTAGAAGAAGAGTACACTTTACCAATTATAGTAAAAAACTCTGGGGTCGCAACATTAAATTTGTTTAATGTAATAATAGAATTTGATACAACTGTTTTTGTAGTTATTAATGCACCTGCATCTTACAGTCCTTTAAGTATTGAATCAGGTGATACGGTAAATATACAAATCAAATTTAAACCTCTGGTGTTGAAAGAATATAAGAGTAAGTTGTTTATTAAATCTGATGATTCTAGAAGTGAGGAAGTCGCCATTACTTTAAAAGGAAATGCTATAGATGATCCCATCAGTGCTTCAAGCTGGGATTTTGGGACTGTAGAATTAGACAGAGTTTATAATACATATATCAACATTTATAACATAAGTAGTCAAGATATTACAATCGATTCTTTGTACTACGAAAAGGGTATAAAGGAATTTAATTGGAATAATTTTCCGAATTTCAACTATCCAATAACTGTTCCAGCAGGAGAAGATTACCCAATATTTATTCAATTTGAAGCTTCGGAAGAAGGGTATTTTGAAGAAAGTATTATTATTAAATCTACTCCTCCAACTAAACAAACTTGTCAAGTAATGGGAGCAGCTATTGATATCAACACCTCCGCCCAAGACATAACAGAAATAGAATCACTCTCACTCCAAACCATCGATGGTGGTAGTGAAATCACGTTTTCGATTGTTTCTGAAAGGGTGTTGGAGAGTGGTGCTTTCGCTATCTACACCCAAGAAGGTAAGTTAATCAAGAGCGTAGTAGTAAGTGGTAATAGTAAAGAACTCTCAGTGTCTATCGGTAAAAATGAGCTACCCAGACTATCGCTCATCCGATTTACACAAGGCGAAAAGACTTACGTACATAAGTATATGAGGGAGTGATCGTTCCACTTCAACTTCTACAAATTAAAACAACGCTACTAGAATAGTCCAATTATTCTTATGTTTGTAACTATGCAAGAAGCTAATCCAAAGAATAGAATTGTATTCATAGACCTAGTGCGTGCCTATGCCATCTTGATGATGGTGCAAGGACACTTAGTTGATGCTTGTTTGGATCCTATTTTCCGTGACCCCAACAATATAATCTATTCTACTTGGAACTTCATGAGGGGTATGACTGCTCCCGTTTTCTTCTTCTCATCGGGTATGATATTCACGTACCTACTTATGAAAGAAGAGCATAAATCTGGCATTGGGTTTAAGAATGCGAGAGTCAAAAAAGGATTCGTTAGGTTTACCTCGCTTATCTTCATCGGCTATCTACTCCATTTCAATTTCTGGATTATATGGGATTTGCTCGATGGTACGCTCGATAAGGGTTACCACAGTATGCTCGTAGTCGATGTACTGCATATTATAGGAACCGCCATACTGCTAATAGTACTTACTTATCTATTAGCTACATACACTAGAATCAAAGTCTATGCACTTATGCTAATAGGGGCATTAGCTACGTTTTACTATTATCCAGATGTGGAACCGTTCGATTTCACTTATTTACCAGAGTTTTTGTCTAATTATTTGGCAAAAGGAAAACAATTTAGCTTCACAATAGTCCCTTGGGTAGGCTATTCGCTGTTTGGAAGTGTATTGGGTATATTCGTCTGGACTCGGCCCAAATCTATAAACTCTTACTTACTCGCATTTATATTTATGGTATCGGGCTTCCTACTTCATTTCTATTCTACCGATATGCTATTAGATTTGCATAGATTTACTGGTTGGATGAACTTCAAACATTTAGCTTTCAATAATTACCTATTCTACCGCCTAGGTCACGTATTTATAGTAGTTTCTATATTCATGGTAATCAATAACGTATTCAAGAATATACCTAAGTTAATACCTAAGATAGGCACTGAGACTTTGACTATTTACATAGTCCATGCTTTTGTTATTTACGGGTCTATATTCCAATTTGGGATAGCTCAAAACTTTGGCAAAGCATTGACCCCTTGGGAATGCTTTGCCTTAGCTTTGACGCTTGAGATTTTCTTTGTGGCATTGGTTTACTATATAAAACCAATTAGAGCATATCTGAAAGAATTGGGTTACAAATTAAAACTTGTAGCTAAACCCAAGACCTAGAGTCTGCTTTACTTGCAATCTACGACCTACACCGTCTGATACTTCAGCTCCGTCAACTTCTTTGAATAGAGGAACCAATATATCGTGATCATAAATCAAATGAGCAAACATATTAACTGTTATATACTTATTAACTGTTAGGTTTAACGAATTTTCCCAGTTAATGTCTATATTAGCTCTATTGTCTGCATTTGGGTCAGTGTAGTTGTTGAATAAGTCTAACTTAGATTTGAAAGTTATGTTTTCCATTACTTCTTTTTTGAAATCCAAAGTCGCATACGCACCAAATTCCAAACGAGTCTTCTCGCCAGGAGTAACACCATAAGCACCTTGATCTGAAAGAATATCATCATTGACGATCGTCATCTTACCAGTAGCTGGTGATAGATAGAATGAGAGATCGGCATTCGGCTTATAAGTCATACCGGCGGATAGTATCACATAAGCGGGAGCAAGGAAATTCGATACTTCGACTGAATCGTTAGGGTAATTATAACCTTCTACGAATTGAGATTTGAAGTTCAATTTGGCAGTATAATAAAGCTTATTAGCAGCAATATGGTTGAAATTAGATAGTATATCTATCTTATCTTCATTCTTACGAGTACCGAACTCGTCAGTATTGATTAAACCATAACCGAAATCAAATACGTTTTCCCAGATTGTAAGTGAGTCATCATAAGTTATATTATAGTTAAGCAAAGCCGTACCAGAAACAGAATTATTACCACCCTGCGCCCAGTTAGTGAACGATGCCTGATTTACTAACAGCTGAGCATTACCTTTCGTTAACCAATAGTTAGTAGTATCAGATTGGGCAAAAGATAGTGAACTAGTAAGCAAGATTGCCGTGAGAATTATTAATATTTTCTTCATTATTATATCTATGTAATTTATAAAGTGCAAATTTATGAAAATTTATTCAGATAGTGAATACTAGATGAAGTGCAAGCAAATTATCATTCGTGCGTTGCTGAAAAAATACGCCTCTACAATTCACCGCAAAAAAAAAGACGCATTTTGCAATGCGTCTTCGAATAACTTATTATCTATATTTCTTCGCGGTTTGTTTATACCTGCTTTTCTGGTTTCATCTGAGGGAAGAATAGAACATCGCGGATAGATTTTTGTGCTGTTAGTAGCATCACCAATCTGTCTATACCGATACCCAAACCAGCGGCTGGTGGCATTCCAATTTCTAGCGATTGCAAGAAATCTTCGTCTAGTTCCATTGCTTCATCGTCTCCCCCAGCTTTTGCTTTTGCTTGTTCTTCGAATCTTGCTCTTTGGTCACGAGGATCGTTCAGCTCACTGAATGCGTTTGCCATTTCAGAACCATTTATAAATAGCTCGAATCGCTCTACTATTCCTTCTTCTGTTCTGTGCTTTTTCGCTAATGGACTCATCTCTAGTGGATAGTCTATTACGAATGTTGGTTGTATTAGCTTCGGCTCTACGAATTCACCGAATATTTCATCCAATACCTTAGATGAAGATGCACCCGGTTCAATCGCAACTTTTAGCTCTTTCGCCGCTGCTTTTAATTCGTCTAGGTTCAGACCTTTTAGGTTCTTTCCTGCATGCTCTTCTATCAATCCGTAGAATGATAAGCGTGGGAAATTGTTAGACAAATCTATAGTCAGTTCATCGAATTGGATTTCCATTTTGCCATTGACTTCATTAGCTATATGCTTGATTAGCTCTTCCGTCATATCCATCATCCAGTTGTAGTCTTTGTAAGCTACATAGATTTCCATCATAGTGAATTCTGGGTTGTGACTTCTGTCCATACCTTCGTTACGGAAGTTCTTGCTAATTTCATACACACCTTCAAATCCACCTACTAGCAAACGCTTTAAGTATAGTTCTAAAGCTATTCGCATATACAAATCTACATCAAGAGTATTGTGGTGAGTGATAAAAGGACGTGCCGCAGCACCACCATAAAGTGGCTGCAATATAGGTGTTTCAACTTCTAACCAACCTTTATTATCGAAGAATCGACGCATAGCAGAAATAATCTTAGAGCGTTTGATGAATACTGGACGTACATCGCTATTTACGACTAAGTCTATATAGCGCTTTCTGTATCTCATCTCTTTATCAGCAAAAGCGTCGTGTACAGTCTTGTTACCGTCTTCATCTATCTCTTCTTTTGCAATAGGCAGCGGAGAAAGTGATTTTGCTAACAGAGTTACATCTTTACCGTAAACTGTAGTTTCTTTAGTTTTTGTTTTGAATACGTGACCTTTGATGCCGATGAAATCACCGATATCTAGTAAGTTCAGAGCTTCGTAGAAATCAGGAATATCATCTTTTTTTACATAGACCTGTATTCTACCTTCTTGATCCATTATATTAAGGAATGATGCCTTGCCCATACGGCGGATACTCATTATACGACCAGCAATAGCAACTTTCTCGAATTGCTCTGGTTTTTCTTCGTCAAATTTCTCAGCTATCTCTACAGAAGAGTGAGTTTTATCGAAAGAATAGGGGTAAGGGTCTATACCCATTTGCTCCAAATGAGCTAATTCTTCTTCCCTTCTGAGCTGTTGGTCATTTTTTTTTGCCATTATTCTAATTTTTTTAGTTTATATACGTGATTATTAATAGATTGCAAAATTAGTAATAATTTTAACTAATTATAGTTAAATTGCTTATTAGTTGAGTACAATTTTGTAACTTTACAATAACTTAGCGTTAATATTAACAAATTTGTTAGGAAATCTTTGGGTAAAACTAATTTTGGCAACCGTAATATGCCAAGTTCGAAGAATAAGACACGCATCAACGATGAACTGCGTGGCAAGGAATTTAGAGTGATTTCGCCTACTGGCGAGATGCTTGGTGTACTTAGTAAATTGGCTGCACTGCGTAAAGCAGAGGAGTTTGGTTTGGATTTGGTAGAAATATCACCGAACGCAAAACCGCCTGTTTGTAAAATTATTGATTTTGGTAAGTATCAATACGAGCAAGCTAAAAAAGATAAGATGCAGCGTAAAAATCAGCAACAACAACAATTGAAAGAACTTCGATTTAAGCCGGGTACGGAAAAACACGATTTCGATTTCAAAACGAAACACGCACGTGGATTTTTGGAAGCTGGTAATAAAGTGAAGGCCTCGGTTATGTTCCGTGGTCGAGAAATAACTCACAAAGAATATGGAAGAGATCTATTAGAAAGATTCGTCAAAGAGCTAGAAGACGTATCCAAAATAGATGTAGATATTAAAATGGAAGGGCGTAATATGATGGTATTACTATCTCCAATAAAACCGCAGAAAAAATAATTTGTAATTTGTTAACAAATTAATTAGTTTTGGAGTTCCAATAATCAAAATGTTGGGACTTTTTTTTGTAATTAAAATACAATAGAGCAACAAAATGCCAAAGATGAAATCAAATTCTTCAGCGAAGAAAAGATTCAAGAAGACAGCTTCGGGAGAATTCAAAAGAGAAAAAGCTTACAAAAGCCATATCTTGACTAAGAAGACTTCTAAGAGAAAGAGAAATTTGCGTAAAGCAACATTAATTTCAGCAGTAGATAAAAAATCTGTTAGAAGAATGTTACCTAATGCTTAATCACTCTTTTTAGAGACAATTTAATTAATTGCAAACGGGGCGAGTAGCTCTCCCTAAGCAACCTTATAAACACCTATTATTTTTTGAGGTATAATCATGGCTAGAGCCAGAAATAAAGTAGCTGCCAAACAAAGAAAGAAAAAGATCTTTAAACTTGCCAAAGGTTATTGGGGATCGAGAAAAAATGTTTGGACTATAGCTAAAAACCACGTTGAGAAAGGTTTATCACACGCTTATTCAGGTCGTAAGTTAAAGAAAAGAACTTACAGAAGACTTTGGATAACAAGAATAAACGCTGCAGCAAGATTGAACGACACTACTTATTCTAAATTGATGTTCAGCTTGAAAAAAGGCAACATCGAAATAAACAGAAAAGTACTTGCTGACTTCGCTATGAACAAACCAGAAGTGTTCAAAGCTATAGTAGATAAAGTTAAGTAGATATTACTTAACCGAACGAAATATAGATTAGCCGACTTACAATAGTTGGCTTTTTTTTGCCCTAAATTGACTTAGGAAATGTTATTAGTACTCTTCACGAAGGGTTTTGATTGAGTTTGTATCTAACACCCAATCTAATCCAATTGAGTTTAGACCATTTTTTAATTTTTTGTAGCCTGTCCAAAGTGAAGCAGTTAATTCTAAACTTAGTGCAACGAATGGTGCATCAAACTCATCAATAGGCTTGACTAAATCAATAGCTTTATTCCAATTCTCATCACCTATTATACCTAAATCTATAATTTCAATTTTATTGAAAAGAATCCTATTTAGGAATTCTAGTTCGATAGGCTGTAGTCCGGAAATGCTACACAGTTTAGCACGGTGTTTTTCAAGTTCTTCAATGATACTATGGGGTGAGTAAAAATCAAATTTACTATCAGAATTCAGTAGTAGGTCACTTATTTTTCCATTAGGTGTTAGTAGTGCACTAAACACGATATTAGTATCTACAACTATTTTCACTTTATAAATTTATCTTTATTGCTACTCCACCAGTCTGATTTAGATTCACGAGCCAAATTATTAATCTCAGTTTCATTAGCTTTACTTCTCGAAGCAATCTCTCTGAACTTAATAAAATCAATTAGTCGTTGTAAACCTGTTATATCAGTATCAGAAGGAATCTTTATAATTATTTCATTATTTATTCTTTCTATAACCATTTTCTTACTCCTCTTTTATATTATAACGAGTAACTCAATTTAATTGTTGTAATTTATAAGATTATTTCTCCAATACTAACTCGTATTTACTATTGGAAGGTCAGAGATATTCAACCAAATTTCTCATTCTCGTTTACGTCTTTTGTACGGATTTTTTCTTTTCATTGACTTTGGTGGCTCGGTATCAGTTAACTCTATAAGATAGATTGATTTTCTAAGTTCTTTAACTTTCGAGACTAATGGCAATTCACTTAGTTTATCCTCTGCTTCAGTTTCAAAATTAATATTTTGATCCTTTAAGAAGCCCTCAATATATTTAGTTTTTAGTGTATAGCCAACATTGTTTGCTAATACAATCCCTGAATTTACTATTCCAATAAAGTTGCCATTATTATCAAAACAAGGGGAACCACTATTACCCGGTTGGATTGGTGCTGAAATTTGATATTCCTTCAGATTACCCCCAATTCCAGAAGTAGAACTTATTAAACCATCTGTTAGTTTTATATCATCGCCCATCATTGTTGACATTGGGTATCCCAATACGAAGACTTTTTCGGAAATTGATTTTTCCCCTTCTGCTTTTGCAAAAGCAACATTTCTTAATTTGATAGTAGAGTCAACCAAACGCAGCACCGCCAGATCAAGTTGTTTATCCGTGTACACAACATAAGCTTCGTACTTATTATTAAAATCCCCATTTATACCTTTTATGAAAATTACTAACTCATCATCTGTGATTCCATGGTTACAAGTCAAAATATTCTTATCATCCAAAGCAAAGCCCGTTAATGAATTAACTGGCACTTCATAATTCCCAGAATCAGGATATACACTTATATATGTAGTTAATTTATCATTTGAATAAACTCTTAAGTTTTTGTTATCAATCTTTGCTGTTCCATTTAGGTTTAAACATTTGTTTATATCAAACTTTTGAATTTCGTATAGATTTTCTTTTTCGGTAGTTTTCAAATAGCCATAAATATCGCCACTTTCCCAAGTACGGTGCGGCTCTGTTAAGCCTATTAGATAACGTACATCCTCAAAACCGGATAAGTAAATCATCTTATATTCCGATTCACTTACATTAATAACACCAAATTTAAGTGTAACCAATTCTTTAGTATAGGGGTTTAGAAATTCATGTAAGTAAATGCCTTCTAACGGTTTTAGTTCCCTGCTTTCTAATTCTTTTTCAAGAGTTATCTCGTTGAATTCAGTTTTTTCGAAATCAGGCACAAGATAGAGTTTCCCCTTAAAAATATCCGAATGTAAAGAATTCCCAACTTCATCAATCATAACAAAATTCCCACCATATTCTTTGATGTCATTTTCGAGAACAGAAAGCATCTCTCTTTCGGTAGGCACTTGAACTCCAGTTAGTTTGAAATTAACTGAAAAATCTCCAATATACTTCGCACTATCAGGAAGTTCACAATGATTTTTAAAAAATACATAAATTGGTTTGTCGTTTTTTATGGGGGGCATGTAATTTTTACCCACAATACGGGTAGAAAAGTTACTGCAAGAAGTTAGAATGACGGCACTAAGTATTAATATTAAGACTGATCTCATTTCTTTAAATTCCATTTATAAAAACAAAAAGAAAGAATATTATTCTATTATTATGCTTTGAAATTAAAAGCTTTTTTAATTCATAATTCTCTCTACTTTGAATATAATGAAATTAAACTTCATTACAACTAATAAAGGCAGCTCACTTATACATAATTCTAAATATTTTAAATTACCTAACTACCACAAAAGTTTCTTCCTCAATTATCTCTCCGTTATTTTCCAATACTAGATTGTACTTGCCACTAGATAAATCTGATATATTTAAGACATGGGAAAACTCTGATTCTTTTACCAAATTACCTTGCAGGTCATAGATTTTGATAGCATCGAAAGCAGCAATTGTGTTTAGTACAATCTGGTCGCTTGCTGGGTTTGGTGATATTAGTGGTATTTCAGGTTTGTAGTCTATATCAGTGGTTACGAATAATGCTGAAATCTTCTCCCAGAGCTTAGTGTCATACGATGAAAGAGCAAAATTGCTATCACCAGCGTCGTCACCTACTCTAACTACTACCATATTCATAGATGGGATTATGTAAATCTTCTGATCATTTTTTCCTAGAGCTGCATACATATCCATAGGAGCAGTCGGAGTTAATGGACCATCGAGCACTACGTCGAAACCCGGTAACTTGTATTTGTCCTTACCGTTAAGCCACCATAAGTAGCCATATGACTGGTTCATTTCTTGCGAAGTATTTATCATGTCATTATAGTATTTGGGGTCTAGCTGGAAGTCATCGCCCCACTTACCACCTGCCGCTATAAATGAGCCAAACCGAGCCAAATCTCTCGTCTTGCCCCATCGTACATAGTCTATCCATATACCACCCATTCCTATTTTATTACCAATAAGCTGGTTTGTGACATGATTAATCCTTTTGTCATAAACTGAATCTAGTACATCGAGCAATAAGCGATATGGTGCGTTGTGGTAATACCAGTGAGTTCCCGCTTCATTTAAAAAAGTAAGGCATTCGGGTGTCATACAATCAGAATCTACTCCCTTATAGTTTAGACCCGTTGACATAGAGAGGTTATGTTGAATCTTTATATTTCGCTCTTTTTCTTGCTCCATACTCGTCCAGCCATTACCGAGGTAATCAGAAGTCGGATCGTTTATATCGAGCATTCCTTCTTGCTGAGCTATACCTATCATAGCACTAGTTAACGTCTTACCTGCTGATGCCCAATACCAGAATTTATCCTTATCGTGATCACCGAAGTACTCCTCTATCACCATCTTACCATCGACTAGTATAATGAAGCCCTTACTATTAGTGGTGTCGAGGAAATTTATCAGTTCATTGACTTTTGGTGGGCTCCATCCCATTTCAGAAATAGGAGTTGCTACCCAATCATCAGAATCGATAGGTGGAAAATAATAATCGCCTGCCGAAGCAGTAGTTAATGCTAGTAAAAATAGTATAAGTGTTTTCATAATTGTATGACATTTAATTTGTTCAATGGTTTAATATAGGGAGAAAAAGGTTAAACATAAAATATAAAAGTTCGTATATTGGGGAACTGAACACTTAAATATACAATCCATTGCAAAAGCTATATATAATTATTGCGATTATCCTGATGAGCTTGCTTCTCCAAGCTTGCCCATCATCAATAGTGAAAAACTTGGAAAGGCGTGATGCACTAATAGATAGCTTACGTAAGAATCAAAGCACTAATTATCTAAGTAAGTCTGTTAGTTACGAAGGTATTGCTACTTCTGACTCGGCAAAGAGTTCCCGATCGGAAAACCAAGAAACTATTAATTACAATGTAAATGTCATTAGTACTAACTCTTCGGAATATCCCCAAAAGGTATCAATAGACTTAGTAATATCGGATACAAATGGTCGATATCTGACTAATCTTGCACCTCCGTACAATCTTGATTATAAGGGAATATGGGAAGGGCTAACTGACTCTTGTGGATTAGAAGAATGCTCAATTAAAAACCTAGAGATTGAAGAAATACAGATGGACAATAGCCCCAAATACGCTATTGCCTTCCTGCTAGACCACTCACCATCTATGGGTTTAGACAAAATAAAAAAACTGCAACAAGGGGTAATAGAACTAGTGCAGTATCTCAAAGAACCGGACATGGTTTCGATTACCAAATTCACTAGTGAGATGTATAGTCCCATAAACCTGACTCGTGATAAATTCAATGTTTTAGATTCCTTCAAAGTAGATGGTATGAAGGGGATATCAAGTTTTGGTACATTCTACTTTGATGCTATAAATACCGGAATAGAGCAGCTGAAAAATGCACCAGAGGACTACGAGAAAATAATAATAGCATTCACAGACGGTGGCGATACTGGGTCAGAAAATAACAAAGATGGAATAAGTAATCTATTAGCACAAAGTGATGTAAAGCTGTTTAATGTTGGCTATGGACTTGCTGATACTGAAATACTACGAGGTCTTTCTGAAGCATCTAATGGGAAGTTCTATATGACTGTTTCTAGTAAAGAATTCCCTTATGTATTGAGAGATATTTACTTGAAGCTATCAAATTATTATCGTATTACTTATGAGGTAGAGGACTGCCCGAATCTACATAATGTAACTATACCGATTAATCTGGCTGGTAATATAGCAAGTATTGAGGGTAGAACTTCCTATTTTATAACTGACAATAAAGAAAGAAAAGTAGGCGATATTGTATTTCTTAATATAGAATTTGACGTACGCGAGAGCACTATAACTGATAAGAAATCACTATCCGAAATCCGTAATATAGCAAATTGGATGGCTGCAAATAACAGCCGTAAGATACTGATAAAAGGACATACAGATGACACTGGCGATAAAGAGTACAACCAAGAACTTTCTACCAAAAGAGCTAATGCTGTAAAAAATGAGTTAGTCCGCTTAGGTATAGATGACAACAGAATAACCGTAAAAGGGTTCGGGTCATCCAAACCACTAGCCCCGAATGATAGCGAAGAGAATAAACAAAAAAATAGACGAACTGAAATAGAGGTAGTAGAATGAGGCATCTAGCTATTATTATTGCGATCCTTTTTTCATTGCCTAATTTACTCATCTCAGGAGTTACGTTTGAGAGTGACACTATCAAAGGCGGAAATAATAACGCACTAGAGCTAAAGCTGAATATTGATGAATTGGATAGTGAATCTGAACTCGAATTTGATTTGATAGTTTCTAATCCAAGCGTTTGTACTATCACTAGTATTAGTGCCAATGAACATATTCTTACTAGTAGTATAACGAATAATATACGTGGTTACTTTTCCTTTAGAATGACAGTCGATAGTGAGGTCAAAGAAATTATCTTACTTGGCAAATTACTATCTGGGAATGACAGCACTTGCACAATCTCACTTGAGAATGTAGTGATTAACGGCAATCCATCATCATCAGATACTTTGGTTCTCCAAAATACATTAGCTTATAGTGTTGGTCCATATTTGCGTTTCCTCTATAATTCAGCCCCTTTCCCAAACCCGCTGAAATCAGGTGAAATATCAACCATTACTATATTCAATGATAAAGATATCAGCATAGATGTATATATTCACGACATCAAAGGGCAGCCATACGATTACAAGAAAATAGATTATAAAAAAGGTGAGAATAATATAGAGTTTAGTACAGATGGCTACGCAGCTGGCACTTACTACATTTCTGGCTTTTCTGAGTTAGGGAACTTCTTCGAAAAAATAGTGGTTTACAAATGAAGTTATTTGTAGCCATATTCTTGCTAACTAGCACTATACTACTATCACAAGGAAGAGTATGGCAGCCGAAGAGTTTTGATTCATTAGAAGTTAGCCCTAATATCGACTTTAGTGAAGATGAAGAAATAACAGAATACACGAAAGGATATTTCCCTTACCCAATTACTACCACATTTACAGTAGGAATTCTTAATGAGAATACTGTTTTTTTTAGTGAGGCGAACGGGATTAACCCCAAAGGATTAAAAAGTATAAATGGCGGTTATTCTATTTATTACAAAGAAGATTTATCGGATAGAGAATTCAAAAAGAAATTCAGCGATGAAGAAGAGGATACTGAGATAGAAACGGAAAGTTACAGTTGGGGTCTGGACTTCCGACTTACACCAAATATTGGTTTTCCAGTTATATTCAGAGCAGCCGCAATGTTTACTTGGAGTACCGATGTACTTTTTTCGACGGATTATTCGAAATCATACCTCGATTTTGACAACACACTTCACAACTATTTCGAGATAAATAACCTATTACTAGAAGAAACATTATTGGAAACTAAGCTAGGAGTAAGCATTCCGATTTATGGAGCGTTCTCTGGTAATCCTTTACCTTTTTCTAGTATATTTTCTCTTTATCTAGGAGTAAATAACGGACAAGTCCTCTCTTCTAAAGCTTCACAGTTCGTACAAATTGGCAATGCAAAAGATAAAATCCGCTTTGAAAATGGACTCGACACTTTAGTACAAACTTCTAATGTTGAATTATCATCATTAGTCAAGAACAGATTCGGAATGGAAATAGGTATTGAACACGGAGCAGAAATAGGTGGAGTAGGGTATAACTTCTGGATAAACGCCCTAATACCAACGGAGTCTATATTGAGTGATGAACTATGGAAGCAATATCAACTTCGATTCGGAACTGTAATCTATATTGGTGGCTTGTATAGGTTATTTTAGGTTGTAGATACGTATTGCATACGTCTCTGAACTTCAGAACATGATAGCAAGAGGATTAATATAATCAAGATAAAACACAGCCTGTAAATCCCGATTTTAACGGTTCATACATGTGCAGACATAAAACTTCCACAAATTTGTAACCAAACTTACACTTTTTGAGTCTATAGATAAAGCAACTTTATAACTAGGTGGACAAAGTGAAAAAGCAAATAATAATAATCGCAGTTCTGATACTATCCTCATTGGGACTAACAGCTAAGAAAACAGTAGTAATAAACGAAGCGAACGGAAAACCACTAGTGGGGGTTATGGTATTCTCAGGTAAGGATACACTAATCTCTGACAGAGCAGGTCAAATCACTAGTTCAAGCCTTACCTCAGCACCTATTGTTACTTACAATAACATATATATTAATAGTAATAGCCAACCCGATACCCTTTATGTTGACTTCCCTTTTACACTTATAAAGCCGAAGAAATTAGCAAGAATAGAAGGTGTAGTAAAAGACACTTCGGGCAATAAAATATACCCTAAGAAGATGATTCTATCAAAGGATAGTTTTGAATATAAAACAGCTACTGGAAATAGTAATTATAGTTTTGATTATTTAGCTGAAGGTGATTGGACTATCGAAGTGGCTGGAGATAAATTTTACTTACCTTTTTCATCTTCGCTTACTGTTAACGGTGATAAAGAAGCATTAAAAAATTATGATATAGTTCTACAAAATGCACCTACTATTTACGGTACTTTTGAAGCAACAGTTACTTTTGAAAACGGAGAACCTGCTTATGGAGCATCTGTTTTTATTCTTGGCACTACAAAAGGAGGTATAGTAAAACAAGAAGGTAAAGCAACAGTTCCTAGACTTGAAGCGGGAATATATCAGATTAGAATAAGTATTCCAGAATATACTTCGATATTTGAAAGTATAAATATTGTTGCAGGTGAGGTTCTCAAGATGAACTACCAATTTCTGGATAAAGACAAGATGAAATATGATACGGTAAGGGTAAAAGATAATTCAAATGTAGCAACAAATGAACAAGTATTAGTTGACGGATTAGACCCAGAAAGCCAATACATAGGTGGGTTTGCAAGTGGTACTGCTGGCGGAGATTTATCTGGGAATATGCCAGATCCACTAATAGCGGTTGCCTCATTAAAATCTAATTCATCAATGGATAACGCCTTTGCACCATCCCATTCCTCACCATCAACATCTAACATCCAAGCTGGTTCACTGACAGCAGGGGAAGTAAACGATTTCCGTAAGTGGGATATGTGGGCAGATATTGCCAAAGATGAGTTAAGCAAATACATTGGTGTTTGGGGGATAGAGCCAACTAAAAGATACACTGTTCAACTTACTTCGCTGGATAATAAGCCAGTGAGCGATGCCGTTATCAATCTTATCAGCCAAACTGGGCAGATAATATGGTCAGCAAGAAGTGATAATACTGGCAAAGCGGAACTATGGGCTGATGCTTATAAAGCGAATAAAGATGATGTAAATGGATTGTCAGTTGAAGTTGTTTACAAAGGTAAACGACAAATCAAGAATAACATATCTGACTTCAAAAATGGCATTAATTTCATCAAAGTTAATGAGTATTGTTCCCATTCGCAGAACGTAGATATAGTCTTCGCTATGGATGCCACTGGCTCTATGGGTGATGAGATAGAATATCTGAAAACTGAATTATTGGACATTATAGAAAGATTACAAAAAGCACAAGATGATAAGAATCTTCGAATCGGCTCTATTTTCTATCGTGATTTTGACTATCCTTTCAATGAGCTGATAGCTACTCACGATTTGACTAATGACTTTACTTCATTGAATAAGTTTATAAACTCGCAAGAAGCAATAAGTGGCAATAGCACTGCTGAAGCAGTCGAGGTAGCACTTAGCTCTGCTGTCAATGAGTTCACTTGGTCGGAAGATGCAGTTGCTCGTATTATGTTCCTTATACTAGATGCTCCCCCACACGAAGACCCTCAGACTCTAGCTCGATTCCGTGAGCTAACTGCTAGTGCATCGGCTATGGGTATTCGCATAATCCCACTAACAGCGAGTGGAATTGACAAATCGTCCGAATACCTTATGCGTTCGTTGGCTTTGCTGACTAACGGGACTTATCTATTTCTGACAGATGATAGTGGAATAGGTGGCAGCCACATAAAACCAACTACTGATAACTATGACGTAGAGATGATGAACGAGATGATAGTACGTATTATCAATCAATTCATAGACACTCCGATTTGCGGCGAGAATGATGACCTATACGCCAAAGATATAGATGACAATATATACAATGATAAAGAGCTGAAAGACACAGATATATCTGACTATATTAAGATATTCCCTAATCCAACTGACGGGCCTCTGACACTAGAGTTAGAGGAAAAATTCGACCAGATATTTGTAGTAGATATGAATGGTAAAATACTATTCCAACTCGAACCGAATGGAACAAGATTGCAGATTAATATTGCAGAGTACCCAACTGGTGCTTACTTCCTTAAATACAGCTATAAAGGAGCTTGGGGGAGCAGCCAGATAAGGTTAATGAGATAGAAATTGAAAGTTGATAGATGAGTCCTTTTTTAAGAAGAACTTTTAAATAAATCGTCCTACATGCTTACCTGTCAAGCCGTAGGTATGAGCAGTTTGAGTAACGGAATGGAATAGATAATATCTATATATCGTTCTTGCGTTCTATACGCTTGTCTCTTTGTTGTTTGGCTAGGACACGTAGATCAGCTACTTTGTCGCCCTCATCAACTATCTCTACTCCGAGTATAGTCTCAAGTACGTCTTCCATAGTGATTAGACCCTCTACACCGCCATATTCATCAACTACGACAAACATGTGCTTCTTACGGCGAAGAAACTCTTCTAGGGCTTTGTCTAGGCGTGTATTTTCATTTATTAGGTTTAGCTCACGAGTGATAGAGCTAACTTTTTTATCTTTTTCACCTTTTAGAGCTGTAAGGAATACATCTTTGGATAATACGTATCCTATGATTTCTTCTTCTTGGTGGTCATCGCTCCAAATTGGTATTCTAGAGTATTGGCTCAGCTCCGCTATGTCTTGCACTTCGCCAATTGTTTGGCTAGCACGCAGAGTTATCATTACAGTTCTAGGAGTCATAACGTCAGTTACTAGTACTTCACTGAAATTCATTATATTTTTCAGAATTCGGTATTCATCATCATCTAGCGATCCTTCATCTTTTGCAGATTCGAATAGAGCTGTTATTTCCTCACGACTGAACTCTTCGGCGTTCTTACCACTTACTTTATGTGACAATTTCTCGTTCAGTAATTCAAGTGGTGAAAGTGCCGTATAGAATAACTCAAAGAAAGGCACAAACCTTGGTGCAGTTGTTTTGGAAAGCTTAATACCAGTGAAATAAGCAATAAATTTGAGAAATAATGTGATGATTATTAGAATTACGAAGCTGCTAATTACTGTAAGCAGACTACTAGTATTAAAGTCAAATACTAGTCCGAAGGAGAATAAAGCAATAGCATAAAGTGCTGTTTCAATCACCATAAATGGATTGAAAGTATCGTCAAACTTAAGCCATACTTTTTGGAGTTTTCGTGCGTTAGGGGTTTCATTTTCTATAAACTCATCTATATCATCTTGGCTCAAAGCCGAGATCATATTAGATAGAAATGAAATAGAAGTAGCGATTAGTATAGATACAGCCGTTATAATCAGGGGTATGTCCATAAAAAGCTACAAAGCTCCGTTATAATTTGAGATATTTATAATGACAATATATGAAATAATCGAATTAGATTCAAACATTTAGTTTGTCCAACCTTTATCAACTATTGTGATTCGGTTAGGATAGTTTATATTGCCAAGTGGAGTTTTTACAGTTGGTCTTGCATCTAGTTTCAGACGCGAAGCGCTTCCGCCTTGTCCACCTATAGCTAATGCTAGATTTATCATATCTTCGTATCCTTTGTTGCCAAAGAATTCGAATAAATCTATATTCATAACTAATGGGATAGTTTCAGAGCTACCAGTACCGGGGATAACCAATTCTTTATTGATATTACCAGCTATAGTTTCTTTGTCGTCTATATATAGTTTCCAATCGAGAGCAGATAATGTAGCAGATGATTGCTTAGTTCCGCCTTTGCCATCATTGGGGTTTTTCGCATCTACATTTAGTACGAATTGAGCAGGCCATTTCTTATCTGAATATGCCTTAGTTAGCTTTATACCATCCATTATTGATATATCCTTAACAGATTTGATATTGCTAAGGTTGACACCAGCTAACTGGAAATTATTTACATTATCTAGTTTGAATTCTAGACGTTGTAAGTTATTAAGTGAGTCAGCAAATTGATTCAAAGTTTTACAGCTACCCAAAAATAGAGTAGCTACTATTACCGTTAGGGCAGTTAAATATATTCTTTTATTCATTATTCTACGTTTAGTCCAGCTGATTCGAGTACTGCTACAGATGATTGACCCGCACCGTCTAATGCAGCTGTTAGAGCTATTACTTTCTTTTGAGCTATGTTTAGATTAGATAATAATCTTACTTTAGCAACTAATAATTTTTCTTCGATTGGCTTACTTAAGAAATCGTCTGCTCCTGCTTCAATTGATTTCAACTGATTTGCAGTATCATTAAGAGCAGTTACTATAACTACTGGTATTTGAGCGTCTTCAGCATTTGCTTTTAGATTACGTACAGTCTCGTAACCGTCCATTCTCGGCATCATTACGTCTAGTACTATTGCATAAGGCTTTTTCTCTTTCACAGCTTCTAAGCATTCGATACCATCGTGTGCTATCATTACTTCGTAGCCATTTGACTCCAAATATCTTTTAAGCAATTTGGTAGTGATTTTATTATCATCGACTACTAATATTGGCTTCGTACTCATAAGTAACCCCTTTTTGTTAATTTCTATTTCACAAAGTTAAATATAATGTTACTATAAATAAAGACTAAACTTTATTTAGACTCAATCTAACTATTCCTAATATCTTATATTTGACCGATTCATCTAATACAATATCGGGTAACAGAACGCTTGACGTACTTAATACGATTTTATCGTTTTTAAGTTTGTAGTTATTTATCATTACCTGATTTTCGTATTTTACTAATACAATGTCATTATTCTGTGGTAATCTATCCTTTTCATAGAGTACATACTGATTATTATATAACCCGTGCTTACTCATCTCATTACCACTAACTAAAGCTACAGCAAATCTAGTGCCAATAAGTGATTCACTTAGCACTGATATATACTCTGGTTCCTCATACTCTGTTCTGTCCACAGGGACATAAGGTACGTGGCTGGACATTGCTTCATTCAATGCTTTTTCGTATAACCCAACTTCTCTATTATCGGCTTCTGCTTTCAATAGCTTTAGCTGATCTGATTTATCTAATCCACCCAACTGTAAAGTTACGTAGTCGAAAATCAAATCATAGAGTTGACGAGTATTATAGTCCGAGTAATTAGCCATCTAACATACCTGCGGCTGCTAGTATTATCTTGTTCTTAGATTCTAACTTTCCTTTCTCGTAGTTCTGCTTTATGGTTTCTCTTCGTTTTTCGCCCGCCTTATTATTGGCAAATATATCGCCTTCGCCTGTTATTACGTAAGTTGGGTCTATACCTTTCTCGTGCAATTTGCGAAGTAGGCGAACACTGATAGCGGCTCTACCAAGTTCATAGTTGCGTATTTTGTCGCCAGTCTCGTCTAGTATGAATGCGAATTGGTCGGCTGATAGCTTCACTCCTTCGTGGAATATATCACGTATCTCCCGTAGTCGATTGCCAATTTCTTGATTAATATTTTCCATTTCCCATTCCGTAAATGTGTGTTATGTAGATATTACATAATTGTATTATGTAACTTACATAAGATATATGATAATTGCAAGAATATGATTTGGGAGAATTGAGGGTTAAAAGATTGAAGCACCAATCTTAAGACTTACAGGATAAAACGGTTTGTTCTCTCTGCCATAAGTTGGATTGAAGGCGAACCCTACAAACCAATTTTTGCCTAATCTATGTCTATATCCAAAATTAAAAGAAACCGAAGTACCCGTCTGAAAAAGATAATAATCCTCAAGTTCTTGGTAAAGGATATTTATACCTAAATCCAATTTGTGTTCACACCCAACTATGTAATGAAAGCCACCGAGAAAGCTAGGGTACATAGTAAAGAATGCCAGACCAGAAAAACGCATTGCACCTCTTAATCTTAGACTACCATCACCATATTCTTCGCTTACTGTCCTTAGAAGAGTAATCTCCAAATTTGGCGCCCAAAGAGCTTCTTGAGGTCCATAGACCTCATTGTACATATATACATCTTTGTCTTCATCTGCAATAACAGAAGTGGTTAATAATATAAGTATTAATAAATATTTCAAAATCCCCACCCAAAGCTCATACTAAATGAAGTTTTTAGTTCCTTTGTATCTAATCTATAGAAAGGAGTATAAGTTATTCTAAATAGAAAAGTCTCAGAACATTCCCTATACCCTACTTGAAAGCCAATAGCATCGTAACTATCTAAATCATAAATTGAATTTACATTATCAAAGTCAGTATCTTGATCACCTTTGTATTGTCTAAAATAATTAGCCCCAAACTCTACCCCAGCTCCATCCCCAATGACTTGTGTAATCCCAAGTACTGGCGACGAATAGAACATACCTCCATTGATAACACCCATCATAGAAGCACCAAAGTTAATGTAAGTTATTTGTGATTCACCTAAAAACTCAAAAGTATTAATATTATACTCGATTGTGGGTTTGAAACCTATAGTATTACCTATTAGCTCTATGTATATATTTACATCTTTCGCCTTCGAATAAGCGGCCGTTGATGTACATAGTAATAACATGGTGATAATTATTTTCAAATTCAAGTTCTATTATTCAATACAGTTATACAAACTTAATAAAATTATTTTGAAATCTTAATATCAATTACTTGCACAATATGTAAAATCTACATAAAATTGCAGTAGTGATTGCTACTGATAAGAAATATACAAAAGCAATTTAACTTTTTTTCAAACTATATTCAAATTAAAAGGAGATATTATGAATATACTTAAAGACTTGCAATACGGCGATTTGACCGAAGATTTGCAGATGATATACGATGTATGCGGCGAAGAAGTCGTTATACAGATGATAGAAAATCTAGGAGGGCTTAGCTTTTACGTGCCTAAGATAACTAGATTCGATGACCTGATTTACAGATTCATCAGAGAAAATAAGGCGGAGACACTCAAGAAACTCGCTATGCGATTAGGCGTAACCGAACAATATCTCAAGTGCCTAGTCAAAAGATACAATTAGTAAAAAAGAATTTACCACCTCTCTTTTTTTCTTTTTACTGATAATTAGAATAGTTGTATATACAACTTATATTTTATAGGTTGGATTTATGAATTACTCAGAAATAGAAAAAACGGATTTTTCTGCTTGTTTAGCAGGTAAAGTTGGACGTATATCCAGACTTACTTCTAATATATTCAGAAAGCATCTGTCAAAACACGACATAACTGAAAGTCAGCTAAGTATTCTTTTCATAACTTCTAAGATGAAAGAAATAACGCAGAAGCAAATTTGCGATATATACTTCCTCGAAAAATCAACTGTTAGTCGCAACCTAAAGCGGTTAGTCGAGAAAGGATATTTGGAAGAAAAGCAGCTCCCTCGTATTGTGATTACTAAAGCTGGATTGGACTTTGTAACCGAGGTCATTCCTAGTTGGAATAATGCTATGGCGGAGATAAAAGCAGAATTGGGTGATAATGGCGTTAATGCTATAGATGAAGTAATTTCGAAATTAACTAATAAGTAGGTTTACAATGTTAGAAACATCTTATATACTGTTGACTTTAATCATGAATATGATTCTATTAAAGATTGGGTTTTACGCAATCGGTAACTCAATAACTGACCTAGCTATCAGGAAAAAGAAAAAAGCAACCGTAGTATTAGGACTAACTATCTGGCAAGTTTACGTATTCCTACTTTCCATATCAGGCTTCTTAGAAGATCTATCATTCCCACCAAGATTCGTATTATTGATGATACTCCCACTCTTCATTTTCACTGGTGTGTTTCTTTACAAGAACAGAAACGAGCAATGGATAAAAGTCATTCCGCCTCACTGGTTAGCGTATTACCAGTCATTCAGAATTGGTATAGAAACAATATTCGTCTATACAGTAGCCGCTGGTATATTGCACAGTAACGTTACTATCGAGGGTTACAATATGGATATGATATTCGCATTTTCTGCGCCCGTGATAGGCACTATAATTTACAAAAAAGGTATGCCCTCACTAAGACAAATCTGTATATGGAACTACTTTGGGTTAGCAGTTATAGCTTCCATTATATTCCTATTTATTACCTCAATGTATGCTCCACAGATTTACGGTAGTGAAGTCGGTCTATTATCATCACAATTAGGCACTTATCCATTCACTTTAGTAGCTGGATTTCTAATGCCCTCGGCAGTTTTTATACACGTATTATCATTGGTACAAGCAATAAAGAGTTGATTAGGAATATAGTTTTTATTTCAACTTTGCTTACATTGCACAATAAGAAAAATGCTTAAAAGTGAAATGAAAACTCTACTTACATTATTACTATTGATATCAACCACTTGTTTGTATGCTGAAGACAGCACTACTACTCGTGAATACCCGACATTTCAACTAGATGAAATAGAAGTAATGGATTCGCGGACAGGTGTGCAGCTCAAAGACCTAGGCAAGCAAGTAGAGGTAATCACCCAATACGAAATCAGCCAAATGCCCGTCAACTCCGTAGATGAGTTGTTACGTTATATCCCTGGGGTGGAAGTACAGAGCCGTGGAATGTACGGCACTCAAGCCGATATAACAATGAGAGGCGGCACATACAACCAGACACTAATCCTCCTAGATGGTATCCGCATAGGCGACCCAATGACTGGTCATTTCAATAGTAATATCCCAATAATACTTTCAAATATATATCGAATTGAGATAATCAAAGGTGCCAGCTCCGTTATCTATGGTGCTGATGCTGTTGGTGGAGTGATTAATATTGTTACAAGAAATATGTCAACTTTCTTTCAATATAAACAGCCACCTATGATGTGCGGGAATGCACCAAGATATATTCCCTCAGAAAAAGTAAAATATATTGAAAAAGATACTATAAGTGACAAAAAATATCAAGCCGGTACAGCGGGTCTATCATTAGGACAGTTTTCAACTTATGGAATTAATTATTACTTTCAAAAAGGCAACTCTAATGTACATATTGATGCTGCTTATAATCACAATGAATCTTATGGTTATCCGGCATTCAATAACACTCACAATTATGGTTTTAGTAATCATACAGGTGGTACATCTTTTAATTTCACAACTAACGAAACTGATTATATTGCCTATAGATTCGCTGCTGATTATAGATATTTCGATGCTCGATACTTCTATACGGCATCATCATTCGATAAATCACAAGAGAGAGTAGAAAGGTATTTTGGTCAGACTAAATTTAGAATCAGAAGCTACGAAGAACACGATATAATTGGGAATTTTGGGCTAATTTACACGAAAGATGATTTTATTTTTAATCCTGCATTTACACCAAACAATCACAAGACAATAAGTGGTGATTTGAATGTACACGACCAGATTATACTCGATGCAAATACGGCGATGACTTTCGGAACTGAACTGCAATTCAACTTTATGGAAAGTACTGATAGAGGCAATAGGAATCAGCAACAACTAGGTCTATACGCAGTAGGTGTCCACGATTTCAACTCTGATTTTAATATCAACGCCGGTCTAAGGGGCGAGTTATTACCCACTGGTGGCCTAGAAGTAGTACCAAGTATTGGTACGAATTATTACTTGACTGACAAGATAAAGCTAAGAGTAAATGCAGGTAGGTCTATTCGTACACCCGATTATACAGAGCGTTATGTCTCTACTGGATTGGAAGGAATACTTTCGGCTGGGAGAAATTTGGGGAATCCCGATTTACTACCCGAAATATCTTGGAATTACGAAGCTGGAACGGATATACAACTAGCACAGAAAATATCGCTGAACATAACGGGATATATGCGTGATTCAAAAAATGTAATAGATTATGGCTTCAAAAAGGGAAGCGAGATAACTAATAATCAAAATCTAGATCCTACTTTCAATTATCTATACGCTCAGAACTTAGCAGAATTGCAAGTAAGGGGGGTTGAATTCAAGGTAAGTGGGTTTGAAACTAGTGATAAACTTAAGAATTTCAATTGGTACGTTGGCGGAAATATATTGGATATAACTGTTGCTGATGATGTTAGTTCTAAATATATAACCAATGCTGCTGGGCTAAATTTCTCTGCGGGGTTGTTCTACATCATGACTGATTATCTAAGAATTGGTACTGATGCCATCTACCGTAAACGTGACATTAGCGAAGACCAATCAATCGAGTTTGGATTGACTCCTGAGTACTTTGTAATGGATGCGAAGTTTACGTACACACTAAATGCATTTAATTTCGACTTAACAGTTAAAAATCTCTTCGATAAGGAATATTCAGATATACTAGGTGTTCAACTCCCCGGAAGGTGGATTAGTTTTGGAATCAGTTATTCTGAAGGTGCATGGTTAAAGGATTAGGGCTTCTTTCATTTATACCTTTTAGTATAAAAAAAATTATACCTTTTGGTTTTATACCTTTTGGTATAAACTGATTTACTACGTATATTCTCTTCTGAACCACAGCCCAAATGCAGGGTCTAAGAATATATAATCATTTTCGCTTTGATGAATCAGATCCTTTTCCATCAGTACTTTTCTGTTTTTTGTTACGTTATTGGGGCTACCAAGCTCATATTCTTCCATAGTTGATTTGCTAGTTAGTTGCTCTTCATTATTGGCAATTGCCTTTAGTAGATTCAGCTGCGTTCTACTGATACTACTAGTCTCAAGCAGATAATACGGCGAGTTCGTTGTCAATAGCTCATCTATCGCCTCTTCTATATTGCGATTCGTAGCTTTTCTACTCGTATTCAGCCAAGTATAATGCGATAATTGCTGCACGTACCAAGGGTGATTATCCATCGCCTCAGCTATAGATTGGGCTAGCTCTGGCGTAATTTCTTTTTTCGTATTAGAGAATCCTTTGACTATAAAATCAATCCATTTTTTAGTACTGATTTTAGGTAAGAGAATTATATCACCAAAGCGATAAAAAGGACGTGATGAATTATCAAATATATCAAGCATCATGTGCCTCATACTACCATACAGGCAATAAGTCACATTAGATTGCCGTTGCCAAGCTGAACGCATTTTCTTCTCAAATTGTTCGAAGTTATCGAACGAAGCCAAGTTCTGAAATTCATCTATACAGATAACGAATTGTATGTTCTTTTCCTCAGCTAGTTTCTGAGGTAAATCGAGTATTTCTTTTATGTTTTTTGCAGGATGATTCCAATTGAACTGCAAGCTGAAATCTGTCATTGGCTCTACCCCCAATGATATTGACGGAGTGATAGATTTCAATAAATTCTTAGCCGAATCAATCCAATCGTCTAGCTTATTGGAGGAAGCTTTGACTATTTCGCTTGCAAAAACTTCGAGGAATTCCCTTTGTGAAGATGTAGCAAATAAGTCGAGATTAACTACTTTGATTTTCGAGTTTTTATTAGCTATTTGTTTAGATACTTTTTCTACTAATGAAGTCTTGCCCCATCGGCGAGGAGAAATAATCATAGTATTGATATTATTCAATAGATTACTTTTGAGTCGTTTTATTTCATTCTCGCGGTTAGTGAAGGCAGCATCACTAACTGTTACACCATATACGAAGGGAGACTTTTTCATATTTTATACCATTTACTATAAAATTTGTTTTACCAAAAGGTATTATACCATTTGGTATAAAATTAATTATAATATCTGATAAATGCAAAAGAATGTTAGATTACTGTAGTTACTTCTTCTTACCTAATTACTTCTATAAATTCCGTTTTAGTTATAGTTGGCGTAGTTAGCTGTAAATAGTATCTACCGCTTTGGTAGTTAGTCATATCCAGTTGAATATCCTGACTACCAATCGTTTGATTGCCAGATATTAATACTTCCATTTTTCTGCCTCGGTTGTTATATATAGCCAACTCTGTTATACCATCCTCGATTAGAATAACAGTGATAGATGCAGTTGTTGATATTACATTTGGCGATACTCCTAGTTTTAGAGCTTCGGACTCTACTACATTTACATATGGATTCTTCACTATAAATTGACAAACCTTCGGCTCTATATCATACTCAATTGGTACCCCAGCAGAGCTATATAATTGAAACTCTGGTAGAGTTATCACTCCTTCACTTGCAGTAGTTCTCAGTACTTTCATTGGTATAGAAGCAATTTGATTTTCATCTGTTAGCTTGCCTGCATACTCGAAATAAGAGTTGTTGTCGATTGACTTTACGCTAATCGTCTCATCAGTGGGTGCTATAACGGTAGGGTCAAACTGAACTTTTAATTTATATTCTAGCTCATCATTTTCAATTATTTTTGGACTAATATTCTTTAGAAATATCTGAAGCTCTGCCACTTCATCTAAACTAACATCTTTGAATTGGGGATATACTTCACCGCCGATTCCCTCTGCAAATAGCACAGTACGCATAGGAGAACCTACGCCATCATAATGGAATTCGATGATAGAAGAAGTTCTGCCACCAAACTTAGGAGTGAATCGCAACGAGTACGCTTTGCTACCACCCTGAGGAATAACACTCAAACCGTTTTCGTCTAATACCTCAAATTGTTCAATGTCTGGACCAATAATATTTGTTTCAGTGATAGTTAAGTTTTTATAAGATAAGTTTTTAATTATAGCAATTGTTGTATCTATATTTCCGCCGAGTAAATGCTTACCAAAATCAATATTATCTATTGTTTCGGAGATAGGAGAGACCCCTCTTCCTTCTAAACTAAAAGTATCTTTATATACCCCATTAGTAGTAGTTATAGTAACTTCTGCAGTTCGTTTGTATTCACTAGTAGGGGTTAGCTCAAATGTTAGATCATTACACTCATTATAATTGAGAATAGATTCGTCGGCCCCACCAGGAATTTTGAAATCAAGAGTATCGCCGCCCGTAACGTCTATACTTAGTATATGAAGTGGGGCTTTACGTTTGTTACATATAGCATCTTCGATAACTATAATTTTGGTTTGACCAACTACTGCATCACCCAAATCAAATTCTTTTAGTTTTATTGATGGCTTCGGGGACTGAATTTCAAAAGTTGACTTTGAGATTACCGATTGGAGTGGTGTAACTTCGCCCGAAAGCTTTGCTATCCATACATCTTTTCTTCCTAATCTAGCATAATTAGAACTTTCAACGATCAATGGCTGAGTATAGCCAGCGAACACATACCCCTGATCTTTAGTTCCTATTATACTATTTACATAATCACTTCCTAGACTATCACTACTTATAGTCTTTTCCCATTCTATTTCACCTCGTTCCGAAACTTTACTTACTAATGCCGAATATAACTCATAATTGCTTGTGCTAGATTTATCTAACATAGTCGCTGCAATGTATCCGTTATAATTTACTTTGGAAACATCTCCAAAATAATTATCATAAACATCAGACCCAAGTATAGGGCTGTAATTGTCGTTTATAAAAAATTTTCTTTTCTTAGATGAATTAGTTCGACCAATCTCTATACCATCTTCCACTTTAAAAAGGTAGGACGTTAAATCGTGCATTGTTTTCACTATAATTGAGGCATATTCATTCAATTCAGCTCTAAAACTAGTATAATACTTATTCCATTCTACACTAGGCCAATCCGAGTCAATCACATTTCCAAATATACTAATTGCTCCATTGTTTTCTTCATATACACCGACTGCATATTCTTCACCATGGCCACCTGTTATTTTTTCATACCTCTTATTCAATAATGAGTCCAATCTTAGAATATAAATACCTTTTCCACTATTTGCATCCGTCATATTATCATACGAAGTTGAATACCCTACTATAATATATTCTTTTTTTCTTGTTTTAATAAATGAATGTGGAATTTCAATTGCTTCTCGACCATAAAGGACTTGTTTAAGGATTTCTCCATTAGAATTCAATCTTAAAACCCAAACATCAGAACCCGATTTATTTGGATTTAATTGTGTTGTAATAACGTCTCCATCGTTCGAACTTGAATGACAAAGAACTGTAAATTCTCCATCTTTCTCTTCCATCACATCTATGGCAAAGTCTCTACGAGTACCTCCATAAGTCTTTGACCATTCTATATTACCATTTGCGTCTAACTTTAATATCAAACAATCTTCACTAATTCCAGTATTCTTTTTTGGGAAATCACCATCATCTGAAGAAGTATTGCCTACTAATAAGAAACCACCATCATTCGTTTGTATTACTTTTTTGATTTCTTCATAACTACTACCACCATAAGTTCTCATCCACTCCACCTCGCCAGCTACTGTATGCTTTATATCTGCATTGAGGTGATCAACTCGTACTTTACACTTATCACTTATAGTATTTGGGACTTTCCACTTATAAGAATTTCCAGATTGTTTTTCAGCTATTGTAGTCCATTTGCTACCGTTGTTAGTACTATAACTTATAGTCACTAGATCGTATTCAGTTACACCTTCCCATTTTATCTCTATCGTATCGCCAGATACGAGATTTTCTCCACCTATCGGATAGAGAATATTTATGCTTGTTTGCTTGAAAGAATACCCCGAATTACCACCTATTAAACTCATTTCACTTTTACATTCGGAAGTTTCTATGTGCATTATAGAAAAGTATTTATAGTTTTCAGTGGGGGCAAATGTTACGTTAATATCTAGGCTCTCACCTTTCTTTATAGTATATGGTAAGCTCTGATTAATGCTGTAAGCTCCAAAATCTGGAACAAAGCTAATTTTATCAATAGTTATATCTTTATTCGTCGCTGAGAATGTTATGGTTGTGTCCTTTTTTGAATTTACTTTAACATCACCAACGGAGGCGAAGTTATCACTTATTACTAATTTTGAGATTTGGTTTTCACTTAAATATATACTCTTATCTACTATGCTATTAGTTCTGTTGTCTCTAATATTCAAATCGACAGCTCTTTCGCAGCTATAATCACTTTCCCATTCTAAAAGACAGGCGTTAAGAGTTAATTGCTTAGTTATTTTATTCAAGGCATTGAATACATCTATAGATGTTTTTTTATTCTTAAATAATTCCCCACCAGTTTGCTCTGTGATATTTGTGATAAGATCTGGGAACTTCCCATCAACAACTATAGTAGAGATTGTTATATTCGATGAAGTTGCATCTGCAATTATCTGCTGTTCGTTTCCACCAGCTTCACCGTCAGTTATTAGGATTATCTGCTTATTGGAAAAAGCTGCCTTATCCATAGCTAATATTGCTCCAGCCGTAGGCGTTATAAAAGCAGAATTAAAATCAGTTCCACCAGAAGCTTTGATATTTTTTATTTTGTCAAGAATCTTATTCATATTACTCGTGAAATCACTTATATAATAATTACTAGTTGTGAACCCAATGATAGCTATTTCACTTCCGTTGAACTCAAGATTGCTGATAAAAGAATTAAGAGCAGTATTAATCATTTTAATATGTGACCCAGACATAGACCCCGATACATCAACAGCTATTACAATTGACATAGGACTAACAGTATTGGGAGGGCAACTGACACTAGTTACATCTCTTAGTACTCCATTTTCCTTAATCTCGAAATCTGAGCGGCTATGTTTAGCTATAGGATTATCTTGCGAATCCGTAAGATAGAACTTCGCTTTCATCTTAGGGTATTCGGAGGTATCAATATCAAAAACTTGGAACTGCTGTGCAGTTATTAGTAATGGGAATAGCAATAGAATTGATAATATAGTTTTCATTTTTTTCAGTATTACAGTAAGAGATTGTAGAATATAGTAATTGTCTATATATAATGCAAACTATAACCCTAGAAGCAACAAGCAACAAGGTTGGCAATTATACCTTTTGGTATAAAGTGAATTTAGCTACTAAGGTTACTTCTTCTTACTCATTTCGTATTCGCGGCGAGTAACTTCGTCCATTAGCTTTTTCGATTTGCTGAGTAGTAGATTGTAGTTCAGGCGTTTGTCTAGGTCACCAAGTACTTCGTACGCCTCTTTTATTTCGCCGAATACTCGTTGTACTTTTATGTCATCGGGGTGCAGATCGGGGTGGTATTTTCTTACCAAACGCTTGTACGCCATCCGTATTTCATCGGAGGTAGCAGAGCTTTCTAGCCCTAGTATTCTATAATAATTTTTGATTTTCATATTTTAAGAATATAAAAATACTGAAAATTGTTGAATTATTGTACTTGTTCTAGTACATTTACACTAGTTAGTATTTCTATATCAGTGTCAGATGGCAATTCAGAATAGCTGATGACGCTTACTACAGGGAAAGTAGTCTGTATCATCTTCTTGAAATAAGGTCGCACCTGAGCAGAGCAAATAACCACTGGCAGATGTCCAGCAATAGTAGTATCGTCAATCGCTTTCGAAACACCTTCTTTGATACGAGTGATGAACTCAGGCGATAGTCCCATAGAAGGGCTTATCTGGTTGCCACCGCTTTTTTGCAGCGATTGAGTTATGCTGTCTTCTATTTCTGGGTCAAGAGAGATTGCGTGTACAATACCATCTATATCTTCGTACAGAGTTTTGATAGTCTCGGATAGATTATGGCGAACATATTCGGTTAGCACATCTATATTTTGAGTTACTCTATAATATTCGAGTAATGACTCTAGTATCAGAGGTAAATCACGAATTGGAATACCCTCTTCTAATAGGTTTTGTAGTACTTTCTGTATAGCTGATAGAGGTAGATTATCTGGTGAAATCTCATCAGTCAGGGCTGGGTAATCTTCTTTCAGATTATCCACTAACTGCTTAGTATCTTGTCTAGTTAATAGTTTATCAGAGTTGCGTTTTAGTATTTCTGTTAGATGAGTAGTCAGCACTGTCGCAGATTCCACTACTGTGTAGCCCATTATTTCGGCATTTTCCCTTTCGTTTTGGTCTATCCACTTAGCTGGCAAACCGAAAACAGGTTCGGTAACGTGTTTGCCGCGAAGCTCCCCTTCAGCAGTTCCAGGATTCATGGCTAATAGCATATTCGGGAATAGGAAATTAGAAGCAACTTCATTCCCACGGATTTTGATAATGTAATTCTCTGGGTCTAATTGAAGATTGTCACGTACACGAACAGGAGGGAGGATAATCCCCAACTCTGTCGCTAACTGCTTTCTTACGTTTGTTATACGCTTGAATACATCGCCACCTTGTGCCTCATCTACTAGAGCTATCAACGAATAGCCAAGTTCTATTTCCACTGGATCAACTTTCAGCAAATCTTCAACGGGAGCTTCGCTTGGTTTTTCGACTTCATCAGCCGCTTGTAACCCTTCGCGCATCTCGTCATCAGCTTTGTTTTTAATAGCATTAGTTCTATTATAAGCAATAGCAGCAATGATAACAGCTATGATAGTGAACGGAATAAACGGGAACCCTGGGAGTAATCCAATTAGGAACAAAGCCACAGCCGATACATACATCGCCCTTGGCTTAGCACCGAATTGTTGTCCGAATTCCGTCTCTAGTTGGTCACGAGCACCAGAACGAGTAACTACCAAACCACCAGCTACTGATATAAGTAGAGCTGGAATTTGTGATACTAGTCCATCACCAATCGTAAGTGTAGAGTATGTAGAAATCGCTTCAGAGAATGACATATCCCTTTGGAGCATACCAATAGCAAATCCACCAAGTAAGTTGACGATTGTGATAATAATACCAGCAATTGCGTCCCCTTTTATAAACTTAGCCGCACCATCCATTGACCCGAAAAAGTCAGCTTCGTGCGCAAGTTCATCACGTCTCGATTTGGCTGTTTGCTCGTCAATATAACCAGCATTCAAATCAGCATCAATACTCATCTGCTTACCCGGCATTGCATCCAAGGTAAACCTTGCAGATACTTCCGCTATACGCGTGGAACCCTTGATAACTACTATAAAGTTAATGACTAAGAGGATAAGGAATATAATAATCCCAACGACTATATTTCCACCGATGACGAAATCACCGAATGCGTGTATAATCTTACCAGCTTCACCCTCACCTAATATAAGCCGAGTGGAGGCGACGTTCAGCCCCAATCGGAGCATAGTAGTAATAAGTAATATAGCCGGGAATGCTGAGAATTCTAATGGTTTTACCAAATAAACTGCCACCATCAGAATCATAACTGATAGTGCAATATTAAGGGTTAGAAATAAATCTAAGGCAAGTGGAGGCAATGGCAATAAAAGGAGTGCAAGAATTAGTAATATACCACCAGCTAAAACAATATCGGGATTGTTAAAGATTGGTGAAAGAACAGTATTCTTCAATCTGTTTAAAGTTGGGTTATCTAATAAAGCCAATTGTCTATTTATAGCCAATAATTCATAAAAATGCTGTCACAAAAGTAGTATTGCAAGTTGCTTGCCAAATAATTAATGGATGCTATTTATTAAATTATTAGTCTATCTACCTAATCATCTTAAAATCCCAAATATTTACTATATTTGTAAATCAAAAAATTAGCCATAGAGCAGAATGAAAAAGATACTATTCCTACTATTATTTCCAGTACTATTATTAGCGAAGGATTTTAATCCTGATGATTATGAAGCAGATGTAGATAAAATCATCGAAGCCGCTATGAAGAGCAATATAGGTTGGGATAGATTAGAATTCCTTTGTAATAACTTCGCTAATCGACTAAGTGGTACTCCCCAACTCGAAAGAACTATCGATTGGATTTATGAGGAAATGCATAAAGATGGTCTGGCAAATGTACAAAAACAACCCGTAATGGTTCCCAATTGGAAGAGACATTATGAATCGGTGAATGTAATTTTCCCTATTGAATATAAAATAGATATGCTTGGCTTGGGTGGTAGTATAGCTACTCCGCAAGAAGGGATAACTGCTGAAGTGATTGTAGTTAGAGATAAAGATGAACTTGATAGAAGAAAAGATGAAGTAAAAGGCAAGATTGTACTTTTCAATGCACCCTTCACTACTTATGGGCAGACAGTCCAATACAGATTCTACGGTGCTCAGTGGGCAGGTCAATACGGAGCTGTAGCTAGTTTAATCCGTTCGGTAAGTCCGATTGGATTTGACAATCCACATACGGGAGTTATGGCTTACACAGATAGTATCCCTAAGATTCCACACGCGGCTATCACTCTAGAGGGTGCAGAGCTATTACAAAGATACCAAGATAGAGGGCAAAAAGCCACAATCAACTTAACTATGCACGCTAAGCATTATCCAGATGCTATTTCGCACAATGTAATGGGTGAAACTAAGGGTAGTACACTATCAGATGAGATTATCTCAGTTGGTGGTCATATTGACGCTTGGGATGCTGGTCAGGGTGCACAAGACGATGGTGCAGGATGTATGACTACTTGGGAAGCTGTTCGCCTAATAAATGAGCTAGGATTGGGCAATAAACGCACTATACGCTCCGTACTCTGGACAAATGAAGAGAATGGTGCAATGGGTGGTAAAGAGTACGCTAAGGGCTTTGCTCACGAGAAACACGCTATGGCATTCGAATCGGACGCTGGTACTTTTGCTCCACTAGTTATTAGGTTCACTGGTAGCGAAGAGTTAATGGAACAAGTAAAGAAATTCGAACCCCTTTTACAGAAAGTTAATCCACAGATTACTGTTGGCGAAGGCGGTGGCGGTGTAGATATAGGCCCACTAATGGATACTGGTGTACCGGGTATGAGCTTATCGCCTGACGATAAGGGTAGATACTTTTGGTATCACCACTCCCCTGCTGATACTTTCGATAAAGTCGATAAAGATGAATTCAAGCAATGTGTAGCTGCTATAGCTGTTACTATTTATTTATACTCAATATTAGAATTAGAATGACAAAACAAGAACTTTGCAAAGAAATATATAATGTAGCCCACATAACTGGCGAATTCAAACTTCGCTCGGGCGTTACTAGCCACGAATACTTTGATAAATATCAATTCGAGGCACGACCACATTTGCTAAAAGAAATAGCAAAGCAAGTAAACGAAACTATAATCCCCGGATTAGAATTCGATATGTTAGCTCCCCTTGAAATGGGTGGTATTCCTATAGCTACAGCAATATCACTTGGTGCTGGCTTTGATATGGTATTAGTCCGCAAAGAAGCAAAAGAATACGGGACTTGCAAACTTGCTGAAGGTTCAGACATAGCTGGTAAAAGATTACTTATAATAGAAGATGTAGTCACAAGTGGCGGTCAGATTATTATCAGTGCAAACGAACTGCGTGAGCGTGGCGCTATAGTCGAAGAAGCTATTTGTGTAATTAATCGTGAAGCTGGTGGTGAAGATAAACTGAAAGAAGCAGGAATTAAGCTGTATTCTCTATTCACGATGACTGAATTGAAGAGCTAATTTACTTAGCTATTATTATAATCTCGGTACGTCTGTTTAACTTACGACCGAAATCTGTATTGTTTGAGGCAATTGGACGGCTTTCACCGTGACCTTGAGTTCTAATTCTCTTTGCTGAAATACCTTTCTTAATAAGATATGCTTTTACGCCCTCTGCTCTGAATTTGGATAGACGGTTATTTGTCTCTTCGCTTCCGATAGCGTCAGTATGTCCTTCTATCATAATAACAACATTTTGTCTATTGTGCATAAACATAGAAAGTACTTCTAGCTCTGGTACTGTGTCTGGCAGATTAGAACTACCAGTTTGGTATAGCATATTTTCGATAATCAATTTTCTACCTAACTCAACTATAGGAATAGTCTTCTTAGTTAGTTCTTCTTTCTTTTCGTTTATAATAGCTATGTCTATACTATCAGGTATAGCTGGCTTTTCAGTTCTGTACTTTAGTGCATATAGATTAGTCAACTGATTAGAAAAATTATCCAATATAGTTGAGAAGGGATAATCGATATCATAGAAATTACCACGTGTATTTGACGATATATAGTTATAAGCAGTCAATCTAGGTGGCACTATGCTAAATACTCTAACTTGATCATCAAATAGCATTTTTGTAATAGATTCGGTAGTTTGGTCTGTGCTGCCTACACCAGTTTCACCCGTTTGGTGATACGGAGCATCAGTTACTAAAACCGCGACTTTATTCGCTGAAGGTCTGTACTCTATTTGCTTTGCAGTTGCCTTTAGCGCTTCAAGTGCATTCTCTTTTACATCTCCCCCACCCCGTGCTTTTACTCGGCCTATCCAACCAAGAAAATCATTTACGTCGGGAGTAGGTTGATAAACCTTATCAACTTCATCAGAGAACAAAACTAATCCTAAAGTGTAATCGATACCACGAGTCTTAAGGAAGTCAGTTAGGTCTCGTACTTTTTGTCTTACTGCATCAATATATGATTGCATAGAACCCGTTTGGTCTATCACAAATATAAAATCTACAGGTACTCTTTCATTAATAGAAAGTTTATCTACAGATATTACTTGGTGTTCAACCCCATTTTCTAGTACTGATAATCCTTCAGAGTAAAGTGTATCTAATGGCTGACCATAGATATTATATGCTTCTACTATTACTTTAATTATAGGATAGTTAGATATATCAACGTTTTGGATAGTTAGCTTGATGTCTTTCTTTTCGTAAGTTACTGATGCAGAGCGCATTAAGTCTTTACGTTTGGCAGAGCTATCTTGGGAAGTTGGTTGATCGGAAATATTGTCGGATTGGGCAACGAGTATATTACTTGTGGTAAATACAATTGTTATCGCAAATAATATGACAATGGCTCTAATCATCTTGCAAGTTAGTGAAAGTGGAAATAAAAAAAAACCCCTCTGCTCTAAAACAGAAGGGTTGTTGATTTCTTATATAGTAATTCTTAGTATTGGACTTATCATAAAGAAGTTTTGAATCTCGTAAGGCCTTTGATCCCTTAATATAGTTGAGAAACGTCCTTCAAGTAAGAACCAGTTACCGAATATTGGCAAATATGCTTGTGCCATTAAGATTTGGTTAGAGAATTGTACACTCAAACTAAATGGAAATGCTTGTTGATTTCTGTATTGAGCTTTCAAATATACCCAATCTGCAAATTCATTTGGCTTGTAAGTAGCAAGTCCTACTACGTTTTCTCTTTCGATTATATATTCAAACCCTTCTTGATACATCAAATATTCATCTACTTGAGCATAACTAGCACCTACATCAAATCTGAAGTAGTGAGAAGGAGTGTTTTCATTACCTATCCATAAGTTATAGAATAATGTTGCTTGACCAGTTTCTCTTAGTAAAGGAGCGATTCCTAATTTTGTGATATTCGGATCACCATTACGAGGATCTTGGAATTCAGCGTCTCTTCTGAATTCTGCTACTGTATTACTATAAGTTCCATAAGTTTCAGGAGCTACACTTCTGTTTTTCAAATCACTGAATGGCAATTCCAAGTTCAACCCGATACCGAATTGTGGGTGGAAAGGCATGTGAACATCAAAACCAGCAACTAATTTACCATCAGGACCAGCGTTCAAAGTTCTATCAGCAACCCAAGAGAAAGCTGTACCAGCATTATCTAATCCAGAAGAATGTCTATAACCACCACCTAAATAAGCGTTGATTAATCTAGGAACAAATTCTCTAGTAGCAGGGTCAGTGTTGTTCATCAATGGTCTTTGTATAGTTACTTTACTTTCACCAGCTGACCAGAATTGATAACCAACTTCGTCAGTACCTACTTTGTTTTGTAACCAAAAACCAGTTTCACCAATTTTAAGTGATTGCTCGAATAGAGACATAGTAATAGCTTGTATCTTGTCTTCTGGTTTCAAGTAATCTTGGATAGCAGTTGCCTCAGATGGCTTAACAGGAATCTCAGGTGGGATTTCAGTAAAGCAATAAGTTCTAGAGTCAGCACCCGGAGTAGGTCTTTCATATCTATTGTAGTCATCATCTCCAGATAAGAATTTAGAGATTTTCTTTATGTTCTGATCTATTTCTTGTGGATTCATTGTTGCTTTACCACAAGTAATCAATAGAATCTCATAATTTTTCTCTCTTGGTGGCTTCGGAGAAGCCAATACTTCGATTTCTTCAATATTCAATTCATTTTTAGAATAACCGTAGATAGAGAATGCTTGATAGATTTGAAATTGCAAATCTGGCTCACAAACTTTCCAACGAGGGAACATCTTACGTAATTCATAATCAATCGTCGTCAAAGAATCAACGTAGCTGAAGTCACCTGTAGCGGGCTGAGCAAAACCTTTGTAAGTAGAGCCAGCTAGCATCAAGAAGCTTACTAATATTAATATTTTTATATTTTTCATATTCATTTTTCTTTCTGTTAAACAATTTTTAGAATACATAGATTAAACGAGCCATAGGCACTAGTAACGAGTTCATTTCCCAAGGTCTAGCAGACTTTCTGAATGCAACAGCATAACCGTTAGCTTCCAATCTGATTGAGAAAGTATTCTCAACTACAGGAACTTGTACCCAACCATTGAACTGTAATGATTCGTCGAAATACTGAATACCACCACCAAATGGAGTTGTATTATTAGTAGTCATGAATTCTAATTTACCAGAGATTCCTCCAACAAATTCGCTTGTTCTTTCTCTAAGGTCAACACTTGGGTCAACCAAATCATCATTGATGTCGTAGCCCCATGTTTCCATAGAGTAACCCGTACCACCGACACTAAATCGCATGAAATAATCATCATCTACACTAATACCAAATGTATAATGTACTTGAGTATTAAATCTCATTAGATAATCGTTGTTAAACGGAGATCTTTGGAAAGTAAAAGGATCAGTATCAACGTTAGCAGTACCATTACCTGGTTCAGCATCACCAAATACGTAACCAAACTGAACTTGGAACACATCACTGCGAGGAATGATAGCAAACGGGAAATCTAAAACACCCGCTATACCTACACCACCGTAAGTCATAGTTCTTTGTTGATTGTAGACATCTTCTGAGAAAGCTGCCCAACCGTCAGTCGGAAGTATTAATCCAAATTTCACATTCTTCCATATAGCAGAAAGCGTCATTCTATTACTCCAGAAAGAAGGGTAATTAATACCTTCTATACCGTATTTCAATTCAACACCGAAATTAGGTAAGTAATCATTTGATGCTCTACGAGGATCAATTATTGCATTTCCCATAGAATCAGTAGCTATAGAGCCATCTCTCTTACGAGCAAATTGTGGCTCATATTGTGTCCAGCTAACCAAATCAGGACTAACAGTCAAGATATTATTTTTACCCAAATATCTTTCTGGTTGACCTTGAGATATTCTCTTATACATTTGAATATCTTTTGCACCAACTCTGTTATTATTGATAAGTGGTTGCGATACACCATATACTTTATCTATGTAAATAACATCAGTACCGATAGCACGTGCAGCCATTGTTTCATTTTGGAAGTTACCTTGTATAAGGTAAGCATAAGTCAAATCATACAAGTTAGCATAACCATACTTAGCAGGATCGATTTCAGTGTCTTTCAATCTATCATAAGAGTATATATTTTCAGTTGAAACGAATTCCAAATCTTCTCTTACTTCTTGATTAGCCAAATCGAACTCTTGTTCCATATAAATCAAACCAATGATTCTATCAGGAATACCGCCTTTTTCTGGGCGAGAAGTTACCAAATATGCTTTCGGAGAAAGCGCTTCACTCGAACCCATTAGTTGTTGATAAAGAGCATTGTAAACACAAGTCAATTCATCTTCTGCTAATGGCGGATATCCTTTCATGATAATCTCACGAGCAATACCCGATTGAGAGTTCCCATTCAAAATCTCATTTTTAACAAGATCTTTGATGTTAGGATCCGCTTCTTCTAAACATTTTTCATCAGTGGCACCGCCAGCTGAAGCTTTTTTCTTACGCTTAGATTCTACAATCTCTTTTATCTCATCTGGTGTCGTTATTTTATAAACGTTAACAGCACCAAATCTATAGTTTTTAAATCTAGAAAGTATAGAGCTAACATCATCTACTCGTTGTGCTTCCAACCCAAGGGAAGAAAGAACAAAGATAGCTACGAAGAAAGCATATACTTTTATTTTAAAACTGTTCATAATTTTAACCTTTGAATTATATTAATTATCTTCATAATAGTTGTTATCGTTCTGCTCAGCTTTTTGTTTAATCGGTACATTGATGTTTATTGGTCTAGGATTAGACTGAACACCATTTACCGGATTAATAGCAGTTGCAGAGCCTCTAATAACTACTGTTCCACGTATATTACCATCATCGTCAGCTTCACCTCTAAGAGTAAAGTCGATTTGAGCTTGACCACCTTTCAGAACGATAGTCGGCTTACCAACTACTGAGAATCCTGGTACTCTTACTTGAGGAGCGTCTAATGTCAATGATACTTCTGCTTCTTGTGTGCTACCTTCTTTACCAATCTTAGGAGCGGTAACGTTTATACCTGATACTCTTACTCTTACCATATCGCCATCAACAGATGCACTTACTTGTTGGTTTAGTAAAGATATGCCTGGTTCAGATTGTGATATCTTGAAATCGAATTTAGGGAAGATGTCTATTTCTTCTTTAGATATAGGATCTGTCCATACTATTCTAAGTGATGCTTTTTTCATATCAGCAGAGAAGTATAGATTATCAGCTCTTTCAGCAGATAGACCATTTACTAGACCTCTGTCTTGTGGATCAGCATCAGTTTTGAAGTAGTAACCGAATTGCTCAGGAGCAATTTTATTACCAGAAGGTGGCTCATAGTTGAAGAACAATTGTTCGCCATATACTGATAATGCACTCAACTTAGCTTGTAAGTTTCTGATTTTCTCTTCTACTTTAGATGGGAATACAACTAAGCTTGGCTCTTTAGTCTCACTCTTACCTTGTAGTTGGTGAGTTAGTTTGATTTTGTATGTACGAGGACCACCATTAGCACCAGCAGATAATTCTTTATCTACAGTAGCTATGTAATCAACACTTCCACCATTAGCAGCTGAACCGTCACCTGCTTTCTTGAATGTAATATTAGCTACTGGTTGACTAGAAGTACCAGAAGCTGCATCGTGTACAGTACCTCTGATTACGTTAGCATCACCTTGGTATGGCGAAATATTCATTCTGAAGTTTATCTTACCTTCGTTGAATCGGTAGAAATTATCAGCAACGTTGACAACTGGATCAGCCATCTTAGGTTTAGGAGTCATAACACGAATGTTGAACTCAATGTCGCCTTTGTTTTGGTCGAAGTTTTGTGATTGCCCTGGAGTCAATAGTTTCACTATATAACCATATAGTCTGATATTACCAATCAAATCACCAGCATCTTCTTCTTTAGAAGCAATGTTTTTAGATTTATCAATAGCATCATCAAAAGCTCTAAATCCACCAGATGAAGTTAAAACTTCTGCACTAGGCACTTCGTACTTTTCTAATTTAGTTTTTAGCTCTTTCTCTACTTTAACAAGGTCAGTTACTTTTAGTTGTACTGTACCAATATTTACAGTTGCTTCTTTATCAAGAGTTTCAACTTTTTGGTCAGAGCGAACACCTAAGATTCTATTTGTTTTAGAAACAAAACGCAGTTTATACCATCCAGCTTTACTTGGCGGTTGGAAATTAACAACGAAAGCTCTTTTACTTAGAGTCCCTCTGTTTCCATATATCCCAGAAGCTAGTTTAGTTTCAGGAATGGAGTAAGTGAAAATACTATCTTCGGGGGTTCCGTTTGGTCCAAATGTAGGACCACGAACTAATTTTTTACTTTTATCATAAATAGGATGCATTAGGTCTTTGCTAATATTAGCAAGATCTAAGCTTTTGAAAGTAGCTTCAGCATCCATTTTAATCTTTTGGATACCTACAAATTCCCACGAGACATTTGTTTCGGGGTCAATTACAGCCTTGCCTAAATCGAATGTAGTGAAGTCAAGAGCTTTATCTTTGAAGTAATCATCAGCAGGAAAAGGAGGAACGGCACCAGTTTCTAGACTACTATTATAAAAGACTTGATATTCAAGGTCTTCTACGTTAGCTAATCTAACTAGCTTTTCCAATCTTTCCATGTACTCTTTCTGAGCCTCGCCTTCCATTCTGCTTGCATTAGAGCTTACATCGGTAACACCGACTTCCACTATATATCTTCTTTCAGATTTGATGTCGATACCCAAAACTTCCTTAATATTCACACCTGGAGGCGGAATAGTAATCTCATCTTGCGGTCTTGTATTTATACCTTCAGTACCAGAACCGGACTGAAGTTGTGATAGAATAGACTGAACGATTTTCATCGCTTCTTTTTGCTTCTTGTGTAAGTGCTCCTCCGCCTCATCTCTCTCTACGATAATGATTAGAAGCTCTAATACTACCGCTAGATAAAGAACGAAATAAACCTTACCAGCTCCACCGCCTTTAGACATATTTTACCTTTGAATTATTTTAAATTTCAATTTTTATTAAAACAGACACACATCAAATATATACATTATTTAATTAAAATTAATAAAAGTGTATAACTTGAATCTCTATTTTACGAATAATCTGAACAAATATCAAATAGTAAAAAAATATACTTATAAGCGAGCCCTTTTTTTCTTTTCTAAATAATTAATTTTAAATTATATCCAACGGAAAGCATAATATAAAAAAAAATATTTAAAATGGAAATAATTATTATTGGTGCAGGTGATATTGGATATCAATCTGCACGTCGATTTTCAAAAGAAAAGCACAATATTGCTCTAATAGAAAGTAACGAAGCTCTTGCAAATTTTGCTTCCGACACCCTAGACGCCTTTGTTATCACCGGTAACGGTTGTAGCTCATCGGTGCTAAAAGATGCTGGTGTAGATAGAGCTGATGTTCTAGCTGCTCTTACAGACAATGATGAAGTAAATATACTGGCTTGTAAAATTGCAAAAAAACATGGTGTAAAAACTACAATTGCTCGTGTGAGAAATCCTGAGTACTTATTGGAAGACCATGTAATTAGCAAAGAAGAGTTTGGAGTTGACCACTTTTTGCAACCAGAAAAAGAAACTGCTGACACAATAGTTAGACTAATCCGACAGTCAAATACTACGGATATTATCGAATTTGAAGGCGGTAAACTAAAATTCTTTGGGCTAAGACTAGATAATCAATCCTCTCTATTACATAAAAAGCTAATGGATTTGGGTAAAGAGCTAGATAACCCACCGCTAACGGTAACTGCTATCAAGCGTGGTCAACATACTATAGTTCCCAAAGGTAGCGATATACTATTACCCGGTGACCAGATATATATGGTATGTGCTCCTTTTTATCAAGATACTGCATTGGAGTACCTGGGTAAAACGAAAAAGCAAATTGAAAATATACTTATAATAGGTGGTGGACTTACAGCTACTTTCGTAGCGATGGAGCTAGATGGCGAAATCAACATGAAGATAATTGAAAGTGATGAGAAAAAAGCACACGCTATAGCTGAAAAGCTCAATAAATCTCTAGTTATACACGGAGATGGTTCTAATCTAGATTTACTTATGTCGGAAAACTTGGACTCTATGGATCAGTTCATAGCTATTACTGGTGATGACGAGACAAATATAATCACTAGTATTGTTGCTCAGCACATAGGCGTTAAAAGGTCTGTCTCTCTTATTAAGAAAAGTGAATATTTGCCATTGACACCTGCACTCAACTTAGATGCAGTAGTAAGTAAGCAGCAAATAACAGTGAACGCTATAACTCGACTTATAAAAGGTGACGGTATTGCCAAATTTGCAGAGCTACCCGGTCTAGATGCAGAAATAGTAGAATTCGTAGTAAAAGCAAAATCGAAAATAACACGCAAACCTATAATGGATCTAAAAATTCCTAAAGGCGCTGTGCTAGGAGCTATATTACGTGATGAAGAACTAATAATCCCCAAAGGAAATACGCAAATAATGGCTGGAGACAAAGTAGTAGTATTCTCTTTGCCTGACTCTTTCCCAAGTGTTGAATCTCTTTTCGAGTAAAAAATTAATGAATTATAAAATAGTAATACGCGTATTAGCATTTTTGTCGATTTTCCTAGGTTTGGGTATGTTATTACCCTTACCGTTTAGTTATTATTATGATTCGGGTGATGCACAGGCATTCCTGATATCGGCAGCTATTTGTTTCAGCATAGGTATTCTTGCATTCCTTACTAATGACAAGAAAACAGATTTGAAAACGAAAGATGGATTTGCAATCGTAACTTTCGGTTGGATTATAATGGCATTGCTCGGCAGCTTACCCTATATGCTATCTGGGGCTATCCCCTCATTTGCCGATGCCTTCTTCGAATCTATGTCCGGATTTACGACTACTGGTTCTACTATTTTATCAGAAATTGAGACTCTTCCTAAAGGTATTCTCCTATGGAGAAGTATAACGCATTGGTTTGGTGGGATGGGAATTATCGTATTGACGATAGCTATATTACCATTCTTAGGAATTGGTGGGATGTCACTATTCAAAGCAGAATCACCCGGACCTATTTCAGATAGATTGAAACCAAGAATCACTCAAACAGCTAAGTTACTATGGGGCGTTTACTTATTATTCACAGTAGCTGAATTAGTACTGTTAATGACTGGTGGGATGGACTTCTATCACGCCCTTAATCATTCATTTGCAACACTTGCAACAGGTGGTTTCTCCACTTATAATGCAAGTATAGCTGGTCAATCAGCATATATACAATACATAATAATCTTCTTTATGTTTGTAGCTGGTACAAACTTCTCACTACATTATCATTGGCTACGAGGCGATTTCAAAAGTGTAGTCAAGAGCAAAGAATTTCAATTTTACGTAGCCATGGTATTTATTTCATCAGTAGTTATATTCACTGATGTATATTCATTATACGAAGGTGCTGTAGAACCTGCGGCGAGAGACGTCTTATTCCAAGTATTAGCAATAGTAACTACTACTGGATTTGCAACAGCCGATTTTGAGCAATGGTCAACTGGAACTCAGGTACTATTATTAGCACTAATGTTTTCTGGTGGTATGGCTGGCTCCACTTCTGGTGGGATGAAAGTAATACGAATAATGTTATTACTTAAATTTGCTTACAATCAATTCGTAAAAGTACTCCACCCAAGAGCTATAGTTCCTATTAAAATAGGAGATTCGAGAATAGACGACAAAGTAATACACGATGTACTCGGCTTTTTTGTTCTCTATATATTTATACTTGGTGCATCCACTTATTTACTAGTTATATTCGGATTAGACTTCGAGACTGCTATTGGCTCGGCTGTTACGGCTGTCAATAATATAGGCCCCGGATTAAACCTAACTGGCCCGACTGACAATTTCGGATTCTTGCCTGATATATCTAAATGGCTACTGTCATTTCTGATGCTTGTAGGTAGATTGGAAGTGTTGACGGTTATTATACTTTTAGCTCCATCTTATTGGAAGAAGTAGTTTAACCTAAGCTTTTTCTGATTCAACTATTTGTCTATCCTTGACTATTTTACGGTGCATAGGATATAGAGCAATAGTAATACCCAATATTAGAAATAAACTTTCTAAACTGATAAACTCAAACAAGTGCATTGGTAATAGTATTATAACTAATGTCAATGCACTATTAAAAAGATGCTTACTAAAAGTATAGGGTTTACTATTTTTTAAATCTATCATTATTTCACTTTGTAGTCGAATTTGGTGATTAATTCCATTAGCTTTACGTTTATGTAGTAATACTCTTTACCAACTGTGACTTTCTCTAGTATATTTGTTTTGTCTTCGTGCAATAGGTTTAAATACTTAGAAGCTGTTTGACGACTTATTCCTAGTTCATCTTGTAAAAATTCGATTTTAGTATAAGGGTGACGGAATAGATTATTGAGTAAATCTTGAGAATAGAATTTATAATTTCCTCGAATATGAACTTTTTGTTCTTGCATAAGTTTTTTTATACCCTTAATCAGCCCAATACTTTGTCTAGCTATTGACTCTATCCCTTCTATCATATATAGTATCCACTCTTCCCACTTATTCTCGGTTCTAGTTTTTTGTAATAATTCATAGTACTTATCTTTATTTTGAATGATAAATCTACTATGGTATAGAATAGGTGAGTCTAATAGCCCTTTCGATACTAAATATAAGATATTAAGAATCCTTCCCGTTCTGCCATTACCATCATAAAAAGGGTGAATACTCTCGAATTGATGATGTATGATCGCCATTTTCACAAGGGGGTCTAGATGGTCAAGGTCATCTATATTTATATACTCAGCGAGGTTTGACATCAATGCCTTTACTTCATTACCGTCTTGTGGTGGAGTATAAACAACTTCCTTTGTCTTCTCGTTTACTAGCTCTGTCCCGGGTACTGTCCTGAAACCTGCATCATTTTGCTCTAGTACTTTATGTATTTCTAATATAATAGGTACAGTGATTAAACCATTGGATTTTATTAGTTCGTAGCCTTTTAGAAGAGCTGTCGAGTAGTTCTGGACTTCTTTAGCGGCAACATTCTTGAAATTACTTAGGTTGAGTTCTGCTCTGAACAAATCATCGTTAGTCGTGATAATATTCTCTATTGCTGAACTATCTTTTGCTTCTTGCAATGCAAGAGTATTCAGAAGTATAGAGATATTGGGTAATGTAGTTGCTACACCTTTTAGCTCGGCCAGTGCAGAGTGTGCACTAGGTAAAGCTTTCAGTATTCGTGTAGTTTCAACATCGCTACTAAGAGGTAGTTTATATAGTTGTGTATTTTTCATATTATGAAAAAGGAAATAGTTTATTTTAACATGACAATCGCCTCATGTTAAAGATATGGCTTTTTTTTAACATGACAATCACCTCATGTTAAAATAATCCACTTTTCTTAACATGAAGATTCATTCATTTAATCCTATTTAATTCTAAATAATTTATTATCTTTGTCTATCTAATATCCTTATTTATTTATTCAACAGTAAATTTTTTTATGCAAGAGTCTATCCTTCTTTTTTTTTTGTTCCTATCTCCGCTTTCAAGCGCTAGTAGCTCGGATTCCCTATTTACAATATGGGAAAACAAAAATATGCCCGATTCAAGTCGTGTAGTTGCCTTAGCAAAATTCATATCATACAACGTATTAAGTACAAACCCCGATTCAGCTAGATCGCTGAATGACGAGCTTTATTTATTTGCCGAGATGAAGAAGAACGATGTCGGTCTTAGTGAGGCATATAACAACTTTGCTATATTGAGTTCTTACTCTGGGGATTACAAGAAGGCATTGGACTTCCTTAGCAAAGGGTTGAAAATAAATGAAAAATTGAAGAACAAAAGGCGAATTACTAATTCGTTAACTAACATCGCATATATGCACAGTTATCTTGGTGAATATGAGAAATCATTGCAATACAATAAACGTTGTTTAAAGATACAAAAAGAAATAAATGACAAACAAGGTATAATAGCATCATATAATAATATAGGTATAACCTATGACTATATGGGTAATAACAAAAAGGCGATAGAGTACTATGAGTTATCTATTAAATTGTCAGAAGAAATAGATTATAAGGAAGGAATAGGGAGTGGATACCTTAATATAGCTTTGATTCAATATGATTTGGGTGAAATGGAAAAAGCATTGGTCAATATCACCAAATCATTAGAAATAGCTAAGAAAAGTAAGAGTAAATTCCAACTTGCAAATGCTTATTCTAATGTAGGATATGTAAAAGCAGGGATGAAAAATTATGACGAAGCATTAGAAAATTATAATAAATCTTTGAAATTATATATTGAATTAAATGACATAAAAGGTATTTCAAATACAATGTTTGTGTTGGGGGAGCTAACCAAAGATCAGGGCGACTATGAGCAAGCTTTGTGGTATTTCAAAGAGAGTTTAAAATCTTACGAAAAAACAGAGCAGCGTTTAGATATATCAGCTTGCTATATGAATATAGGTAAAATCTATTTAGGATTGAATAACTTAAATAAAGCAATAGAACATTGTGAAAAAGGGTATAAAATTTCAAATGAAATAGGTGCGATTGAGATAGAGAAAGACGCTTGCGATTGTCTGTACGATGCTTACAAGGCAAAAAATAATGACAAAAAAGCGTTGGAGTATATGGAAATATCCGAAGCACTAGAGGACAGTATAAGCAACAAAGAAACCTCAGAAAAGCTAGCACAATTAGAAAACGAAAGGAAAGTGCTAGCTGATAGTTTATCAAAAGAAAATAAAAGAATAGAAAAGAAACTAGAAGAGAGTAGTAATATTCAAAATTTGCTATTCCTAGGAAGTGGGTTACTCATAATACTAATAGTTGGTGGCTACTTTTTAAAAAAGAGAAATTCTAATAAATCAATAGCTAATAATTAGTAAATAGTTACCAAGTTTCAAATTAATTAGTATATTGATAATCAAGTTACTTACAATTTACTATGAAAATATTTTTACTTGTTATTTGTTTTCTTTTTACGATCAGCCCAAACCTTACTTCGGCTGAGGATTCCCTGTTGGTTAAATGGCAAGACAAATCACTTAGTGACTCTATTAGACTAGTAAACTACAACGCTTATATCTGGGAAAATCACATTGACAAAGGTTCGGATTCAATCGAATTTCACCTAAACAAGCTCACAAATTTCAGTAAATCAAAAAAATCAGAATTAGGCCTTTCGCTAAACATTATATTAAAGGGAGTCCTTTTACTTAAATCTGGTGAATATGAACAAGCTCTTGATAAGTTTCAGGAAAGTCTAAACAAGGGTAAGAAAAATGGTTCAAGACTAATAGAAGCTAGATCTCAGTTTCTGATTGCTACTACTTATTACTATCAGGGTATTTATGAACAAGCACTTTTCCGATTCAAAGAAGTCATAACAATATACAAAGAGCTAGATTATAAAAAAGATTTGGCAGCCACTTATGTTAATATAGGGTCCGTATATAAAGAACTTGCCGATTATAAAGAAGCACTTGAAAATTTCCATGGAGCTCTACATATATATATTAAACTAGATAAAAAGGAAGAGATTTCTAAAGTATATAATAATCTCGGACTTATTTATAAAGAGAAGGGTGAATATGTAAATGCCTTGAATTATTTTGATAGAAGCATAAATATAAAAACTGAACTAGGTGATAGAGCAGGAAAAGCATCTACTTTTCATAATATCGGTTTGATATATATGGAATTTGATGAACACGATAAAGCATTAGAGTATATCAACAAAAGCATAGAAATAGAAAAAGAAAATAATAACATTCGTGGGTTAGCTAATTCTTATGTCGAGTTAGGAGATATACTATTATCGAAGAAAAAATATGATGAAGCTTTAGAATACTTAGATAAATCTTTGGGGATAAACGAAGAGATTGGGAATATAAGTGGAATAGCATATTCATTATTGTCAATAGGAAAACTCTACTTTAGTAGAAATGATAATCAAAAAGCAAAAGAATACTTTAGCAAATGTTTGATAATCTATGAAGAAACAGGAGAGAAAAGTGGTATTGCCGACGCCTTAAGTTACTTAGGACTTACTAGTATAAAGCTAGGAAATACTCAAGCAGCACTTACAAATTGCAAACGCTCCGAAATAATTGCGATGGAGTCTCAGGATGTTTATACTAAACAATTAGCATGTGATTGCTTGTATCAAGCGTATAAAGGACTATCGCAACCAGCGAAAGCACTTCAATATTATGAAAAGTTTATAGGTTTTTCAACTAAGATGAAAACTCTAGAAGCTTCAAAAGATATACAAAGAATGATGTTCCAAAAAGCAAAACTAGCAGATAGTTTGAAGCAAGAAGAAAAAAGACTAACTACCAAACTAGTCTATGAGAATAGAATTTCAGAAGAAAATCAACAAAGAAATATAGCTCTTGGGATTGGGTTGATATTGATAATGGTTGCAGGTGGTCTGTTCAGTAGAAATAGGTATATAAGTAAAACTAAGAATGAAATTACGAATGAAAGAGACCGCTCAGAGAAGTTACTACTTAATATTCTGCCCGCCGAAATAGCCAAAGAGCTAAAAGAAAAAGGAAAATCCGAGGCAAGAGACTTTGAAAAAGTATCTATTCTGTTCACTGATTTCAAAGAATTCACACAAGCATCAGAAAAGCTTACAGCCCATCAGCTAATAGATGAAATTAATTATTGCTTTGAGCAATTCGATTTGATATGCGATAAATACAATATCGAAAAAATCAAGACTATAGGTGATTCGTATATGGTAGCCGGTGGACTACCAAAACCAAGTGATAATTCGACTAAAAACACTGTTTCAGCAGGGATTGAAATGGCTGCATTTATAATAAATAGAAAAACAGAAAGAGAAAATGCAGGTAATATTCCATTCGAAATGCGAATTGGGATTCATACTGGCCCAGTAGTAGCAGGTATTGTAGGCGTTAAGAAATTCCAGTACGATATATGGGGCGATACAGTCAACACTGCTTCACGAATGGAAACTGCCGGCGTAGTAGGCAAAGTTAATATAAGCCAAAGCACTTATGAATTACTAAAGCACGACCCAAACTTCGTCTTCGAATATAGAGGCAAAGTACAAGCCAAAGGAAAAGGCGAAGTTGATATGTATTTTGTGGAAAGAGCAGTCTAATTATGAAAAAATTGATAATACTTACATTAATTATTTTCTCTTTTATTAGTGCAAAATCCATCAACCTTGATTCACTTCGTACTAATTGGGAAAACAAAGCTCTCCCCGACTCAACTCGAATAGCTTCCTTCGGCAAGTATATAGCAAATGGCTACCTTTATTCTAATCCAGATTCTGCCCTCATACTAACGAACATAATGCTCGACTTTGCAAAAGAAAAGAAGAATGACAGAGGTATTTCTGCTGCTATTAATCTGCTTGGCAATATACACTTTGGAAGAGGGAATTATGTCAAAGCTTTAGATTTCTTTTATCGCAATTTAACAATGCGTGAGAATGTAGCTAATAGTTCCGAGTTATCCTCTATCTATAATAATATTGGTAATGTTTATGCTGTTCAAAAAGATAATGAACAAGCAATTACTTATTACAAAAAAAGCTTAGAGCATTTCAAAAAAGATGGTAATAAGTCTGGCACAGCCGGGTTGCTCAATAATATTGGTGCACTGTATAATTCAGTTAATGAATATGAGAAAGCGAAAGAATACTTCCTTCGGAGTCTTGAAATTTCGAAGTCCATAGACAATAAAGCTGGTATGGCTAGGACTTATAATAGCCTCGGTTTGTATTACAAAAATAACAATAACCCTGAAAAAGCAAAGAGATATTTTAATGAAAGCGTAATTTTAAATAAAAGTATAAATAACACTGACGGTTATGCTAACTCTATAATCAACCTTGGTACTGTTTATAATATGACTAAAGAATTTAGGAAAGCTATTGAATTCTGTAATGAAGGGTTTGAGATAAGCTTAGAACTCAAATCTCCAGATAATGAATGGAACGCTTGTAATTGTTTGTACGAAGCCAATAAAGGATTAGGTAATAATAAAACTGCATTAGAATATCACGAACGAATGTTTAAGATTGATGAAAGTATCCAGACAAAAGAAGTTCAGAAAAACCTGCAACAAATGGAATTCCAAAAACAAATAGTTGCTGATAGCCTGAGACAAAATCAAAAAGAATTAGAACTAAAATTAGCATTCGAAAAGCAACTAAACAGCGAAAATCAGAAACGAAATATTGCAATTGGCTCTGGTCTGCTTTTACTAGTGATTGCTATTAGTTTGTATTTCAGAAATAAATCTATCAAAAAATCAAGAAATGAAATATCGATAGAAAAGGAACGCTCGGAAACATTACTTCTGAATATTTTGCCTGAAAAGATAGCCGAAGAACTGAAAGAAAATGGTAAATCAGAAGCCAAAAGCTATGATCTAATCTCCGTCCTATTCACTGATTTCAAGGAATTCACACAGATGTCAGAAGAGCTATCAGCCACCGAATTAGTATCGGAAATTAATACTTGCTTCGAGGCATTCGACAATATTTGTACAAAATACGGAATTGAGAAAATTAAGACTATTGGCGATTCGTATATGGCGGCTGGTGGGTTACCAGTACCATTCGAAGGATCGGTGAAAAACTCTATACTAGCTGCGTTGGAAATGTCTGAATTCATAAAAGAAAGAAAATTGCAGAAAGAAAGAGAAGGTAAAATTCCATTCGAAATGCGATTAGGGTTGCACACCGGCCCTGTAGTAGCAGGGATAGTTGGGATAAAGAAATTCGCGTACGATATATGGGGTGACACAGTGAACACCGCTTCCAGAATGGAAAGCTCGGGTGCACCGGGGCAAATAAATATTAGCCAAGTTACCTACGAAATAGTCAAAGATGACCCCGATTTCAGATTCACTCCGCGTGGGAAAATAGTAGCGAAAGGCAAGGGCGAGATGGAAATGTATTTCGTAGAGCTGGTGAATAAATAAGCAGTTAGAAGTGATTGCTTAGAACAGATGGAAATGTCCTCCGCTGGCGGAGGTGGCTAACGCCGAAGGTGTTAGGCGGAGGTGGACAAACGAAGATGAACTTTCTAATTTATCCTCCTCAGTCTCTCGCAAGCTCGAGCCAGCTCCTCCAGAGGAGCACAGTTCGTTGATAATTCTAGATTAATCTATGAATCCTGATGGTTGCTTAGTGAAGTCGAAGCACAGACAGATATAATACAGTATAATAAACGATTCGAATCAAATGGAGTAAAATAATGAAAAAAATAGTAATCGTGTTTGTGATTTTAATAATTAGTTTAGAATTATTCTATAATCAAAGTCTAAATAGTAAACCATGTTTTAATATTCATGAAATAATAGAGT
>JBLWYD010000004.1:0-136604 GCA_048267165.1 Bacteroidota bacterium
TTCAAATACTAATGAAATCCAAATTCTAAATTCGTTTCCTTTAGATATAGGAGTAAATAAATCTTTAGAACTAAAATTAAACTACTCCCCTACTACATCAGGAATACGTCAACATAAGATATTTGTATATTATGGGAATATAATTGATACAATTGAAATAAAAGGTAATGTTTTAAAAGTAAATGTTTCTATAATTGATGATAAATTTGAGTTTGTAAATACATTAGTCAACTCAAGTAAATCGATTAGAAAAGAAATATTGCTTAATAATACTAACAACACAATTATTTTTGATAAAGCTGAATTTATAATTGGTGAAGATGTGTTTACTATTACTGACGATAATCTTAACGGAGTTCTAGTTGGTGAAAAGTTATTTTTAGAGATTAACTTTCAACCAAAGGCAACAGGGTTTTATAGTGGTTTGATAAAGTTAAGCTCTGATAAATTATGTTCATCTATTTTTGTCGAATTGAATGGTAATGCAGTTAAGTCAAATATACAATTCGTTGATAAAGTAGATTTTGGAGTTGTAGATTGTACTTCTGAAATTGATACAACCATCTATATTTATAACTTTAGCCAAGACTCGATAGAGATTCTTTCAAATAACATAATCAACGGAAATAGCTATCAAATTGATGTTGATTTACCTAAATTTATCCCTCCAATAGATTCACTGGCTGTAAAAATAACTTTTAATAATTCAGGAGTTGGCACTTTTCTTTCAACTTTAGAATTTATAACGAACTTATCAGGTGATGATAATATATTAAGCATTGATCTATTGGGAATAAGAGACACAATAAATCTTGAATTAATAGACAACAAACTAGATTTTGGAACTATAGAAACTAATATAATTAGCACTAAATCAATTAAAATAGTCAACAACTCGAATATTGATTTTACTTTTGAAATTCCAATTATAAAAGATAAGTTCAAGTTGACTAGCGCGATTCCAAAAACTATTGGCAAAGGCGATACATCAGAAGTAACTTTTGAATTTAGTGGTTATAATAAAGATACAACTATCAACTATGATTTTAGTTTTGGTGAGGGATGTAGTTCGGACTTTAAACTTCCTTTATCTGTTGTTGTTTCAGATGGAGTACCAATTATTGGATTTAACAATTTAAAAGATTTAGGAACTATAAATTGTTCAACAGAATTGATATTCAGTGTGACTCTATTTAATGTTGGATCTAACAATCTTATAATTGATAGTCTTTATTTTGAAGGTGTAGATAGTAGTAAATTCAGAGTTAAAGATTTGAAAATCAGTTATAATATACTACCAAATGATAGTATTACAGTTGAACTAATATATACGCCAAACGAGTTAGGAAATATTAGCTCTGATTTAGTTATTAAATCGAACGCTAATAATAGTATCGCAAGTCTGAATACGATTAGGATAAATGCATTTCAGAATAAAACAATGTTATTACTTTCAAATAATACAATTGAGTTCGAAGGTTTGCGAAGTAATAGAAGGTATACTAAAGAATTAACTGTAAAGAATATTGGTAATACAATAATCAACATTGACTCCCTAAGTGATGAGTTTTTTGAAGTTGATTCTATTAGACCAGAAATTATCGCTCCTGATGAGGTTGCTACTATTTATCTTAGCTTCCTCGGTGGTGAGATAAACACACAATATAATGGTACAATCATAATCTCTGACGATTGTGAAAATGAATATCCTATCAATCTGATTGCCGATGTAGGTGGAAGTGATTATATTTCAATTCGTCCTGAATCTATAACAGCTACTACTGGCTCGAATGTCGATTTAACAATTTCATTTGTTAATACATCAGGCATAGATTTACCACCTAATGATACCATTAGTACTAAGTTAATACTCAATGCCACTGTTATTGCACCTATTGAGGAGAAGCATTTTGGTACTATAATTAATGGTGATAGAATAATAGAACTTATGATTCCTCTTACTGACAAATCTACTTTATACACGATTCCTATGAGAGTTACTTTAGGTGATACATCATATTCTGAAATTAGATTAGAAGAATCTACGCATCTAGTGAATGGCTTTTATATAGAAGATGTTGAGAAAGGTAGCATTACAGTAACAAACATAGAGACAATACCTACTGATAGGTACATACAAGATAATGGCCGAGCATATTTGTCTGAGACTATACCTAGCCCAGTAGAAGGGTTTGGTAAGATAGAATATAGAGTCATAGAAACAACAAATGTTACTATTTCAATATTTGACATTCTAGGTAATAAAATTGAAGTATTGGTAAACAAATATCACGTACCAGGTGAATACTCAGTTGAAATAAATCCACAAAATCTATCAGCTGGTAATTATTTGTATAAATTAGAAACTCCATCAATGGAGATTATAAAGAAAATGACAATCATTAGATAAATTCACAAACAATAGAGGTAATATAAATGAAGGTAATTTCTTCACTAATATTCGTTTCTATGCTATTTTTAGTAGCATGTACTGATTCAAAAGATATAGAATCAGAAGCCAACAAAGAGTTGCAAGACTCAGTTCAGATATATTTGGATGATTATAACAACAAATATAAAGAATTCTATTATGCCGCCTCAGAAGCAGAATGGGAACTTAACACTCACATTGTAGAAGGTGATACACTAGCAGAATATGAAGTAAAAGTTGCTTCTAAAGCATGGGCTGACTATACTGGTAGTGAAGAAAACATTAACACAGCAGATGGTTTTCTTAAAGTTCAGGACAAACTAACTCCTTTACAAGTTAAACAACTAAATGCAATTAAATATGCTGCTGCTGGTAATCCTGCTACTTTAGGTACACTTATAGACGAAAAAATTGCGGCTGAAGCAGGTCAAACTAAAAAGCTTTACGGTTATAAATACAAGCTTAACGGTAAAGATGTTTCAACTAACGAATTAGATAAAATTCTTTCTAGTGATGCTAAGCCAGCACAAAAAATAGCAGCTTGGAATGCTAGTAAAGATATAGGAAAGACCCTGAAAACAGGTATTGACACACTCAGAAATCTTAGAAATAAATCAGTAATGCCTTTAGGTTATGACAACTATATAGACTACCAAATCTCAGACTACGGCATGGAAGTAGAAGAAATGAGAGATTTATTGCATAAAGTAATAAATGATATTTGGCCATTATATAGAGAACTACATACTTGGACTAGACATGAGTTAGCTGGTCGATATGGCGAAAAGGTACCTGAATACTTGCCAGCTCACTGGTTACCTAATAGATGGGGACAAGAATGGAATTCGATAGTAGAAGTTGAAGGTTTTGATTTGGATGGGATACTAGCTCAGAAATCTCCAGAATGGATAGTAAAAACAGGAGAAGAGTTTTATATAAGTATGGGACTTCCTCCCTTACCAAAATCATTTTACGATAAATCAAGTTTGTATCCTGTTGCTGCTGATGCAGGCTTCATGAAAAATAATCATGCTTCTGCATGGCACATGAACTTGGACGATGACGTTAGATCTCTAATGAGTGTAGAAGCAGATACTAAATGGTGGGGTACTACTTTACATGAGCTAGGTCATATATATTATTATATGCTTTATTCTAACCCTGATGTACCTTACATTTTACGTGGTGGTGCCAACAGAGCATTTCATGAAGGTGTTGGTTCAATGCTTGGCTTGGCGGCTATGCAAAAGCCTTTCTTACAAGAAAGAGGTCTTTTACCTAAAGATGTAAAATTAGATGAAATTAAATTATTACTTAAAGAAGCACTGGAGCAAGTAGTTCTTATCCCTTGGGGTGCTGGAGTGATGACTGAATTTGAATATGAACTTTATGCTAAGGACTTACCAGTTGACCAATTCAACAGCAAATGGTGGGAAATCAAGAAAAAATATCAAGGTATTGTCCCCCCGAATGAAAGAGGCGAAGAGTTTTGCGATGCTTGTACAAAAACTCATATTAACAATGACCCTGCTCAATACTATGACTACGCATTATCGATTGTAACTCTATTCCAATTGCATGACCATATTGCAAAGAAAATCTTGAAACAAGACCCACATAATACAAATTATTGGGGTAGTAAAGAGACAGGTAAATTCTTATCAAAAATACTAACTCCTGGTGCTACTGTAGATTGGAGAAAGCTAATGAAAGACGAACTTGGTGAAGAAATAAGTGCAAAAGCTATGTTGGAGTATTTCGATCCATTGTACACTTGGTTGAAAGAACAGAACAAAGGTAGAACGCACACTTTACCAGCGAAAGTATCTAAGTAACATCTTTTTAGACATACTTTATTGATAAAGGGTTGCTTATTTAAGCAGCCTTTTTTTATAAATTTAATGATTATAATTTTTTACTTCATTATCGTCATTAAAAGTATTAAGTTTGTAACTATTCAAAAAACTAAATAAGAATAAAATAAGATGATTACGGTAAATAATATAACATTAGCTTTTGGTAAAAAGCCTTTATTCAAAGATGTAAGCTTAAAATTTACAGCTGGGAATTGTTATGGAATAATTGGTGCTAATGGTGCTGGTAAGTCCACTTTTTTAAAGATATTAGCAGGTGAAATAGAACCTCAGAAAGGTGATGTTCAAATCAGCTCTAAGATGAGAATGGCTGTTCTAGAGCAAGACCAGTTCAAATTCGATAATGACAAAGTAGTAGATACAGTTATAATGGGTCATACTGATCTTTATAAATTGATGAGGTTAAGAGATGAGCTATATTCAAAAACTGAATTTACTGAAGAAGAAGGAATGAAAATGGGTGAAGTTGAAGCTGACTTTGCTGATATGAACGGGTACGAAGCTGAAGCTGAAGCTGGTATGCTTCTTTCTGGACTTGGTGTTGCTGAAAATTTACACGATTCTTTGATGAAGGATCTGGAAGCAGGTGAAAAAATCAAAGTCCTTCTTGCTCAAGCATTATTTGGTAATCCTGATATCCTTTTACTAGATGAGCCTACGAATAACTTAGATATTAACTCTAAGAATTGGTTAGAAGAATTCCTAATTAATTTCAATAATACTGTCCTAGTTGTATCACATGATAGACACTTCCTAAATACAGTATGTACTCATATTACGGACATTGACTATGGTCAAATCAATATGTTCCCTGGTAACTATGAATTCTGGTTAAGAGCTTCTCAGTTATCACTAAAACAAACTAAAGACTCAAACAAGAAATCTGAAGATAAAATTAAAGAATTGAAAGACTTCATTAGTAGATTTAGTGCAAATGCTTCAAAAGCAAAACAAGCAACTGCTCGTAAGAAAATGATTGATAAGCTGACTGTAGAAAACATACCTCACACTTCAAGAAGGTTCCCTTATATCGAATTCAAGTCTGATAGAGAAGTTGGAAACATTGTATTAAATATCGAGAATCTTTCGAAGACAATTGACGGTGAAGTTATATTCAAAGACTTCAATATGCAAGTCAACCCAAAAGATAAAATAGCTTTTGTTGGTAAAAATGACGTTGCTAAAACTGTTTTCTTCGATATTATTATGGGTGAGATGGAACCTGATTCTGGTACTATAGAATGGGGTCAAACTATTAAATCTAGTTATTTCCCTAAGGAGAACTCAGAATTTTTCAATACTTATTTACCAATAACTGATTGGTTGAGACAATACTCAAAAGATAGTGATGAAAGTTATATTAGAGGTTTCTTAGGAAGAATGCTATTCTCTGGGGAAGATGCATTGAAACCCGTGAATGTACTTTCAGGGGGCGAGAAAGTAAGATGTATGCTTTCTAAGATGATGATGGAAGGTGCTAACGTACTTGTAGCGGATGAACCTACTAACCACTTGGATTTGGAATCTATTTCTGCTCTGAACGATGGACTAGAAAAATACGAACAAGTATTATTGTTCTCTTCACATGATCATCAGTTAATGGAATCGACAGCGAATAGAATAGTCGAAATAGGCCCTTACGGACATATAGACAAAATGTCAACGTATGATGAATACGTTAATGACCCAGAATTAAAAGAAAGAAGAAAAGAATTATATTCGGCTCCAATCGAAGAATAGTTAGCAACATAAGTTAAAATAATTATAAGGTTTAATAAAATTTTCATATTTTGTTAAACCTTTTTTTATTTGATGTGTTATTATATTATTACCAGTAACAAACTAGGTTTAATTATGGAAAATACTTTACTAGATTTTACTTCGACAGAACATATAGTACCAGAAGGCACTATACCTCGGAGAGCTAACGGTGTTCTTATCGAATCCGGATTAGACAAATATACAGGTAAATGGGATAAAGGCACTGCCGCTCACTTACTAAAAAGAGCAACCTTCGGTCCTAAAATGAAGGATATTTCTGATTTTGCAGAAATGACTCTCGATAGTGCTGTCGATATGATTCTTACATTTGATGAACCATTAGAATTACCACTAAATTATAATGATAATAATGATCCTTATGCAAAAGTCGGTGAATCTTGGGTAGGTTTACCTTCCGGTCAGAATACTTTAAACCCAAGACTAAACAGCTTTGCTGCTAGATGGTTTGGGAATATACTAGGTTCTGGGAATAATGTAGGTGAAAAGATGACATTATTCTGGCATAATCACTTTGTAACTCAAATGTTTACAGTAAGAGATGAGAATTATACATTTGATTACTACAAAGTACTTAGAGAAAATGCCTTAGGAAACTTTGAAATCCTTGCTGAGAAGATGACAACAAATGCTGCTATGCTCAGATATTTGAATGGAAATGAGAATGTAGTTGGCAGACCAAATGAGAATTTTGCACGTGAACTTCTAGAACTATTTACAGTAGGAAAAGGACCACAAATTGGGCCGGGTAATTATACAACCTATACTGAAGATGATGTAATCGCTGCTGCCAAGGTTCTTACAGGTTGGAGAGCACTTCGTGATACTACTGAATCAAAATACTTCAGCCAACTACACGATAAAACAAACAAGCAATTCTCATCAGCTTTCGGAAATAAGGTTATTTCTAACAAAGAAGATGAAGAGTATAAAGAGTTAATATCTATGATTTTAAATCAAGATGAAACAGCCTTATTTCTGTGTAGAAAAATATACCGATGGTTCGTATATTACGAAATAGATGAACAAACGGAAAACAATGTTATAAAGCCAATGGCTGACTTGTTCAGACAGAATAATTATGAAGTAAGACCTGTACTAAAAGCTTTATTTAGTTCAGCACATTTCTATGACAATTGGAATGTAGGTTGTGTTATCAAAAGTCCATTGGACTTTGTTGTGTCTATATATAGAAATTTAGAAATGAAATTTCCTCGAGATTATGTAGGGCAATATTCTGCTTGGCTAAATTTAGGATTCCAATACGTTGCAGTCCAAGAAATGATACTTGGTGAGCCACCTAGTGTATCTGGTTGGCCAGCTATGTACCAAGCACCCGGTTATCATAGATTTTGGGTGACTAGTGTCTCAGCTCCGTATAGAGCTGTTTTGGCTGATTATGTTGCTGGAATGCCAGTAATCGAAGGTAGAGGATACACTATTAGTTTTGATGCATTTGAATTAGCAAAACAGACTTCTAATCCTGTAGATGCTCCCACACTTATTAAAGAATTAGCAGAATTTCTTCTACCAGTTGATCTGACAAAGATTCAATTGGAATATTTGAGAGTCAATTTAATTCCAGAAGGATATGAAGATTATCACTGGGCGGCTCTTTGGTCAGCTTACGAGTTAGATCCGAAAAACGAACAAAATACGAATATAGTTAATACTCTATTAAGAACATTTATTAGAGCTTGTATGAATATTGCTGAATATCACTTAGTTTAAGGAGACTAGAAATGAAAAGAAGAGATTTTATACGAACAACAGGTCTTACTTCGGCAGTTATGCTCGGTGGTATGCAACTTGCAAAAGGAGCTCCAATATTTAACCAATTTGCTGAACTAGCAAAAGCTGAAGATAGAAAATTAATATTGATATTTCTGAATGGTGGCAACGATGGTTTAAATACTGTTATTCCTCTCGACCAATATGGAAATTTATTTAAAGCTCGAGAAAATGTATTAGTCCCAGAGAATCTGGTTCTTAAATTACGAGATGATGTAGGGTTAAACCCAGCTCTATCTGGTATGAAAGAACTTTATGATGAAGGAAAGCTACATGTATTGCAATCTGTTGGCTACCCACAACCCAATTTCTCGCATTTCAGAAGTACAGATATATGGACTTCTGCTTCTGAGTCAAATAAAGTAGTTACTTCAGGATGGTTAGGGAGAGAACTATATACTAAACATCCTACTTATCCTGCTAATTATCCGAATCCGAATAACCTTGATCCTCTATCTATAACTTATGGGCCCTTTGTCTCTCCTACTTGCCAAGGACCAACTTTGGGTATGGGAATGGCAATTACTCCCAATAATGAGGGTAAAATTGATATTTATAATATTAATTCTGGAGGAATAGATTCTGCTCCCAATACACCAGCAGGAAACGAGATAGAGTATATAAGACAAATTATAAATCAAACTCAGCTATACGGAGATACTTTAGAAGGTACTTTTGAGAAAGGTAAAAACCTAAGGTCTGCTAAATGGGGAAAAGCTGTTAACAATAGACTTATTGGTCAATTAGAAGTTACTGCCAAACTCATTGCAGGCGGTAGTCAAACAAGGATTTTTGTACATACTCTAAGTGGATTTGATACTCACGCTAATCAAGTGCAACAAGCTGGTGATCTAGAAGGAAGTCACTTTGAGTTATTGAGAATGGTATCAGAATCTGTTGCTGCATTCCAAGATGAGATGAAACTACAGGATATGGAAGACAATGTTGTAGGTTTGACTTTCTCCGAATTTGGACGTAGAATATTGTCTAACGCTAGTAATGGTACTGACCACGGGTCAGCTGCACCGCTATTCGTATTTGGTTCTAGAGTTATCCCTGGAGTACAAGGAGACAATCCTATTATTCCATCAACAGTAACGGTACAAGATAACTTACCTATGCAATTCGATTTTAGATCAATTTATTATTCTTTATTGAAAGATTGGTTTGAAGTAGAGGATAAAGACTTAGATAACATTATGTTAGGCAAACATCAACATTTGAATATTATTCAAAAAAGTCAATCGAGTGTAGAAAGTACTTATACTCCAAAGGATTTTGATGTATTCCCCAACCCAATGAATGGAAGTGGTAATCTTAAATTCAAGGCAGAAGCTGGTATGACTTTCATCTCTATCTACAACAATAGAGGTCAAGAGGTGAAAAAAGTATTTGAAGGACAGACAATCAGTTCTAATAAGGAGCTCAGCTTTGAGACAAATGGACTCAATAGTGGAAGTTACCACATTAGAGTTCAAACAGGAAATAAACAAATAGTCCGACCAATTCAAATAGTAAAATAGACAAAAAAAATCCCGCTCATAAAGGCGGGATTTTAATTTTTATATTATTAGTCTTTAATTCAGATTAAATTGGGAACATTGCTGTTGCACCAAGATGCAATTGCTCAGTACCACCAATAGAAAATTTAATTTCAGGTAATAAATTGAATCCACTTATATTTATATTAGCACCTACACCTAAGTTTAAACCTAAATCTCCGTTGAATCCAGTTGATTTTGCGAATTGTAGACCAGCTAAAGCATAAAATATAGTTGATTCAGACTTACTAAAATTGTAGTATACGTTAGCGTTTAATTCCCAAGCTGATACCCCATTTCCTATTAAATAATATTTTAAGTCTGGTGCCAAATCTACTGGAGCATCTATATCTATTATAGCACCGAATTGAATGTTTAACTCTTTAATATCAGCTCCATATCCAAGACCTGCCCCAATCATTGTAGATTGTTCGGCATTAGAATCACTAAAAGTTAATGTAATTAAAACTGCTAATAGAATAAAAAACTTCTTCATAATGTAAAACTCCTTATATTTGAAAAATAATATTTGTACAATATAAGTAGTTTGAATGACAAAGTGAAAATTTTGTGGTTGATTTTAGTACCTTTTTATATTAATTCTTGTAGCTACGAGCAACAGGATAGTATAGAATTTACTAATCGTATTGACAAAATTGTTGTTGATAGTCTGAAAGAAGTTTCTAGTCAGAATATGAAAGATAAAATAGAAAAATCCATATCTCATCTTGTCAAAATAATAGAAAGGAACGAGAATAAAATATCGAATTGGGAATTAGATTTAACTTATGCAGACTCAATTGAAAGTAATGAATTACAAATAGATATAAATCAAATGAAGAACAGAATTATTATTCAAAAGGAGCGATTGAGGCGTCTTAAAAGTAAAGACGATTAGAGTTCTAAAGCTAAGCTAAACCTATGCAAACCAATAGAAGCACCATACTCAGCATAACCGTAATCAAAGTCAACATCTTCAAATTTGATACCAATACCACCACTTAATCCAGAAAGTCCTTTGTTAGCATCAGCTGATGCAAAGTTTCTTATTTGATTATCATAACCAGCTCTAAGGTTAATTACTTTACTTAAGTATAATTCACCACCTATTGCAAAGTTCTTGAATCTATCTAAGAATCCATCAACGTCATCTGCAAGATGGTGAAAAGATAAGTTTATAAGCAATGGAAGGCCCTTTAATCTATGATTGACACCAATTCTAGCATCAGCAGGAAGTGTAGCACTTTGACCATTCAATGAGCTCATTTCTGTACCTAAATGGAGTAGAGAAACACCAATATTAGTTCTATCATTTACTCTGTAGAACATACCTGCGTCAACAGCAAATGCTGAAGAGCTTTGAGATTCCAGAGTAAGGTAAATAAATTTACCTGTAACCCCGTAGTACCAGTTTGAGTCTAACTCATTAGAATAAGTAACTCCGAATGATAAATCGGACCCTGAGAAACCATTACCATAAAGTTTACCTTCATCGTCTAGATAATCGAAAGAGCCGTAGCTATTGAAATTGATTTGTGCAGCTAATGAAGCACCATCAAGATCAAATTGATTAATATTATATACTATATTACCAGAGTTAATATCGAGTACATGTTTTGAGAATGTAGTAGAAAGAGTTTTATCATTTGCAGATTGCAAGAGTGCAGGATTGAAGAATATAAGAGAAGCATCTTCTTCTATCGAAACAACCGCGTTACCAAGAGCAGCGGCTCTGGCGGTAGAATTAAATCTAATAAAATTGTAAGGAGTATCGTCTGCGAACATATTAGTAACAGTTAACATCAATAGTGCTAATATCGTCTTTTTCATTTATTATTTGCCTTTTTTCTTCAGTAATAAAGTAAAGATATTTATAGTTTACCTAAGTGTTTTTGTAATAGTTCTACATACATTTTGGGTGGTCTAACTGGTTTCATTGTTTCTGCATTTGCGAAAACATGATTAGTATAACCTTCTGCAATTAATATATTATTGCAACTTATAGTATATATAAACTGAATTTTAACAGATAAAGTTTCATCAAGCCGTGCTTTTATTTCTAATACATCATCGTAGTAAGCTGGTTTTATATACTTTACATAAGCATCTATTACTGGTAATATAAGGCCATTTTTCTCAACTTCTGTATATGCCAAACCCAAATGCCTCATCAGCTCATTTCTACCTATCTCAAAATATGATAGGTAATTACCATTATACACCACACCCATTTTATCAGTATCTGCGTATATAACTCTTCTATTTGATGAAAACTCTAAACTCAATCTAATAACTCTAATATTCTGTTAAGATCTTTTTTTGAATAGTAATTAATTACTATTGAACCTTTCTCATTTTTCTTAAATTTTATTTTTACTTCAGTACCAAACTTATTTCTAAGGTTATCTTCTGTATCATCAATTATCGCCTTCAATTCTTGAGAAAGCTCTTCTTTCTCTTTATCATCTTTGTTTGTTAGCTTACCGAAATTCTTTACGTAGTTCTCAGTTTCTCGGACAGAAAGCTCGCTCTCAACTATGTGTTTCCATGCTTTTATGATACTAGGAATATCGCTCAATCCAAGTAAAGTTCTAGCGTGTCCACCAGATATTTCATTTTGAGAAAGACTTTTTTGTACTACATCAGGTAGGTTGAGTAACCTAAGGTTATTAGTAACAGTAGTTCTGTTCTTTCCTACTTTTTTAGCTACTTCTTCCTGAGTTAGTTTGAATTCATCTATTAATCGTTTGTAGCTTATTGCTATTTCAATAGGATTAAGGTCTTCTCTTTGCAAGTTTTCAATAATAGCAAACTGAAGCATTTGCTCATCATCAACATTCTCTTTTATATAGGCAGGTATTTCTTTCAGACCAATTAGTTTAGATGCTCTGTAACGACGCTCACCAGAGATTAGCTCAAAATGCTCATCAACTCGACGTACTGAAATAGGTTGAATCAATCCATGAGTCTTGATAGATTCAGCTAACTCTTCCAAGGCTGTTTGATCAAATTCCTTTCGTGGTTGCCATGGGTTTATTCTAATTTTTTTAATTGGAATACTCGAACTAGAACCAGCATTTTTTTGGGCTTCTACTTCGTTGTCTTCTTCTCTTTCTATATTTGGAATTAAGGCACTAAGCCCTCTCCCCAATCCTTTCTTTTTAACCATGCTAATATTATATTTTCGAGTTTTTAATTATTTCTTTTGCCAATGCTAAATAGTTTTGTGAGCCCTTCGAAACAGCATCATATAGAATTACTGGTTTACCGTGACTAGGTGATTCAGATAATCTCACATTTCTGCTGATAATCGTTTTGAATACTTTATCTGTAAAGTGTTTTTTAACTTCATCAACAACTTCATTAGAAAGGTTTAACCTGCTATCGTACATAGTTAGCAGTACACCCTCTATTTCCAAATCATCATTAAGATGTTTACGTACTATACTTATTGTGTTAAGTAACTGCCCTAACCCTTCTAACGCGTAATACTCACATTGAACAGGGATAAGAACGCTATCAGATGCAGTTAATGCATTCAAAGTTAGTAAGCCTAATGAAGGAGGACAATCAATTATTATGAAATCGTATTTTTTTTCAAGAGCATCGAATTTATTCTTTAACTGTAACTCTCTATTCTTACGAGAAATCATTTCAATTTCAGCACCAACTAAATCTATATGAGAAGGAATCAGCTTTAGGAATTCTAGCTCAGTATCAACAGTTGCATCGTCTATCGAGTCTTCATTTACCAGTACATCATAGCTTGATATTTCTTGACTTTTCGAATCTATTCCCAAACCAGCAGTGGCGTTGGCTTGTGGGTCCAAATCTAAAAGTAAAACCTTCTTTTCTAATGCAGCTAACGATGCAGCAATATTCACTGCTGAAGTAGTCTTACCTACTCCACCCTTCTGATTTGCAACTGAAATTATTCTATTGTTCATCTAATTTATCAATCAATTTAAGATTTATTTTTTGCTGTTTAAAACTTTAGAAATTAAAAATAAAAAACCCCTAATCCTATCAATTGGAAAAGGGGTTTATAACTTTTTAGAATTGTACTATTTTATAATAGCTATTTTCTTGTAAAACTCTTGTGTTGGAGTTTGGAAATATATAAGATAATAACCTGTATTCAAAGATTCTATTCCAAATGGAACGCTATAACTACCCTCAGCAGATATAATACGTTCATCTAGACTAATTTTATTACCAATCATATCAAATACATTAACAGTATGTAAACCTTTCTCAACAGTAGAAAGTTCAATACTTGTATTTGATATTATAGGGTTTTGAATCAATTTAACAGATGGCTGTATCTCAGAAAGAGTGAATAATCTTAAATGTCCACCTTCTTCACAAACACCAGTTAGAGTGAATTCTGCCGTATCAAGTACGAAATCAGCAATACCACCAGAAAGTACATCTACTGATTTTATTTCAATTTTAGAAATTTGCTTATTACCAAGTTTCGCTATCATTGGTATATTAGCGAATGCAAATTGTGCTTGTACTTGATTATTCTTAGATTTTTTAGCAAATACTATTTCACCAGTTATATCTAACTCAGCTATATCTTCAGAAATAATAGTTTGAGCTCTATCAGTCGGTTGCATAACAGTATAGTTATACTGAATCACTATTCGTAGATCTTTATGCAACTGCTCGTCTAGATTATCATTTTTGTCAAGTATATTTACAGGTAATATAAAATTCTCCCCTGGTGATGCCGAAAGAGCTTCAGTCGTTGCTTCACCTTGTACTAATATCAAATCAAATTTACCATCACCTGAAACAAGCTGAGATGATTGACTACCAGCACTATTAAGTGCATCGGCTTTCGTAAAGCTTAAAGGAGTTGTTTTAGTTGGTAAACTGTTCAACACCTTAAATTGCATATTATAGATTTGATTACCAGTAAAAGGTGTATTGAGATTAAACTTATGAGCAACTTGATTAGTTCCTACTAAAGTTCCGTTTAAAGGACTTAGTAAAGTCGCATCGAACTGAACAGTAAATTCAACTGAGCTAGTACCGGATGAAAGGAACCCACCTTGACCATTCAAAGTAACAGGTATGGTTGTAATTCTACCAATGTAATCTTTATTATCATTTCCAATCGAGATATCTGCCTTAGATAATGTTGGTGTACCTTCTACACTAATATCGTCTAAAGTTACAATACATGGTTGATTAATAACTAAATATAGTATTCCAGTCTTTTTAACAGGATTGCTAGCATTAGGAGTATAAGTTATGTCTAATGGATATGTACCGCTTCCTGGAACTGTAAAACTAGTAGCGCTAACATTAAACTCTGGTATAGGAGTTTGAGTAGCATCACCGACATAAGCATCTACAACATCATAAGCAGCTGTATTTGGATTAGTAATATCAACAGAGCCTGTTTCATCGGTTCCAATGACAGAAACAATTGAAATAGCTTTACTATCTACTTCAGGTGAATTAATAGATCCAGATACATTGACCTTCTTAATTACATTACCGCACTCACTTGTAAATGTGATTTCTCCGTTATATGTATTATTAACACCTGATTCGAAACTTATAGTTACAACAGCACTTCCAGAAGCCAGATCATAGCTAACCAAATTTGTTTTGAATTCTGGTAAATTTGAAGTTGCATTTACTTTATAGCCAAATGAACTAACATTACTTAATGTAACAGTCTTTGTAGTCGGATTACCAACGTTACCACATTGTTCAGCAAAAATAAGATTTGGTTCTGAAACATTATAATTGACTGCTAACATTTTCCCTTCTAGCTTAGCACTATAAGGACTATTGTCAGAATCATTTGTGAATATCAAATTTGTTGTTTGAACTCCATTAGCTTGAGGTGTAAAGTCAACTGTAACATCAACAATATTACTACTATTAGCAGGAACTTTTAGTGTAGTAGGTCCTGTGTATGTGAAGTTAGTTGCATCTTGTAAAGCTATGTTTGAAATATTTAATTCAACCGGGCCTTCATTTTTTACTTCAACTGTAATAGTAGATTTAGGGTTAACACAGTTTACATCAGCAAATAAAGCAGCAGTAGCAGCAATTTGAGGTTTACCAGCACCGCCTCCTTTTAACTTCGCTTCAAAATCGCCTTTATTAGTTTTCACTGTATATAAGGCCTCTCTATCGCCTTGGTCAGTTGGTCTGAATGTAGCTTCAATATCAATACATTCACCCGGTGCAAGTGTTTTAGTTTGGCTAGTAACACTAAAATCAGTTTGATGTGCACCACCTGAAACAAGTATATTATTTACAGTTAATTGCTCATCTGTAAGATTACAAAACCTCTGCGTAAATGTTTTCTGTTCTTGGTCACCTTGATTTATATTCGCGAATATAATATCTTCAGCAAATATAAATCCAGTTCTTGGCGTCATAGTCAAACCTGAGCAACCAGATCCTTCAAAGTTAATAGTTCCACCATAGAATTCTCTATTCTCAGGTTTGATAGAAACTTTGATTACCCTAGAGTCACCTTTATTCAGAGTAAAAGGAGGAGCAGAGCCACCCCAATTAGTTACAGAAAAAATGTTAGCTGGAGCTGCATTGAATCCAGTTATTTTCAACTTATTTTTTTCTGCTTTGATTGTTACATCAATATCTTTTGCGACATTTAATGTTTGGTTTATTTCTAAAAAACTACGATTAGTAATATCTAAGTGTGGTTTTAGAGCATCTGAAATTGTATAAGTTTTTGTATCCGATACTGGAGGATTAAAACCAGAATAAGTAAGTTCTATTTCGCCATCATTACAATCGGATTCAAAGTCAATATAACATGGAGCTGGAGTACCAAAACCTTTTGCACTTTGTAAAATTTGAGAATAAATATCTGAAACTTGTTGTTCATTTAACAAATTCTCGAAATATTTTCCACCCGTTCCTTCTGCAATTGCTTTCAGTTTTATTTTAGAATCATGATCTTGAGAAGAATCATCTGGATCAGGAGCTGTTGGCCCAATACTTAAAGCAAATATGGTAGTATTTGTAGAAGCAGCTTTGCTCGAAACTAGACCAGTCTGAAAATCCAAGTGTTTTATATTCTCTTGATGATAACCATCATTCATAAAAACTATTACAGGTTTATATTGCGCTTTTGAAACAAGTGAGAATGCACCACCTGTGTAAGCAGGTTTATCACCCAAAAATGCAGCATTATAGTTTGTTCCACCTTCAGCTGTATATTTATTTAAATCATTTTTTAGTGAATCTTTATCTGTAGTAAAATCTCTAATATCGTATTGGAAAAATTCTTTTGTAAAATAACACATTGTAGCTTCAAACTGTCCTTCTGGTAACTGATCTATAAATGTTCGAGCTACACTTTTGATTACTTCTAATCTTGATGGAGGTGTGCCACTCTGATTTGAAATATTCTTACCCATAGAAGTAGAAGCATCAAAAACCAATATTAAAGAGAATCTAGCCTCATCTGGTGGACAAGTAGGAGAGGTAAATGGGGTGTTTATACCCAAATCTTTCAACTCGAAATCTAAATCACTTAGATTCCTTATTTCTACACCACCAGCATCTTTCACTCTGAATTCAGCTCGGAGAGTAGGAAAATTTGTTGTAACTACTCTTTCTACTTCTATAGATTGTGCGAATACCATATTACTACAAGAAAGTAATAACAAGTAAATTAAAAGTTTAATATTTTTCATTTTTTAGTACCAATTTAATTTCTATTTATTAATAACAGTTCAATTGCGAAATAATTACATTACTCGATAGGAGTTATGATACTAATTACAACTGTTCTACTATAGAATCTTCCTTCAGGATAATCATTATCATAAAGTAATTTCTTCTCACCCAAGCCACGAGCGGTTGTTTCAGGGTTTAGTGATAAGAATTCAGCTACATTGTATGCTCTTCTTTGTGATAATTTTTGATTAGCAATTTCATTACCCAATCTATCAGAATAACCGATAATATCAGGAATAGAATAACTTCTCAATCGTTGTTTTGCTTTATCGGCTATGAATATATTTCTTTCATTCAATTCAGCTTGATTATAACCAAAACCAATCATAGAATAAATATCAAATTCCTTATCAGGAAGTACATTCTCAAATTTGTATTCGATAGTTACTTGCTCTACTGGTAGTTCCTGTATAGCAGATTCCCACATTTTATTATCATTATCTATGATTTGTAGTCTGTATTGCAATGGTTTATCCATAGTCGGGATATAGTCTTGCTCTTTTTCCATTTCCAAATCCCATTCGATAGCTTTGGGTATAGCACCATTACCACTAAATGTTTTTAACTCTCTACCATTTTGATAAGTAATAATCTTCCATCTATTAGAACCAACAGCTGATTTTACAACTGGCTTGAATCTAATATGTGGTGGATTCGATGTTCTCAAAGTATCTTTGATATTCATCGGCTCAAATATTTGAGGAATATTCGCATTCATCTCAACTCTTCTATTCTCTACTATACCATCTGGTTCAGTGATATTAGAAGGGTTCTCTGGTAAATTTTGAGATTTAACTGTAACTCTCGTTGGGTCAATTCCCCATTCATCGACCAAATATTTTTTAACTGTTTCTGCTCTATCTTTCGATAAACTAATTTTGTCTTTTTCTAGTCCTTGATCCGAATTACATCCTACTAGCTCAATTTTAGCTTGAGGATAGAACTGCATTCTTTTTCCAACTATGTTAAGTATCTCATAATAAACTTCCATAGTCTTCAAGTCAAATAATTGCTTGAACGAGAAATTCTCTTTTTCTGCTTCACTAATTCTAGAATATCTTTTAGGGATTTCTGCCGAATTTTCACCAAAGAAAACATAATTCAGAAGAGGGTGAATTCTATTAAGGAAGAACTCCTCTACTTTGATTGAACTTACATCACTTTCCTGTCCGTTCTCATTAACTGATACTGCCAAAATAGACGCATCTAGCTGAGGTACAGCAGGTGGCGGTGGTGGTGGTGGCAATGGTGGCGGTGGTGGTGGTGGAGGCGGAGGTAATATTTCTTTCTTTTTAATAATATCTCTAGGAGCATATCTAAGCCCCAAACCACCAACTATTGAATTAGAAGTCCATCCAAAATCAGGTACAAATGAAGTTAGTCCCAATGACATATCAACAAAAGGTACTAGAAATAAAGTATATGAACTATTCAAAGGTAAATCATAAGAAGCACCGAACACTAATGCGGCATCTAATGTCGAAAGGGAAGGTATTTCACCTTCAAAACTGTTTCTAGTTCTAGAGGTATTTCCATTTTCATCTACAAATAAACCATTGCTAGGTGAAACAACTTCCTCTACATGCTCATTAAGATTACCACTTAGAAGGTATCCAATTCGGAAACCACCTCGTATTCTAAATTCATTAGAAAGTTTGAACTCAAGTAATGGTTCTAAAGCAACAGAAGTAATAGCAGCATCGAATCTATGTTCGAACTGAAGTGTTTGTTTATCACCACTTAGAGTAGTTCCCAATTCTTCTTCAATTCTTGATAATTCGCCACCAAGTTGTAAATACTTAGCACGTAATGACAAATCTATCAAATCACCGAGAGGGAATGAATAAAAAGCACCAACATTAATCCCTACACCAGAACCTGTTTCGTATCCAGGACAGCAACTAGGTATTTCTGCGAAACTTTTGAAATCAGCACTATGTAAGTTAAGTCCAAACCCTGCAAAAACTCCATAACTATCTCTCGGAGTATATGGTTCTTCTGCATATTCCTGTGAGAATAATGGACTTATCGCAATCGAAGCTAAAAATAAAAAGGTCAATAGTTTGTTCATTCTGTCTCCCCCAAAAAATAGGGAATTAGTTTTTAAAGATTTCTAATTTTCAAAATAAAAAATAATTTCCTAAAAAGATAACTTTTTGAAAACTACTTGTATTACACATACAATAATTACTAAATTACATAATTCTTTTATAACTATCTAAAGCTCTTTGCCTAGCTACCTTATAATCTATAATTGGCTCAATATATTCTTCATCATATTCTGGAATCCATTTCTTAATATATTCATGATTCTTATCAAATCGCTCTACTTGAGTATCAGGTCTGAATATCCTGAAATATGGAGCCGCATCAACTCCAGTGCCAGCTGCCCACTGCCAATTACCTACATTCGAGGACATTTCATAATCTAATAATTTTTTAGCAAAGTACTCCTCTCCCCACCTCCAATCTATTAGTAACAGTTTAGTTAAGAAATTAGCTACTACCATCCTAACTCTATTGTGCATTAGTCCTGTTTCATTCAGTTCTCTCATTCCAGCATCAACTAAAGGGAATCCTGTTTTACCCTCACACCATGCTTCATATTCAGAGTTGTCATTTCTCCATTCCATTTTATTATATTTAGGATGAAAGTTTTCAGAAATTGTATCAGGAAAGTGATAAAGTATAGACATAAAAAACTCACGCCATATCAATTCATTAAGGTATTTCTCATTTGTTTCTATGGCTTTACTAACTAATTCTCGTATTGAAACAGTACCAAACCTAAGGTGTACACTCATATTACTAGTCCCACTAACAGCTGGGAAATCTCTGGTATTATGGTAGTTATTGATAATTTCTAAGTCAAGGTTCTTACTTGATGCATTTACATCTACTTTTTCAAAACCTAATTCTTGTAGTGATATTAAAGGGGTAGGTGTATCATATTTCTTGAAATTTGATTTGTACTTATTTATGCTATTATCATATAGCATTTCATCAGTTAGCTTTCTTTTCCAGATTTTTGAATAAGGAGTAAAGACTAAATATGGTTTACCATCGGCCTTTACTATTTCATCTTTTTCGAATATTACTTGATCTTTATAAGTATGAAATTCAATCTTTTTAACATTTAAAATATCTGCGATTTCTTTATCTCTGTTAATTGCATAAGGTTCATAATCGTGATTAGTATAAACTTTCTCAATATTATTATCTTCCATTAGTTTTTGAAATACATTTTTGGGCGAACCTTTTAGAACTAATAAATCGGAACCGATTTTAATGAGTTGTGCTTTTATACTTTCCAATTGAGAGTAAATAAAGCTGATTCTTTTATCCTCTTTAGAAAGTTCAGAGATTATATCCTCATCAAAAATGAAGATGGGAGTGACTTCTTGCCCATTTTTGAGTGCATTATGCAATCCAACATTGTCTTTTAACCTTAAATCTCTTCTAAACCAAAATATAGTCTTCATAAAAAGCTGAATTATTATTAATTTTACAGAATATGATAACGATAACGGAAATAAATAAGAATAATTTAGAAATGATGAAATCTATTCTAGATAATTCAGGTATTATAGTCTTCCCAACTGAAACAGTATGGGGAATAGGTTGCAAGTTCGATAATGAAAAAGCAGTATCTAGATTGTACGATATAAAAGGAAGAAATACTTCTAATCCATTACAAATTCAAATCTCCTCACTATCTGACTTTAATAAGTTTAGTAATATCTATCAAAAAGATATTTTCGAAATAATAACTTCCAAATACTTGCCTGGGCCCCTTTCATTAGTATTAGAGAAAAGGAATGTACCCGATTATGTTACTTCTGATTTGAATACTGTGGCATTTAGATTCAGTAGTTGTAGCTACTTATTAGAATTAATAGATTACATTGGTTATCCTATTGCCTCCACTTCTTGTAATTTATCTGGTCAACCCGTTATAACAGATAAAGTGAAAATAATTGAGTTTGCAAATCTGTATTCTGATTTATTAATTAATGTAGATTGTAGCAATGAAAATAAAAGTTCTACAATAATTCAGCTATTAAATAATGAAATTAAGTATATTAGAGAAGGTGCAATTACCTTTGATGAAATAAAAAAGAGCATAGAGAAATGATAGAATTTGAAGTTTCAGTTGTAAATAGAGCTGGTTTACATACTAGACCTGCAGCTACTTTAGTAAAACTAACATCAAAATATAAATCTAATATATTTATAGAGAAAGATGGTATGCGGATAAACGGTAAATCAATAATTGGAGTAATGACACTTGCCGCTGAGATGGGCAGTACATTATCTTTCGAAATAGATGGCACTGACGAGAATGATATGGCAAATGAAATCAAAGAACTTTTCCAATCTGGTTTCGGAGAACCAATATAATGATAAATCACAGAATCAGTGGCATTGCTATATCGAAAGGTATAGTGATTGGAAAAGCTAAGTTGTTAGATTTTGATAAGGATAATAATCAACTTAAAGCTCTGAAAGTTTATGATTCTGAAATGGAAAGAGTCAAGTTTGCATTTGCTAAGGAAGCTTTGATAAATGATTCTAAACGAATCATAGAGAAGTATAAGCATAAAGAAAAAATCAAATCAATTATTGAATCTGAACTTATGTTTTTACAAGATGAGGAACTTACGGTTAGGATTAATGAAATTATAAATAAAGGAAATAGATGTGAGATAGCAATAGAACAATTTTTTGAAGATTATATCAATATCATAAATAATAATGATAATAACCTATCAAAAATAAAAATAAATGATATTCAGTTTCTTAAGCACAAATTGATTCAAGAAATCAATGATGTAGAAAATGATTATTCTGGAGTAAAAGATAGAATAATTATAACTAGTCTATTAGATACCGATGAAATCCTTAAAATTCATGAGCATGGTGCAATTGGTTTTGTTACTGAATATGGCTCAAATCTATCACATTCCTCTATTATCTCTCGTAGTTTGAATATCCCAGCTGTTTTTGGAGTTAATTATTTATTGGGACTAGTAAAAGATAATGATGAGATAATAATCGATGGTTATTTGGGTGATATAATTATTAACCCTGACAATAGCACGCTAGAGGACTATAGAAAAAAACAGAAACTCGCTGATGATGAATTAAAATCATATCAAGATTACAAAGAAACACACGTAAAAAATATCGTTGGTGAAAAAATCAGATTCTATTCTAATATTAATAATATAATTGATTTAGAAAACACATTAATGAATAATGCCGACGGCATAGGATTAGTTAGAACTGAAAATCTTGTTCACGAGATTGAAGAAATCTTCGAAGATGACATACAGTTTGATATTTATAATAGAATTGCAGAGAGTATATACCCTAAAACAGTTACATTCCGCTTATTTGACTTTGGTTACGATAAGCTAAATCTTAATAACGAGAAAGAGAATAATCCAGCCCTAGGACTTAGAGGAGTAAGATACCTTCTTAAAAATAAGCATATTTTGGAAACTCAACTTAAAGCATTAATAAAAACTTCCAACAATGGAAATGTTAAATTGTTGATACCAATGGTAACTTATGTAGAAGAAGTAATTGAAATAAAAAGTATAATCTCAAAAGTATCAAACGAACTTAATATACAAATGCCTAAAGTTGGAACTATGATAGAAACTCCTTCGGCAGCTTGGCAGATAAAAGAATTAGTAAAGGAATCTGACTTTATAAGCATTGGGACTAATGACCTAATGCAGTATTATTTTGCTGCTGATCGAAATAATGATCATGTCAAAGAATATCTAAACTATAGAGAAACATCATTTATGCGTTTACTTTCTAAAATTAAGAAGGTATGTAATAAAAATGATAAAGAACTTGTTATATGCGGTCAGATAGCAAGTGATGAAGACTCATTACTTTTTTTAGTTAAAAAAGGATTCAAAAACTTCTCTGTTGTGCCAGCTAGAATATTATTTCTAAAAAAGATGCTACTTCAGTAGTATTTTAAAAGTTTCTATACTATTATTAGTATGAACGATAAGCAGATACACTCCCCTATCTATGTAATTCAAATCTACATTCTGATATTTTGAATCTATATTTCTATTTATACCTAAATTTATTTCCTTTCCAGTAATACTATATAGTCTAAAGTTTTTTATTATATCATCCGAATTTATATTAATTATCCTATCGAATTGTTCTATTCTTATATCCTCCGAATTAGAGTATAATATAACACTAGTTTGTAGTGAATCATAACTTGAGTTTTCAAATCCAGCTGTGCCTAAATCAATTTTACTTTTCTTCCAGTTAGAACCAATATTATTGTCTAGTGATGGGTTTATTAGCTCTATTGTATAGCCAGTACCATCTGCATCAACAGGCCATGGCTCATCATTATCATAGTTAACCGAATCGTGAGTGATTCCATTTTCATCTATTAATCTAACTATATCATTACCACCTAATCCGAAATCAAAATCTCCAAATTTTGAATTAGTAATACTTATAAACTTTTCGAATTCAGATTTTTCTTTTGTCAGAATTACAAATTCTTTTGGTTGAATTTGGTAGTCTTCGTCTAAAATAAATCTGACGTGACTAATGTCTTCATCTAGAATAGACCACCCCTTTAGATTAACAGATTTTGTACCAGCATTATAAAGCTCAATCCAATCTTTAGTGTCATTATCTTTATCAGCATTGTACATTATCTCATTAATTACAATTGCTCTATCTAATTCATTTAGATTAGTTTTCTCATAAATTGCTTCTAGTTCAAACGTTTCTGGTAAAGTAGTTGTAATAGTTGATTCCGTACCTAGTGAATCGTGATTCCACTTTACGAACTTCATACCGTGTTTTGGTACTGCCTTAATAGTAATTGGTAAAGTTTGAAAGTATCTTCCACTCCATTCGGAAGTATCAACTGTAATTGTATTCACTTTGAATGTACCACTATTAGGTGGGTAAGTTGAGAGGGTAAATATGGATGTTCCGTTATTATCGTTCAAATAGAAATTCATATTTTTTATGAAATACTCTGGACGTTCATCAAAAAAGACTTTCATATTCTCTATTTTGTTTTCCCAATCTTGGCAGGATTCCTCCCATTTTTGTTGTTGAAGAGGTATATATTCTCTTACTTGATTAGCCAGACTGTCTAACACAAATTTCATATTATCAGGTTTGAAAACGCTGTTTATCATATCTGCAGAATTGGTAAGATATTGATTTTTAAATTGTTGGTTTTTAAAAAATTTATTTAAAATGATAGACACATGACTAAAAGTGTCATTAACAATAAGTTCTAATTTATTTTGATTTGGAGTGAACTCAAAGTGACTATAAGTCCAATCCATATCATGTATCATGTATCTAAATTTGTTGTCTAATTCATCAGATTGATATAACTTAATATTTTTCCAAGGCCAATCATAATTTGCGGCATATATGCCGAACATAGTATAATTTATAAAGTTATTTATATCGACTAGAGAATCGATTAAATTATATTTATTATCTTCAACAAATTCATTTTCAAGTATAAAATTGTAATACTTATTATATCTAAAGAAGTCACCGCTCACAAAATCGCCATTATCTTCATAATAGTTAATATTATCCTTATCTATTTTGTAGTATTCAGCAAGATAATCATCGTTTAATCTTTCGCGTATATTTATCAAACCATAGAATTCAGAATTCAAATAAGATAAAGCTGGAGTATATGCAGCTGATATTAAACTGCCTATTTGTTTAGCAATAACTCCATTATAAGCATCTTTTATAAATGTCTGTGACCAATCGGTACCACCGTTTCTTAATACCATCTGACTAAACTTCTTTACTTTCGTATCGAAAAATAAATTTTCAATTGAATTTTTTTCGTAATTCTCATTAGCATATAGTCTAAATGATTTTTGAGGATAATATTTAGAATTATTTCCATGTACTTTTAAGGAAATGTTTTGTGAAATCCATTTTTTATCAAAATAATAATTAAAATTAGCATCTATTTTTCTAGCAAAAAATAAATTTTTCTCTATGAGAATCCCATTCTCTCCCCATAAATCATCCGTATTTGCAGATATAGATACAATTGGTAAATTAGTATTGGGTTCATTTATTCTGATAAGTTCTGATTGAACAAAACTCGGCAGGTAACCTTCTTTATATGCTATTGCCTTCACTACAGTAGTTTTATTTAAAACTATTTCTTGACTTGAAGGGTAAATATTTGATTCATTATTTGGCAAACTATTATCTAGTTCATACCTAATACTAGCATCGTTTGTAACTGATAATTCAACTCTATCATTTACAAACGAAATAACTGGTTTTGATAATCTAGCTAAATATCCAACTCCATTCGTTTCACCAGGAGTAGGTATATCAGTAATTCTCCATAAATTAGAATCTGTGAAGATATTAGTTACATCACCAGTCATTGGTTGTAGTTTTACGCTATCTTTTAGCTTACTATCATTATAAAGATAAATAGTCTCGTCATCTTTTATACTGAAATCGGTGTGGAGTTCATTGTAATTGTAGTCATACCCTTGTTCATTTGTATTTACTTCATAAGCTTCCAAGTCAGAAAATGGTATATTCTTACCATCTAAAATAAAATCTCTAACTACGAATTTGGCAAATTTATTTTCATTATTACCAGAAACACTTACTCCTAAATAAAGTGACTCATTTAAGAAGTTTGGAAAAACTTCCATTTTTAAAACATCATCATTTCTACCTTTGTACCCAACATAAATTGAATCATTTTGCCGTTTCATCCACATTTTAGCATATGGTAGATTTGTATTTCCATATAAGGGCTTCCACCCTGGGCTATATAATACTGTTTCTCTGAAAAATGTGTGTATATCACTTCTTTGTTTAGACATTGCAAGTGCAGAAACAAATTTTGTCGTATCGCTTAAAGTCTCTCTTACTTGTAAACCAGCACTTCCCCAATGACCTTCGTTACTCATAGATCTAATTGATACATCTGCTTCAAAATCACCAACTATCTTTTTGTATCTTATCCTGAATCCATCTCTATTATTATGCGCTACAATTGAATTATACCCCTTAATATGCATAGCAAAGTTACCAGACGAAGTTCTATTTTTATTAGAGGCATGAACAATTATATATTTTTTAGGTTGGATAACTGTATCGGGGAATTGCCAAGCTAATTTAGAATCGGGCTTATCGGATATTTTCCAAGTTGATAGGTTGACTGGTTGGTCACTATAGTTGTATAACTCTATCCAATCGGGTGTATCCGAGTCTTCATCGTACAAAGACTCGGAATTCGAGGCACACACCTCATTTATTCTTATTTGAGCGTATGATTGCGATATTAATAATAGTACTGTTGAAGCTAATAATGTTAATATTCTCAAAACTTTTTCCGTTTTTGTAATTTACCTTACCTATATAGACACATGAACAGCAAAAACGTCTCAATTTATACTAAGATTTTTTTATTTCATACTCGTAAGTTACATCAGCACCGGCTAATTTTATAGTTGCCGAAACGCTGCAATATTTTTCTTGCGAAAGACTTATAGCTCTTTCCAGTTCACTTTCTTCTACATCAGGACTAATTAGAGTATATTTCATGTGGACTTTATTATAGATGTTTGGATGTTCTTCTCTTTTCTCACCCAATACTTCTATATTGAAATCTATGATATTTTTCTTTCTTTTGTTAAGCATTGCTACTACGTCTAGTGCAGAACAAGCAGCTGCAGCTTCTAGTAATATTTCCATAGGTGTAGCAGCTTTATATTCACCACCAGCAGAAGATGTATCAAACATAGTTTGATGTCCCGCTTCATTTTCTCCTATGAAACTCATATTTTTGTTATATTTAACATTTACTTTCATACTTTTCTCCAATTAAAAAATAGTTTAAATTATGTCAACCAAGATAAGTATAATAATGGGCAGTGATTCGGATCTTCCAACAATGAGACAAGCTGCAGAAATTTGCAAAGAGTTCGGAGTTGAATATGAGATGCGAGTTATCTCTGCACATAGAACACCACACGAAATGATTGACTATGGTACTAGTGCCAGTGGACGTAACATAAAAGTTATAATTGCAGGGGCTGGCGGCGCTGCACATTTACCTGGAATGATAGCTTCTACAACTCATCTACCTGTTATTGGCGTACCTATTCAATCGAAGACTCTTAGTGGAGTAGATTCACTTTACTCAATAGTACAAATGCCTCCGGGAGTCCCAGTAGCAACAGTAGCAATTGGTGCTGGTAAAAATGCTGGAATTTTAGCAATTAGTATTTTAGCTACTTCGAATGATGTATTAGCTGAAAAGTTAATCGAGTATAAGAAAAATATGGCAGAAATGTCAAGACAGAAAAACAATAATGATGAATTTACTCCTTTGTAAATTCTTCAGGATATTCTATTACTAAAACATAGTCTGCTTCCTTTACTTCTTGCTGCTCTATAAAATCACGAAGTACTGGTTTCACAAATTGGTTGTCTATCTCAGCTCGTTTAAGTTCTGTTGCTATTACAGCAGCTAACTTATCCTTGGGTATTTTTGTGTCTAGTACTAGTATTGGTTCATCATCAACTATACATATACCAGAGATTTTTGCAGTCTTATCTCTTTTTATAGTTACTCCTAACTGCTTTGCTAGTTCGCACAACTCTTTGTATAGTTCCTCAGCTTTCATTTTTATCCAAAGGTTTTAGTATCATAAAGAAAGCAATTGCTATATGTGAAAGGAATGACATTGGCTGAATTATTTTGAAAACATCAAGTATATATCTTTGCTTGAATAAGTGCAAACTACCGTCAGAAATAGTATTTCCTGATGATAGCAGATTATAATAGTATAAATCCACATCATTAAATATCAAATAGATTTCAGGAATGGAGAAAATATAAAATAGTACTACTGATATAAAAAGCCATCCTGTTTTCTTCATCTTCTTCAAATTCATAAATAATAGAACTGAAACGAATAAAAAAGATAAAATGTAGAATAAATCAACGTAGAATGTGATATTGATAAATGTCGTTATAGTATAGTACAACTCATTCATATCAATATTGTTACGTAATTCAAACTGGTCTTTTATTTCAAAGAGTGTGAAACCAATAGTGCTTCTGATAATAGAAGACCCTATCCATAATAAAATGCTTATCAGACTTAATGCTTTTATGTAATTCGATTTTTGATTCATTCTAATCCTATTTAGAAAAGCAAATATATTGTTTTATAACTTATATTTGAAATATAATTATAAACAGAAACATAAAAATGATAGAAAACAAAGCACAATTCAGTGGGTTTGAGTTAAAATTAATATTTAAACCTCAAAATGTAATTAACATTGAAGATAATCTAATTACTACTGGTGTCAGTATAGACACAAGAAAAATAAATGAAGCCAATCTATTTGTTCCCTTGAAAGGCGAAAATCTAGATGGTAATACATTAATAAAAGATGCATTTGAAAAAGGCGCAGCTGTTTCGTTGATTTCTAGAGATTATTTCGAAAGTCATAAATCTGATTTTGAAAATCTTTCAATTATTATAGTTGATGATACACTTAAAGGAATCGGGCTATTAGCTAATTTCCACAGAAAGAGATTTGATTTACCAGTTGTGGCAATAGGCGGATCTAATGGGAAAACTACTACCAAAGAAATTCTTTCTCACATACTTTCTGTAGATAACAAAATTTTAAAGACTTATAAGAATTACAACAATCAGTTGGGCGTGCCACTGATGTTATTTTGCTTAGATGAAAGTTACCAAGTTGCAGTATTAGAAATAGGAACAAATGAACCGGGTGAAATAGCTTATCTTTCTGAATTATTGGAGCCAACCCATGGACTAATAACCAACATAGGTAAAGAACACTTAGAAAAGTTAATAGATATTGTTGGTGTAGAAATGGAAGAAACATTCCTTTTTGGGCATTTAAGAAAGTTCAATAAAATGTCATTTATAAACTATGATGATAAAGTATTAAATAAATACGCTAACTTATTAGAGACTAAGTATGTATTCGGTCAAGATGAAGGAATGCATTTGACATATAAAGTGACTTTAGACGAAGATTTACATCCGACACTAAAAATAAAAACTTATGATGAAAAGAACTTTGAAGTTGAAATGAAAGGAATAGTAGGCAATATACAAGCTTACAATGTAGCCGCAGCAATTGCTATAGCTATTGAACTAGGCGAAGAAGTTGATATTATCAAAAAGGCATTGACAGATTATGTTCCTGAATCTGGTAATGGTTACGGTAGAATGCTTGTAGAAAAAATAGGCAACAAGACGATAATTAACGATTGTTACAATGCTAATCCGAACTCTGTATCAGTAGCACTAGACACTCTACACTTATATGATAATTACAAGATAGCAGTATTAGGTGATATGTTAGAATTAGGTGATGAGACAATCGAAGAGCATAAAGAAATACTCGAAAAAGCCTCAGGCATAGCCGATGATGTTTACTTATTTGGTAGTATTTATAGTGGAATAGAACCAAAGAAAAATAGCACTCATTTCGAAGATAAAAATGAAATTGTAAAAGCTATTTTGAAGAATAAGGACTCAGCAACTATACTCGTAAAAGGTTCTAGGGGAATGAGATTAGAAGACATTATCAATGGATTGAAGTCTTAAGAATAAAATATATTTAACCTTACATTATTAATTTTCCGAAATTTATTATTATATTTGTTATCATTTCATTTAACCAGCATATTACATAGATGTTATATTTCCTATTAGAATGGATACATAAGACGTTTGATCCACCAGGATTTGGTGTATTCCAATTTATTACTTTCAGAGCAGCAGCAGCGGCTATAACGGCAATGATCATTAGTTTTTTCATAGGCCCTAAGATAATAAATAAACTTAAAAGTATGCAAATCGGAGAGCAAGCTAAATCTGAGTTGATGGATAAAGGGCTTCACTTGAACAAAGCAGGTACACCTACTATGGGTGGACTGATTGTCCTCTCTTCTCTACTGATACCTAGTATTCTATGGGCAGATATGACCAATATGTTCGTTGTTATGGTAATACTAGTTACTGCTTGGTTAGGGGTAGTTGGTTTCCTTGATGACTATCTGAAAGTAATAAAAAAACTACCTAAAGGACTAGTAGGGCGATATAAGATATTGGGACAAGTTAGTATAGGTCTTATATTGGGCTCGACTATTTACTTTTTTCCCGAGATGTATTCGGAGGGATTCGCTGAAATAAGCACATTAACGACAGTTCCTTTTGCTAAAGATTTGAATTTTGATTTTGGTATCTTCTATATACCAATGGTTGTATTTATAATAACAGCAACTTCAAATGCTGTAAATTTAACAGATGGATTAGATGGGTTGGCTATTGGTACTGTTAGTATAGTTGGTCTAACTTTAGCATTATTATCCTACTTTACTGGCAATTTATTCTTCGCCAATTATTTGAATATAATGTTCATACAAGGCTCAGGTGAGTTAACAATATTCACTGCTGCGTTGATAGGTGCAGGTATTGGATTTCTATGGTACAATTCGTACCCTGCGCAAGTATTCATGGGCGACACAGGTTCACTAGCATTAGGCGGTGCCGTTGGTGCTATGATAATTCTAATAAAGAAGGAGTTTTTACTACCAATATTAGGTGGTTTATTCTTTGTGGAGGCATTGTCTGTTATAATCCAAGTTACTTACTTCAGATATACAAAAAATAAAACTGGTGTAGGAAAGAGAATGTTTCGGATTGCTCCAATTCATCACCATTTTGAAAAAACTGGAATACACGAATCAAAAATTGTTACTAGATTTTATATAGTTGGTATTATTTTGGCTATCATAACTATGGCTACATTCAAAGTAAGATAGTAAAATGAAATATATTAGTATCATATTATTCTTAGCATTAGTTGCTTGCTCCCCTGTCAGAAATAGATATATGACAAGGAGTAATAATGGCGATTTAAACGATACTTCAAGATTTGGCAACACTAATAGGTATCAAGCTGATGAATCAGCATCAGCCGGCTATATAAATGATAAAGACACTGTTTATATAAAACTACCTCCCATCTATGTTAACGAAAGTGACGAGAACAAGAAAAGAAGTCTAAGTGTCGAGCTAGATTCAGCTATTTACTTATTCAATAATGGTCAGATTGATATAGCATGCGAGAAATTTGGTATATTACAAGAAACCTTAAAAGATAAGGACTCATTATATCACGAAGCTGTTTTCTATAGTGCAGAATGTTTGATAGTTCATAATGAGTATAAACTCGCTAATAGGTTGCTCAATGATATTATGAATAATGATTTGAGTGCTAATCTTAAGCAAAGAGTTCTACTTAGACAAGGGCATTTATTATGTGCTTTAGGAGATGAGAGCACTGCTCAGTGGTATTTCGATAAACTCAAAACCGATTACCCAAATTCTATTTACAATAAATTAGCTGATTGTAATACTTTAAAATGAATCGTCTGAAAGCGTTTCATTATGTTTTGGATAATCCTTTCTAATCTGATTAAACTTCTTATAATCGAAATTAGTTAGCATTCTTTTAAATTCATTACTTGATTCTGAAAGCTTAATGCTCTTCTGAAGTTTATCATATAACTCATAATAGCTTAAAGATGATAGCTTATATTTTTTATACTTATTCATCTCATCGATTATATGTTTTTTATCAATCCTTTTACCTAAATAAACTTCTAAAGATTGGAGCATATTCAAAGTTCCTCGTAACTTACCTTCGAATGAATGTCCAGCAATATGTGGAGTTGATAAAAATAAACTTGCTGCATATTCCGAATCAATATTGGGTTCATTTTCCCAAACATCAAATATTAAGTTATTAGGATTGTGATTAGCTATTTTAAGAGCTTGTTCATCTACAACACCACCCCTTGCAGCATTAATAATCAAAGCATCTTTCTGTATTAAATCCACTTTATTCAAATCAAGAAGTTTATATGTCGGATGATCACCATCCTTTACTAGTGGTGTATGGAAAGTAATAATATCTGAATTAGCAAGTAACTCCTCTATACCACATAAAGTAGCATTTATATCATCTATATTTTCTATAAACGGGTCAGTTACGAGTATTTCTTTACAATGATTTTCGAATATTTTACCTACTTTACTTCCGATATTACCAAAACCAACTATACCTAAAGTTAATTTTGATATATCCTTAAGATTCTCAAGGCACCAACTTTGAATAGCTAATGTTGTATATTCAGCAACAGAAATAGAGTTAGAACCTGCTGCATTTGTCCATTTAATTCTATTTTTTTCAAGGAATTCTAAATCAAGATTATCTATTCCTGCTGTTGCAGTTCCAATGAACCTTACATTAGTGCCACCCAATAGGAAGACATCACAGCTGGAGGTTGAACGCACAAAAAGTACTTCAGCTTTGGTTTCTGAAAGTAACTGTGGAGTAAGTTTTCCCCCATCAAAAGTAATAACATTGAAATCTGGTTCCAATGATTCTTTTAATAAAACTATATTTGAGTCGATAACTATATTCATATAAAAATGGGGAGCTTTACTCCCCTTGTTATTCTTTATTGTATTGGAAAATAAATATGAGTTATTAATTTATCTTCTGGTGTGTCCGAAGGGTCACTAATATATATTTCCCATGGGTTTTGAGTAATCTCTAATCCCATTTGTGCTATATAAGAGAGAATTGCTTCATAAGAAGCATCCATTCCAGTATAAGCCCCTATATGTTCAATTCGCATTGTAGTACCAGCATAAGTCTTTGATTCAAATACTTTTGCTGACAAATCCCCTTTTACACTTTTAATAGGAATACAATTGTCAAAAACATATTCATTTTCTTCCCATTTTGTAGTTATAGTCATTGGTGAACCAGACATTTCCATTCCATTTACTTGAATATTTGATAATAGCTGACCATAAGATACTCCCATTTTTTCAGATAGATTTGCATCAGTCGGAGTAGTTGCTGTAGTCATACAAATAACTACTTGAGAATCTACATTTTCAATAGATATTTTTCTATTCGATACGTCCTGTTGATTTTTAATACCTTCTGATAGCTTTTTCAAGTTCTCTAAACCTTTTATATACTCCTTTTCAACCATTGGCCCCATCATCAGACAAAGATATCCGCCAAATATTGGAATATCTATTTCACTATCAAAACCCCAAGTTACCTTAGTTTTTCCTTTTTCAATAGTTTCAAACTTATAGTATGAAGTTGCAAGACCTTGATCTCCAAAATCTAACTCTACTTCTATATTTGAGAATGGTTCGTCTTTAGTAATAGTCATCGAACCAGAACCAACTTGTTCATCTTTACTCTTCCAAGAACGTTTAGCACCAACACCTGCTATTGGCCCTTCATATACAGTTTCCATAGTTGTATCCAATTTTGACCACGGGTCCCATTTTGGCATATTCCTTAAGTTAGTAACTTGACTATAAGGTACATTAGAAGGAGTATCAATTACAATTGACTTTTCAACAGACATTGTATTTGGAAGAAACAAGCCTACAACTATTAGCAAGCCTAGTATCACTGCAATAGCGATGAGTACAATTTTAAGAATTTTCATGGGATAGCCCTGAGTTAATTTTTAGCACACACATTAGAATGTAAAATTAAGAAGAAATTTTGATAAATTATAAATGTGAATATAAATAATTAGCAAATAAATATGAGTTTATGATGTTTTCTGACTTATTTTTCATTTTTCTAGGCGGGGGAATTGGCTCAGTACTGAGGTACTTGATTACTATTCTTGGAGAAAAAACAATGTATGAATTATTCGAACAGCCAAATCCAGTAGGAACGTTCGTAGTTAACGTGGTCGGTAGTTTTGCAATAGGATTATTATATGGATATTTCCAAGAAAACATAAATGTAAACGAATCTTTGAAGTTATTCCTATTAGTAGGGTTTTTAGGTGGGTTCACTACTTTTTCGTCATTCTCATTAGACACTTTTAAACTTATTCAGTCTGGTGAAACAATGATTGCTATTATTTATATAGTTGCTAGTATTGTTCTAGCTTTAGGTTTTACTTATTTTGGAATAAAAATGACAAGCAATTTATAAAATGATACTAAACTCAAAAATTCTAATATACTTCATATTTATAACCTCTCCCTTTTTAATGATAGCTAAAGAATCACCGTATTATATTGGTGCTGATGCTACTTATGGGTTAACAAATTATGATGCAAATTTTATAACTTTTGAAGGTATTAATAATTGCGGGTGTTATGAAACTGGTAGTGGGAATAGTCTAAATGCAAGACTGTTCGCTGAATATAGATTATTTGACTTTCTAAATGTAGGTTTTCATGCTGGTTATCAAACAAAAAATGGACTATTAGGCAATCCAGACACGGCTTATGCTCGAAATTTAAAAACCGACAGTGTAGAATTTGTTCAGACTAATAGAGAGCTAGATGTTACTTTCAATTCTTTTGATATTGGGTTAGACTTCAATATACTAATTGACGAGGAAGTATTCAATGGGCCTCTTAATCTAAATATATCCCCAAGTTTTCACTTACAACAATCTGGTAACTTCTTACAAAAAGAAATAATAGATCAACCATCCGGAGCAGCATTCAAAATAGATGATAAAGTTTTCTTTGAAAGAGTAAACGCAGAAGGAGACTTCACTACTTTGAATTCCACTATATTTAATCTATCGGCTTCGCTTTATAATAATATGAAAATAGCGCATAATTTGTACTTTGTTCAGCGACTAGGTATTTCAAATGATATGAATATGCTATTGACAGATGCTGACATTAGTACTTTCAACCTATTTGGGTCATTGGGTATCAAATTAGCATTCGATGAACCAAAAGAGTACATACCACCTATTCCACCTCAGAGACCATTACAGCCTTTACCTTTTGAACCAGAACCGACTCCAACTTTAACATTAGACTCAAAATTTGATTATGAAAACAGCTATATAGAGATTGGGGAAAAGCTAGTAGCAACTCCACCAATAGTATTAGCTATATTCTTTGATAAGAATTCGAGTGATATTAGGGGCTCATATAATGGCAAAGCTGATAATAAGACACCAATTGAAGATCATAATAATATATTCGATAAGCTTATAGGAATTCTTAATAAATATCCTGAAGCAAACTTGGTACTTCAAGGAAGTACATCTGGAACAGATGAAAACAGTAATCTCGGCTTAGCTAAAGATAGGGTTACGAATGTTAAAAAAGTATTTATAAGTAAAGGTATTTCAGCCGATAGAATAACTACTAAATACACTGTTAACCCTAAAATTTCAACTAATATCCAATATGAGCAAGGGTTAGCGGAAAACAGAAGAGTGGAAATTGACTTAGTTAATGCGAACTCTGTAGAATTTGTGAAAAAAACAGAATATGAAAAATTATTCGGTTTTATAGATTTTACTACTGAATTTGAAAATATTTCAGGTAAAGTGACTTTCAAAAATAATTTAATGAATACAGCTCAGGATATTAATTCAAGAAATATAAAAACTGAATTTAGTAGAGATTTGACAGCCCAAAAAGGTAACTTCACTATTGAATCTGAATTAAGTAGCAATCAATTTATAGAAAAAGATATAGAGAATGTTGAGATTAGTAAGATTAATGAAAAGCAAGTAGAGCTTAAAACAGATGAGTTCGAAGCATTACTCATGTTTGATTTTGCGAGTTCTACACTAACAGACGAAACTAAAATATTATTAAAACAATTAGTTGAATTGCTTCCTGAAGGTAAGACTATTGTAATTATTGGTAATACAGATGATATTGGTTTAGAAGAAGCTAATATTAAAATAGCTTCAGAAAGAGCAGCGAATGCTATCGATTTCATAAAAATGAATACGGCTAAAATGTTCTATTTTGAAGAGAGAACTAATACAGATAAGTATGATGAAACTACTCCTCAAGGTAGATACCTCAATAGAAGCATAATAATCAGAATAAAATAAAAAAAGCGATAATTCAATATTATCGCTTTTATATTTCAACTAATTCTTTTTAAAATCAGTTATACATCATCATTCAAATCATCTAATGCTCTTTTGCCACCAGCTTTCTCAACTATAATATCATCATAATAGTCTGCTACACTAGCAACTGCATTGATTGAGCTTTTCAAATCAACTTCAGAAAAATCGTTAGCTAATATAGAATGTTGGAATGTAATTGTATCATCAAATAACAATCCAAAAGCACCAAATTTCAACTCAGAGTTAGCTCTTAGCAAAAAATTCTTAAGATTATCATCTACTTTAGCATTCTTTACAACATGAGATATCAAATCAATTACAACATGATCCTCTGTTATATTTTCAGCTTTAACTAGCACTTGTGTAGATCCCTTTGTTACTATAAAAGATTCTTCATCGAAATAAGTTGTTTCATTGAAATTACTTTCAAAGAATGATTTTAGTTTAGAGTTAGTATCTATAAGTTTTTGATTCATATTAACCTCTACCACTGATTTGTGCTTTCAACTTTTCTAGTTCATCATCTACATCAGGATTAGATAGATTCGCAAATTCTTCTTCTAAAGATTTATCAGAGCTATTTAGTTCACCAAAAGCTTCAGCTTCTGCTTCCATTTGCTCTACTTTGCTTTCCATCTTATCAAATTTACTGAAAGCATCAGTACCAGTTCCATTCATTGCCTGATTCAGTTGCTTTTCAGCTTTTGCGGCATTAGAACGCGCAATCAGAGTATTTTGTCTTGAACGAGCTTCATCCAATTTCTTTTTCAGTTGATCTAACTGAGATTTTAATCTCTCAGCAGTCGCTTTCGCAGAAGCATGAGTAGGAAGTAAATCATTCACATTCTTTTGAGCAACCAACTTTTTCTCTATTGCAGCTTTAGCCAAATCATCTCTACTTGCTACTATTGCTTGTTCAGCTTTAGCTTGCCAATCAGCCACAAATGCTTGTTCTTTTTCTAATCTTCTTTGTAATTGCTTTTCATTAGCTATAGATTGTGCAACTGATAGGGTTGCCTTATTAACAGATTCTTCCATTTCTAGAACCATCTGCTTTATCATTTTTTCTGGATCTTCTGCCTTATCTAACATATCATTGATATTTGCTTTGATAACGTCAGACATTCTGCTAAATATTCCCATATTTCTCTCTCTCCTTAAATAAGTAGTCAAATAATTTAATTAGTTTGTATTATCTTACATACTTAAACGTATAATAATTGAATTAGTTTTAAATTATATTGGAGAAAGAATATGAGTTTTGATATTGGCGGCATGATGGAAAAAATTAGAAACATGCAAACTGAGATGGAAGAGACGAAAAGAAGATTAAAAGAAATCAAAGTAACTGCCGAATCTGGCGGTGGAATGGTAAAAGTAACTATGTCGTGTGATACAAGAGTTAAGTCTATAGATATAGATGATGCCATACTTAAATCTGATGATAAAACTATGTTATTAGATTTAGTTGTAGCAGCTACAAACAAAGCAATTGAAGAAGTAGAGAAAACTGTAGAACAGGAAATGGGTAAAATGAAAGACGGAATGCCGAACATACCTGGACTAAATTTAGGATTCTAATGAATAATGGTGTTGATAATATTGAGAGAATGGTCGATATTCTCTCTTCTCTACCTACTATAGGTAAAAAGACAGCTCGCAGGTTGACATATCATATATTGAAGCAGGACATTGAATATGCGAATAAATTCTCATCTACAATATTAGATTTAGTTGAGAATGTATATTTGTGTGAAGTTTGCTATAATTTCACAGAAACGAAAGTTTGCAAAATATGTGAATCTGAGAAAAGAGATAAATCTAAAATCTGTGTTGTAGAAGATCCATCTGATGTTAGCTATATTGACAATACAAACGAATTCTCGGGCTTATATCACGTACTGCACGGAGTTATAAATCCACTTAATAATATAAATGCAGAAGATTTGAAGATAAGGGAGCTGATAAATAGATTGCAAGGAGTTGATGAGGTGATACTAGCACTTAATCCGAATGTGGAGAGTGATATTACAGCTCAATACTTAGCTAATCTAATTAAGCCATTGGATATAAAAGTAACTAAGCTAGCTAGCGGTATTCCATTAGGTACAAGCATCGAATTTTCAGATAATGCTACAATTAGTCGTGCTTTGGAAGGACGAGTGCTAATTAGATGAAGTATTTGCTAATTATATTGCTACCTGTACTTATTAATTCATGTGAATTATTCAGCACTAGGACTCCTGAAAAACCTGATACAGGTGGCACTGGGTACATCCCCCCTACTTCTTATGATTTAGTAATTGAGAACCTGAAGAATTCAATAAAAGAAAGAAATTTGAATAATTACTTATTGTGTTTTTCTGACTCTAGTTTTACTGGTTTATCTGAGTTCGTATATATAGCTGACCCACAAACTATGGCTCAGTTTCAGGGTCTCTTTTCGGAATGGAACAGAGATAGTGAAGAAAAATACTTTACTTCGATGGTTGCATCTATATTAGATGCGACAAACCCGAACGTAAATTTCACTGATGTTGAATATCAGAATTTCAACGATTCTATAGTATTCACGGGAAATTACTTTTTGAATATCGAATTCGTAAATGATTTATCTGACAGGAATTACGCAGGAAGTACGAGAATCGTTTTAAAGAATAGTTCTACTGGATTTTGGTACATAACTAGTTGGTACGATTTCCAGTCAGAAGATAATACTCTATACTCATGGTCATATTTAAAGTCAAAATACTATTACTAATAGCATTATTTATTTCTGCTTGTAATCCTTTTGCACCAAGTAAATACACTGGTGAAGAAGGTAGCTTAGTATTGGGTGACCAAAAAACAGTAGAGGGTGTGTTCCAAAATTGGCGCTATGCTTATATTTTTGCTGACACTTCCGTATATAGTAATCTGTTAAATAATGACTTTACATTCATATATAGAAATTATGAATTAGGGATTGACAACTCTTGGGGTAAAGATATAGACCTTCGAACTACACGAACATTATTTGACTCTACAGAGAGCATTGATTTAATATGGAACGAAATTATATTTGAGATTGGTGATTCATTATCTAAAAATATACTCAGAAGCTTTAACCTTCAACTCTCTTTCAGGGCTGACGATATAACAAGGATAAATGGTAGAGCCAACATACAATTAGTACGAAGTAAAGTAGATGAGATTTGGAAAATACAGCAATGGAGAGATGAATCTAACTATTAGTTATAACAGGAATTTCTATTCCGAACGTAGTTCCTTTACCTGGGAAAGTATCCTCAACCCAGATTCTTCCTTTATGATAATCTTCTACTATTCTTTTCGAAAGACTAAGCCCTAAACCCCAGCCACGTTTCTTAGTTGTAAACCCAGGTACAAAAATCTGCTTTTTAATCTTATTAGTCATACCTTTACCGTTATCTTTGACAAATATTAGGACCTTTTTTCCTGTTACAGTCATAGAAACACGAATTCGACCATTCTCATCTTCTATAGATTCGGCGGCATTTTTAATAAGATTTTCCATTACCCAAGTGAAAAGATCCAAATTCATCTCCACTACTACTTTTTCTTTGGGGAAATCTCTGATTATCTCTACTTTCCGACCAAGGTGAGGTAATCTTTTTTCTACGTAATTGCAAGCCGCATCTATAACATAGAATATGTGTTCGTTCTCCAGTTCTGGTTTAGACCCAATTTTGGAAAACCTATTGGCAATGGTTTTCATTCTATTTACATCATTATCCATTTCCGAAAGAGTTTCGCTGATTGCTCTTGGGTCATCTATATTAAGCCGGAGTAACTCCATCCATGCTAATAGAGACGATAGAGGTGTTCCTAGCTGATGTGCTGCCTCTTTGGACATACCAACCCATACCTTTGATTCTTCGTTTCTACGTACACTATTGAAGATTATATACCCAATTGTAAGTAACACTACTACACCTATCACAGCTAATATTGGGTAAAGCTGAAGCGCAGTTACTAAATCTGAGTTATTGTAGTATATCTTCGAAAGTATTTTTCCATTATGATCTTTGATAACTATTGGCTCATAAGTTTGTGCCATCTCTACTATCTTAGATTTAAGTAATTCTCTTTGGTCGGGTATAGATTTAGTAGTATCTATTTCTATATTTCTTATATTACTTTCGAATGGAAATAAGGGTTCATTTTTATCATCCGTCAATATCATAGGAAATGAGATATTAGGCAATATTTGATCATTCAATAGTAGTGAAAACTCTATATTCTCAAAATTAGGGTCTTCCAAACTCTCCAATATCTTAGAATATGATTTGATTAGTTTAGTTTCTTTTTCAATTATGTCTTGAACAACTATCTGGGTTTGAAAGATAATAACTATAACAGTCAATAGAGCTATAAAAATAAGTGCAAGTTTGAATTGCCAACGTATAACTGGCATAATTGCTATCTTGTGAAAATCTATTTTTTCAAGGAATTTCATTTAATATAATCTACTATATTATCTATTTCGTCTATTGACAATTGTTGTTGTTCACCACTCTCCATGTTTTTCAATGTGAAGTTTCCTTCGTTCATCTCTCTTTCTGCAAGTATTATAACATTAGTTGCATTATACTTATTTGCATCTTTCATTTGTGATTTGAACGATTTTCTTTGAATGTCAGAAACAACTTTGTAACCCTTATTTCTTAATTTATTAGAAAGTTCAAATGCTTTATTCATATAATTTTCGTCACCAGTAACAACATAGAAATCAACTGAATTGTCTTGAGTATTCTTATTCAAAGAATCAATTATAAGCAGAAGTCTCTCTACACCTAGTGCAAAGCCTACTGCTGGCGTGGATTTGCCACCTAATTGTTCGAATAAGCCATCGTATCTACCGCCCCCACCAAAAGAGTCTTGAGAACCAAGAGCATCACTTTGGAACTCAAATACGGTGTGAGAATAATAATCCAAACCACGAACTAATTTTGAAGAAACGTTATACTTCACATTTAATGTCTCAAGTATATTCAATACTCTATCAAAGTGATTTCTACTTTCAGTATCCAATGAGTCAATTATCTGTGGTGCATCATTTGCAATTTCTATATCTTTCGTATCTTTTGAATCTAAAATTCTAAGCGGATTAGAAGCCAATCTTCTGACTGAATCTTCTGATAAGTCATTTTCATATTTTGAAAAAAACTTTACTAAGTTATCTCTATAAACATCTCTAGAATCACTATTACCGAGTGAATTAATATTCAATTTATAATCATTGATACCCAAATCAGTTATCAATGAATGTGCTAAAAGTATAACTTCTGCATCAGCTTCTGGGTTTGGGGAAGATAAACACTCTGCACCAAATTGATGAAACTGTCTAAACCTACCCTTTTGTGGTCTTTCATAGCGGAAGAAAGGACCATAATACCAAAGTCTCTCCAGTTCTCCCCTATTCGCTAAACTGTTTTGAATGCAAGCTCTAACGAGTGCGGCAGTCATTTCTGGACGAAGAGTAATCGAATTCTCTCCTCTATCCATAAAAGTGTACATTTCCTTATTAACTATATCTGAAGTATCTCCAATACTTCTTGAAAATACTTCAGTTGATTCGAATATCGGAGTTCTTATCTCTGCATATCCAAACCTAGAAGTGATATTACGAATCGCTTCTTCTAGGTAATGCCATTTATTAATTTCGATTGGCAATATATCATTGGTTCCTCTAGGAGATCTAATCATAATTATCTTTCTATTTGTATTTTTCTAACAATACTTTGGTTTTGAGTTTGTAATCTAATGAAAAAGATACCTGAAGGTAATTTTTCTATTTCTAATGAAGCCGAGTATGTTCCAATAGTTTTGAAACCAGAATCTATACTAAGCAATCTATTACCAGTATAATCTATTACGTCTAATTCGATGTTGCTATTCTCTAGCAATTCATAATTTATATACGTACTAGCAACTAGTGGGTTCGGACTAGGAGCTTCCAAATTGAATTTATCTGAAGCATCGAATAATCGTGCTCCACCTTCAGTACATAAATCTAAAAGTCTGAAATGTCCATCAGTCTCGAATATTTTTAATTTTGCTTTTCCGAGTACTTTAGCACCATTTATATTCAATGATGAAGTGGAATCATTACCTAATGCAGTTCGGAATGGCAATTCAGCTATTTCTACTTCATTTGCTTGTGTCTTATTCTCTTTTGTCTCAGTTGCAAACCAATTATCATTTGCATCCATTTCTACTCTAACTGTTCTTATTCCATCGACTATTTCATCAGATGTTACAGAGAATTCTGGATGAAGTAAAGTCGAATTAAAAGAAATATCAAAAGTTACCCCTCTAAATTCGTCATTTTTTAATTCTGGCTTTAGTTCAGTTAAGCTAATCTTTGCAATAACTCTATTATTTGATGAAGCTTCTATATCAGATATACTAACTGTCGTGGTATCAAATACTGGGATTGAGCCACTTCCAAATAGTGATATTCTTGTTGGCGAGTTATTACCACTATGGATAAATACGATATCGGCGTTAGATCTATCTATAAATTGAGGAGCAAATCGAGCTATTATTCCAATTTCTTTACCGGTTTTCAATTCAGTTATCGGATTTTCTACAACTAAAGAGTAGTCATTGCTTCTAGGTATATCAATATAAATAGAGTCTATTACTATATCTTTATTAGAGTTATTTCTAACAATAACATCTACTACTCTATCTTTGAAATCACCAATATCAACTTTATCGAATAGAATAGCTCCTTCTACTATTTCTAAATCTCTCTTTGTACAATTACCTTGCAATGGAATCACAACTTGATTACCTGGTAAATCCAATACTAATTCAGCTTTTCGAATACCCAGATCTGTCGGTTTGAACCTAACATCCAAAGTAACAGATTTATTTGTAAGTAAAGTGTCAACTATTGTATTTATCAGATTATTAGTAATTTCAAAATCACTAATATTAGCTCCTCTTAGGAAAGCATTTCTAATTGGAAACTGGAAATCATTCAAATTAATAAGTGCATCAGAAAAAATTGTATCTTTATAATCACCAAGATAAGTATCACTGAAATTTAAGCTTTTCGAATCAAATTTCAATTTTGTAATAGTGAAAACACAATCAGAAGTATCCATTTGTAAATCACGCTCATCAAGATTCCATATTTTAGCAGTTTTATCCCAACTAGAAGTAATAACTCTTTGCCCATCAAAATTGAAATTTGCAGTCCTTACTGAATTCGTATGTTCTTTATATACATTGATACTATCTCCATCAGAAGTCCACAAGTTAGCAGTATAATCGTCTCCAGACGTTAGTATATATTCTTGGCCACCAAATTCATTGAAAGAACCCGAGTTCAAAGGTCTGTTTGATTGGCTATTATGCTTTAATGTAAATAGTGAATTGCTTGTATTATTAAAATCCCAAACTGTAGTTTCATATCTTAAAATATCTACGATTAGTAGTCGGCTACCATCTTGATTAAGCGCAAACTGACTAACCCAGCCAGATATTTTAAACTCTTTAACAAAACTATTTGTAACAGCATCCCATACTTTTACGCTACCACCGTTTCCACCAGTAAGGTAAAAATCCCCAGATGGATGGTAATCTCCAAACCAAAGTGGTTTACTACCATCAGGTGAAAACGAATGAAGCTCATTGCCAGACGATACTTCAAATATCTTACATACACCTGACTTATCTACAGATATAATTTCTGTACCAATAGGATTAAAATTTACTGATCTAATTACATCATTATGATTTTCAATTATCTGAAGTGGGTTCGAATCATTATTAGAATCCCAAAGTATAACACTTGTGTCATTACTAGCAGATGCTATTTTAGTATCATCGGGACTAAATACAGCGTAATTCACTTCTTTAGTGTGTTTTTTGAAATGTCTTACTAATTTTCCTGTATTAGTATTCCAAAGTCTTACTCCACCATCATTACAAGAAGTAACTGCTTTAGATCCATCTACATGGTCAAAGAATGCAGTATTTACAGCTTCTGGATGCACTAAATCTAAAGTTCTACCTATGTTATTAGGCCACAACTGAATACCTCTGACAAGACATTCTTCACTTTCTACATCAGGAATAGTCCAATTATACTTCAAATCAGTTACGTTGCTAGCTAGTGTATCCCATTTGCTACCATTATCAATAGAATATTCTAATTGAATTACATCGCTTGGTAATAATCCAGACCAAGTAACTTTGTAATCATCACCAACTATCAATTTCTCATCGCATTTATTAGGGGAGACTATTTCTATATTCTTTACGATTGGTGGAGTATTAGGGAATCCACCAGTTATTAGTACTTCCTCATTCAGACATGCGTCTGATGCAATTACTAACTTCGTGAAAACAATATTAGAATCTTCCGGTGCATACTCAATTTTAACTGTCCAGTTGTTACCATTATTAAGAACCTGAGGAGAAGAGATCTTCCCTTCTAAAAATTTGAACACCCCATTCTTATCATCTGAGAAATAAATACTATCTATATTTATATCGGCATTAACGGCCGTGATAACTATATCAGCTTCTTTTTTGCTTTTCGGTAATACTGAGCTAAATCCATAATACGAAGGAGCTAATGCTAGTCTTGGAATAAGTGTCGAGCTAACACTAAAGCTGAATTCTTTACTTGTAGCAATTGAAGGAACTGAAATATTAGCTACTATAGATGTATCGCAATCAATAGCAGTTGTATATACTAATGAACAAGGATAGTTACCATTTATAAGCTCTTTCACGGCTAAGGTTACTAACTTCAAATCTGATTTGTTAACTTTTTCAAATAAGAAGAAGTCATCATTTTGATCAAAAAAGGCCTTCACATTCTTATCAGCACTATTTTCTAATACAACAAGATATAATTTTATACCGTCAGATTTTAATCTATTAAGATAAACTATGTCAATTGAACTTCTTTTATCTGTATATACTACAATATGTTTCGCATTACTAGGGTTTGCAGTTTGGAATATAGTACTACTACCGGCAGGTAAAGAATAAAAAACAGAATCTATTCTAGACTTATCAGACCCTTTTAATTTTAATAATTCATTTTTAAAACTAGAGAATGATTGATCAAAATCAAAATTAAGGTGATTAACTGTACTAAAAGATGATAGAGAAAACTCTGAATTTGGGGTGTTTAACTGAAGATAGTCTGCCGCAGAAAGTACTGAGTCAAAATTAAAACTTCGGTTATCAATAGCCAAATCAATTGATACAATCACTGAATTTTCATTTAAATCAACGTTATTATCACAATTTATCGTCTTATTGTCGATACTAATATCATTATTCAATATAATGATATCATTTGCGTTCAATGTAGAGTTCTGATTAATGGCATTTTTAAATACATAATACTCGAGTGTAACTTTCGGGTAGTTAGAATAGTCATAGTCTGTAACTAATAATCCCGTTTGAGAAAACATTTGAGTGTTAAGTATTAGTACTGCTGCAAATACTAATGTGGTTAACTTTTTCATAATACTATATTTTTTAAAGGCTTTATCTGTAAAATTAAGACAATGTTGGAACAAAAACAATTAATTATATTAACTTTGGAACTTGTCCAAAATAAAACTACGAAAAACAATGAAATATAGAATTATCTGTGTATTAATATTAACATCATTTCTAACTCTTACCTCTCAGAATCAGAAATTAGACGAAAACTTGATTACCGGAGATATAGAAAAAAGTAATGATACTTTGTGTCACTACTATAATTTTTCTGTTGGTGATACTTTAGAATACAGAGTTGAATCTGGTGATTCAATAGTTGTTAACTGGGAAAGTTATTTGACTAAAGAAAGATTTGACAGAATTAGAATAGTATGCGAAAAGATTGACAAAAAGACTGGTCATTTTTTCCTTTCTTATGAGAACATCGGTTACATTGGTTATGAATTTAAACCTCTATATGAAAAAGTAGAAAGAAAGAATCACCCATGGTTAAATAAGAAAGTAATAATAGAAATTGACTCTTTAGGTAAAAGGTATTCGTACCATTATACAGACACAACTACTAAAGGACTAACAGCTGGTGGTCCATTCCAAGGCTCATTAATTCAACCCATTGGAATGAAATGCAGTACAAAAGGTAGTAGTACCATTTTACAAAAAGACACATCGTATTTAGCTGAAAATGGATATCAAACTCCAAAGGTAATTATGACATATTTGATAGAAAATAAGGGTGGCGTAGATACTTTAGATTATAGCTGTACCAAAGTTGATTTATCAACAACAGGTGCTGGAGAAGTATTTATAGAGAGTAAAGAAGCTATGTTTTACATGACATCGGTTATAAATGGTCATAGTGAGAATTATATGAGTAATGAATTACATGTACCTATCTGGCAATACTTTACTCAGGAACAGAACTTTACAATGGAATTAGGTCAGGGTAAGAAAACTAAAGGATTTCACTATACATATTCAATTTACAATTTAGATAGATATGTAAGTGGGAATATAAAACAGAAAAAGTAAAAAAAAAGCAGCTATTAAGAAACAGCTGCTCTATAAAATATCTTTTTAAAAGGGATTAATCTTTACCGATTAGTTCCTTTTCTTTTATAGCAAAAACTGAATCAATCATAGCTATGTATTTATCAGTTAATTCTTGAGCACCGGATTCGCCATCTTTTTGTAAATCTTCTGAAATTTCTTTTTCTTTCTCAGCTGCTCTTAAAGTTTCAATAGCAGAACGACGTGAATTTCTAATAGCAATCCTACCTTCTTCAGCATAGTTTTTGCAAACTTTAACATATTCCATTCTTCTTTCTTCTGTAAGAGGAGGAACAGGAATTCTAAGTACATTACCATCATTTTGAGGATTGAAACCCAAATCAGCTTGTTGAATAGCTTTTTCAATACTACCTAATAGCGTTGTATCATAAGGTTGAATCATTATAGTTCGTGCATCAGGAGTAGAAATACCCGCCACTTGATTAAGAGGTGTATTAGTACCATAAGCTAAAACTTCAATGCCGTCAACTAAAGTTGCACTAGCACCACCAGTTCTAATTTTTTCTATTTGAGCTTTCGAAAAATCAAATGATTTACTCATTTGCTCTTCAGTTTCTTTTAGTATATCATTTATTTCCATATTTAACTCCTTAGACAGATACGGTTGTACCAATTTTTTCACCCATAACTAATCTATACAGATTACCAGGTTTATTCATGTTAATTACTTTAATAGGAAGTTTATTCTCATTACATAGCGTTATAGCAGTATGATCCATTACTTTCAAATCTTTACTTAATACTTCTCTGAAACTAATTTTATCAAACATTACAGCATCACTATTCTTTTCAGGATCGGAATCATAAACACCTTCTACTCTTGTTCCCTTTATAACTACTTCTGCTTTCACTTCTATTGCTCTAAGTACAGCAGCAGTATCAGTAGTAAAATAAGGATTACCGGTACCTGCACCGAAAAGTACAACTCTACCTTTCTCTAAATGCCTAATAGCTCGGCGTTGTATATAAGGCTCGGCAATTTGTTCCATCTTTATTGCGGTTTGTAATCTAGTAGGAACTCCATGCTTTTCTAGTACATTTTGGAAAGCCATACAGTTAATAACTGTAGCTAGCATTCCCATATAGTCACCAGAAACTTTATCAATTCCGTGTGCAGAGGCTTGAATCCCTCTGAAAATATTGCCACCACCTATAACAATACCTATTTCTACACCAAGTTCGTGTATTTGTACAATCTCTTGGACGAATTTAGTAAGAATCTCAGGGCTGATACCGTAACCAGTATCACCCATGAGAGATTCTCCACTAACTTTTAAGAATATTCTTTTATAGACAGGTTTCAATTATTATCCACCAATAGAATATCTGATAAACTGATTGATTTTAACATCTTCACCAGCTTTTTCAGAAATTTGTTTCAATACATCATTTATAGTCATATTACCATCTTTTACGTATTGTTGTTCTACCAAGCAATTCTCTTTATAGAATTTGTTGATTCTTCCTTCAGCTACTCTTTCAGCTATATCAGCAGGTTTACCTTCTTCTTGAGCTTGTTGCTTATAAAGTTCTTTTTCTTTGTCTAGAATCTCTTGAGTTACAGTAGTTCTATCTAGGAAAGATGGATTCATAGCAGCTACTTGCATAGCTATATCTCTTACCAAAGCTCTAGATTCTTCACTAATTTTTGAAGAACTAACTTCTACAATAACACCTAATTTACTTCCACCATGGATATAATCCACGAAGTAACCAGAAGTTTCTAGGTTTTCAAATTTACTAACTTCAATTTTTTCACTAAATTTAGCAAGTATTTCGTTGAATCTATCTTCTACTTTATTACCATTAATGTCAGTAGCTAATAATTCTTCATTAGTTTTAGGAGAATTATCATAAATAACTGAAGCTAATGTATCAACAAAGTTAACGAACTCTTCGTTTCTTGCTACAAAATCAGTTTCACAAGTTACTTGTGCTATAGAGGCTTTTTGTCCATTTTCAGATACTTTAGTAGCAACAATACCTTCGTTAGTATCTCTATCAGCTCTTTTCTCAGCTGAAGCAGCACCTCTTTTACGAAGTTCATCTATAGCAGCTCCCATATCACCGTTTGCTTCTTCTAATGCTTTTTTACAGTCCGCCATTCCAGCGCCTGTTTTGTCTCTTAATTCTTTTACTTGTTGTGCAGTTATGTTTGCCATTTTCTTTTCTATTCTTTAATGTTTCTAAAATTCAATATTTATAAAAAGAGCATCCTTTTGAAAGATGCTCTAGTTTGTAATTCATTATTCAGCTGAGTCTTGTTTTACTTCAGCTTTGTCAGAGTCATCTGATTTCTTTTTAGGTTTATCAGAAGCCCCCTCTTTCTTTCTTTCTCTTAGTTTTCTCTTCACTTTGGTTTGGTCATCACCAGAATCTTCATTCTCTTTATTAACTCTTTCAGTTTCAGCTTCTAATTCTGCACGTTTAGTCTTAGCTACAGTATAGCCTTCAACTAAAGCGTCAGTGATAACTTCTAAAATCAATTCGATTGTATTTCTAGAATCATCATTTGCAGGAATTGGGAAGTCAACTTCATGAGGATTAGAGTTAGTATCAACTATCGCTATAACAGGTATGTTCAAGTTATGTGCTTCTTTGATAGCTAAGTGTTCTTTCTTTGTATCTACAATGAATAATGCACCCGGTAGACGAGTCATATTCTCGATACCACCAAATATTCTTCTTAGTTTCTCTCTATCTCTATCAAATAGTAATCTTTCTTTCTTCGTGATTTTCTCATAAGTACCGTCCATCGACATCTTGTCAATAGAAGTTAATCTTTTGATAGACTTTCTGATAGTAGCAAAGTTAGTTAACATACCACCTAACCATCTCTCAGAAACATAGTTTACGTCAGCTTTCTTAGCAGCATCTTGAAGTAAATCTTTTGCTTGACTTTTAGTACCAACGAAAAGAATATTTCTACCGCTAAGTGCTATCTCGTAAGCAGCGTCTCTAGCAAGAGTAAGTAAGATTTGAGTTTTACGAAGATCGATTATGTGAATCCCGTTTCTTTCATTGAAGATAAAATCTTCCATCGCAGGATTCCAACGTCTGGTCAAGTGACCAAAATGAGCACCAGCTTTTAGAAGCTGCTCTATTTCTACATAGTGTTTCATGTATTTCCTTATATTTTGTGTGTTTTAACTACTGCTAGAAAGATCTTGGTACATACTTCTTGTATGCAACACACAGTACTTTCCAGCATGATTGATAAATAATTCTTCTTAACGTTTCGAGAATTGGAATTTCTTTCTTGCTTTTTTGCGACCGTATTTCTTACGTTCAACCATTCTAGAATCTCTAGTAAGCAAGTCCGCATCTTTCAATTGTTGTTTCAATTCAGGATCCATTTCTATAATAGCACGAGCTAATCCAAGTTGAATAGCACCCGTTTGACCTGTCAATCCACCACCTTTTACATTGGCAACTATATTATACTGACCTTTAAGCTCAGTTACAACCAATGGTTTAAGGATTTTTTCTTTATTACTTTGGAGGTCTATAAACTGATCAACATCCTTGTCATTTATAACAAACTCACCCTTACCAGGTGTGATTCTTACAGATGCAACAGATGTCTTTCTTCGACCTGTTCCCCAAAATTGTTTCATTCTAACTCCGATGTTATCTTATATTTCTAATTTTTTTGGCATTTGTGCTGCATGAGGGTGTTCTGTACCTACGTAAACTTTTAACTTTTTAGACATTTTACGTCCAAGTTTAGTTTTAGGTAGCATACCTTTGACAGCTCTTTCCAGAATTCTTTCTGGATGCTTTTCTCTTACTACTTTTACAGGAGTAAAGGTTTCACTACCGTGGTAACCAGTATGCTTGAAGTAAGTTTTCTTTTCTTCTCTTTTACCAGTGAACACAACTTTTTCAGCGTTAATTACTACTACGCAGTCACCATCATCTATATGAGGAGTAAAGCTAGGCTTATGCTTACCTCTTATTAATGTTGCTATCTTTGTAGCTACTCTGCCAACAGTTTGGCCCGACGCGTCAACTATCCACCATTCGGTGTTGACGTCTTCTTTTCTAAGCGATTTGGTAAATTGTCCAGTACTCAATTTACATCTCCAAAATATTTCGTTTTAATTATAGCTTACAAAATTAAAAGATTTATAAGAATATATCAAATTATTTGAATTATAATCTAAACTTTTTTTCTAATTCACTATAAGATATAGTAAATGATGTCAATTTTCCCGTTGGACTATGATGAGGATTTTGACATTTGAACAAGTCCAAATATAGCTTTTTTAATTCATATTTACTCTTACTTTCGTTAGTATTTAGATTTATACTAATTGCTATTATTTGTGCTATATATGCGTGTAGCTCTTCCCTATCACTATGTTCAGAATCAATCAGATTATTTGAAATCCTTTCAACTATCGATTTTATATTACCATTTTGTATTATTTCTGGTACTGAACTTACAGTTACAGCTTCATCGTCAAACTCTAAAATAAAGCCGAAATCCTTTAAATTCTCTGATTGAGCTTTTAAAACTGCGATTTGTCTTTTTTCTAGTTTTATTTCATCTGGGAACAATAAATCTTGACTTTTGGTCTCTCTTTTTTCAAATGAATTGAGCAAATACTCATAATATATTCGCTGAAGTGCTCTTCTTTTATAAATGACGAGTAGATGTTCTTGCTCTTTTACGATTAAAAATCTATCATCTATTAATAGAAATTCGAACGATTGTTCTTCATTAGTGTTAAAAATTGTACTTAAATCGGGACTTATTTCATTTGAAAAATCAGTATTATTACCCTTTCTAAATGAGTTTTCATTAAAATTATTTGAGTACGAACTTCCCCTTTGTTCAGTTCTCTCTATTATCTCGCCAGTACTTCTATTAACTATAATAGATTCATTATCACTATTTCTTTCTATTTGAAATGGAGAATAATTTAATTCAGTATCTACTTTGAATTCTGGAATGAGGTTTACTTCTCTTAAAGTACTCATTACAGCATTCTTTACTATATTATATACTAACCTATCGTTTTCGAATTTTACTTCATGTTTCTGCGGATGTACATTTATATCAATCTTGTTATGATCAATTTCTAAGAACAAGACATAGAATGGAAAGCGTTTCTCTTCTAATAACTCCTCGTAACAAGCCATAATGGCATGATTAAGGTATCTGTTCTTTATAGTTCTTTCATTTAGGAATAAGTATTGATTAGATGAGTTTTGTTTGGCAAGAAATGGCTTCCCGACGAATCCATGTATTTTAATGCCTTCTTCTTCATATTCCAGAGGGATTATCAAATCTTTGACAGCTTTACCTAATGTAGCAACAACTCTAGTTTCTAAATCGGAAGCATTCAAATCAAATATTAGATTATCATCATCATAGAAAGTAAATCTTATAGATGGGAAAGAAAGAGCAAATTTAATCATCGTTTCAGATATGGCCTTAAACTCACTCATATTACTTTTGAGAAATTTTCGCCTAGCTGGTACATTATAAAATAAGTTCTTGACTAATATCTGTGTGCCCTTATTACTATTAACTTCCTCTAAAATAGGGGCTTTATTGGGTTCGGATACTAACTTGTACCCTAGTTTATCATTCTCTGAACGAGTTATTATCTCTACATGTGCTACTGAAGTAATTGATGCTAATGCCTCACCACGGAAGCCCAATGATTTTATAGCTTCTAAATCTTTTTGTGATTCAATTTTACTAGTTGCGTGTCTTTTGATACTAAGTTCTAGATTCTCTTTGGTCATACCGCAACCATTATCGATGATGTGTATGAGCCCTTTTCCTGCATTCCGTACTATTACTGCTATTTCCGTAGCACCTGAATCTAGGGAATTTTCCACTAGTTCTTTTACAACAGATTCGGGTCTTTGTACTACTTCACCAGCTGCAATTTGATTTGCTATGAAATCAGGTAGAATTTTTATGATATTGTCATTTCTATTAATCATGTTCCAAAATTAAAGGAATTATGAATTAAAATGAAAATAAGGGGTGGGAAGTTGATAAATAAAAAAAGCTCTGATTTTTAGTCAGAGCTTATTACGGTATTATTTTCTGGAGTTAAGTTTGGAACCAAAGACTTCAATGGCTTTAAACAAAGCAGAAAAAATAGTTGTAGCTTTATCTATAGGAGGAGCAATCCTATCGTAAGAACGATTGATTAATCTTTCGTAAGGTTCGATAGCGTGTATAACTTTATCAGCTCCATCATTCACATTATCTATCAAGCTATTAGCTTTTTCGCTAGTAGTCTTCCAATGATTAAGATGTTCTAATGATTTTTCTTTCAAATCAGTTATATCTCTGCGAGTTTCAGAAACCTCTTCTAATGTAATCATTAGTCTAGTTTTCAAGACTGTTACATTCTCAGTGATTTTATCTAAGTTTTTAGTCGCATCATTGATTATTTTCATTGTCTTAGATAAAAAAATTATCACATAGACAACGAGAAACGTCAAAGAGGTCAGAGCTACTATAGCAACTATTTTTAGTACTTCATCCATAAGTTTAACTACAATTAATGAGTTTTAGTTTTGTGCTTCGTTCATTTCTTTTTTGAAAGTCTCTACACCAGCTTTTGTTGCAGACCTAACATCTTCAATTTTATGTTGAACTGATTCTTTAGCTGTTCCAGCTTTAGATTTTGCTTCGTTAAGAACGCTTTCTGCTGCATATAGTAATTCATTAGCTTGCTTTTTAGCTGAGTCAATGATATTCTGAGCTTTCACTCTTCCTTCGTTCACAGTTGTAGATACTTGATGTCCGACTTTTTGTTCTGTTTCGGCCCATTTGTTATTAGCCTTACCATATATTTCAGTTGATTTATCAGAAATATCTTTACGCAATTCCTTGCCTGTTTTAGGTGCAGTCAATAAAGCAACCGCAGCACCTACTGCCCCACCTACTATTGCGCCTAATAAAAAACCTTTTGTATAATCTTGTCCGTTAGACATAATGACTCCTACCAATTTTCATTTAATATATTTATTTTATCGTGTGTTCTAAGTATTATTTCAGCAAGTTCTCTTACTGCTCCATTTCCAGCTTTAGCTTGACAAACATAATCTGCAACATGTTTGATTGCATCAACCGCATCTGCAGGGCAAGCAGAAAAGCCTACTAAGTTCATAGCATGAAGATCATTAACATCATCTCCCATAAATGCTATTTCTTTCATTTCTAATCCCATTTCTTCAGCTAAGGTTTTAACAGCGTCAGTTTTGTTGTGGCAACCTAATATAGTTGCATCTACTCCTAACTTATTTGCTCTTGCTGCAGCTATGGGCGAATCTTCACTAGTCATAACAGCTATTTTAAATTCTGCCTTTTTTAACAGAACTATTCCCATACCGTCTTTGACATGGAACTTTTTCATCACCTCACCTTCGGCGGAATAATACATTCCCCCATCGGTCATTGTGCCATCTACATCGAATATTATTAACTTTACGTGTTCCAATTTATCATATCCTGTTTATTTTAATATTCTATTTGCCTAACTTTACAAAAATCATAAAAGGTAATTTTTGAAAAACTATATTGCTATTAAACTATACGTTCCCGAAGAACACCAAGATACATACATTGCATTAATATCGGATTTAGAGTTCACAGGAATTGAACAAGTTAATGATGAATTAACAATCAATTTCCTTGCCAATTACTATAACGAAATAATAAATAATGAATTGTTAGAAGCTAGTAATATTCTTGGGTTCGAAACGAAGCTGATATCAGAATCAGAGATAGTAGAAAAGAATTGGAACGAAGACTGGGAAAAAACATTAGAACCAGTTATAATCAGTGAAGATTTGGTTATTAGCCCTACTAGCAAAGCTGATAATTTATCACATTATAAGTACTTAATAAAAATAAACCCTCAGATGTCTTTTGGAACTGGATATCATGCTACTACAAGACTAGCTTCTAAGCTATTGATAAACACTGTTAATAAAGATGAAAAATGGGTTGATGCTGGTACAGGAACTGGAGTGTTAGCAATATTGGCTTCAAAACTTGGAGCTGAATCTGTCTATGCATTTGATATAGATGAATGGTCAGTAAGAAATACCATTGAAAATGTCGAGCTTAATAGTGTAGAAAATATTACAGTTTCACAAAGTGATCTGAATACTTTACAACTTGAAGAGTACGACGGGATAGTAGCTAATATCTTTGCCAATATACTTATAGATAATATGAGTAAGTTTTCGGCTTCTATAAAAAAAGACGGGATACTAATATGTACAGGTATTCTGAAATACGATAAACTAAAAGTATTAGAAGCTGCCAATAATAATGGATTCGAATTATTAGAAGAGTTAGCCGAAGAAGAATGGATAGCTTACAAATACAGGAAAAACTTATGATCTGTGCGTCTATCGACATAGGTACTAATACATTATTATTACTTATTGCGGAAGTTATCGATGGTAAAATAGTTAAGATATTAGATGACGAACACCAGATAGCTAGACTTGGCGAAGGCCTAAATATGACAGGAATAATATCAGATAATGCAATTATGCGGGCAAGTCGTATTCTCCATGACTATAAACATATTATTTCTGAACACAATGTCGAATTAGTCCGTGCCTCTGCTACTAGTGCTATGCGAGACGCTAATAATAGTAATGAAGTTCGTGAATTATTTGAAACTATATTAAACTCACCTATTGAAATAATTGCAGGTATAGACGAGGCAAGAATTAGTTACCTCGGTACTATCGAAAAACTAAGCAATAAATCTGATATAGTCCTTGATATTGGTGGTGGTAGTACAGAGATAATAGTAGGTAATGAAGGAAGTATAGCTTTTAGTAAATCTCTACAAATTGGTGCAGTACGTATAACGGAAGGGTTTTTTCCCGATTTTGAGTCAAAAAAAGAAAACTTTGATGCTGCTAGAAATCATATTTTAAAAATGTTCAATGACATAGATTTACCTTTTACTGACGGTAACCTAATAGCAGTGGCTGGTACCCCTACCACAATCGCAGCAATTGACTTACAATTACCCCAGTATAATGCACATTTGATTCATAATCACAGACTAGATCTAAATCGACTTGAATCAATAGTAGATGTTTTTGTAAATAAAACTAGCAAAGAACTAGTTGAAGAATTTAATGTACACCCAAATAGAGCAGATGTTATATTAGGAGGTGCATTGATACTCCTTGAATTCCTCAAATATACTGAAAAATCGAGCTTATTGGTATCTTGTAAAGGGCTTCGATATGGGCTTATATTAGATATGTTTAAAAAATAATTGAATTTCTAATTATATAACGTTAGTTTTGTGATTATTTTAATTACCAATATCGGAGATAATATGCGTTCATTACTATTTGGTCTAATCGCCATTACTATACTAGGATTAACTTCTTGTCAAGAAAGTGGGAATAAAACTCCTGCCTTTTATAAAGATACAGTTACATTTGATTTACTTTCAGATATGAAAAGTCTATTAGATGAGAATGCTGACAAAATCACATTAGATGATGTAAACAATTTGAATAGTGCTATCAGATACTACTCACCTATCAAAGATTCTCTAATCGGAAAAACTATTGGTGAATTGATAGAAGGTCAAAAGCAAAGAACTTTGAGTACAAATATCAACTTAACTCAAGCAACAGCATTCAGTACTCTTTTCACTCAATCATTGAAATTCAACATTAGCGAATTTCAAAAAATTGAACAAGAAAACGGTCAACCTTTAAACGTACCTACTTACCAGTTCCAAAATATCTCTGGTAAAAGTATTGTTAAATTATCAGGTGTAGTTGATTACTATAATGGTGAGCAATTAATCAAGAGATTTACTATCGAAATCGATAAAGAAATCCCTGCTGATAAAACTTTGAATCAACCTTACCCTTACAATCACGATGCTGCTAATCAAAGAGATGTATTCGTAAGAAACAACTTTGATAAATTGAGAAAAGTTTGGATTCCTACAATGATAGAATTTGCTGATGGCAAAATCTACAAAAGAAATCCTGATAAAAAAGGTGAAAACCAATTAGAAAAAGAAGCTAAATAATACTTAGCTCTTAATAGAAATAAAAAAGACGTTCAATTTAAAAATTGAACGTCTTTTTTTTTTTTTATAGATTGTATTTCTACTTTTCAATGCCCAATGCAGTATTAACAACGTAAGCCTGCTCGTGTACGTGTACTTTAGATGAACCAGTAGCTGTTGATGCAGCTGTATGACGGCCAGCATATTCTATTTTTTTATGATCATCTATTAATTGCAGTAGTTCAGTTAACATATAACTCCAAGCACCTTGATTCTTTGGTTCTTCTTGAGCCCAAATTATCTTAGTAGCATTGCTATACTTATTGATTACTTCTTCTAATTTAGTAATGTTCATAGGATAAAGTTGCTCTATTCTCACTATTGCAACATCATCAATATTTTCATCGGTACGTTTTTGTAACAAGTCATAATAAAGCTTACCAGTACATAGAATTAATCTTTTCACTTTATTTGCTTTGATGTTTGAATCTGGTTCATCGATTATATGTTGGAACTCTCCACTAACAAAGTCCGAAGTCTGTGAAACAGCATCGTGATGTCTCAACATACTTTTAGGACTAACTAGTATCATAGGTAGTTTATGCGTCAGTTTAGCATGTCTTCTAATAGCGTGGAAATAGTTAGCAGGAGTAGTGAAGTTACATACAATCATATTTTCTTCAGCACATAACTGCAAGAATCTTTCTAATCGAGCTGATGAATGTTCCGGCCCTTGACCATCGTGTCCGTGAGGTAAAAGCATAATTAAATTACTTGTTTGACCCCACTTCACATCTCCACAAGATATAAACTGATCTATTATAGGTTGAGCCATATTAACGAAGTCACCGAATTGTGCTTCCCAAAATGTCAATGATTGCTTAGAACTTACGCTATATCCATAATCATAACCAACTACTGCTAATTCAGAAAGAGGGCTATCATATATTTGTATTTCTGATTGTTCGGACTCTATATTATTCAAAGGAATAAAAGCTTCTTCTGTCTCAGAATCAATAAGGACAGCATGTCTTTGACTAAATGTACCTCTTCGTACATCTTCACCTGAGAATCGAATACTTGTTTTATCTAATAAAACTGCACCTATTGCAAGAGTTTCAGCAGATGCCCAGTCAAATGAAGGTTTATCATCATCTACCATACTTCTACGCTTTTGTAATCCACTAATTACTTTCGGATTAACATTAAACCCTTCCGGAACTTCAGTTGTATGTTCTATTATCCTTTCTAGTGTTTCCTTACTTATAGTTGTTTCATAATTTCTTATTGATTGACCGAATTTCTCTTCAAAAACTATTTTCTGAGATTTCGGTTTTTCTTTTCTTTGATCAAATGCAAGTTCTAATTCAGAAGTATAAGTATTAGACAACTCATCAACTTCTTCTTTAGAAAGTATATTCGTAGAAACTAATTCTTCTTCGTATTTCTCTCTTGTAGATTTCATCGACTTGATTTTCTTATACATAAGAGGTTGAGTATAACTAGGTTCATCACCTTCGTTATGACCATATTTTCTGAAACAAAGCATATCAATTATTACATCTTCATTATATTTATTTCTATAATTAAGTGCAAATATTGCTGCCTGTGCAACTGCTTCTGGATCATCACCATTAACATGTAAGATAGGTATTTGTAACATCTTAGCAACGTCTGTAGCGTAGTAAGTAGAACGTGCATCTTCAACCGAAGTAGTAAAACCAATCTGGTTATTTACTATAATATGTATAGTCCCACCATTAGAATAACCTTCTAATCTAGCAAGGTTAAGTACTTCTTGGCTTATACCTTGACCTGCAAATGCAGCATCACCGTGTACTAAAATTGGCAATACTTTTGAGTAATCACCATTATACTTTTCGTCAACTAATGATCGACAGAAACCTAATACAACAGGATTTACTACCTCCAAGTGACTCGGATTTGGTAGTAAATGCACAGCCATTTTATTGTTTTTAAGCGAAGTATATTCGTTCGTTTGACCTAGATGGTATTTAACATCTCCAGAGCCATGATAATCCTGTGGACTTATATCACCGTCAAATTCGTTAAATATAGTCTTTACACTTTTACCAGCATTATTTACTAATACATTTAATCTACCTCTGTGAGCCATTCCTAAAACAGCTTGCTCAGTATTCGAATTTGCTGAATCTTGCAATAATTGATCTATCATTACAATTAGTGATTCCGCACCTTCTAAACTGAATCTCTTCTGCCCTATGAACTTTTTATGAAGAAAATCTTCAAATGTCTCAGCATGTATTAATTTTCTTAGTATATTTTTTCTTTCTTCTTTTTCGAATTTCAAGCTATTTCTTGATGATTCTAGAGTGTTTTTTATCCAATTTTTCTTGATGATATCTTGGATATGCATAAACTCAACGCCAATAGTACCACAGTAAGTATCACGCATCAACTCTAGAATTTCTCTAAGAGTCATTTGATCTTTATCCCAAGAATCTACAGAAGGGAAACTTCTCTCAAGATCCCATATATTTAATCCATAGTAAGACATATCCAACTCGGGATATGAATAACTAGAAATACCAAATGGGTTGATATTAGCTAATAAATGCCCCCTTACTCTGTATGAGTTTATAAGTGACATTACATGTGTACTTTTCTCTTGTCTATGATTCATCTCAGACTTTCTAATATCTGATATATCTATTTCCCATTTAACAGGATTAAATGGTATTTTTAAACTCGCAAAGATTTGGTCATAGAATCGATTTTCGCCTAGCAGTAATTGGTGCATATATCTCAGGAATTCCGCTGATTCTGCACCTTGTATTATTCTATGATCGTAAGTATTTGTTATACTAACTACTTTCGAAATCGCTAATTCAGTTAATTTATCAGGCTTAACTGCTGAAAATTCTGCTGGGAAATCAATTGAACCAGAAGCAATTATCATTCCTTGACCGTTCATCAATCTAGGTATTGACATTATAGTTCCCATCATACCAGGATTAGTCAATGATACAGTTGTACCTTCTAACTCATCTAATGTTATCTTGCTATTTTTTGCTCTTGTAATTAACTCTGATAATCTCTCTATAAATTCAGAGAAATTCATGTCACCGACATTTTTCAAATTCGGGACTAGTAATAATCTTTCACCATTTCTTTTCTCAACATCAACAGCAACACCTATGTTTATCTCGTTATTAATCTGACGATAATACTTACCATCTTTTTTCACGAAACAATCGTTCATTGCGGGATATTCTTTTAGTGCTTTGACTATAGCCCAAAGTAATAGATGTGAAAAAGAGATTTTGGATCTTCTTTGTCTAAGCAAATACTTATTTATTATTCTTCTATTTTCGTCTAATGGTTTAACTGGAATAGACCTTACAGAAGTAGCAGTTGGGACAGTTAAACTCTCCTCCATATTCTCTGCTATTTTAGTCGGTATGTTCGCTAATTCAGTTAATTTATCCAAGTCTATTCTGTCAGCATTTGGAGTGCTGTCAGCTACTACATGCGAGACGTGTAATGTTTCACCTCTACCGTTAGCTGGCATTGTAGCTATGGATTTACCATTTGCTTTAGAAAAATAATCTCTCCACTCTGCACTTACAGAACTCGGATCTTTTAGAAAATCGTAGTATAACTCTTCTTCGAAGGCTTGGTTTAAGTCAATCACTTTATAAACTTTATAAATGTTAAACATAAATTATCAAATTAAAATACAACGACGCTTTACTTGTTGCAAAATTGTCGCATATTTATATCTCAAAATTATCGAAAAGTTCGATAACTTCAGCGTTTTTGGAAACATTTAGCATATCTTCAAAGAAACTACGATTATGTAGAATTCTAGATATTCTGCTTAACGCTTTTATATGCAATCCTAACTCCTCGCTATTACTTAGAATTAGAAATACAATAGAGACTTTCTTTCCGTCTAAAGAATCAAAATTAACAGGTTTGCTTAGAGTTATCAGAGCAGCTGTTAGTTCTTTTATGTCTTCAGACTTAGTATGAGGTATAGCAATATTGTTGCCAATTCCAGTTGACATTAGATTTTCTCTAACGAATACTTCTTCTAAAACCTTGGATGTGTTGGTAATGTTACCTGATTTGGATGCTAACTCAACTAATGCTTCTATTATTTCGTCCTTATCATTCAACTCAGAATTGAGAATTATGCATTTCTCATCGAGAATTTCAGTGATTTTCTTCATAGTGTCATTTTTTTTTTACAATTTATCCAATCTTATAGAGCAACTCAAATAATACTGTTAGATTTGTATAAATAAATAATCAATCGGAAAAGATATGAAAGTTTTGGTAACTGGTGCGACTGGGTTTATTGGAAGCCATATAGCAGACCAAATGAAAGAAAAAGGAGCAGATGTTATTTGCATCGTCCGTAAGTCTAGTAATCTTAGATGGGTAGAAAACAAAGGTTATGAATTAGTTGAAGCATCCCTATCAGATATAGATGCTCTTAAAAGTGTAGTTAAAGATGTAGATGTGATATTTCACTCTGCTGGGCTTACTGCTGCTAAATCTATGGATGATTTTGTTAAAGCAAACCTAACAGGTACTATGAATCTGTTTGAAGCAGCTAAGTATGCAGCTCCTAATCTACAACGATTTTTACATGTATCAAGTCAAACGGCTGTTGGACCATCACTATCTCTTGAAGATATCTCAACAGAAGAGCAATTGCACAATCCGTTGACTTCTTATGGTAAAAGTAAAAAAATGACTGAAGATTACTTAAATGCTAATCATGATATACTTCCCATTACTATGGTCAGACCTCCTGCGGTTTATGGTCCGAGAGACACTGCCACCCTACCAATGTTCCAAGCCGCTCAGAAAGGTATAGGAACACTTATTGGTTTTGATGATAAGTATGTTAGTCTTGTTAGTTCTATGGATTTATCTCGAGGAATAATAGAAGCAGCACTATCTAACAATTCTGTTGGGGAATCATACTTTATTGCTTCCGAGATGTATTATAATTGGACCGAAATTATAAATGCCATGGGAACTGCAGCTGGAAGAGAGAAAATTTTGAAACTTCGTATCCCCCATTCTATAGTTAAAGTTATGGGTAATGTAAATGGGATGATAGGAAAAATCACTGGGAAACCACCAGTTTTTGACTCTGAGAAAAGTATTGATTTTATTCAAAAGTACTGGACATGCTCTGTAGAGAAAGCCAAAAAAGACTTCGGTTACGAACAAAAATATAGTTTAGAAGAAGGGTTCAACATTACCTTCGAATGGTATAAAAGCAATGGTTGGATAAAGTAGATGTTCTATAGAAATATCCCTGCATTCTTAATTTCAATTATAGTATTGGCTATTGCAATACTGATTTTCTCAGTGAATATAACTCGAGTTGGAATAGATAATGACCTCTCCGAAGTTGAGTCTTCACTTTTAAAAAGTGAGGTTGATGTTTATGAAAATTTTAATGGGATACCTCATATTATAGCCAAGAATGAGCAGGATTTATTTTTTGCAATTGGGTATTATCAAGCGAAAGACAGACTATGGCAGATGGATATAATGAGACGTGCAGCAGAAGGAAGACTTTCTGAGGCATTTGGAGAGAAGACTTTAAACCAAGACATGTTCTTAAGAAGCTTGGAGATGGGTAGCTTAGCAAGGAAATCTCTTAATAAAATGTCTGACCAGTCTAAGGAAATATTGAAGTTTTACTCTGCGGGCGTAAACAGTTATATAAAAAACAACAAAGAAAAACTTCAATTCGAATTCGGAGCTTTAGACTACGAGCCAGAAGAATGGAAACCATACCACTCGGTACTTATTGGTAAGCTAATGGCTTTCGAGATGAGCTTTAGCTTTTGGTCTGACTACGCTTTATCTGAAATAGCTATGAAAATAGGTAAAGACAGGGCTAAAGATTTCATTCCAAATGATAAAGAAACTTCAATTACAACTATCTCTGATTCCAATTCTATATTATTACCTGAGTTAGATTCTAATTTTATTTCAAGTTTAATAAATGATTTTGGGAAGGGTTATACTGGGAGTAACTCTTGGGCTATCTCGTATAATGATGATAATGAAAAGCACACTATATTAGCAAATGACCCACACCTGCCAATCAATTTACCATCTCGTTGGTATCAGATGCATATTAGTTCTCCGAATATGAATGTAGTCGGGTATGCTATACCTGGTAACCCATCGATAATTGCTGGTAGAAACGACTCTATAACTTGGGGAATAACTAATGTTATGGCAGATATATGTGACATATATCTAGTAAAAAAAGGAAAGAATGACGATTACTATATTGATGAAAATGGTAAAGAAACAGAATTGGAATTTATAAGAGATACTATAAAAATCAACGGGAAAGAAGGTCATCAATACTATAGAAAACGAACAAAAATGTCTGCTTTACTCTCTGAATCTCATATTTGGAATGATAGTAAATCAAAGAATAAATTTTTTAAAGAGTATAACATCTGTTTTGATTGGGTAGCAAAGAAAGAATCAGATGAAGTCAAGTGTTTATACAATCTGAATAAAGCTAAGAATTACAAGGAATTCCGTACATCATTAGAAGGTTGGAATGCACCTGCTTTAGTATTCAATTATGCGGATAAGAAAGGGAAAGTAGCTAAACTACCAGTAGGTAATATTCCTATAAGAGGGAAGACTGACCCAAGTTTTATAAACCCTTATTGGGAAAAAGAATACAGATGGAAGGGATATAAAAGTCTTGCAGGTATTGGTGAACAGGAAGTAGAAAATGATGGATATGTGCTTGCAGCTAATAATAATTTTTATCCTGATAACATTTTTATCTCACATAATTGGGAACCTGATTCGAGAGCTAGAAGAATAGAACAACTACTAAATGAGAAAAACTTTACAACTATCAGAGATTTTGAATTCATGCAAATGGACAATTACTCCCCTTTTGCTAATGATTTATTAAAACTGACACTCCCCACTATAATTAGAGTAAAAGATAGACTAAACGAGCAAGAACTGAAAGCATTTAATAAATTGTTGAAATGGAATGTCATACTATCAAAAGACCTAAATGAACCTTTGATATATAATTTTTACAAGAGAGCTTTAATTGAAGAAACAATCAAAGATGAATTAGGGAAAGGAAGTTATAACCACTATAGTTTCTTGACAAATTACCCAGATAGATTGATAATGCAATTACTAAAGTCAGAAAATCACATTCTTTTTGATAATATTAAAACAGAGAAAAGAGAGAATAAGGAGGTGATAATATTTCGCTCATTTAGAAAAGCAATCAAGAATTTAATTGATAAGTATGGTATAGATGGTATAAGTAATCTAACTTATGGGGAAGTAAGAAAACTAAAGCTCAACCATTTATTTGGTGATAATAATTTCATAGGCCCAGCGGTTAATCTAAAATCTGTTGGATTAGGCGGTGACAACACCACATTATACAATACGGAATCTCGCCATACTAAACCTAATAGCGTTATGGTATCAGCTTCCATGAGGTTTATTACAGATATGAGTGATAGTTTGGTTTATATGATATTACCGGGTGGTGCATCTGGAGACCCAATGAGTGCAAACTATGGCGATCAGGTACAGCTTTGGTTAAATGGTGGGTATCTCAAGTTAAATATGAATAAAATACCCACGAACGATTTCGAACTAAGGACTAAGTTTATACCTTAGTTACTTTTCTAATATTGAAACAAGCTTATCTATCGCTTGTTTTGTGTTAATTCTAACTTGGCTGATTGATGCATCCATCATATAGCAAGGAGCTGTAATTATTCTATTCTCTTCATCATAGCATATTTCATCGATTGTTTTCATTACAGACATAACGCCTAAACTTTCCATTCCATCGCTAATTTCTTTTATATCATAAGGTGATTTTTCTCTATTTGTACCTACTGTTAGTTTAGTACCGATACCAGAACCTTGTAGTGCTTTGGCTATTACCGTTGGTCCCATACAGAGAGCTACAATTGGCTTTTTAGCACCAACCATATCTATAATAAGATGTTTGACAGCAGGATCAATATCTCCATCAGGCCCATCGAAAGCCCATCTGTTAAGGTTTTTAGCGGCACCAAATCCTCCAGGTATAACTAAAGCATCAAAATCATCAATTGATGTTTTGTTAATTGACTTTATATTCCCTCTTGCTATACGCGCAGCTTCCTTAAGTACATTGCGTTTCTCGCCTTTCTCCACGCTACCGTCAATATGATTTACAACATGAGATTGGTCTTTATCAGGAGCAAAACAAACAGCCTCTGCCCCACTTTCCTCAATCGCTAAGAGTGTAAAAACTGATTCGTGAATTTCTGATCCGTCATATACACCGCAACCTGATAATAGTACACCGATTTTCATGTCAAACCTTTTTTATTTTCTTATAATTATAAACTATTCGCTATAATACGTGAGATGGAATAAATAGTTCTACAAACATTTTTAGATTGTATTATTATTTCGACTGAAAATTAGAATTGTAACTGTTTATATAAAAAAAAGGGTTGCTGAAAAGCAACCCTAATTAACTATATTTAGATAGATTAATCTCTTCTTCTATCTCTTCCGCCACCGCCACGTCTGTCGCCGCCTCTATCATCTCTATCTCTAGGAGGTCTTGGTGGTCTTTCTATATAGCCTTCAGGTTTTTCTAGTAAAGCACGAATACTTAATCTATACTTACCATCACGAGTAGCTTCTAATAGCATAACGTCTATTTCTTGACCTTCTTCCAAATGATCAGCTACATTTTCTGTTCTTTCCCATTGAATTTCAGATATGTGCACTAGACCTTTTTTCTTCGGTAAGAACTCAACAATAGCTCCCAAACCATCACGAACACTATCTACTTTACCTTTATAGACTTTACCTTCTTCAGGTTTTTCTAATAGTTTTTTGATAATGTCAAGAGCTATTTGTGCATCTTCATCATTGCTAGTAGCAATAGTTACTATACCATCATCATTGATGTTGATAACAGCATTACTACGCTTAGTGATGTCTCTGATAGTATCTCCACCAGAACCGATAACAGTCCCAATTTCATCTTTCTCAACTTGCAATGTTGTAAAACGAGGTGCAAATTTAGAAAGTTCTTCATTTTTATGTTGAATTGTTTCGCTCATCTTATCAAGAATATGAAGTCTTCCTTCTTTTGCTTGATTAAGAGCTTTTTTCATAATCTCAACTGAAAGTCCATCAATTTTGATATCCATCTGGCAAGCTGTAATACCATCTACAGTACCAGCAACTTTGAAATCCATATCTCCTAAGAAATCTTCATCACCAAGAATATCAGTCAATACAGCCACGTCATCGCCTTCCTTAATCAACCCCATAGCAATACCAGCCACTGGCTTTTTAAGAGGAACACCAGCGTGCATTAGTGCCATAGAACCAGCACATACAGTCGCCATAGATGAAGAACCGTTAGATTCTAATATATCAGAGATTATTCTAACAGTGTAAGGGAATTCTTCTTTAGAAGGCATTAATTTCAATAATGCTCTTTCTGCTAGTGCACCGTGACCGATTTCTCTACGCCCAGCACCTGTATATCTACCAGTTTCACCAACACTAAATGGTGGGAAATTATAATGCAAGTAGAAATTAGTATAATAAGTTGGTAGTAAACCATCTATCATTTGCTCGTCTCTTTCAGTACCTAAAGTTACTGAAGTCAAACTCTGAGTTTCACCACGTGTGAATAATGATGAACCGTGTACTCTAGGTAAAACACCAACTTCTGTTTCGATAGGCCTAACATCTGTTAAACCACGACCATCAAGTCTTTTACCTGATTTCAGTATCATTTCACGCATTAGTTTTTTCTCTAGTTTTGAGAAAGAACTATTAGCGTGGTCAGCTAATTTACCAGCATACTCTTCGTTATCAGCAAATTTTTCTTCGATTAAAGCAACAGCTTCGTCTCTAAGTTGATTTCTAGAGTCTTGTCTTTCTGATTTAGTAGTTACAGTATTAACATAAACTTTAGTTTTTTCAGTAATTGCTGTCTCTACCGCTTCGTATATATCAGCAGGAATTTCTTTTTTTGTGATTGCTCTCTTTTCTTTATTCACAAGTTTTAATAATTCTTTTTGAAGATTATTAAATTCTTTGATTTTTTCGTGAGCAAAGTCAAGAACTTCAAGGAAGTCTTCTTCACTAATCTCATCACATTCACCCTCTACCATCATTATAGATTCGTCAGTACCAGCAACACTGAAATCGATTTCAGCTGTCAATAGTTCTTCAGGAGTAGGGTTAACTTTGAAATTACCATCGATTCTTGCTATTCTAACTTCTGACATTGGTCCCGCAAATGGGATATCAGAGATTAGTAATGCTGCTGAAGCACCTGTAGCAGTTATATTTTCTGGATCAATTTCTGGCTCTGCAGACATGACCCAAGCGATTAGCTGAGTATCGAAACGCCAGCTTTTTGGAAATAATGGACGTAGAGGTCTATCTATTAGACGAGCAACTAAGATTTCTTTAGTTGACGGACGACTTTCTCTCTTTAAGAAGCCACCAGGTATTTTACCTGAAGCAGACATTCTCTCACGATAATCAACCATCAAAGGAAGGAAATCTACGTCCATTTCTCTACTTGAAGCAATAGCATTGACAAGGACCATTGTGTCACCACAGCTGATCATTACATTACCATTAGCAAATTTGGCAAATCTGCCAGTTTCTAGTGTGTATGTTTGCCCATCTATTTCGGCCGATACACGTATAGGATTGTTTAAAGACATTTAAACACCTCTAATTTAATTAATAATAAAAAAGCAGGCGAAACATGTCAATCTGAACTTAATTAAAAATTTCAAAAATGAAATACTTAACTAAATTCAGAGAGTGGCACATTTACTACCTGCAATAACTTAAAACAAAAAACGGCTTTTGATAGCCGTTTTTAATATTTCTTACTTTCTTAAATTTAATTCGCCAATGATAGTACGATAACGTGTGATATCATTATTAGCTAAATAATTCAATAGTGTTCTTCTTTTGTTTACTAAACTAATAAGTCCTCTTCTAGAGTGAACGTCTTTTTTATTAGCAGTAACGTGACCAGTTAGGTCTATGATACGAGCAGTAAGTAAAGCTACTTGAACTTCTGGTTTACCAGAGTCTTTAGGTGAATCACCATACTTCTTTACTATCATTGCTTTTGTTTCTTGAGTAATCATACTCCAAACTCTCCGATTTCCGATTTTACAATAAACACAAAATTAAGAATATAAATTGATTATATAAAATTTTATTTTACGCTATCTATATATTTTATAGCAAATTCTTTGTCTAAACTGATTTGATTCACTAATTCTACTGGTCCGTTGAACTTTTTTTCACTTCTTATGAACTTATGAAAATTAACATAAAGCTCTTTACCATATAGGTTCATATCCAAATCTAAAAAATGAACTTCGATTGTACTAGCTTCTTGATCATGGAATGTTGGTCTTGTACCAATGTTAGCAAGTCCATAATAATTTATATCATCTATATTGGAAGATACTATATAAACTCCATTAGCTGGGACTAATTTGTAAAGATTCGGTGGTATAAGGTTTGCAGTTGGGAAGCCGAGTAACTTGCCCCTACCGTCACCTTTTACGACAATACCTTGAATCATATACTCGTAACCGAGCATTTCATTAGCTTTTTCAATTTGATTTTCTTTTAGTGCATTTCGTATCTTAGTACTTGAAATAATCACTTCGTGATCTTCCATTGCCTCGATTGTTTCTACCTCAAAATCTAATTCTTCACCTAATCTTTCTAATAGTTTTTCATCACCATTTCTATTCTTACCGAACATGTGGTCATATCCAACAAGGATTTTACTCATTCCAACTTTCTTAGATAAATATTCTCTTATGAATTCTTCGCCCGAAATTTGTGAAAATTCATAAGAAAACGTCATGACAACACAATTTTCTATACCTTGTCTTCTGAATTCTGTAATTCTTTCATTGATATTTGTAAGCAAAGAGATAGGAGGTTTATCACCTTTCTGAAGTACTATTCGTGGGTGAGGCTCCATAGTTAAGACTACAGTACGAAGTGAATTATCTTTTGATATTTCTTTTAACCGATTAAGTATTGTCTTATGTCCACGATGAACTCCGTCAAATGTTCCTACAGTAAGAACAGTGTTCTTGTCAAATTCTATTTCATCAAAGTCTCTATATACTTTCATTTTCATCTATCATTTGTTGTAGTTCTGTTAGAGTTACAGCATTTTCAACAGTATGCTCTTCTATAATCGTTCTTCTGAGTCCTGTTAGGTATCCACCAACACCCAATTCTTTACCAATATCACGAGCTATTGCTCTGATGTATGTACCTTTGGAACAATGAACTTCGAAATTTATATAAGGCAATTCGATACTAGTAATCGTATTTTTATATAATGTTATATACGACGGTTCAAGTTCTATTTCAATGCCTTTTCTTGCCAAATGATATAACTTTTGCCCTTTGACTTTCTTAGCAGAAAACATAGGAGGGATTTGAGTAATCTCACCTAACATATTAGAGAATGCTTTTTCTATTTCTTCATTTGTAATATGAGATATATCACAAATATTATCCTCATCGCCTTCGGCATCATCAGTTTTTGTAGTTGCACCTATTTTCATAGTTGCCGTATAAACTTTTGACTTTGCTTGTAAGTCCGAAATCTGCTTAGTAGCTCCTCTTCCAACGGCTATGATGAGTAAACCCGTTGCCATTGGGTCTAGTGTACCTGAGTGTCCAATCTTCTTAATCTTAAGCATTGGACGAAGTTTGGCTACTACATCGTGTGAAGTCCAATCTTGTTCTTTGTCTATATACAAGAAAAGCCCATCTTCTTGGGCTTCTTGTTGTATTTCTGATTTAGAAATTTTAGTATTTTTATCTATGAATAGCAAATCAACTGCTTTTATTCTTATCTAATATGTTTTGAATTTTATCCATTTGGTCTAGAGTGTCGTCCAAATAGAATTTTATCTCAGGTATAAATCTAAGTCTTGCTTCTTTTGCAATTACATCTTTGATAATATATTTATTTGAATCAAGAAATTTAACAAAATCTTCAGGTTTAGTTTTTCCAGCAAAGCAACTAATATTGACTTTTGCAAGTTGTAAATCTGGAGTTACAACTACAGATGTAACTGTAGCCATACCAGCTTTCGCTTGCATAGCCAAATCTGAAATAGGTTTTGCGATTATCTCTTTTAGCAAACTTCCGACTTTTTCTGTTCTAAGTGACATATTAGTTTTTAAATTTACGTTTAACTTCTACTTCTTTATAAGTTTCTAAGATATCACCAACGTTAATCTCATTGAAACCTTCTAACATAATACCACATTCAAACTTAGATTTAACTTCCCTAACGTCATCTTTCTCTCTCTTTAATGAAGCCATTTTGCCATCAAAGACAGGTAACCCATTTCTAAGCAATCTAATACCATCAGATTTAGACACTTTACCTTCTAATACGTAACAACCAGCAATAGTACCAGTTCTACTAATTTTGAAAGTTTGTCTTACTTCAATAGTCGAAGTGATTTCTTCTTTAAATTCAGGTTTTAACATACCTTCTAAGGCATGTGTAATATCATTTATACAGTCATAAATAATATCATAGTTCCTAATTTCTACGTCTTCATCTTTAGCTAATATCTCAATAGCTGGAGGTACGTTAACTTGGAAACCTAGTATGATAGCACCAGAAGCAATTGCTAAATTGACATCGTTTTCAGTTATAGCCCCTACACCCTTGTGAAGTAGATTTATCTTAACTTCAGATCTAGAAAGTTTCAATAATGAATCAGATAGCGCCTCTAATGAACCTGATACGTCTGCTTTAAGAATGATGTTAAGTATTTCAACTCCACCAATCTTGATTTGATTAGAAATATCATCAAGAGTAGTATGTCTAACTTGACGCATTTCTTGCTCACGTTTCAATGCTCTTCTCTCTGAAGCAATATTACGAGCTTCTGTATCAGAACCAACAATCATGAATATATCACCAGCTGATGGTAATTTGTCAAAACCGATTAGTTTAACTGGTTGAGATGGGCCGATATTATTTACAACATGGTTTCTCTCATCGAACATAGTTCTAACCCTACCCCAAACAGTACCAGCTATGAATGAATCACCTTGCTTAAGTGTACCTTTTTGGACTACAACAGTTGCTACTGGACCTAGTCCTTTGTCTAAGTGGGCTTCTACTACTGTACCGCGAGCAACCCTATTCGGGTTAGCTTTTAGGTCAAGCATATCGGCTTCTAAAAGAATTTTTTCAAGTAAAGTATCTATACCAACACCAGTTTTTGCAGATATTTGAGCCGTTTGGAATTTACCACCCCAATCTTCTACTAACACACCTTCTTCCGAAAGTTGTTGCATTATTCTATCTGGGTTAGCATCTGGTTTATCAATCTTGTTTATAGCTACTACGATAGGTACTTCAGCAGCACGAGCGTGTGAGATTGCTTCCTTAGTTTGAGGCATCACACTATCATCAGCAGAGACAACTAATACAACGATATCTGTAATCTGAGCTCCACGTGCACGCATGGCAGTAAATGCTTCGTGACCGGGAGTATCTAAGAATGTTATACGTTTACCATTCTCGTTCTGAACCATATAAGCACCAATGTGCTGCGTTATACCACCAGACTCACCAGCTACTACATTCGCATTACGTACATAATCTAGTAGTGATGTTTTACCGTGATCTACGTGACCCATAATAGTTACTATCGGTGGTCTTGGTTCTAAATCTTCATCTTCATCTTCAATATCTTGAACAGCTTCTAAAGTTTGTTCATCTACGAACTCAACTTCAAATCCATAATCATCAGCAATTAGAGTTATAGTATCTTTGTCTAATCTTTGATTGATTGTAACCATCAGACCTAACTGCATACATTTCAGTATGATTTCGTTAATGTCTATACCCATCTGCTCACTCATGTCAGCAGTAGTTACATACTCAGTTAGCTTTAACACTTGTTCTTCTATTACTCTTTGTTCTTCAGCAATTTGCTCCTTCTCTTGTCTTTCAGCCTTTCTTTTCGAACGTGCTTTAGAACGAGAGTTAGCACCAGAATCTTCCATTCCTGCTAGAGTTTTCTTGATTGCTTTTTGAACATCTTCTTCGCTTATTTGCTCACGAATGGATTTTCTTCTTCTTTTAGCTAGTGGCTTTTTAGTATCCTTAGCTTTATTTGCTTCTTCTTTGATGTCAATTTCGCGTGGCTTTCTTTTTCTTGGTGCCCCTGTATCTTCATCTTTCTTAACTTCTTTAGTTCCAGGTCTTTCTGGCTTTCTACTTTTCTTCTTTCTTCTTTCAGAAACTATTTCGATTTTCCCAACTACTTTTAGACCTTTTATGTCGTCTGCCTTCTCTTCTTTTACTGGCTTACCAACATGTATATCTCTTTTCTTTTTAACTGGGAATTCTTGAATTGGTTCTTTAGCACCTTTTTCTGATTCTTTAATTTCCTCTTTAGCAACTTCAGGTGTTGGAACTACTACATCCTCAACAACCTCAGGTGTTTCTTCAACTACTTCAGTTTCTTTAGTCGTAACTGGAGCTTCTTCTACTTCAGGAATAGTTTCTTCTACATTCGCAGCTACTGGAGTAGGTTTTGGCTCCTCTTTCTCTGCTTGCTCTTTGTTTCTTTCTTCTATTAGATGCTTAGTCTCTTCTCTAATATCCTTATGGATTTGGATTTTCTTTCTTTGACTTTCGGCTGCGTGCATTTCTTTTTTGAATTTTTCAAAAACAGCTTGCATCATCTCTTCAGTTAGAATTGATGTTGGTTTGTTTTGGATATCGAATCCTTTTGATTGCAAGTATTCTACAATGGTTTCTTTACCAATGTTGATTTCCGATGCAATCTTAAATAATCTTATTTTCTTAACAGCCATAAACTTGTATATTTTATTAAATTTTACCCACTAAGGGCATTCTACTGATTTATTGTTCAGTACTTTCATCTTCTTTTATTTCTTTTTCAACTGAAACTTCTTCCGAAACTTCTTCTTTAACTTCAGTCTCATCTATAACTTCTTTTTCTGTTTCATCAGTAGTAGTAACACTTTCATTTGAATCGATATAACCGATTTCTGCATTCAAAATTCTATCTTTCATTGCGTTTGATTCTCTCTCATCGAACTCGATAAGGATAATAGAACGTAGTTCTAATAGTAACGGCTTAGTCATTCCTTCAATCTCTAGTAACTCTTCAGGAGCTGTTTCTAGGAATTCTCTTGCAGTTTCTATTCTCATAGATACTAACTCATCATATAGGTCATCGCCAAATTCAACTTTGAATTCATCTAAGTCTATATCTTCGCCACCCTCTTTGATAAGAGTTAAGTTGTAACCCGTTAACTTTGATGCTAAACGAACGTTTTGACCGCTCTTGCCTATTGCAAAACTTACTTGATCATCAGGAACTACTACGTTAGCAGATCTCGTTTCAGTATCAATTTGAACTTCTTTTATTTTAGCAGGAGATAATGCTCTTTTGATAAACTCAGCGTCATCTTCTGACCATTCTACTAAATCTATATTTTCATTATTAAGCTCTCGAACTATAGAGTGAATACGAATTCCCTTCATACCAACACAAGCTCCAACTGGATCAACTCTGTCATCAAATGACATAACTGCCACTTTTGATCTTTCACCAGCTTCTCTTTCTATAGCTTTGATTTGAATAATCCCATCATAAATTTCAGGAATCTCTACTTCAAACAATCTAGATAAGAATTCTTTAGAAGCTCTTGATATGATAATATCAGGGTGTCCACCTTGACTTGAGCGTCTAACTTCTTTTACTACAGCTTTAATAGTTTGATTCTTTTTGTAACGATATGTTTCACCATGTATCTGCTCTTCACGAGGCATACGAATTTCAACTTTATCGTGTAGAACTAAAATATCGTTACGACGAACTTGGTAAATCTCACCAATAATAATGTCGCCAACTTTATTTACATAGTCATTATAAATCTGATCTTTTTCAATATCACGAATTTTTTGATTCAAGTTTTGTGAAGCTAGAGCAATAAGTCTTCTTCCGAAGTTATCAGCAAGATTGTCTAAAGTAATCTCTTCAATAAATTCTTCACCTGCTTCAAACTCCTCACCTTCTGGTGCGTGTAAGTTGGCTTGCTCTACGCTTATTTGTAATTCTGGGTCTTCTACTTCATCTACTATATCTCTCATCATATAGATTTCAATATCACCTTGTTGCATATTAACTATGATATCAAAGTTAGATTCCATACCGTATTTTTTTCTTACTATCATAGACAGTGTTTCTTCCAAAACACCTTGAAGTAAATCTCTATCAATATTCTTTGATTTCGCCATATCAGCAAATGCTTCTATGATCATTTTTTTGTCAATTGTATGTTTGGCTTTTTTTCGTGCCATTTTTCAATAACCATTAATAAATAAAAAATGGGCTCTTTGGCCCAACGATGTCATACAAAAATAAGAAAAATTATATAATCAACAATGTTATTGGCTTATTATATTGAATTTCGTTTAATCATTTATTATTAACTTTGTATAAATTAAAATTTGAGGAATACAAAAATGGCTTTTCAAGGGACAGATTTTTTCAGAATAGATGAACTATATACTGAAGAAGAATTAATGGTTAGAGACTCTGTAAGAGAGTTTGTAGATGAACAAATAGTTCCTATTATAGAGGAACATTATATGCAAGGTACATTCCCTATGGAGCTAACTGAGAAGTTAGGAAATCTTGGGATGTTTGGCATTAAGACTTCTGAGAAATACGGTGGAGCTGGTGCTAACTACACGACTTACGGCTTAGCGATGCAAGAATTAGAAAGAGGTGATTCAGGCGTTCGTTCATTCGCTTCTGTACAAAATTCACTTGTTATGTTTCCAATTGAGGCTTACGCAAGTGAAGAGAAAAAACAAGAATGGTTACCCAAATTAGCAACAGGAAAAGCTATAGGTTGTTTCGGGCTTACCGAACCAGATCACGGTTCTAATCCGAGTGGTATGCTTACAAATGCCAAGAAAATAGATGGGGGTTACTTGCTTAATGGTGCAAAGATGTGGATAACTAATGGTACCCTTGCTGACGTTGCTGTAGTTTGGGCAAAACTAGATGGAAGAATAACTGGATTCCTAGTAGAAAAAGGAATGAAAGGTTTTTCTGCTCCAGTTATGAAAAACAAACACTCACTAAGAGCTTCTGTAACTTCTGAACTAATCTTTCAAGATGTAGAAGTTCCTGAGATAAACAGATTAAATATAGATGGTCTAAAAGGCCCACTTAGCTGTCTTACTCAAGCTAGATTTGGTATTGCTTATGGTACAATTGGTGCTGCTATGCAAGTTTACGAATCATCTATAAACTATGCAAAATCGAGAATACAGTTCGACAAACCAATCGCTGGTTTCCAATTAGTACAAGACAAATTAGTTCATATATTCGACGAAATATCTAAAGCTCAATTAATTGCTTACAGAGTAGGAAGACTTATGGAGTCTGGTAACTTTTTACCAGAACACATATCTTTTGCGAAAAGAAACAATGTAAAAATGGCTTTGGAATCTTGTAGAATAGCAAGAGAAATACATGGTGCTAACGGAATACTAAACGAATACCCAATAATGCGTCATGCTAATAATTTAGAGTCAGTATATACGTATGAAGGAACTCACGATATACATACTCTAATTTTGGGTCAACATATAACTGGAATACCAGCATTCAAATGAAATCTAACGAAGAAATAAAAAAAGAATTACGACTAAGGGACAGAGTAATAAGAGTACTTGCTAAAGATAAACAAATACGAGCTATAGCAATAAAAAACACTGTAGCCGTACAAACGGCACAGAAGAATCATGATTTGGGGTTTGTACCTGCTACATTATTAGCTAAACTACTATCGGCTACTTCAATGGTAGCTTCTACACTTAAGGGTGAAGAAAGAGTTGTACTAGAGACGAATAGTGATGGACACATCTCTAAAATATTTGCTGAGGCTCTTAGTGTTGGTGAAGTACGCGGATATGCTGTCCAGTCTAAGAATATAAATCTAGATGAAGTAGTAAATAGTGACTTTATTGGATTAGGGCTGCTAACAGTTAGTAAAGTACTTTACAATAGATCTGAGCCAAATAACGGGATTATTGAAATAATTAAAGGTGATATAGCTACCGATGTGGCGTATTACTTTACTCAATCCGAGCAGATACCTACTTCTATTATACTTGATGTTGCTCTTGATGAAAATGGAATAATTACCCACTCGGGTGGTATTATGATTCAAGCTCTACCGGGTGCATCTGAGGAAGACCTTGCTATGGTTGTAGATAATCTGCAGAGTCTGGATAGACTTTCAGAATTATTAAAGCAAGATAAAACCCCTGAAGAAATAATAGCAGAAGTACTTCCGTTTGAATACACACTGCTTGACTCAACTCAAGTGGATTTCTTTTGTAGATGCTCGAAAGATAAGTTTATAAATAGTTTGGTGACTTTCCCTCACAAGATGATTGTGGAGATGGAAGAGAATAACGAGAATGAGCTTGTTTGCCAATATTGCAATGCACACTATGAACTGGAAACAGAAGACTTTGATAAGCTAAAGGAAATAACTTTAGCAAAGAGTAATTGAGAAGTTGAAGAAATATCGAATTAAAATAGAAAAAGGGGCTAATTTTAATTGCCCCTTTTTTTATATTATCTTGAATTCGATTCTTCTGTTCTTAGCCATAGCTTTCTTAGTTCCACTACTGTCTAGTGGTTTTGATTCGCCGAATCCTTTGGCTTTTAGGCGAGTTGGTGATATTCCTTTCTTTATCAGGTAGAACATAACTGCCTCTGCCCTATCAACTGATAATCTTTGATTTACATCTTCGTTTCCTTCTTGGTCAGTGTGACCCTGTACTTCGATTTTTATATCCTTCTCTCTTTCTAACCAGTTATAAATATCATCAAGTATAAGCTCTGATTCTACTCTAATCTCTGCACTACCCGTTAAGAAATGAATTCCCTTCGGTTTGTAAGTCTCCCCTTTCTTAATCTTTTCTATTTCTTGAACTATTATTACTGTATCAGGTTTAGATTTTACGAATACCGTATCTCTTAACTTTATTTCTTTTACGAATGCTTCAGTCTGAGGACAACCATGCAATATTTTTATACCGAAAACTGAAGGGCATTTATCATCTTTATCAGGAATACCGTCGCCATCAGTGTCACCTTTCATAGGGTCACTGCCAGCTTTTATTTCTTCAATGTCGGTCATCCCATCTCTATCAGAATCAGCAATATTAGGATTGGAATTGTGAAGCATTACTTCTTCATAGTCGCTTAGACCATCTTTATCAGTATCTGCATCGTTTAGATTAGTAGCATTTGCAACTTCTTGTGCATCAGTTAGGCCATCACCATCTGAATCTATTGAAAGTGGATTTGATTTATAAAGGTGAATCTCATCATAATCACTTATTCCGTCATCATCGGTATCAGCTTTATATGGGTAAGTTCCATATTCTTGTTCCTCATCATTAGTCAGTCCATCGTTGTCAGGATCATTATCACTGAAAAGGTAATATGATAGCTTCATCCCAATTTCACCTATTCCATCTGTATTAGCAACAGAACCAGCGGGAGGTATTTGTGCATAACCATCTACCCAATCTGTAGTTAGTATATGATAAGATGCATGAACCCCAAGCGATAATTCTCTATATAAGAAAACATCTATCCCCATACCACCAACTGGATGGAAATCTATTTCATCTTGAACTTTAAATTCAGGATAGTGAATTCTATCTCCACCGGGATCTAATGGACTTTCTTGTATGTCTTGATTTTGGAAAGATAATACTGAGAAACCACCAAATATATAGTAGTTAACTTGGGAACGAGGAAAAATATTTAAAAATAATAAGAAATCGACAGTTGTAATTTTTGTTGTTCGCTCATAAGCTAACTTATCAGCATCTAAGAAATACTCTCTTGGAAATTGTCTTTGGAAGTCCTCACCGAGTCTGTTTATATATCGGCGTTCATATTTGAGGTATCCTGTTCCTCCTCTAGCACCAATGGCGAATTCTGGAACATAAGGAAGGAAATAGCGGGTAAAAAAGCCACCAGCATAACCCACATTATTATCAGTAAACTCACCGAAGTACTTAGTCAAATAACCTGTAGCACCAACTTCTAATCTACCATCAGCATATATGCCCTCTTTTACGAAGGATTGCGATTGTGCTGAAATTGTTAATGCAATAATTACTATTAGAATTGTGTTTATCAACTTCATATTATATAAACACTTCATTTGTTAATTGGTTATTTTATCTAACTATTGTGTCATTTCTATCAGGAGATACAGATATTAATGATATTTTAGCACCTGTGAATTCTTCGATGAAGTCTATATAGTCTTTTACTTCTGCAGGAAATTCATCATAAGTTTTGAATTCACTAGTATCAGTGTTCCAGCCTTTGAAAGTTTTGTAAACTAACTCAAGATTATTGAATTTCTGCATATCAACTGGGAACGAATTTAGTATCTTTCCGTTGATAGTATATCCGGTACAAACTTTAATCTCATTTAGACCATCTAAGACATCAAGTTTAGTCAAAACAATATTACTAATACCATTTATCATAACTGAGTATTTCAATGCAAATAGATCTAACCAACCACATCTACGAGGTCTGCCCGTTGTTGCACCAAACTCATGGCCAACTGTTGCTAATTGCTTTCCTATCTCGTCATCTAATTGAGTAGGAAATGGACCATTACCTACGCGAGTAGTGTAAGCTTTTACTATACCGATAATTTCATCTACGCTTGTAGGAGGAATACCTAATCCTGTACATGCTCCACCCGAAGTAGGATTTGAGCTTGTAACAAATGGGTATGTTCCGTGATCTAAATCTAGTAATGCTCCTTGAGCACCTTCAACTAGTATTTCTTTTCCTTCAGCTATATAATTATTCAGTAAGGTAGAAATATCAGTAACATAAGGATCTATTAACTTGTCAAATTCAATATATTTTTCGACAATTGCATCTACGTCTAATTCATCATGTCCATAGATTTTAGTTAATACTTCATTGTATTCACTAATATTATATCTTAATTTTTCTTCGAAGTCTTTTCTATCTAATAAATCAACTATTCTGATACCTGTTCTCTTAGCTTTATCGATATAAGCTGGGCCTATACCTCTGCCAGTAGTACCAATAGATTTATCAGAATTATGCGACTCACGAACTGTGTCCATCATTTTGTGGTAAGGCATAATAAGGTGAGCTTTATGACTGATGAACAATCTTCCAGTTACATCTATATTATGCGACTCTAGCATTTCTATTTCTTCCATCAAGGCAACCGGGTCTATTACAACACCATTACCAATCACACATTTTGTAGATGGATTTAGAATTCCAGAAGGTATTAAGTGTAATACATACTTCTTATCATCTATAACTATGGTGTGTCCAGCGTTAGCCCCACCTTGGAATCTAGCAACTATATCAGCATTGGCACTTAGTAAATCTACTATTTTGCCTTTTCCTTCATCACCCCATTGGGCACCGACTATAACTTTTACACTCATTTTTATACCTTGAAATAGAAAACAAAAACTCCGAACTTGAATGTCCGGAGTATAAAAAATTCCTTTTTAGACCCCTGATTAATCTACTTTCTTTGCAGAATCCAAGGTGTCTTTTATTGTCAATATTTGAGTCAAATTCGTAATCTTGAACAGTTCTAGTATCTTTTCACTAGGAGCAGCAATAACAAGTTTACACTTATTTTTTGTGCAACTAGTATGAGCACCAACTATCATACCTAGTCCAGAACTATTCAGAACTTTCACATCAGATAAGTCCACAATGACTTTAGTTGGATTCGAGCTTAGAGCATCTTCTACAAGAGAAGAGAACTCTATTACTTGAGTACCACCTAATACCTCACTAGGAAGACTAAGTACTGACACATTATTTTCGTTAGTTAATTTCATATTTACGCTGTTATTGTTTTAACATCATTCTCACCAACATCAGTTTTCTTGACATTAGAGAAGTACCATAGAGCAAATGGAGTAGCTATAAATATAGAAGAATAAGTACCAACTATAAATCCTACTAACATTGTAAATGCGAAACCTTCTAGTGTTGGTCCACCAAAGAATAATAGAACTAATAGTACTATTTCTGTAGTCAATGTAGTATTTACTGATCTAGAAAGTGTTTCGTTTATACTTCTATTGAAAATACTAACTAATGACTTTCCTTTCATCAAATCTCTATTCTCTCTAACCCTATCAAAAATAATTACTGTATCATTAATAGAATAACCAACTACAGTTAACATAGCAGCTAGTATAGTCTGATCAATTTCAAGACTAAATATGCCTGTTTTCTGGAATATGATAACTATTAAGAATGTAACCATAATATCATGTACTAATGCTACTAATGCAGCTAAACCAAAACTAAACTCGAATCGGAATGCCAGGTATAGTAGAATAACAATTGCAGAGAATAAAATAGCTAAGAATGCTTGAGAACGCATCTCGTTACCAATCTTAGGGCCTATTTTATCTACTTTTAATACTTCGTGTGGATTATCAGAAAACTTACTGTTAAGTCCATTTTTTAGAATTTCAGGTGCATTATCAGAATCTTGAATCCGAATTAAGAAAGAACCTTCAGAACCGAAAGTTTTAATCTCGCTAGATTCAAATCCAATTTCACTAACAGCAGTTCTTAATTCAGATGTTGACATTGACTTCTCAAATTTAACACCTACTTCTGTACCACCTGTAAAGTCGATACCGAATTTAGGAGGAAAAACGAAAGCTATAATCAATCCAAATACTATTGTGCTAAGTGATACTGTTAATAGTATTTTTCTCTTAGCGACGAAATCTATGTTTGTTTTATCAAAAAATTGCATTTTTATTTCCTTTCAGATTAAGAGTTTTTAGATTGACCAAAACTGAATGATGAACTTTTTCCATCAGAAAGCTGTAGTTCAATAAGTGAACGAGAAACCATTATAGCAGTGAATAACGTACTAAGGATACCAATCATCAATGTTAGAGCAAAACCTCTAATCAAACCTGTACCAACATAGTAAAGAATCAAACCTGTCATAAATGTTGTTATATTAGAGTCAAAGATTGCAGACATAGCTTTGCTAAACCCTTCATCTATAGCTGATCTCAACGAACGTCCTTTGTTAAGTTCTTCTCTTACTCTTTCAAATATCAGGATATTTGCATCTACCGCCATACCGAGTGTTAGTACGATACCAGCTATACCCGGTAGTGATAATGTACCACCAAGCGAAGCGAGAATTGTGAAGATTACCATAATATTTATAAGTAGTGAAATATCTGCAACAACACCTGCTCTAGAATAGTAAAATATCATAAATAAGATTACTAAACCAAATGCAAATAATGTAGAATTAACACCACTAGATATAGAGTCATCACCAAGTGATGCACCAACTACTTTTTCTTCAATAATTTTAACAGGAGCTTTCAAAGCACCAGCTTTCAATACGATTTCAAGTAAGCTAGCTTCTTTAGCATTTGCCATACCTGAGATTTGAGAACTTCCACCAGTAATTTTAGATATTACATTTGGTGCAGAGTAAACATTACCATCTAAAACGATAGCGATTCTTTTACCAACATTTGCTCCAGTGATTGATGCCCATTTGTCAGAACCATCAGAGTTCATTGACATATTAACAACCCAAGAGTTTGATGTTGGATCAACATTTTTACCTGCATCAACAATCACATCACCAGTTAATTCTGGTTCAGATTTCAAGCCATAAAAATCAAGGAATTGACCTGTGATTTTTTCTGCTTCCGAAGCTTCTGATTTTGCTTGGAAAGCAAGTTCAGTATCGAAAGGTAATATAGATTTAATCTTAGCATCTTTTAGCATTATTTTTAATTTAGCTAAAGAATCTTCGTGTATTCTAAAGTAGTAATTACCTTGTTGTGGGAAGCTATTAATATCATAGCTAACTGGTTGCATTTGTCCTTCTTTGCTATCACCTACCCAGAATGTAGCAAACATTCTAGTGAAAGGGTGCTTAGAAGAATATAAGTTTTGTGCTGCTGTTTCAGATAATCCTTCATAAGGATTAGATGTATCAGCTTTTACAGTTTCTTCTTTCTTATTAGTATCAGTAGTCGCTACATCATTATTAACTGCCGTTGAATCAGTAGATTTCAACTCAGCAGTTGCTTCCGGAGCGGGTACTACTTGTTCAGTTATTTGAGCAGTGTCAGTAATTGCAGTTTCTGTAACAGTAGGAGTATTACCTGATCTAGCTGCTAGCATATCATCAATTCTTTTGAAGGATTGAACTAATTCAGCATTACTTCTTACTAATTTGAATTCTAGACGAGCAGTTGTTTCTAATAAACTTCTGATTTGAGATTCATCTGTAACACCAGGTAATTCAAGAAGGATTCTTCTACTACCTTGCTTTTGAATATTTGGCTCAGAAACACCGTATTTATCAATACGTTGTCTAATAACTTCTTGTGCTTGATTGATAGCACCATCAGCATTATTAGTTAACTCTTCTAAAATACCTTCTTCAGTAGCATTGCTTATATCGCCTAAATCGAAATATGAAATTAAGCTTTTACCTTCTGGCTTAGCTATTTCATTGAACTTTCTAGCAAATATATCAACTACTGATTCATCTGAAGTCTGAGATTCTTTTTCAGTTGCTTCTAAAACTCTATCGAAAGTATCATCGATAGCTTCTTTTTGAGCAGTCTCTCTAAGAAGTTTGACAACGTCAACTTCCATAGTTACATACATACCACCTTTCAAGTCTAGCCCTAGTTGCAAAGAGTTCTCTTTTGCACTTTGGTATTCTTGACCGTAGTTCTTTTTGAATTCATTCATTATTGCTAATGAATCTGCCGGATTAGCCGCTTGACTAGCCCTTTGCAAATAATCAGCTCTTTTGGATTCCAATTGGGAATAGTTATACGTAGGATAAAGTGCGAATATCGCAGCTATTATAGGAATAACTATTAACGCTATTTTACCAATTTTCGATTTCAATTAATGCCTCCGAGTATTTATCTCGATAATCTCTTATTATGAAAAATTGTGAAAAGTACAAGCACGAATATAAGGCATTGAATTTAAAATTCAAATGAATTAAAATCATTTTTTTTCAACTATCACTATTTTATTACTTATTCCTATCACAAAAAGAATGAAACATTGGGTCCTATTTGGAATTCAAATAAGTACCACACCCCTAATAACAGTGCCCATGCTACGAATAGTGCAATAGAAAATGGTAGCAATGAAGAGATTAATTCTCCCATGCTAACATCTTTCTTAAATTTCTGCGCAAATACGATTAATAATGGAAAATATGGAAGTAAAGGTGTAATCATGTTTGTAGTACTATCCCCTATTCTATAAATTAACTGAGTTGCTTCGGGAGTTATGCCTAATATCATGAACATCGGAACAAATACAGGTGCTAGTATTGCCCATTTGGCTGATGCGCTCGAGATAGAAAGGTTTAGAAGCATACTAAACACTAGAAATGTCAGAAACAACGGTAATCCTGACAAACCTATATTAGATATAAACCCTGCCCCTTTTACAGCTATAACCATATCTAATTCAGACCAATTGAAATAATGAAGGAATTGCCCAGCTGCAAAAGCTATTACAATATATGAAGCCATTGTCCCCATTCCCGAATTCAGCATCTCTACTATATCACTAGAAGACTTGATAGTTCCTGACATTCTACCATATAATAAGCCAGGGAAAAAGAATATTAATATGATTATAGGTATAATACTCTTGAAAAGATAAGTTAGCTCTCCGTTTTCGTCTCTGAAGAATGCATTTTCAGGAATAGAAAGTATTGCTATTAAAATAAGTATAGCGAAGAATAACGAATAAGAGTATAAGAGTGCTTTCTTGTTTATCAAAAAACTACTTTCATTTGTACCTTCGATACTGGAATCTGGCATATATTTACCTAATCTTGGCTCTACTATCTTATTATTAACGACTGTACATACAATAGCAACAAGAAATGTCGAGACTATCATAAAGTAATAATTTGCTGTAGGATATACATTATAACTACTATCCATAGTTTGTGCAGCTTGATGAGTCAATCCAGATAATAAAGGGTCAAGTGCTGTAACTAGTAAATTAGCAGAAAAACCACCATTGATAGCAGCAAAAGAAGTTATAACTCCTGCCAATGGGTTTTTACCTAAGGCTTTGTACGTCAGACCAGCCAGTGGTGGCAATACAATCAGCCCTGCATCTGCAATTAAACTACTGTTAACTGATACAAATACAATAGTAAAAACGACCAAGTTATCAGGAACTTTAGAGATAGTATATTTAAGAGTAGCCTCAAATAATCCAGATTTTTCCGCGATAATAATCCCAAACATCGTAGCTAGAACTACTCCGAGTGGAGGGAAATTGATAAAGTTCTTTACCATTGATGTTAGTACTTCCCTTAGACCATCTACAGAAAGTATGCTCTTCACAACAATCGTTTCATTGGTTACAGGATGTACTACAGAAGTACCGAGTAAGCTAAAGAAAACAGATAGTAGAATAGTAAAAAGCGCAAGAATTAAGAAAAGAAAGAAAGGATTTGGTAATTTGTCCGATGCTTTCTCTACAGTTTTGAGGAAACTAAATATTAAATTTTTGTTATTTTTCATTTTATCAATATATAAAATTTTGGAATTAAATGAACGAGAGAATCTCAGTTATCATAATATCGTACAATTGTAAGCTATATGTGGAGGATTGTATAAAATCAATCATTTTAACATGCTTTGAGTCGATACCTGAGATTATTATAGTTGATAATAATTCTTCTGATGATACAGTTGAATATATCTCGAATTTATACCCAGAAGTACAGATAATTGAGAACAATGAAAATAAAGGATATGCAGCCGCTATTAATATTGGGGTTAAAGCTTCTACTGGTGACTATCTTATACTTTCAAATGCAGATATAATCTATAAACAGAATAGTATTTTTGGCTTAATCGATAAATTAAAATATTATAACAACAATGCAATTCTTGGCCCCCAACAAGTTTTCAGTGACTCAACCTATCAGAGATCTTATGGATATTTCCCTTCTATCAAAAGTGGTATATTTGACTTATTAGGCATTACTAGGTTAAAACTTAGTTTGAAAAAGAAAGATTTTGAAAATGGGAAACGAAAAGACTTTAAAGTAGAATATTTAGATGGTGCCGTACTTTGCACAACTAGATTAGTTTTTAATCAGTTGAATGGTTTTGATGAGAGGTATTTCTTTTATTCTGAAGAAGCCGATTTTTGTTATCGAGCTAAGTTAAACAATATAGAATGTGTAATTACTCCTGAATATCAAGTAATCCATCATAGAGGTGGATCACAAGTAAATCAAGGTATGAATGAGAAGAGTATAATGATGATTATCGAATCTGAAGCTAAATTCTTAAATATACATCATAACTCATTTACAAGAAAGATATATTTCAAACTTGAGCTTATATTTTTTAATCTACTATTAGTATTGAGTAGGATAAATAATGACATTGCTCGTACCGAGAATAACATAAAATATATAAAATCTATAAAATCAATTTTAAATGAAAACTAAGTATGATTTGGTAATAGCTAATATTAAATATTCGAAATGTAGTTACCTTAGCTTCGAACAAAATTACAACATTTCATTATCACAAAAATTATTTGTTTACGGAATTTGAAAAACATGATCCCAAGTAAGTTAACTATAAGTATTAATAATGGATTAATTGAATCTGTTGAGAACTCTGACTTCACAGAAATAATAATTGATGGAGTTTCAAGTAAATTTGATAATGCTTATGCAATACCAGGTATTGTAGATGCTCACGCCCATATAATAGGGCTGGGCGAGAATCTTAATACTATCAGATTAGAAAAAGCAAACTCTAAAAGTGAATTAATTAATTTAGTTAAACAAATAGACATTAAAGATGGCTGGATAACTGGTCGTGGTTGGAATGAAGAAAGTTGGGATGATAAAAGCCTACATAGTTTAGACTTAGACACTATTAGTTCAGAAGTACCTATATTTCTTGTTCGAGTAGATGGCCATGCCGCTTGGGTAAATTCTAAAGCACTTGAAGCATCTGGAATCACAAAAGACACTGCTAATCCTAATGGTGGTAGTATTCAGAAGGACTCAACAGGAATTCCAACAGGATTGCTAATAGACAATGCTATTGAGTTAGTTAGAGATAATATCCCCAAAGCAAGTAATGAATTAATCAAGAAGTATATTCGAGATGCCTGCAATGAGTGTTTGAGTAATGGAATTACAGAAGTACATGATATGGACGTTCACCTTAATCATATACAAGCTTACAAAGAGCTAGACAATGATAACCTCTTACCTATTAGACTTGTGCAATATATCAGAGGGTTTGATGGGGAGTATAAAGATATACAACCTACCCCCTACTCTGGAAATAATCTCCAAATAGTAGGATTGAAGTTCTATGCAGATGGTGCATTAGGTAGCCGGGGTGCATTAATGATAGATAAGTATAATGATGCTGAAACTTACGGATTAGAATTAATTAGTAAGGAAGAACTTTACGAAAGAGCATCAGACGGTTGTAAAAAAGGTTGGGACATAGCAGTCCATGCGATTGGTGACAAAGCAAATAGAAACGTACTCGATGTATATGAGAGACTTAGAAATAAAAGTTACGACAATATACTACGAGTTGAACACTCTCAATTAGTACATCCAGATGATATAGAAAGATTCGCAAAACTAGATGTATTTGCATCGGTCCAGCCAATCCATTGTACTTCCGATAAGAATATGGCAATCAAACGATTAGGTGAAGATTATAAATTCGCATATCCTTGGAAAACTTTACTTAATACTGGGGCTACTCTAATAGCAGGTTCCGACTTCCCTATCGAATCGCATAATCCATTCTTCGGAATTGACGCTTTTATAAATCGAATCGCCAATAATGAAGAATTAACTTGGCAAGAAGAAGAAACTTTAACACTCCAAGAATCTTTAAAATCATATTGTTACACACCTCATCTAGCAAGTGGCAATATTAACTCTGGAACTTTAGAAACTGGGAAAAGAGCTGATATTACTATCATTGACAATGATTTATCACAGCCAAAAACAATCAAACACACCAAAGTAATAGCTACTATTGCCAAAGGAAAGTTAACTAAACACTTATAATATTTGTAATTAAATAAATTTTTCGTAATTTTGTGTCCTTTGCTAAAGCAAGGATTGAAAGGATGCAATTATATTTAACTTATTGACATCCATATTGTTAAACTAAATTATTTTTTTTTGGAGAGATAAATGGCAGATAATGCTGTGAACGAATCACAAAAAAACGAAGAAGAAGTAAACACTGTAAAAGCTACAGTTGCTTCTGCACCAAAGCAAAGTAGCAAACCTACTGTTACTGAACTTATGGAAAAAGGATTTGATATGTTCTTGAACTTAGATGACGACGCTTATAGCCAAATGGCTTCTGGCTCAGTTATCGAGATCAAAGAAGATGAACTTGTCGAAGGTAAAATTGTAAATATTACTAAAGACGAAGTACATGTTGATATTGGATTCAAATCAATTGGTATTATACCTAGAGCAGAACTAATCGGTTCTGAAAATTACGAAGTTGGTCAAAAACTTGATGTATTCATCGAGAACATCGAAGATTCAAACGGTCACATGATATTGTCTAGAAGACGTGCAGATTTCATGAAAATCTGGGATGATATTATGGATATGTTCGAGAACAGCAAAGTTACTACAGTTAATATACTACGTAGAATCAAAGGTGGTATGGTAGTAGATTTGATGGGTATCGAAGCATTCTTACCTGGCTCGCAAATAGACGTAAGACCTGTAAGGGATTTTGACGCTTGGGTTGGTAATGATATAGAAGTTAAAGTTGTAAAAGTTAATCATCCGAACGAAAACGTAGTTGTTTCTCATAAAGTATTGCTAGAAGAGCAATTAGCTGAGCAACGTGACGAAATCATGTCTAACCTTGAGAAAGGATTAGTTCTAGAAGGTACTGTAAAAGCTATCTCTGATTTCGGTGTATTCGTTGATTTGGGTGGTGTAGATGGTCTAGTCCACATAACTGACCTATCTTGGGGACGTGTTTCACATCCTTCGGAAGTAGTTGATTTGGATGAAACTGTTAAAGTTGTAATCTTAGATTACGATCAAGAAAGAAAAAGAATTTCATTAGGGATGAAACAGCTTACTGAGCATCCTTGGGAAAGTATCGGTGCTAAATACGAAGAAGGCACTAAAGTAACTGGTAAAGTTGTTAGCTTGACAGATTACGGAGCTTTCATTGAAATTGAAAAAGGTATTGAAGGTTTGATTCACATTAGTGAAATGAGCTGGACTCAGCACATCAAACATCCTTCTCAAATGGTATCTATGGGTCAAGACGTAGAAGCTGTAGTTCTAAACATAGACAAAGATGATAAGAAATTAGCTTTGGGTATGAAACAATTAGAACCAGATCCTTGGGAAGATTTGATGAAGAAATATCCTGTTGATTCTAAGCACGAAGGTATTGTTAGAAATCTAACTAACTTTGGTGTATTCGTAGAATTGGAGCCGGGAGTAGATGGATTAGTACACATAAGTGATTTATCATGGACTAAGAAAATCCGCCACCCTGGTGAATTTGTTAAGAAAAACGACAGATTAGACGTTGTAGTTCTTAGCATTGATTCTGATCAAAGAAGAATTGCATTAGGACACAAACAAGTATTAGACAACCCTTGGGATACTTTCGAGAATTCTTATGGTGTTGATTCTGAAACAGAAGCTAAAATCGAAAGAATCATTGAGAAAGGTGTTATCGTTGAATTGCCTGATGGCGTTGACGGTTTCGTACCAGTGTCTCAACTTTCATTTGCACCTGTTAAAAATATCAGCGATTACTTCAAACCGGGTGATACATTACCTTTAAGAGTAGTCGAATTTGATAAAGAATCTAAGAAAATCGTATTATCTGTAGTAGAAGCTCTAAGACATAGATCAGCTGAAGATATTGAAACTTATAACAAGAAGCATCAAGTACCTAACGCTGAGAAATATACTCTTGAGTCAGTGCAACAAGCTACTCCTGAAGAAATCGAAGATTTCCTAAGAGAAACTAGTGTACTAAACAGTAATACTGTTTCTTCTAAGAAAGAAGCTCCTAAAGTAGAAGCTACTGAAGAAACTAAAGCAGAAGAAACAACTGAAGAAGTTGTTGAAGCTGTTGAAGAGACTAAAGAAGAAAAGCCAAAGAAAGCTACTAAAAAGAAAGCTGAGCCGAAAGTAGAAGCTGAAGAAGCTGCAACTGAAGAAGTTGTTGAAGCTACTGAAGAAACTACGGAAGCTGCTGCTGAAGACACTAAAGAAGAAAGTTCTGAAGAAGAATAATCTGATTAGATATTTTTAGTATAGAATTAATAAGCCGAATAGAAATATTCGGCTTTTTTTATTCTGTATCACAGATTAAATGGATTAACGGAATACACGGATTTAATTAATATATTTAAGGAGTCTTGGATAACGTAGAGACGTATTGAATACGTCTCAAAAATTAGGACAATATTGCTGAATTGAATGACTCTCATGATAATCTGTTTAAGTATTGCCGTTGGCATTAGCCAACGGAAAAGTCTCAATCACCAATCTCCCTTTTACTTATTCTCTCTGAATGGCGCAAAGCGACTGTTGAAGTCTAGGCCTTTCTTCTCATGGATCCTTCACACCGTTCAGGATGACGCCATTTTCTCGAAAGATTAATCTACCTTGTAAATCAATTATTCCAGTGGATTCAGAAGTATAAAAAAAGAGACAGCCTTTATCCAAGAATGTCTCTTCTAATTTATCTATTTCTATATAAGCTAGATGATTACTTTTGAATAACCAATGGAGAGATAAAGTTATCTTTATCAATTCTTACTGCTATAAAATAGCTCCCAGATGAAAGATTTGGTACTTCTAAAGTCATAGAACCTATTAGATGCTTTGGAGTGTTAGTATAATTATATACTTCTGTTCCTTCTATATTATATATAATAACGCTATTAACATCTTTGCTCTCTGTTGACTCTATAGTTAAACTATTTTGACTACCTGTTATTACATTAGGATAAATGTCTAATCCAACATTTGCTTTAGTTATATTAACGCCAGAAGTAGAGGTGAAATCATCGCTATAAATAAGTCCTACATTTGTAGATATATAAATAGTCTTTCCAACAATACTAACATTCTCAGAATTTAGATATTGTAAAAATACACTTGGTAAATCATTCAGAAATTCAGAGAATATGTCTATATATTTTAATTCGTTATTACTAAACTCATATAATCCAGCATTTGTAGAAATATAAATGATATCATTTTCAATAATCATATTAGTAAAACCACCCGCCTTGCGAGATAAACCACTACCGTCATAAGATTTTGCATCTGGAAATGTGATTTTTTCTAATACACCAGAACTCTTTTCATATCTAATTAGAAATGCATCTACATTCTTAGTACCTTGATTTGTCGCTTGTTTTAAAAGATACACATAATCATCATCGACAGTTAAATATCTCAATATGATGTTAGAATCAAAATCTAATGTATTATAAATATCTATTTCTTCTTTTATTTCGCCATCTTCATAACGCAATAAGTTTGATGAGGATATCCAAAGAGAATTACCATCGGCAATTATATCATAGAATCTTTCACCAGTTCCAGCTTCTTTCGAAAATTCGATATTTAGTTTTTCATCATTTAATGAAATTAATTCATTATACTTTTCATCAACTACAATAGCTATTACACCACCAGCATTTGTATCAATAAGTTTCACATCCCAAGCCTCAGAAAGGCAATATAGTTTATTATCATAGTCAACAATTTTCTTAGTAACTCTCATAAACTTGTTATTCTGCTGATTATACTTATCGTCTAATTCTAGAGTTTTCCAGTTATAACCTTCATCTAGTTTCAATATTGAGTTTTTACCAGTAGCAACGAATATCTGACTTTCAAATGAGAACATCTGAGAACCATTATCTATTTTTTGCTCTATGTCTGTGGTTGATATAGTTTTGAATTGATTATTATTGAATTCAACTAGACTATAACCTTTGCCCTTGGAATCCATGAATTTTAAAATCGGTGTATCACCAATACTTGCAGTTTCTTTGAACCTATTATTTTCAATTTCTGCATTAGGAATAAATTTCCAAGTTACAGAGAGTAGTGGTAGTGTTGAAATACTTAGTGTTGTTAGTACAACAATTAAAGTGGTAAATAGTTTAGACATAATGCCTCCTGAGTTAAATAAATAATTCGTTTCTGAATAAACAAACTAATATTAAAATGGTTACATAAACTTACAAAATAGTTTAAACTTCTATTTATTTTTTCTACTTAAACTACATATTATTCAACCCCTACGGGTCTGCCTAGCCAAAGGCATGGGCTATTTGGTTTAATGGATTATCAAAGACTACAGTTATTATGCCCCGCTTGGGCTATGAACGGATTTGTAATATTTATTGAGGGGATATGGCTACTCGGAGACGTATGCATACGTCTCTACAATCTGTGAAATCAATAAATCTCTGTAATCCGTGATTCAGATAAATGATTCTAATAAGCCGCTGGTGCGTTTGTATCGTCGTCATCGAAGTAGATGTTGATATCACGAACATCATCGTAGTTCTTAAGCTTGCGGATAAGTATCTCTTTTTCGACACCTTTTTTGAGCTTCATGTTGTAGTAAACTTCTATAAAATCTCTTTCATCAAGAGCTCTGACATTTACTACTTTGAGGGAGCTAGTGCTTGATTTTAGTAGCTTTTTAACTTCATCGTTGATTTCATTTGGCTTATAAGTGATATGTATTAGATAGTTTACATCAGCCGTTTGGAAGACGTTAGTGTTTGAAAGCAGGAGTAAGACTAAGCAAATGAATATAGTCCCAATCACAGCGACCAAATAAAGACCGACACCTGAAGCCATACCTATTCCTAGCGAAAAGAATATAAATACAATATCTTGAACATCACGGACGGCCGTTCTGAATCTAATTATTGACATCGCCCCTACTAATCCAAATGCTGTAGCCAAGTTATTACCAATAACTAATAGCACAAGAGATGTGATGATAGTAAGCACAATAAGCGAGCTGACGAAAGTACGTGAGTAGTTCGGGCCTTTGTAGGTAACTCTGTAAACTATTGATATAAGAACACCACAGATGAAAGAAATACTCAGTGAGTATATTATCTCTAGTGCCGTAACGGGGAATAGTTCTATGTATTGAAATTCATTCATTTTATATTTGCTCCGCACGAAGATAAGCAAAACGAGATTGTTTTACTATTGATTTGTGGCTATCTATCGCAATTACATATTTAGATGCCGATTCTCTTTTCAGAGATAATGATTCTGACATATTCCGTACCCAAGTTGGAAGAAAATCATCAAACTTAACTTCGAGAATAAAATAATCCATCATAGCTGGTTTGATATCATCATCTACGAATAATCGATCAATACTGGGATACGCAACACTTCTTAAATTCTTATCAAAGGTAATACGAAGATTATTCTGAGTTCTGTGTATCTCTGTGTAGGGTTCTCTATCATATATCACATTTACTATTGGTCTGAGATTATATGACATTACTTGGAAGAAAAATTTGTTCAGATCATCATTATCAGTACTAATAGTTCTTTCATTTATCATTCTTAGAGCATCAAAATAATTAGTTGAGAACCTATTTTTCATGCCGGGTTCTTCAAACTTACGTTTTACCTCAAAAAAGACAGTCGAATTAGGGTCATAATCATAACCGCGAAGACGGACTTTTTTTCTGTGTTTTAAGCCACCAACCTTCTCATAATAATGCTTTAAATCTATTGAATCAAAATATATACTTCTAACAGTGTAATGCTTTTTTTCAGCATCAACATTATCATCTAATTTGAGTTTCGTCAATATTATATTACGAAGTAGTGGAATTTTATTCCTATGAACATAGAATTTATACTCGAATCTCAATATTAGAATCCCAATTTTCTTTTTGCAAAAGTATAAAGTGGTATTTCTTCAGAGTAGATTGATGCTTTACAAATCATACCAGGTCTGATGAATTTATCAGGATTAGTGACCCTAGCGGTAACTAAGAAGAATTGGTTGCGTCCTCGGATGCGTATCTCATCTTCTATATTAGTTATTACTGCATTGTAGATATTATCAGTTTTATCAATCGTAAGTTCCACTTTATCATTGAGATCAACATAGCCGATTTCATATACTTTAACAGGAATTTTAACTATAAATTCGGAAGGGTGTTTTATTTTTATTAGGTCTATACTATCTTGGTAATAGTTTATTAACCCACTGAACGGAGCTCTGATAATATACTTATCTTTCTTCTGCTCTAAGATTTTAATTCTGTCTTTCAATGTTGATATTTGAGATTGAATTACGTCTATAATTTCCGATTTTTCACCAGTTGATACAGTTTCTAAACTTTTATCAGCTAATTCTAAATTAATAACAGCTAAATCATGAGCATTCTTGTATTGCTCATATTCAAGTTGAGGTATCAAATCCTCTTTCACCATTTTATCAGCACGTTTAAGTTGTAACTTAGTAAACTCAACATTATTTTTTGCAATTTTTAGTCTATCATCAAATTCTTTTATGACAGATTTTTTTTCACCCGTTAATTTGTCTTTTAAATTAGCTTGTGCAACCGCTAGTTCAGATTTAAGGGTAATCATTTCCTGATTTATAACATCTGAATTTATTATAGCTATTGTATCATCTTCATTAATTGTCTTACTATGATCATAGAAGCTAATTTTTGCAACATCGCCCCTATCAAATATATAATCAGTCTTAGCTGTCGAGAAGTTACGATCATTATCTATTATCATAGAACTAAGCTCACCATTATTATCACGAGTCAAACGCCATTCTTTGGCAGAATAAACGAGAGAATTTGCCTCAATCAAGTAGTTAACTTCAAATGGGGCAAGTATAAATAGCGGTGCTATGAATAGCAATATTACTGAGTACTTTCTTATCATAGATACAAAATTAACACAATTTTAACAATTTATTACAATCTTCAATTACTAAGACAATATATATTATAGAATCCTTCGGACTTTTAATAATTATAGAGTTATTTTAATATTCTATAGTCTGAATTAAAATACGCTTTTTCGAAAAACAGGCCGTTTGCAGGTGCAATTCTTGAACATAAATTCCTATCTTTTTTAGCAATAGACTCACTTAGATAGTCTATTTCTAGTTTTCCAGAACCGATATCCACCATAGTTCCAACTAAACTTCGCACCATAGAATATACGAATCTATTAGACTTAATGTTCAATTTTATATCGGTTTCGTTGATTTGAATCCACTCACATACTTCCAAATCACATTCATAATGATTCAAATCATTATTAACTTTAGAGAAAGTTGTGAAATCATGTTTGCCTAATATTGATATCGCTGATTCATTCATTAACTTAATATCTAACTCCTCTTTATATAGTGCAAAATATCTTCTTTTGAATACTGAATAATCTCGAGTAATGTAGTAGTTATACTCTCTTGAAACAGCATCAAACCTTGCATTATATTCTTCATCAATTATCTGGGCATCTAGGAGTTGTATGTCATCTGGTAATACAGTATTAATAGCTGGTACAATTTTATCTTCTGGTATTCGGAAATCATCTATAGCAATTGTTGCAATTTGACTAATACCATGAACTCCGGTATCCGTCCTGCCAGCGGCTATTATTTTATACTCATTAGTAGTTTTAGTAGTGAAAGCTTTAGTCAACTCTCCTTGCAATGATCTCAGACCAGGTTGCATTTGCCAACCAACGAAATCTGTTCCATCAAATTGGAATTTTATAATCAAAGTTTTCATTTCAGTATCTCCCCCGCTTCCTCTGCCCAAAAAAGTAAATCTAATTCATCCATCGGAATACCTACTTTGTTTGAATATTCCATAAATCGATTTGATACTTCATCATATCTGGATTTTGTTGAGATATTCGGAACCTCAGTGAATAATCCACAAGTCACTAAATGCTTTAGTATATGCCTGTCTAGTATTGCTAAGTTCTTATAACCAATGTTCCGCAAGTAGTGTGCCGATTCTTTTCTACCAATTCCATTTACATTATTGTTTATCCATTCTCTCTTGTCTTCCCCTGAAATATCTGAGTCAAGAATTGCTTTTATTTCATCCCATTGTTGTTTGATTAATTGTAATCTATTTGATTTCTGATTGTGGAACCTGATATAATTGTCTTTATTTCTAAGTATTGGGGTTGTGTCAAATTCTTTGTTTAGAAAATCAAGTTTCTCTAGTTGCAATTGAACTGCCAAAGCAGAACTAGCCCTACTTTGGGGAGTACAAATACAAAAACATAATTCATAAAAGTATTTGGACTCTGATACGTTTTCAAATTCATCTAACCTTTGTCTTATGAATGGTTTTAATTTTTCATATTTTTCGTGAAAAATAATAGGCAATTGTATGGAAATCATAATAATAAATTTTATATTTAAGTTTTACTAATTTAAAAATTTAAGCTGGATAAATAATGCAAATTGAAAAGATACAAGAAGAGTTAAGAAAGATGGGAGTAGATGGTTGGTTATTCTATGATTTTCATGGTAGAGATCACATTGCTGCAAGGATATTAGAATTACCTTCTGGACACATGGCTACGAGGAGATGGTTTTATTATATACCCGCAAATGGAACTCCTATAAAGTTGAATCACAAAATAGAACCAAATTATCTAAAACACTTACCTGGAGATAAAGAAATATATCTACCTTGGCAAGAGTTATCAGAAAAGCTTAAGTCAATATTGAAAGATGCTAAAAGTATTGCTATGCAATACTCCCCTAACAACGATATTCCTTATGTATCTATAGTAGATGCAGGGACGATAGAATTAATACGTGGATTTGGGGTTGAAGTAGTCAGCAGTGGTAACTTAGTTAGTATATTCGAATCACATTTGACTGATGAAGAAATAGAAGACCATAGAAAGTGTGGTGAAGTAATGTTAACTATAAAAGACAATGCCTTTAAGTATATAAGAAAGAGAATCGATAAAGATAATCCAGCTACTGAATACGAAGTTCAGCAGTATATGCACCAACAATTCAGAGATAATGGAATATTCTGGGGTCATGGACCAATAGTGGGTATCAATGAGCACGCTGGTGACCCTCATTTCGAGCCTACACCTGAGAACAGTCATAAGATAAAAGAAGGTGATTTAGTACTTATTGATTTATTCGCGCGATTTGAAAATGAAGGAAGCATATACTTTGATGTTACTTGGATGGGGTTTGTCGGAAACGAAATACCAGAGAGAGTTAACAAACTCTTTAGAATAGCTGCTGATGCTAGAGATGCTGGATACGAATTAGTAAAGGAAAGATACTCCTCTAATCTAGAGGTCTCAGGAGCTGAAGTAGATGATGCTGTACGGAAAGTAATAATAGATGCAGGTTATGGTGAATATTACTGGCATCGAACTGGTCATAATATAGCAACTGATTGTCACGGTAATGGAGCTCATATAGATAATCTAGAGACAAAGGATGATAGATTACTTATCAAGGGAACTATCTTTTCTATTGAACCGGGTATATATATACCTGAAGATAAACTTGGATTTAGAACAGAGATAGATGTAATAATAGATAACGATGGGAATGTAGATGTAGCTGGGGATATTCAGCAAGAGATAATCATAATCTAACTCTTACTAATTGAATCAGTATAAACTAAAAATGCCACTCTGTAGAGTGGCATTTTTTTATTCTATTTCTATTTAATTCTTAGTGATTTGCAGCAGTAGCTTCTTCAGCCGGCTTTTCAGCAGCAGGTTCAGCTTCCTTCTCACCACCACCTAATACTTTACCCATTAGCCATTTTGCCATTGCTTTACCTTCAGCAGGAGTTAATCCCTGAGCAGGCATACCAGCAGGATATTCAGCAGCATTCTGAGGCGTAGGGCTTAAAATAAATTTAACTAAATCACCTTCTTTACCATCATATTTTGGAATTACATCATTATATGCAGGGCCTATTGATTTAGCATCAAATTTATGACAAGCAATACAACGTGTATCAAAAATAGCTTGAGCGTCAATAACTGGCTCAACATCGGATGGAGCATAGAGTGCGTGTCTTTCTTCTTCAGCTTTTGCATGTATATCAGCAATACTATTCAAGTTCACTGCATTACTTATATGGAATGCTTGTTGATCTTGAGCTGCAAACATTGCAAATGATATCATAATAAACATAAATCCATATTTTACACCTGAAGTATGTTCTTCCGCTTTTGTCAAATAAATTGATTGAGCAAAGAATACTACAAATAGAAGAGATATCAGTCCAAATACGAACATCAAACCTGAAAGTGCATTATTTGGAATATTTACTATTTGGAAAGCATAAATTAATGGAATTAATAATGCTGAATAAAGTCCGAATCTTCTAACAAAATTCTTTGATAATTGTCTTTCTTCATCTGTTGCAAACTTGTAGCCACCTTGCCATGAGAATGCATGGAACATATAAACAGCAGTAGCAAAAGCAGTACCCATAACTAATATTAGTAGAGTTTTGAATATTGTGCTTGCACTAAGTAACATAGCAAATATTGACTGTCCCCACATTGATTGGTCATAGGCATAAGTAGTAGCGCCAGATAAGAACCATGTAGCAACTAACAATAATAATATACCCCAGATACCAGTGAATGCCCCTGTATTTTCAACATCTTCATCTAAAGCATGATATCCATCAACTATAGATTCACTTTTGGAGCGAACATTAGTTTTGAATGAATAAAAAACAGACTTAAAATTTAATGAATTTTTATATACATAAATAGAAGCTACCGCCATTGAAAAGACTAAAAGTCCAACAATAAGGTATCCAACAACATCGCCTTCAGTTCCAGCTAGTAATTGAGGGTAACTTAATATAAAACTTAGGAAAGGAACAATCCCAAGACCAAACCACATACCTGTGATACCAGTTCCAACTTTGATTAAATCCTGAGCCAACTTTTGGTATCTGAAATCATTATCTTTCTTTGCTTTACTAGCGGCTCTAATCGAAAGAAAAACAGACCCAAACAACAAACCTGTATAGGCGAATAGGAAAGATGCCGAAATATATAGCATCAATCTGATCAACGTCAAATGACTAGAACCAACGGGAATAACCAAGTCATTAAATAGTTCCATTACTTTGCCTTTTTCTAAATTATTTTATCAATTATTATTAAAATTAGAATCAATAGTACATATATATTAATAAACATAAATGTTTTTCTGATTCGTTTTCTATCTAATTCTCGTTCTAGAAGATATCTTGCATTATAAACTAATGCTAATTCTGTAATAAAAAAGAGTACTTGAGTTAAGCTATTATCTATAACACCATAAAACGGAATTATCAATGCTACTGACGCTAGTGAAACTATCCAAACGAAAGTAACTCTACCAATTTGTGCTCTATTCAACCATCTATTTAACATTACATACCCTGCCTTATCGTATTGTTCATCAAATAACAATAACAATAACCAAAAGTGAGGCATTTGCCATAAGAATAAGAATAATGCTAAAGCCCATATTGCAGGAGCGTAAAAATAACCTCCGGCTGCAACCCAACCTATAAGCGGTGGTAATCCACCCACTATAGCACCTGGTAAAACGGCTAAGTTTGATACTCTTTTCATTGGCGTATAAACTAAGTTGTATATTAGTAATGTAACTAATCCAACTAGCATAGCACCAATCTCACATGTACCTAGTAGTAATAACATACCGAGTAAAGATAAAATACTAGAAATAGCAAAACCCTTTCCAGAATTTATCCTACCTGAAGCTAATGGTCTTTTACTTGTTCTTTCCATCATTGGGTCTATTTTTCTTTCTTGCCAATGATTATATGAAGCAGAGCCCATAGACATTAGCATAGTCCCAAAGAATGTTAAAACTAAATTAAGATCAAACTTTACTTCGTATAGTAGGTATCCTACTAAAGCTGTAATTGCAACAGATATAGAAATTCTATATTTGCCAAGCTCAAATAAATCTTTAATTATACTTGTATCTTCTATTTTCACAGAACTTTTCATTTAACTCCTAACTCATAGGAAAGGATTCAAATTAATTTTCGTTGTTTCCTGACATCTCAGTAGATTCAGATTCAACAGTTTCTTCTATCGTAGTAGTTACATCTTCTTTCTTGTCACCACCTTGAGATTCAACCCAAGCATAGTATTCATCTTGTTCCAATACTACGAACTTTTTGTACATATTCCAGTGATTTACACCACAATACTCTGCACAAGCTATGTCATATACACCAGTTTTGAGTGGAGTAATAACTACGAATCCTGTTCTACCTGGTACAGCATCTTCTTTTATTCTGAAAGCAGGTATGTAAAAACTATGTAAAACATCAAGAGAAGTTATATTAAATTTTAATGTTTTACCAACTGGTACATATAGTGTATCAGTAGTAGCTCCATTTTCATATTTAAAATCCCAATCCCACATTTTTGCAACTACTGAGTATTCTTCATCAAATTCTTTCGTATTTCTCAAATCTGAATAATCTGTATATCCGTAATAAAACATTGATAGTACAATAATAGTAGGGATTACAATCCATATAACTTCTATCACAGCATTACCATGATATTGAGTAGGTATTGGATTCTTACTAGCTCTATACTTTATAACAAAGTAAATCATAGCAACAGTAACTAACAGTAACATAAGAACCGAAAAAGCTGTTATATAGAGCATTGCTCCATCTACTGTGCCAACGTATTTTGAAGTTTGTTCAAACATTTTCTATCCAGTGTATGTATTGAATAAATCAAATGAATAAATAACAAATATGATCATAAATATAAATCCACATGCAACTAAGATGCCCTTCATAAGTATGTCGTCATATTTGATATGCATAAATATATTAATTACAAGCATTGCCTTTATCGAAGCTATTAGCATAGCAAAGAAGAAAGTATAATCACCTAAGTTTACACTTGCAACTGTTACTGTCAATGCAGTTAGCGCTACAAGTACCAACCATATCATTACGTTCTTGCCGTAACTAGGTACGTGATCGTGTTTATCAACACTAGTATGTTCGTTGTGTCCGCTCATTTTCAACCCTTTAGTGTAATAGATAGAATAATGGGAATAAGAAAATCCAAATCAAATCTACTAAGTGCCAGTATAAACCCGCATTTTCTAGTACAATATATTTGTTTGAATTAATTGTTCCAGTTCTAATAAAAGCAAAACAGAATACCATAATCACCATTCCAACTATAACGTGGAACGTGTGCAATCCTGTCATCAAATAGTACAAACCAAAGAATACAACTTCCCCAGCAGGTCTAGTTTCTCTCAATTCCATTGACCCCGGATAAATACCGTGATGAATCTTCGCAGACCATTCAAAGTACTTATTCACACAGAAAGTAGCACCAAAACCGAAAGTAACGATTAGATAAAACAATGAAGTTTTTATACTTTCTCTACGTAAAGCAACTATTGATAATACCATTGTTAATGAACTAGTTAATAATACAAGTGTATTAACAGCACCCATTACAATATTCAATTCCATTGCAGCATGATGATAATCTTGTGGATAGGCTATTCTATACCCATAATACAAGACAAATAGTCCGCCAAACAATAGCACTTCTGTAAATAGGAATAACCACATACCAAACTTGGATCCGTAATCATCTCTATGGAAATGGACATAAAGTTTTTCATTGTCACCATAACCGTGTCCGGCATGGTTATTTGAATGCTCGTGAGCATCAACAGATGTAGTACTCAATTTAGCTATTCTCCTGATTAGTAATATCGTTTTCTTTATTTTCTATATATTGTCTGTCTTTAAATACTCTTTCATCATGACCATGGTAATCATACGGGTCGTGACTAGGTACAGGCGTTTCTATAAAGTTTAATAATGGTGGTGGTGATGGCATTGCCCATTCTAATGTTTTAGCACCCCAAGGGTTAGCACCAGCAGGTTTACCTTTGAATACAGCTATAAGTAAATTAGTAAACATAAGTAATATTGCTGTAATTAGTATCCAAGAACCTACAGTAGATACTACATGATATATTTGGAATTCAGGAAGATAATCAAAATATCTTCTAGGCATTCCCATATAACCCATTATAAACATTGGGAAATATAATACATTTGCACCAATAAAATACATCACTACACCAACTTTTGCAACCTTTTCGTTATGCATTGTTCCAAACATCTTAGGGAACCAATAATGCATACCGGCAATAAACATAGATAGAATACCACCAATAATTACATAGTGAAAGTGAGCTATAACAAAATATGTATCATGTAAATGGATATCAGTTGAAATTGCACCTAAATGCAAACCTGTAAGTCCACCAATCGAGAATAAGAATATTGCACTTAATGCCATTAACATAGGTGAAGAAAGTACAATAGTACCTCTCCACAATGTAGCAACCCAGTTAAATACTTTTACACCAGTTGGAATAGCAACAAAGAATGTTAGAAACGAAAATACTGTTTTAGCAGTATCACTCATTCCACTTGAAAACATGTGGTGAGCCCATACCATATAACCAATTACAGCTATTGACATTGTAGATATGGCCATAACTTTATAACCAAAAACAGATTTACGTGAGAATGTTGCCACTACATCAGATATTACACCAAACGCTGGTATAGCCATTATATAAACAGCTGGGTGAGAATATATCCAGAATAAATGTTGATATAAAACTGGATCTCCACCTAGAGTTGGATCAAATATACCAAATCCGAATGATCTTTCTAATAATACTAGAACAATTGTAATACCAATAATTGGTGTAGCTACAACTTGAATCCAAGCAGTTGAATATAATGCCCATGTAAATAATGGCATTTCAAACATTTTCATCCCTTTTACTCTCATTCTATGACATGTCGTAACAAAGTTTAGTCCAGTCAAAATAGAAGAGAATCCTAGTATAAATGCAGCGAGTAGAGTTAAGGTAACATCGGTTCCAGTCCGCAAACTGTAAGGAACATAAAAAGTCCATCCAGTATCAATATGAGTTTGAAATATCAATGAATAAAGAGCTAAAAATGCTCCTATTAAGTATAAGTGATATGACAACAGATTAATTCTAGGAAATGCAACATCTTCAGCACCAATTTGTAGAGGTAAAAAGAAATTACCGAATACTGCTGGAATACCTGGAATAATGAATAGGAATACCATTATCATTCCATGCAATGTAAAGAAAGAGTTATAAGTCTGAGCATCTACAATAGTAGGGCCAGGAGTTAACATCTCTAATCTCATCAAAAAGGCAAAAGTTAAACCTACCAAGAAAAATGATAGAATAGAAACTAAATACATAACACCTATTCGCTTATGGTCAGTAGTTAACAACCATGCAAGTAAGCCTTTATGCTTTGTTTTAACTTGAAAATAATTCGTATAATTTTTATTAGTTGTACTGTTCATGCTCATTTTACAACTGTCTCCAATTTATTTTTTTCTTTTTTTGAAGAAAATATTAAGTATCCAATAAATATAAGTAACGTAAGTGTCATTGTTCCCCCAACTATTGGGAGTAAATTCAATACATACGATCTACCTTCTGGATCATATTTAAAGCACATTTCTAAAAAATTATTGATAGTTGGTTGTGCTAAACCTTTACTAGCTTCTATAATTGACATCTTAAAGTTAAAAGGTAAAAATTCTGTTCCATTGTGATATCTAGTTATTTTACCATCTGGCGATAAAACCACTAATACTGCACTATGAAGATAATCTTTTTCACCTTCTTTTGAAAAATTAAAGCCAAGTGCTTTAGTCAGTCTTCTAATTTGAACACTATCCCCTGTCATGAATTTCCATCCGTTTGGATCAACTTTACGTTGAAGTCCAGCAAGATAATTTTTCTTCCATTTTGAAGATATTTCAGAATCTTCATTATGGTCAAAACTGATAGAGAAAGCATTGTAATCTTGACCAGGAATCAAATCAGTTGATTCAATTACTTCTGCAAAACCTTCTAACAAGGGACTACAGATTCCGGGACAATTAAAATAAACCATTGAAATTACAGCTGGTTTACCATCTAATTGATCGAGTAGATTTACTTCTACCCCATCTGAATTAGTGAATCTTACATCTCTAGGGATGTATTCATTAAGCTTTTCTTCTACTCCTACTTTTTCATTTGCTTCTTTTTGAGCAAATAAAAGAGTTGGGAGTAATAAACAAAGAACTAATTTTCTTATAAACATTTTTAATACGTTAGTTAACTGAGTATAAACCAACTAATTTTGAGTGTAATTGTGACCACTCTTCGTCTGTCAAGTTAACAACACTAGTATTAAAACCATTCTGTGGCAAATCACTAAGTACTAACTTTTTAAATCTACTCATATCAGATTTCCAATCAGATGTGTTGTTAAGAGAGTATAATGCTCTATCTACATTTGATGTGTTATTTGTTAAAATAGTTACATCACTAGTCTGATTAAAATTTGATTTTACAGCTTTAAAGCTATTAGTTTTATCTTTCGAAACTAGCTTAGTTGCTTTATCTAAAGATATCTGATTCTTAGTAGTTCTTCCGTCAGCCAAAGAATAAGTCAAATCTAAGTTTGATAATTCTTCTTCACTTACATCAGGAAAAGTTGCCAATGATCTAATATAGTGTATAATCCCAAATCTTTCTTTCACTGTTAACTGATTGTATGAATTCATACCATTAGCAACAATTCCTTCTTCTAAAGTCTTATACATACTTTCAAATGTATTACCATTAGTCCATCCATCTTCAGCATGAAAATTTCGAGGAGCAGGATTCAATCCACCTCCAGCTGGTCCATCACCTTTACCATTATCACCATGGCAAGAAACGCAATTTACTTGATATAATTCCTTACCAGTTGCAATTAATTCAGGAGTAGGATTGTTACCTAATTCGGTAACATCAATACCTTCTTGTAACTGACCTTTTTGTTCAGTTACATCACCTTCTCTTTCTACATTTATTGAGTTGATAAACTTAGGGTCATTATCAGAGATATAATCTTGATGCTGAACATAATATTTACCAGCTACAATTATAGAAACAAGAACAACTAAATAAACCAATCCCATCCATCTAGATGGAGTAGAGAATATCTGCTTAAAGTCAACTTCTGTTTGATATTTTTTATTATCTGACATTTCTTTCTCTATAATTTTAATTATATTCTAAAATCTAAAGCTCTGTTCAACTTAGGGTCACCAATTGCAATATGGTTCTTTTTATTAGCAGCCAAATAGTAAAACACTAATATTATACCTGCTGATAAAGCAATAAATCCTAATTCAATCCAGCCGAATACTGGTCCTTCAGTTCCACTCATTCTATTATAAGTAGGCATTACCAACCAATACATATCATATATATGAGCACCGATTATCCAAAATGCAGCCAGTTTCAATCTGCTTGGATTCATCTTTGAGTTTCTATTTAATAGTAATCCAAAAGGAATAATAAATTTAATAAATATTAGCCCAATTGACAAATATTCCCATCCATTTTCCATTCTTGGTAAAAACCAAAATGTTTCTTCTGGAACATTGGCATACCAAATTAGCATATATTGTGAGAATGCCATATACATCCAAAACGCAGTGAATGCAAACATCAGTCCACCCATACTATAGTAATGATTACCATTAATTTGCTTTAATAAATTACCATTGCTTTTCAAGCTTAGTGTAATTAATGTTAATACAGCCATAGCAGTAGCGAAAGTACCTGCAAAATAATATACACCGAAAATAGTAGAGAACCAATGTGGCTCAAGACTCATAGCATAATCTATAGCAATCATTGTAATACTGATTGCAAATAGTGGCATAAATGCTGCAGAAATTAATGCATTAATTTTTGTTGTTTTTTGACTCTGAGTTGTGTCTTGTTTATTAGAATTTCTTAAGTAAATAAATAAGAATAATGTCATTACAACAAATATACCTATTGAACGAGCATAAAAGAACCCTTCATTCAAATATGGAGATTTCTGATATAAGATTGGGTCATTCATAACAACGTCTAAATGAGTCCATTCAAATATATCGTGCATATTGAATAGAATAGGTAACGCTAATAATGGCATAGCCAAAAATATAAATCCTTGATGCTCAGCTATTCTTCTAAAAGGTACACTCCATACAGCTCCAGCAATATGTTCAAGTGCAACTAAAAAGATAGCACCCATACCAACACTTACTATTAGCAGTAATGATATAATATTGTTGAAAGAAGCTCTCATTGGATCAAACTGATAAGCTAATATAGCTGATACAATTCCAATTATTAAAAGTGGTAAACCAAATTTAAGAAATCCTTTTGGTAAATCCTTCTTTGTATATTCTATTTTTGTTTCGTGGTGGCTCATTGCATATCCTCCTCTTTTGCGTCTAGCGCTCTTTGCAATGTTCTAACATAGTTCACAATAGCCCATCTTTCTTTTCTTGTTACAGTTTTCTTATAACCAGGCATTACGTTTTGTCCTTCAGTGATAACATGATAAAGTCTTCCATCAGTCCAAGACAATAATTTGTCAGAATGTAGAGTCGGTCCATTAGGGAACTGACCTTTCAATCTAGAATCACCTTTAGCCAAATCTCCATGACAAGGACTACAATATGTTAAATACTTCTTCTTTCCTAAAGCTATGTTCTCTTCATCCGCAACAAAAGGATTTACCAAATTATCAGACGCTCCATCAGGATCATCACTATAAAGGTAAGGCATGAATCCTCTAGCTACAGAACCTTTAACTGGTTCTCTTGAACTAATTCCATTCTCAAAAAAGTCAGAATGATCTTGAGCGGTAACTTTATGCTGTACTAACATCCAATCAAATGGAGCAATATACAACAATTTATTCATGTGTAGATAAACACTCATAGATGTTATACCTGCAATTAGGAACATCCCAATAACAAATTTTGAATCTAGTATTTTGTGCTTTATGTTAACTTCTTCTTCATCAAAATATATCTCGTCAACTTGATAAGCACCAATTGAAGTCAAAAAGGCTTTAACAGTTTCAATATCGAATTTCGGATCAATTGCTTCTATATTAACACCAAACCTATCCGAAGACACTGCTTTCATATAACTACTATCATGTAGCGGATGAGCATTATTTGGAAACTTAAAATAGAATATTAACATAACGGCAACTGTAAGTACAGCACCAGTCAATACTGTGATTTCAAACATAATAGGAACAAATGCAGGTAATGGGAATAATGGTTTACCACCTATTACTTGAGGGTAATCTATATTATACACCCAATACATAAAGAACAACATAAGTGACATACAAGTCAATCCAATAGAAATTGTATAGTAACCCATTTTGGAAGACTTCAATTTCATTGCACCATCCATACCGTGTACAGGGTAAGGAGTATTTACATCATAATTTTCATAACCAGCATCTGCTACTTTTGCAGCTGCATGCATAATATCGTCAGGCGTTTTAAATAACGCTGCTACTGAATATAGTTTACTCATGGTCTTCATCTCCATGATGAGAAGGTTGAGCTCCTTCAGATACTGCTTTAATTTCAGCAATAGCTATAGAAGGTAAGAACCTTGTAAATAATAATGTCAAAGTAAAGAACAATCCAAAACTTCCTAATAATATTGCAAAGTCAGTTATTGTAGGTCTATAGTATGCCCAACTTGATGGTAAGAAGTCTCTAGAAAGAGAAGTAACAACAATTACAAATCTCTCGAACCACATACCAACGTTTACGAATATTGCTATAATAAACATAGGAACTATACTTGTTCTTATTTTCTTAATCCAGAATAGTTGTGGAATAAATACGTTACAACTAAACATAGTCCAATATGCCCAAGAGTAAGGTCCAAAGGCTCTGTTGACGAATGTGAAATATTCGGGTTGACTACCAGAGTACCATGCTATGAAGAATTCCATAGAGTAAGCATAACCTACCATTGTACCTGTTAGTAATATAATCTTATTCATCGTTTCAAGTGTTTTCAAAGGAATTAGATCATCCATATCAAATACTTTTCTAATAACAATCAATGAGTTCTGAACCATCGCAAACCCTGAGAAAATCGCACCAGCTACAAAATATGGCGGGAAGATTGTTGTATGCCATCCTGGCAGGATAGATACAGCAAAGTCAAAGGATACAATAGTATGAACAGATAGTACAAGAGGAGTAGCAAGACCAGCAAGTATCAAATAAGTCATTTCATAATGTTGCCAATGTCTGTTTGAAAATCTCCATCCCAAACTAAAGATTGAATATATAACTTTCTTGATTTTACCAGTTGCTCTATCTCTAAGTACTGCAAAATCAGGGATTAGACCTACATACCAGAACACTAATGATACTGTAAAGTATGTAGAAACTGCAAATACATCCCAAAGTAATGGTGAATTAAAGTTTACCCAAACGTCATGTTGATTTGGATATGGAAGCAAGTATACTGCTGCAACCCAAGGACGACCTGTATGGATAATTGGGAAAATCAGGGCCGTTATTACGGCAAAAATGGTCATCGCCTCAGCAAACCTTGCAATACCGTTTCTCCATCTTTGTCTAAGAAGAAATAATATTGCTGAAATTAAAGTTCCTGCGTGACCTATACCTACCCAGAATACGAAATTAACAATTGGCAATGCCCAACCTACTGGGTTATTATTACCCCAGAGACCAGTACCATAATAAAATGATAATGCTATACCAATTGCTCCTATCAATAGCAACGTAGAAGTAAATCCAATTGCTATGAAAAATTTCTTATTCGGTAACCTGTCTAAGGGGGCGATGATTAAATCATCAATCTCTTTTAGAGATCTAGTACCCTGGACGTTTACTTCATTTTTTGTATAATCAATGGTGCTCACTCTTCACTCCCAATGAATCTGAATTCCGTAATTTTGCTAAATATGTTACGTTCGGCTTAACATTCAAGTAATCTAATACATGGTAACCTAGATTGTGGTCTCTCATCATTGCTACTCTTGAGTCTTTGTCATTTGCATTTCCAAACTCAATAGCATTAGCAGGACAAGCGTCTTGACAAGCTGTTGTTACATCAGATCCTTTTAATGTTCTTCCTTCTTCTTTTGCATTTTGTCTTGCTTGCGATATTCTTTGTACGCAGAATGTACATTTTTCCATAACCCCTCTAGCACGTATAGTAACTTCAGGATTCATCATTATCTTAGTAGATTCTGTTTTATAATAGCCACTTGCTAAATTGTCTCTAAAGTCATAGAAATTAAATCTTCTAACTTTGTATGGACAGTTATTACCACAATATCTAGTACCAACACAACGGTTATAAACCATTTGGTTAAGACCATCTTGACTGTGTGTAGTAGCAACTACTGGACAAACATTCTCGCATGGTGCATTGTCACAATGTTGACAAAGCATAGGTTGATTACTCATAATAGGATCTTCAGGTGTACCTGCAAAATACCTATCTATTCTCATCCACCCCATTTCACGTCCAACGCCAACTTCTTCTTTACCTACTACTGGTATATTATTTTCTACATAACAAGCGATACTACAAGCATTACAACCGATACATTTGTTCATATCAATTGACATAGCCCATTTCATATTGTTATATTCGAAATCCTTAGTTATGCTAAATACATCATGTGTATGTTCTTTTAGTACTTTCGGATTCTTCAAATATCCAGCTACAGTAGTTTCTTGTATTATACCTCTTGCACGAGCAAAAGTCTCATCACCACCAGTAACTTCACCTTCATGGTTCTTTCTTACATCGGTTCTTAAGAACTCGTCATCTAGAGCGTGGTGTTCTTGAGTAGCAACAAGTGTATATTTATTACCAGTAGGTTTTACAGTAGCTCCAGTGTATATCCATTTTGACAAACCTTTACTTGTCATAAATGGAGTAACATCGAAACCTACACCATTACCTATAGCACCACTATTTGTTCTACCGTAACCCAAATCAACTGCTACAACTTTCTCAGCCATACCCGGTTGAATTAAAACTGGTAGATCTATTGCTTTACCATTAAGTACTACTTCTATCATATCGCCAATTTCTACATTCAATTCTTTTGCTGTAGCTGGTGATATCATAGCACAATTATCCCAAGTGATTTTAGTTATTGGGTGAGCAGATTCTTGTAAGAACCCATTACCAGCATATCTACCATCTCTGATGAAATAATTTTCTTGAAGTATAACACTATAATTTGATTTATTTGTTGATTTGATTCCAGATACAGACCCAGGATTAACTTCTGTAGAAACAATCGATGTTTCATTGAATGTTGTTACACCATCGTGTAAAGTAGCAAACCAAAATTCTTTGAAAGGAACAGCTCTATTTAAAGATGGGTAAATGTTTGTTTCCCAATTATTTTGCAGATATTTATGATAAATATCTTCAGTGTAATTTTCACCACCATTTAACCAATTCAGCAATATTGCTTCTCTTTGTCTAGTATCATATAGAGGTGCTATAACTGGTTGTTGTGTTGAAATAACGCCAGTTCTAATTTTAGCATCTCCCCATGATTCTATATCGTGGTTGATACCTAATACATAATTACTATTATTAGTTGTTTCATTCTCAAATTCATTAAGAGAAACAACTGTTTTAACTTTCTTTAGATTTTCTGCTGTAAAGTGATGTGGTAAATGATAAGTTGGGTTAATATCAATATTAATCAATACACCAACTTTACCATTTTTTACATCATTAGCTAAGTTAGCAATCTCATTATCAGTAGAAAGATTGAAAACGCTAAAGCTTGATTCGCTCTTTCTGTAAAGTTCACTTGCACCAATCAAATCATTCAAGTAATTGATTGCTACATGTATATCAATAGGTAATTGTTTACCACCGATTACAATTGCTTTACCAGTATTGCTTTCTAAATCACTTAGTAATTTAGAAGCTGCTTCGTGTTTCCAATTATTTTCTTTTGCTAATGATTCCAATGATTTAAAGCCAGACATTGTCGGCTTACCTTGCTTAGATGCAAAGTGATTAACCAATGAAGCTACTACATCTAGGTAGTTTTCAGGTGTTAATCTTAATCTATAATCAGCATTTGAACCAGTTAAAGTATAAGACCCTTCAACTTGATAGAATCTACTATAACTTGTAGGATTCTCAAAGTCTCTGTTAGTTACAAATTGTCTAATGTTCTCATTAACATTACCATCAGTTCCTAAGAAGTCTGAATCGATAGACAAAATTACAGAAGCTTTATCCAAATCTATTAGAGGGTAATTAGATCCACCAGTTGATTTGTTCCATGCAATTTGCTTATTATTATCATTGAATAAATCAAAGCTATATACCTTTGTAGTTGGGTATTTTACTTTAAAGTCTTCAATTAACTTAGCATAAGTTGGTGAAACTATTTTACCAGTGAAAATAGCTATTTCTTTTCCAGAGCTAGAAGCAGAATTAAGAGATTGAATTATCTCTTTGTCAACTACTTTCCAATCTGAATCAACTAGTTTATCGCCCTGAGCTTTTCTTGGTCTTTGTAAGCGGCTAGGGTCATACATATCTAATATTCTAGCAATCCCATTCGAATCCAATTTACCTTTCGATATTGGATGTTGTGGGTTACCTTCTATTAGAATAGGTCTTCCTTCTCGTGCCTTTACTAAAATACCTTGACCTGAACCATCACTAGTAAGAGTCGAAGCATAGTAATTAGCTATACCCGGAATTACTTCTTCTGGTTTAACTGCGTAAGGTACTATCTCACCTTTATCTCGGTAATCAGTACAAGACGCCATCACCAAAGCTGATGAAGCAGACATAAGAGCCATGAATTTCCTTCTAGACACTTTAGATTTCGAACCAATATCGAAATTCTCAGCCCCTTCAGCAAATTCATTTGCTTTTACTTTTAATTGATTATCAGAGCTAGTATTGTTATATTCATCTAAGCTTCTCCAGTGTGAGGGCTTTGATTCTGACTTAACAACTGGTAAATCAATTTGGTTTTTATTTTTATCCACTGAGTTATTCATTTAGCTTAACCCTTTTTTGTTCTTTTAACAGATTGTGGGTGAATTTTTACTTCTAATTTAGAGTTATCTTTATTTGTATTTTCTGAGATAACATTGGCAATCATATTCTTGGGCGTAGCCAAAGAAGTAAGAGTGACGCCAACAGCACCAGCACCAAACAACTTAAAGAATTTTCTTTTATTATTATTCATAATTATTTCCAATATTATCTATGACAAGCACTACAATCTTCAGGACCCTTCTTCACTTTATCAGCTAAATATGGCATCTTTTCATGAGGAGCTCTGTGGCAACTCAAACAATTAGCCATATTAAAAGCATGTACCTGCTCAATTTTATCCATAGAAGCTACATCGCCATGGCATGATGCACATTCGATGTCAGCGTTTACGTGAGCACTGTGATTGAAGTAAGCATATTCGGGTACTTGGTGAACTCGTTTCCAAGGAATCGCTTCACCAGACTCGTAGTATTTTGTTAATTTCTTGATTTCAGGGCTGTCAGTTTTTGCCATTGTATGACAATTCATACAAGTGCTTGCTTGTGGAACAACCGCATGTCGCGATTTTTCAACACCTACGTGACAGTATTGACAATCAATTGCCATTTCCCCAGCATGTAGTTTATGCGAGAAGTTAATAGGTTGATCAGGTTTGTACCCAACCCCATCTCGTTCAGAACGAGATACGTAGAAAGTGATTGCGAACGAAATAAGAATTACCAATATAGTTATTGGCAGTCTAACTCTTAGTCCGTAGTCCAGAACTGATTTTTTCACGTTATTCCTAATTACTATTAAAAATAATTTTTCACTGTTTCGTCTATAATTCTATAAACTTTTTTTAACAGCGTATTTATAACAACTGTAAAATTAAAATAATAAATTTGAATACAAAACCTTTTATAATAATATAATTGCTTTCTTATATAAGACCGTATAAAACCTATTTACGGACATTGTTGTATTATAAACAGATAAGTATAGTTTCAAGCAATTAATTAATTTTCAACAAATCTATAAATAATCTTCTAAAATTGTTTCAAACTCCACAAATAATTCTTTTGTTCGTATTTCAGTGTTACTTTCTGCTATAATTCTGACTATTGGTTCTGTATTAGAACCTCTGATATGAACCCAATTGTTCTCATTGAGTACTATACGAATTCCATCTTCAATGTTTATATTTAGATCTTTATATTTATCTATTAGCTTCTTAATTATTGAAGCTGGGTTGTTGCTAACTTCAACTTTGCCTTTTATCATGAAAACTGTAGGTAACAAATCTGATAATTCACTTATAATTGTATTTGATTTAGCTACATAGTCTAACAAAAGTATTATACCTACTAATGAATCACGTCCATAATGGATATGAGGAAGTATCACTCCTCCACTACCTTCTCCACCAATTACCGATTTATTCTCTTTCATCTTGTCAACTACATTTATCTCCCCTACTGCGGATCTTTCAACTACTGCACCGTATTGTTCGGCAATTTTTTCAACCATACCACTAGTACTAAGGTTAACTGAGATAACTTTCTTATAATCTTTACTTAATAGCATATCATTTTCTAATACTGACTTAACAGCAATTGCTATTGTTTTTTCTTCACCTATAGGTAAGCCATTTTCATCAATAATTACTAGTCTGTCAGCATCAGGATCAACGGCTATCCCTAAATCAGCATTATTTTCAATAACAGATTGTGATAATTGTGTTAGATTCTCTGTAATTGGTTCTGGCGTATGTGGGAATACACCTGTATTGTCAGCGAATAGTTCGATTACCTCACACCCAAGCTCTCTTAATAATCTGGGTACGAATAGTGAGCCAGATGCGTTTACTGCATCTACTACGACTTTGTATTTCATTCTTTGAAAATACGACTTAATAGATAAAATATCAAAATAACCAGAATTCACAATTGAATCTATATGTACTTGAACGGAATCGATATTCTCTATAACTGAGCTGTTGTTAGGGTTAACAGAGTAAGTTATATAATCACTATCAAATAGTGCCCAAAATTTCTCATTTTCTTCTTTATTGAGGAATACACCATCTCTATTCAAGAATTTTAACCCATTCCATATTTCAGGATTATGTGAAGCTGTAATAGATATACCACCAACTGCATCTGTTTTCTCTGTTAATAGTTGGACTGTAGGTGTAGGACAAATATCTAAGTACTTGACATTTCTTCCACATGCTATAATAGTAGAACAAACCAAATCAGCTATCCATCTGCCTGAAGGTCTTCCATCTCTCCCTACTACTATTTCACCATTTGGTAGAGTGTTGCAATAAGCAGCGACGTATTTAGTCAGTATATCTGGTCTTAAGCCATCATTTAAAGTTGCTCTGATACCAGAGATAGATCTTATTATTGGCATTTGATTATTTCAATTATTATTTTTAAATTACTCAAAGTTAACACTTACAAATCAAAGTAAAAAGATATGAGAAAATTAATAGATAACCCTATTTTAATACTAGTAATTAGAACATTCATCGGTATTTTATTTATTTTCTATGGAGTTGCCAAGATAGCAGATCCATCACAATTCGCAAATGAAATCGGGAATTATGGGATGACTCCAGACTTTCTAACGCATCTTATGGCATTGGTGCTACCATGGGCAGAGATGATAGTTGGAGTTCTTTTACTATTCGGTATCTATCAAAATGAGAATGGGCTTCTAGCTACCCTTATGTTAATTATGTTCACTTTCGGAGTTGTCTTTGCTTTCGCTAGTGGTTTAGACATTAGCTGTGGATGTTCTGGAGGAAATGCTCAGCAAAAAGTTGGTTGGATGAAAATAATAGAAAACCTAGGACTGATACTACTAACGACAATAGTAACCGTTACTAACTCCAAGAAATTTATATTAAAATAGAGACTTAGAATGTCAGGTATATTGGATAAGTTTCTGAATATGATTAATCCTGATGAATGCCTTATATCAGGAGATATACTTCCTGATGAAAGAGAGTATAGATACATAAGCTCTGATAAATTATTGGAGCTCTCCCCTCCTCCTCATCCTTTGATAATTAGAGACAGATTACTCTCTGAATATAGTGCCGATGAGTTAGCTATAAGTAAAATCATATCCCTTTTTAAGATTAATGAAAATGTTAATGTTCTGAACCCTATTCATAAATTCAAGTATATGGGGATTACGCAAATAGGATTCGAGTTTGGTGAAATGCTTTCCAAAATAATTGATCCTAACGAATATGATTTGATTATACCAATACCTATACATCATGCTAGAAAAAGAGAAAGAGGATTCAATCAATCTGAAGTAATTGGAAATAGTATTAGTAAAATGACTTCAGTACCATTAAGTATTAATTCATTAATCAGAACAAAATACACCTACTCGCAAGCAAAACTAAATAGAGAAGAACGAAAATCTAATCTGTTAGAGAAGTTCAAAGTTGTAGAAAAAGAGATTGTATTTAACAAGAGAGTATTGCTAATAGATGATGTGTTAACAACTGGCACAACAGCTAACCATTGTGCCGAGATATTATTAAAAGCAGGAGCTAGAAGGGTTGATTTGGCTGTGATAGCCGTATCTTATTGAATCTTTGTTCCTCTAGCAGAATCAGGTACGCAAAGAGTAGTAGCATCCCCTATAGTTTTCAAGAACGTAGCGTCTTTCAAATCTGAATCACAGAATGAAGTACCCGTCAAATCTGAATAATCAAATTTGCACCATTCGAAAGTTGAGTTTGTAAAATTATTATTTCTAAGAGTTGAATTAGATAAATTACAAGCAAACATCTCACCTTTATTCAATTGACAATCTTCTATTATACTATTTGATAGATCGCAATCATAAAAATTGGTGAAATTTAGATTCGCATTTCTTATCTTTATACCTTTGGCCGTAGTTAAATTAAAACTAGCATGTCTCAAATCACGCGGTGAGTCGAATAATGTATAAGACATATCTGCCGTATCAGCTTTAGTTGAAAGGAAGCTTACATAATTCAATACGCTATACTTAAGATTTGCACCTTGTAAATTAGAATTTTGGAAATCAGCACTAGTGAAATTAATTCTGTCCAATTGGAAATTACTAAAATCTGCATCTTTCAATCTACAATCTATACACTCATCTTCAGTAATAATAGAGAAAATAACATCATTATTGGCATTATAAACAGCAAAAGTACTAATAGTGTCGTAATCAGGTTTATAGAATATCTTTCTAACACCTTTTTCTACTTTTAGATTCTTTACACTAAGCGTATAAGTTCCGGGTTCAGCAGCAAATGTTACAGATTCGTAAGGACGAGTCAAGTTAAAAATCTCATTGTTGGTTGGGCTTAAGAGCTTAACTTCTATCGAATCAACATTACCTAATCTATAAGTATATGTGTATTTCTCAAGAAATTCAATCTTTGTCTTATCTGTTCCTTTTATATCAGAATCATAACGATCAACTGTATCATCATTTATAGATTCTAGTTGAAACAAATAAACACCTTTTTTCTCAATATTTCTATCTGGATTATTATAATCAGTTAATTCATTACCTGCTCTATCATTATAATTAATTTTGCCAATTCCAGCTACTTCACAAGAATTAACTAATATAACTAATGATATTGCGGCCAATATTTTTAGTAGCGTTTCCAATATATTTCATCCCTTAATTTTTTGAAATAATCTTTCATTGAGTCTTGTCTTTTCTTGTTGGAAGCATAATTTTGTAACAATTCATAATCTTCTTCTAATGAAGGTTTATGAGGAGCTATTACTCTTTTCTTTAGTATTATATGAAATGCAGTTTTTGTTGGGTCAGCATTGTAAACCATTGGTTCACTTACTTCTCCTTCTTTCATATTTTCTATCTTTGTTCTTATACTTGCAGGTATATTTTCAATTGTCAATTTCCCAATCAGTCCACCAAACCCCTTTGTTTCTTTGTCATCAGAGTAAATTCGAGCTAATTTTTCAAATGATTCACCATCTTTAACTTGCTTGATTAGATCAAGAAGTAATTCTTTTACTTTTTGATTGTCTTCTTCAGTTGTTTTCACAGAAAACACTATATGTCTAGTATTAATAGAGTTATCTTTTTTCTCTAAAGTCTGAATTATATGGAAGCCAAAAGGAGTTTCAACAGGTAGTGAAAGTTCATCTTTTTGAAGTTGGAATGCAGCATTTTCAAATTCTGGAACTAACTTACCTTTATTAAACCAACCTAGATTACCACCATCATTCCTAGTTGCAACATCAGCACTATAGTTCTTTGCCGCCAAATCGAAGTCGAGTTCACCTTTTAGTATCGAATCACGTACTTGTCTAGCTAACTGTAATGTCTGGTCTTTTTTACCTTCGTTAGAAGATACATTCTTAACAATATGATAAATCTCAATTCTTTGTGGTATAGTCTCTATTGAGTCCTTATAATCCTTATAGAAATTCTCAACTTCAGAAGGTCCAGCTTTAACATCCATAAACTCTTGTTGTTGAAGTTTTTGTATAAGTAAATTCTTTCTTATTTGGTCAGAGTACTCAAACTTTAATCGACTAACAGACTTACCATATACATCTTCTATTCTCTTTTCAGAACCATATCTTCTAACTAGATTATTGAGTGCCGTTTCCCATGCAGTATTCAAATCTTCGTCAGAAATAGATATAGAATCTTCTAATGCCTTAGTAACCATCAGGTTCTGATTGATTAGATTATCGATTACTTTATCATATAGTTCATCATCACTAAAACCATTATTTGGTTCCATCTGCTGAAAAGTCATTACTTCAGCTCTAACTTCTGCCTCTGTTATAAGCTGTTTACCTACTACAGCGGCTATACCATTAAGTTTTTCGCCTTCTTTTATCTGGGCATTTGTAACGTAACTTAGAACTAATATTAGTAGTATTATTTTACTTAGACTTGTTTGCATAAATCTCATTTATTGTTTTTTCGTATATTTCGACATTGTGTTTAACCCTTACATCTTTCAACCAGTTTTTAACTAATTGCTTTTGTTTCAATTGTTGAACAGCTGGAGCCATATCCGGTATAGCTTCTTCAAAAGTTTTTTCTCTCGGCTTAATTACTTTATTTATTTTAATAATAGTATAACCACTTTGATAAACTTTAGGAGCAATAATAGCCCCATCTTTAATCTCTTCACCTTTTAGTTGGCGAGAGAATTTATTGTCAAATCCATCAAGCTCCCCATGATAACCAGCATTTTCTCTATAACCTTGTCTAACTGTGAACTTAGTAGCTAATTCAGCAAAATCTTCGCCAGCTTTAGCTCGTTCATAAAGACTCTGAGCTAACGAGTCTTGAATTACGAATATTTCACTTATGTCATATTTTTCATTAGTCAAGAATTTTTGCCCAGACGTTTTGAAATAATTTAGAGCCATTGCAGTATCTAATTGTAGCTTGTCCCATACTTCCATTGCTTCTACTTTGAAAAGCAATATACCATCATGAAACTCACTAAGTAAATTTTTGAATTCTGGGTCTTGTTGCTCAAGTTCTGATTGCCAAATAGATAAGACTTGTGGCTTAACAGCTTTTAACATTGCATCTACTATTCCTTCACGGTTTAGTGCTGTAGCTCTGAACTCTGTTTTAGATTTATCACTCAATAAAGCAACAAAATCACCTAGTGACCAAGATTTCTGTTGAAAAGAGAATAGATTTTCTTTCAACTTTTCATTAGGAATTTCAGAGGCCCAATTGCTATCTAAATTTGTTTTAGTTACATTCACATTTGACATTAAAGAAGTCATTGATTCTTGATTTATTTTTAGTCCTTTAGTTTTTACAAATTCCTCATAAAAATCTTTTTTGTCATCTTCGTAGCCACTTTTTTTATAGTATTCCTTTACATCTTTTTCATCTATTTCTCTGTTCGGGGATTGGGAATCTATTCTCTTAATAATATGGATTCCATAAGGTGTATGAATAGTATCAGAGATTGCTCCATCTTTTAAATTCATAAAAGCTTGGATAAAATTATTGTCTAAAAATGCGTGAGTCTTAACAAAACCTGTTGCTAGATCATAATAATCACCTAGTGAACCACCATTAATTGCACTTGCATGATCTTCCGAATTCAATTCGGCAAGCTTTTCAAAATTCGCACCTTTGCGGATTAACTTTAATAAAGAATCTGCTTTTTTATGCTCTCTTTGTGAAAGTTCTTCCTGTTTATTACTTATTAGTATATGACCCACTAATATTTGTTTACGCGGTTGTTTTTCTACTAGTTTAAGCAAAAAATATCCATAAGAAGTTTCTAGTAAAGTAGGATAGATTTGATTTACACTAATTGTGAAAAGAGCTTCTTCAATAGGTTTTTGAATAGTTCCAGATATAAGATATCTATCAACTACACCACCGTTATCTGCTAATGTTTTCTCTTTAGCATGATTTTTAGCTGCTTCTGCGAAAGTTATTTTTTTATTATTTATACTATCTAAAACACTTTGAGCTAATTCTCTAGGGTCAGATTGAGTCATTCCCTCTGCTTCCTGAGTATAAGGAAAAAGCACATAAGCGAATTTGATGTAATATTGTCTTCTGTCTAATAGCTTATCAATTGTTGGTTGGAATACTTTCTTGTCATAATAAAATGATTCTGTAAGTAATCTATTGTTTTGCTCGATTTCATTGACAACTTCTGGTTCTTTATCATAACCTCTATCTACAGCATCTTTTACCTTTAATCTATATTCAATAAATAGATTAAGGAACTGATGCAATGAGTCTTTATCGATTTCATAAAGCTTTTTCTTTTCACCAGACATGTTCTTTTGGAATGCAGCTTCTAATCTGCCGTAGGTAACATTATCAGTGCCTACTTTTGCTAAGACTTTGTTTTCCAATGATTGAGCATTAGAAAATGAAAGTGAAAGAAATGAAAGCGAGAGTATTAAAATTATATTTTTCATGTTATATTTAATTTATTGTTTTACTTACTATTAACTAATAATTCGGCAAATTTAAAAATATTGCCAGCACCAACGGTTAGAATTACGTATTCATCGTCGATAAGTTTATCTAACACAGTTTTTAAATTGTCTTTATCAGGTACATATTCGACATTTCTATGACCATAATTTTTAGCAGCATTTGATATTAATTCGCCTGTTACTCCTTCAATAGGTAATTCACGAGCAGGATATACATCTGTAACTATCAGTTTATCGGCATTATCGAATGACATACCGAACTCTTCCGCCATATCTTGTGTACGTGTGTAAGTATGTGGTTGGAAAATACAAATTACTTTTTTACCCCAGCCTTTCTGAGCCGCTTCCAATGTAGCTTTTACTTCAGAAGGATGGTGTCCGTAATCATCGACTACTAGGCAATTGCGATAAGTCCCTTTGCTTTCAAATCTTCTGAAAACACCATTGAATTGTTTTAATGCTTTCTGAATTACTTCAAATTCAATATCCATCTGCAATGCAACAGTAACTGCTGCTAAAGCATTAGTCAGGTTGTGTGAGCCTGGCATTCCAATTTCAATTGTGCCCAGTAAATCATCACCTCTGTAAACTTTACAAGAACTCTGTCTTTCGTTGAATTCTGGGACTTCACCTCTAATCATAGAATGGCGAGAAAAACCATAAGTAGCGATTTTCTTATTAATAGATGAGTATATCTCTTTACACCCAAGATCATCTAAACAAAGTGCTACTAAACCATAAAAAGGTACTTTATTAGCAAAGTCCTTAAATGTATCATATATATCGTTAATATCTGAGTATATGTCTAGGTGGTCTGATTCAATATTATTAATCACAGCAATTGTTGGAGTTAACTGTAAAAATGACCTGTCATACTCGTCAGCTTCTACTACTATCCATTGCCCTTTACCTAACCTAGCATTAGTACCACCAAAATCTTGCAATCTACCACCAACAAGTACTGTTGGGTCAACCCCAGCTTCTATTAGTATCAGACTAACCATTGAAGTAGTAGTTGTCTTACCATGAGTACCAGCTATTCCGATGCAGTAATTTAGTCTTGATAATTCTGCCAGCATTTCTGCTCTTCTTATAACAGGTATATTATTCTCTAAAGCAAGTTTAGTTTCGGGGTTATCGTGTGGCTTTACAGCACTCGAGTAAACCACTACTTCCGCACCTTCTATATTTGATTCGGCGTGGCCTATGTGGACTTCTGCACCTAAGTTAACTAAGTAGTCAGTATTCTCAGATTGGTTCATATCCGAACCACTTACGTTAAACCCTTGTGATATTAGTATCTCGGCTATGCCGCTCATACCTATACCACCTATACCTACGAAATGGATTTTTTTAACAGTTGAAAACATAAATTATAATAATTGTATTTGCAATAATCCGAAATTTAATAATTTTAAGGCTATATATTTAATATTCTTTAGAATGCAGTATAATTACTTATAAAATTGGGGCCTTCTATCTTTAAAAATATCATTAATTTCATTGAACGATTTATCCCTTGTTCGTTCCGGAAATATCTCTGCTGTTATTACTTGCTCTCTATCTTTACTTGCTTGAGCCAAATATGAACCATCATAAGAGTAAATAGCAGATTCTCCATTAAAACTCAAATCATCTCCCCCACTCGACTCGGCTCCTATTTTATTTGAAACTGCCATATAAACTTTATTCTCTAATGCTCTAGCACTCATTACATTCTGCCAAACGCCAGTAACTAGATTAGATGGACAAACAATCAAATCAGCACCCTTAAGTGCCAATGTCCTAGCTGCCTCAGGGAATCGCCAATCATAACAAATCATGGTTCCTAGTTTCAGCCCATTATATTCTATTACAGGGAACCCCGAATTACCATCTTCGAATACGTTTCTTTCTTTATAGAATAGGTGAGTCTTTCTATATACGGAGCTCAATTCTGGATTAGGGAAAATAATAGCTGCTGAATTATAAATCTTATCTATAAAAAGCTCTGGAAATCCAAAAACTATAATTTTTTCAAGCTCGGTGGATAACTTTTGAATACTTTTAATCGTATTCCCATCAAAATTGTCAGCTATTCTTGACAGTTGCTTTTTGTCAGTGAAATAATAACCTGAGGTGGCAAGTTCGGGGAATACCAATATTTGCGAGTCTATGTCTTTGACAAAGCTATTGATTTTTTTTAGATTATAATCTTTATTATTGTACAGGGTCTCAAATTGAATAACGGATAAGTGCATATTATTTCTTGTATTAAGTAAATTAAATAATTAAGTTGCAGGATATTATTTTCAATATATCAAAAAACTAAACAAAGCGAAAACATGAAAATAACGAATAACATGAATTTTATATCTAAGTTTATTATAATACTAGCTATTACTGTCTTCTCAACTTCACAACTCTCCGCTAGAAGACACTTCAATCCCGAATTAACAAAAAAGAAAGCAATCGAAATGATTCGTGCAAACTCAGAAGAAGTATCTGAAATTGCTGGTTTTGAGCCATTAGTTGCAGATTCAAACTTTCTGAAAGAAATGCACGAAGATTCTGAATTACTTGATGATGCAGAATTGGATGATGAAGAAGCAAAAGAATTAGATGCTATGGAAGCAGAAGATGAAAATTACGAAGACATAGATGTTAATATTGGTAACTTCGAGAAACAATGGTTATCGTTTGTTTCTGAAGGTGAGACTAGCACATTTACTGAAAACGGAATCAGAAAAGATCAAATCATGGAATCAATTTTAGGTTGGTTAGGTACTCCATACAGATTTGGTGGTACTTCTAGAAAATCAATCGACTGTTCAGCATTTACTCAAAGCATCTTTGAAGAAGCTGCTGAAGTTAAATTACCAAGAACTGCTAGATGGCAATATACTCTTGGCGAAAAAATAGAAAACCTTGACGAATTACAATTTGGTGATTTAATATTCTTCCACACTCGTTCTTATGCTCGTGCTTCGCACTGTGGTATATATCTTGGCGATAATCTATTCGCTCACGCTAGTTCTAGATACGGTGTTACAGTTTCTTCTTTAGAAAGCGGTTACTATAACAAACGTTTCATTGGTGGTCGTAGATTAACAGATGACGAGATATTACAAATGAGTATCAACAAAGAAAAAGACGAGCAACCAGAAACTAAGTTTGGTGGATAGAAATCTCTTCTATCGTTTCTTCTAATTCTATACTCAACTCAGTCCACTTATCCATTGATACTTGTAGATTGTTTTCTAAGTCATTGTACTCAACTTTAAGTTGTGCTATTTTATCTGCATCGTTGTAGATTTCGGGCACTGAAAAACTCTCATCTAACTCTTTCATTCTAGTTTCGTAACCGGCTATATTCTCTTCAGTTTCTTTTATCTCTCTTTCAATCCTTCTCTTATCTTTCTCTAATTCTTTAAGTCTAATTCGTCTTTGCTGCGAATCGCTTTTATCTTTGGTAACATCAACTGTATTACCTTTAGGTACTTTTTCCAAATCTATTTCAGAGATATCCACCATATTTCTCTTATCAAGATAATAATCGATATCACCGAGATATTCCTTAGTCCCATCTTCTGTAAACTCAATCGTTTTTTCTGTTATGCCTTGAAGGAAATCCCTATCGTGGGATACTAATATTAATGCACCACTAAAACTAGTTAGAGCATCTTTTAATATCTCCTTTGATGAAATATCCAAGTGGTTAGTCGGTTCATCCATTACTAAGAAATTAGTCGGCTCTAATAGTAAACGAGCAATAGATAATCTAGCTCGCTCTCCACCAGAAAGTACCTTGACTTTCTTTTGGACATCATCGCCTGAGAATAGGAACGCACCTAGTAAATCACGGACATAAGGTCTCATTTCTTCATTGGCTACGTTTGCAATAGTGTCTAAGACTGTTAGTTCTTCATTAAGCAACTGAGACTGGTCTTGGCGGAAATAGCCTAGTTTAACATTACTGCCGTACCTGATTTCACCCATATCACTACTTATATGCTCAGTGATTATCTTCGTGAGAGTTGATTTCCCTGTACCATTTTTACCAATGAAAGATACTTTCTCACCTCTTTCAAGTGCGAAATCAATACCTTTTAGCACGTGATTATATCCGAAGCTTTTGTGGATACCTTTAGTTTCAACAACTAATTTTGCTGAACGAGGTGGCTCAGGAAATTTGAATCTTATTCTTTTATCTTCGAAATCATCTATTTCAATTTTATCAAGTTTATCTAATTGCTTTAGTTTCGATTGAGCTCTAGATGCATGACGAGCTTTTGCTCTGTACTTATCTACGTATTGTTCAACACTTTTTATATGACGCTCTTGATTTATTTGAGCTTTTTTCTGAAGCTCTATATCTCCTCTACGCTCTTCCACGAATCTGCTATAAGAGAACTTTTTATCGAATATTTTCCCATTGAAAATTTCTATAGTTCTATTAGTTACATTATTCAAGAAACGTTTATCGTGCGATACGATAACCACTGCACCATAATAATCTTTAAGAAAAGATTCTAGCCACATAATTGATTCTATATCCAAATGGTTAGTTGGCTCATCCAGTAGAATCAAATCGGGCTTACTCAGTAGTATTTTGGCAAGCTCTATCCGCATTTGCCAACCGCCAGAGAACTGATTACAAAACTTCTCGAACTCTTCTCTTTTAAAGCCAAGCCCAAGCAAGACTCTTTCTATCTTTGCTTCGATCGATCCAGAATCTAATATATTTAAGTCGTCATTTAGTTCTGATAATTTCTGAATAAGATTATGATAATCCGTAGAATGATAGTCTTCACGAGTACCTATTTCATTAGTAACTTGTTCTATCTTGTCTACTAAATCATTTTGAGCTGAGAATGCTTTTTTCACTTCATCGAATAGAGTTAAATCAGATTTTGCACCACCTTCCTGTGGCAAATAACCCATCTCATATTCTTTGGGGTGAGAGATACTACCATCATTAGGTTTTGTCAACCCAAATAGTATTTTCAGCAGCGTAGATTTACCTTGACCATTACGACCAATCAAACCTACTCTTTCCTTAGGGTTAACAACAAATGTAATTTCATCTAATAGTGTACGCCCACCAAAAGATAATACAAGGTTCGATACATTAATCATTTATCAACTGGCCTCTATCATCATATTGTAAAATACATTCATCATTAATGCAAATCCCAACAGTCTGTCCTAGAGTTAACTCTAATTTATTTTTCGAGCGAGAAGTATATCTGGAATTATTTATTTCCAGATGATACAAATATTCATGGCCCAAATTTTCTATATTCGCAATTATAGCATTAGTTCCACTAATATCAATAACTAAATCATCTGGTCTAATAGCAACAGAATGTGTTTCGCTTTTTAATTCAGTCAGATTCTTAATTAAAGAGAGCTCTGTATTACTGAAAATATTAATCTTTGGACTACCAATAAATTCGGCAGTAAATAAGTTCTGAGGCTTATTATAGATTTCATCAGGTGTACCAATTTGCATTATTTCGCCCGCATTCATCAGCACTATCCTATCCCCCATTGTCATAGCTTCTGTCTGGTCGTGTGTAACATAGACGGCAGTTACTTTGAGCTTTCTTTGCAAAGAAATTATCTCGTTTCTCATCTGCGTTCGGAGTTTTGCGTCCAAATTTGAAAGTGGTTCATCGAATAAAAAGACTTTTGGCTTACGTATAATAGCTCTACCAAGAGCTACTCTTTGTCTTTGACCACCTGATAGTTGTTTAGGATAACGTTTTAGTAAACTACCTAATTCAACTAATTCTGCTATTTCATTTACTCTTTCTGTAATAATCTTTTTATCAGTTTTCTTAACTTTCAAGGGGAAAGCTAGGTTCTCTTCTACAGTCATGTGAGGGTATAATGCATAGTTTTGGAATACCATACCTATATCTCTTTTACCAGGAGGCAAATCATTTACGACATTATCATCTATTAAAATGCTTCCAGAAGTAATATCTTCTAGCCCAGCAATCATTCGTAAGGTTGTAGATTTACCACATCCAGAAGGGCCTACAAGTACTAAGAACTCTCCATCATTTACGGTAAGTGATAAATCATTTACTGCTAATCCATCACCGTCATAGCTTTTTGAGATATTCTTTAGATTAATTATTGACATATAAATTCGGGGTTCATTTAGTCTTTTTTAAAAATGCTTATTCCAGTTGAAACTTTCCTGTTGTAATTAGGACTATAAGGGAAAGCTAGATTCTTTTTATTGATTACAAAACTTGTAGAGCCACCACCATCTAAATTGATAGCATCAGTAGCTCCTAGAGTATTCATAATCCAAGCTAACTCTAATAACGTAGCGCCTTTTACACTTCGTCCTTGATTCGGCTCTATAGCCACTATATAGTAGTAATCTTTGTTGTAGCCAAATGCAGATCTTGAAAGATGATGTGAGTTGAACCTTCTAGAAGTGGCACCTTCATATTTCGAGTTCACGAATACTTTACCGCCTTTCATGATTATAGGAGTTGTAGAAATAATATGTCTAATCGAATCTTCTGCAATATTCATATTAGTATTTATGCTAATAGTATCATTATCAAAAAGAGGAAGTTTTATCTTTGATTCAATAAGAATTTCACCTTTTGACAAATCTACTGGTAAATTTTCTATACTTTTAACTCTATATTTTTTCTTATTCCCTAATCCAATATCTGCTATTGGAATAGCTTTGAAGTAATTATAGTCGTGAGTTGAATCGAAATCCATAGTGTTCATATACACATCTTTGAATTCATCAAATGACATAAGCTCTTCGGTCTCGTCACCTGCAATTGTGTTATAGCTATTGTCAATTAAGAAGTTAATATATAAACTATCTACTTCACTATCATTCACTTTTGGGTATTGTGAGTTATAAAAACTATTGTAAGCTACTATCTGAGCCGTATCTGTTCTATAATTAAACCTATCTATTTCTATAGAGGACTTACCAAAATCTATAGAGGCAGTAGCTTCTAATTCTGTAAGTGAAACTCCATTGTCTGTAAAAACAATAGAACTCCATCTTTTATATTTTCTTAATTGGAGTATTTCTTTATCTATAACCGTGATACCAACTGGTAGATGAGTCCCACCTTGGAAAAAAGAAGCATTCAACGAGACGAGTGAATTACTATTTGTACTATCAAATGCAATAAGTGAACCTAATTGCCTACCCGATTCACCAACTAGATGCGGAGCCAGAACTAAATTCTTAGAGTTACGTGACATTTTAGCAACATGAACTTTTAATTTTTTAGAACGACTACCCATTTCATAATATTGATATACTAATCCTTCCTGAATTGTATCAGAACTAATAAGATTATGCTCTATTTGCTTCGAAAAAGCAGTAGAAATAATAAAAAATGATAATATGTATATATATATTCTAATAATAATCGATGTTTTTGGTATATTAGGTAATAATATGTTGCATTTTTAAATGGAAATAAGTTGGAATTTACAACAATAAAGTTTGAGAAAAAAGCTGGATATGCTATTATAACACTTAATAGGCCAGACAAATTGAATGCGTTGAATAATCAGTTATTCACAGACCTAGATAACGCAATAACAGCTATCGAATTGGATACAGAAATTCGTGCATTACTACTTACTGGAGAAGGTAAAGCTTTCGCTGCAGGAGCAGATATAAAGGAGCTAAATGCCTGCGACGGTAGGTCTGGAAAGCACTTTTCGGAATATGGTAGCAATGTAATGGCTAGATTGGAAACAATGAAAATACCTGTACTAGCTGCTGTCAATGGATTTGCACTAGGTGGTGGTTGCGAATTAGCAATGTCTTGTCATATTAGATATGCTAGTAATTATGCTAAAATGGGGCAGCCAGAAGTTAATCTAGGTATATTACCTGGTTATGGTGGTACTCAGAGGTTAACTAGATTAGTTGGAGTTGCAAAGTCTATGGAACTAAATCTAACTGGTGATATGGTTGATGCTGAGGAAGCTAAAAGAATAGGCCTTGTTAATGAGGTGTTCGACAGTGCTGAACTTATAGAAAAATCGATAGCGTTCATAGAAAAAGTAATAACGAAAAGCCCAATAGCAGTTGCTGCTATTATAGATTCTGTTAGAGCTTCCACTAAACTTTCATTGAAAGAAGGATTAGAATATGAATCTCAGAAATTCGGAGAAGTATGTGGTTCACAGGATTTCAAAGAAGGAACTTTGGCATTTTTAGAAAAAAGAAAAGCAAATTTCACTGGTAAATAATGCAAGTATTTCTAAAACTAGTTTATAATCTATTGGCACTTCCTCTCTTGTTCATTTATTCGAAGCTTATGTCTTTGATGAATGATAAAATAAAACAAAGAGAGGAATTAGCTGATGGTTATCTAGATATACCCCCTAAAAAGAATAAACGTGTTATGATACACGCTTCTTCTATGGGTGAATATGAGCAAGTGAAATATCTAGTAGAATTAGTAAGGAAATCAGAACCAAATACTGAAGTAATTGTCTCATTCTTTTCCCCTTCAGGTTACAACAACCTAAATGATAGACTCTATTATGATTACAAAGTATATCTTCCGTTAGATTTCAAAAACAGAGTCAAAAAATTTGTAGATCATATTCAGCCAGATGTTGTTATAGTAATACGATATGATTTATGGTACAATTTTGTACGTTATCTACATAAGAGTGAAATACCAATACACCTTATAAATGCAACTTACACGATTAGTAAATCATTAGGTAAGAAGTTTTTAGGTATTAAGTTTTACAAGATGCTACTAAAAAGACTCACAAGCATTTACTGTGTAAATGAATATCATAAAGGGAAGTTTGAGTCAATTAACATCGAAGTTCCTGTTGAGTTAGTTCCCGATACTAGATATGACCGAATAATATCACGTGTAGAACTAGCTAGTAAAAATCAATTACTCAACATAGCAGATGGGTACAAAGTATTAGTAGTAGGAAGTAGTTGGAAAATGGATATCAGACTTTTATCTGATGTCATTAAAAAGCTAAAAAAGAAACATCAATTGTTAGTGATTTATGTCCCTCATGAGGTTGATGAAAAGACTATAGAGCATCTAAAAAATAGAATTGGTGAGCATTATATTTACTCTGAGCTATCAAAAGAACAAGTTATTGACAAAGATTTAATTGTAAATGAAATTGGATTACTCTTAGACTTATACAAATACGCTGATGTAGCTTATGTTGGTGGAGCGTTTGGTTCTGGTGTTCACTCTGTTACAGAGCCAGCAGGATATGGGGTTCCGATATTCTGTGGTAATCAACATTACAAAAATTCAGAAGATGCAAGAAAATTAGTAGAGATAGGTGGTTTGTTACCTATGGGTAGTACTAAATTGTTCTATGATAAACTTAAAGAATTACTCGAGAATGACAATGAAAGAAAGTTAGTTGGTAATTCAAATAAAGACTATGTCTATTCACTTAGTGGGTCTTCCAAGATTGTTTACGAAACTATAATAAAACCGCTCTAATCCATATTAATAGTAATAGTTGTATTACCATCAACTTTGAACGAAGCATCTTCGAAGCTCGGTGGTCCCATAAATCCCTTTGCATTATTAGATGCACCGAAATCCTCATTTGGGATTCCTAGAAAATTAGTATCTACTTTATCATTTCCATTTTCATCGTGATGTACGGCAATTGCATACACACCATTTGGAATATTAGGGAAATTAAACTCAGCTTTATTATTCTTGATTTTTGATTTTAGAATTTTAAAGGATTTATCTTTTTCTTTTGGGAAATGCTCTTTATTATTGTGTAAGTAAATTACTAACTGACCGTCATTACTTTCAGTATTAATAACTTTCACAATTAGCTTGACGTTCTCAGAAGCAGTCATGTTATAAGAATGGAACAATAAGGCCAAAAGAAAAGCCCCTATAACAAGGGGCTTTGAAAATAGTTTTGTCATTGTTTATTTACCAACTTTCTTTTTAACTCTGTAAAGCAAATCAGTTTCGAACCAACCATTTGAGGGCCAGAAATGCACTTCATTCGTTACGTTTTCTTCAGAGCCACTAAGCTCACCAGTAACTAGTATTGATGTACCTTCACCTTCATTAATCTCTTCTAGTATAATCTTGTATTGAATTCGACCATTCATCCATATACCACCACGGATCACAGGCATTTTAACACTATATAATCTAAGTGCGTCGAAAGTAGTATCATCATTAACGAAAACACAGAATTCTGATTTCATAACTCCTTTCAAAAAACCTTCGTCATTTGTCTTTTGAACTTTAGTCATAAGCTCACACCCTTGCTCAGATAAAGATGAAATAACGGCATTCCATAAATCTTCAAAATAAACACCATCTAGCTCAGCTTTATACTCAGTTTTAAAGTATTTCATAGCTTCGTCGTGGTCTTTTGGTCGCTCTAATGAACCATCAGCTTTTTGTTTTATCTCAAGTGCCTTTTCTGGTTCTGCCAAATCTTGTAGCCCAGCACCACTACCTCCTTCTTGCTGACCACCAAGGTCTTGCATTTGCGAGAATGTATAGCTATATGTTAATAGCATAACCAATAATAAGTACTTTACTTGCTTCATATTCTTCTCTGTTTTAATTATAAAATTTCGTCTTTCTTCAAGTTTACGGAAACTATTTTAGAAATCCCAACTTCTTGTTGAGTTATTCCATATAAAGTATCGGCAGCTTCCATAGTTATCTTCATGTGAGTTACTATTATGAACTGTGTATTCTTGCTGAATTCTTTGATTAGATTATTGAATCTTCTCAAGTTTTCATCATCTAGTGGTGCATCTACTTCATCTAATATACAGAAAGGAGATGGCTTCACAAGATAAATAGCAAACAATAATGCTATAGCTGTTAATGTCTTTTCTCCACCTGACAGCATATCTATACTACGTGGTTTCTTACCCGGAGGTTTCGCTGTTATCTCAATATTAGACTCGAGTATATTATCTCCTGATAACGATATATCAGCAAAGGCCTCATCACTAAACAACTTTTTAAACAGATTAGAAAAGTTCTCTTTTATTTGTTTAAAAGTAGATTCAAATCTTTCTTCAGCTGTAATATTTATTTCTTTTATAGTTTCCTTTAGAGTCTTTTCTGATTCCGTCAAATCCTTGATTTGTTTAGTAAGGAATACTAGTCTCTCATTTTGCTCATCATACTCTTGAACAGCTTCGAAGTTTATACTACCCAGATTAACTAGCCCACTTTTTAATTCAGCAACTTGTCTCTTGCTTTCACCAATCGGGAACTGTTCATCATAGTCTAAATCGAATTGAGCAAGCTGCAAATCATAAGCTTCGAATGCTCTATTTTCAAGAGACTCCATCTTTGTTTCGTATTCGCTACGCGATATATCTTCCTTGTGGAATGCATCTTTTAGCTTATTATATTCATTTCGTTTAGTGTGCAGCTCATTAGTTAAGCTAATCTGTTTTTCTTCTATTGCTTTTCGCTTTTCATCTGATTGGTCTTTCTGATTAGATACTTCTATTAGCTTTCTATTATCTAATTCAAATTTTGATTCTAATTCTCTATTAGTCGAATCAATTTCAATATTTGATTTTTCATTTTGAACTATTTGGTCTTTTCTACTTTGTACTCTGTTCTTTTCAGCTCTCAGCTGACCATTCGAACGCTCTATATCATTTTTTATATTATTGAAATCTGATTTCAACTGAATCATTAGTATTTCGGCAGCTTGTAGCTCTTCATTTGCTTTACTATATCTGATTTCAGCATTATTAAGCGCTTTTAACTTATCTTCTTTGTTAGATTCAGCACTTTTTAGCTTTTCCTTTTTCTCTTCTATAGCAGATTGAAGTTCTTTTATCTCATTCTGTAAATCTTCAAATTCCTTATTAGAAGATTCAATACTCTTCTCGTACATTTCTATATTATTTTTGAGAGAGTCAATCTTCATTGTTGATTGCAGCTTCGTATTCTCTACTTGCTTTATCTCATTCTCTAATTTTCTTACTTCTTGGAGTAATCTATCGGGGTTAAGCTCATTCTTTTTGCTAGTCAGTTCATCTTTCTTACTAGTCATACTATCAAGTGAGCTTTGCAATTCGGCTAATTGCTTTGTAATGTCTTTGATGCGTTTTTGTTTACCTAGATTGGCAGTCTCGTTTTTAGTAGATCCACCACCACGTAAAATCCCATTCTTGTTTATCAAGAAACCATCGAGCGTAGCGGCAGCATTTACTTTACTCTTTGTAAGTGCGTAGGCCTCATCTTTACTTTCTGTTATTGCTACTTGACCGAATAGTGCTATTAATAATGATTTAATATCATCATCAGTTTCTATTACATCCGTTAGTAACTCTACACCACTTATGCCTTGATTGTTTGTATTCGTTGGTATTAACTCGCGACATATAATTGCTCTTTTTGATAAATTCTTTTTCTTAAGTAATTCAAAAGCAGATTCCGCTTGCTTAGCCGTATCAACTACTATCAGATTTCTATAAGCACCTAATACTGAGCTTATGGCTTTATTATACTTCTCATCTGCTGATATTAGCTCTTCTAGCAATGTTATATTATCTGGTTTATCCCAATCCTTTGAACTCAGTAGCATCTGAGTAGTATCATCGTCTGCCGATAAACTCTCAAGAAATTCTAGTTGTGCTTTTTTACCTGAAATATTACTTCTCAAATCTGAGATTGAGTCATTCAGTCTATTAAGTTCATTAGTGACTTCTTCTAATTTATTCTTTGTTATTTGATAATTCTCATTCTTATCACTAAGATCAGCATTAAGATTCTTTAGAGTATTTGATAACTCGATACCAAGATTATTCTTTAACTCTATCTCTTTATTCTCTTTTGATATTTCTTCTTTATAGTTTTCTATCTTAGAAGATATTTTTTCTATTCGTCTTTCATTGTTCTCTATAATAGAGTAGGAAGATTGAATAGAGTTCTTTAGCTTATTCAATACATCTATATCAGCATTTGCTAATTCACGTGCTGAATCAAGCTCCGTTTTTCTTAGTTGCTTATCAGTTTTAAGCTCTTCTAATGAGTTATTCTGAGTGTTAGTGTCTTCTTCTCTTTTCGCTAATTTATCATTCAGCTGAGCTATATCATTAGTTAGCTTTTGTATAAACCGTTCGCTATTAGCATTATCTTCTATCAATCTATTATTGATGTTGTTCAGAGAGATTAGCTTTTCTTTATTCACTGAGATTAACCTAGTTGATTCGGCTATCTGATTCTTCAAGATATTCTCTTGTGCTACTAGCTCACTAATCTTAGTATCATAAACTGATTTATCTTCTCTGGTAGTAACTAACTCATTTTCGTAACTCTCTAGATTAACTTCTAGAGTTTCTATCTTTTGAGATATTTCAAGAATAAATTGTTTGATGTTAGTGTTTTTAGATTTGAATGAAGCATATTCATTTTTGAGTAAATCACTTTCAATACTCTTTAGTTGCTCTGAAAGTTCATTGTACTTTTTAGTTTTTTTCGCTTGTCTGGAAAGTCGTTTTACATTGACTTCCACTTCTGACAATATATCGTTGATACGTTCTAAGTCTTCTTGTACTCTTTGTAGCTTATTACTTGTCTCTTTTCTTCTTTGCTTATACCTAGTTACTCCAGCTGCCTCTTCTATCATTCGGCGGCGTTCGTCCATCTTCCCATTTATAAGAGCTTCTACCATCTTTAGCTCAATCACAGAGTATGAATCAGGCCCCAAGCCAGTATCCATAAATAAATCATTGATGTCTTTCAAACGGCACTTAGTCTTATTTAGCAGATAATTACTAGCACCATCTCTGAATAAACGTCTGGAAATCTGGATGGAGTCATACTCACTAGGCAATACAGCTTTGTTATTCTCTAACTTCATAGTTACTTCAGCCATACCCAAAGGATTACGCTTAGAAGTCCCGTTGAAGATCACACTATCCATAGAGTCTGACCTAAGTACAGAAGTTTTCTGCTCACCTAGTACCCAACGAACGGCATCAACTACGTTAGATTTGCCACAACCATTAGGCCCAACAATAGCTGTAATACCATCTGCAAACTTAAACTTAGTCTTGCCTGCAAATGACTTGAATCCCGATATTTCTAATTCAGATAAAAACATAAATTCTAATTCCTAAATAATCCTTTCTTTTCGCTTCACTAACATAGGTATGATAGCGAACACAGTAGTATAGAAAGAAAATGCGACACCATACTTCAGAAAGAATGATACAAAAGTTATGTCACTTAGTTTAATGTAAAAAAAGAAGTATATCAAATTATGTGCGAAAGATGAAATAAAAACTATAAACAAGAACTTAAGTCCATGTAATATTAGTTGCTCTTTCCCCTCTTGATAGAATGAACCAGCTATAAACCCAGCTATAGTCTTAGTAAAGGCATTAATTCCTACTAAGTCAAATGATACTACATCGAGAGTAATACCAATAAGAAACCCAGCTATTATACCGGCGAATCTTCCTTCACGAATTGCTATCCACACGCATAGCACTAATAGTAGGTCTGGCGTAATACCTTGCACTACTACAAAGTTAAGCAGTGAAAACTGAATCAAAGATAATACTATAGCTATAAGAGCATATACTATATATCTTTGGAAAGCGTAGTTCGTTTTTTGTTTGGCTCTGTTCATCTATTTTTTCAGCAACCTCAATCTTTCTTCCATTTTCCCAATTAGTTTTAGCCGCTCAGGATCACTTATATATTGGATTACGAAAACTTGTTCTAATGTATTAAAAGATACAAATGGCTCTACAGAGATTTTACTGAAAAGACTTGATTTATCCTCTTCTACTTTTACGATTTTCCCGATAGGTAATCCCGGAGGATATTTCCTGCTAAAGTTAGAGGTCATAAGTTCATCACCAACTTTAACATCAAAGGAGCGAGGAATATTCATCATATTGAAATACTTAGAGCCTCCCCAAACTAAAATCCCATCGATACCAGTTCTATCTATTTTTGCAGAAATCTTTACTTGTCTATTGTTCAGTGTTTCTACTAGTGTATAGTTATCTTCTACAACTACTACTATTCCAGTCAATCCAGCATCCGTCCTAACTGACATACCTCGAGTCAAACCATCTTTTCTTCCTTTGTTGATAGTTATATACTCTCTTAGCTCTATAGTAGATTTACCAACGACTTCTGCCGAAACAAGATTATAGTCAATCCCTTGTTTGAAATCAAGCATGTCTCTAAGCTTTTTATTTTCAGTTAGTGCTTGGCGTGATTTCATCAATTCTGATGATAAATAAAGGTTCAGCTCTCTTACGGCTCTATTCTCTGTTTTCAGAGCGTCTGGGTTTGGTACCCATGCGAAAGCTTCTTCCAGCCAGCCAATAGTACCGACTACGAATGCTCTATAACCACCTATTTTGGATACATCTCCTATGGAGATAAGTGCTAAACTAATAATGCATAATAGAGTCAGGGCAGCATAATCTTTAAATTTTACTATTAGACTTAGGAGCTGCAACATAAGTATATACTATTAGTATGAGTTTCTTTTGATCAAAACAGATGAATAGTCGCTAAGGTTTTCTAGAGCTTTACCTGTACCGATAACTACAGAAATCAACGGCTCATCAGCTACGTGAACTGGTAGATTAGTCTCTTTTGTTATTTTCTCGCCTAGTCCTTTGAGTAATGCACCACCACCACTAAGCATTATACCTCTGTCGAAAATATCGGCAGATAGCTCGGGAGGTGTTTTCTCTAGTAATCTAAGTACACCGGTTACGATTTTCTCAACTGAATCGGCAAGAGCTTTGCGTATATCAACAGATGTAACGTTAATCATCTTAGGGATACCAGAGACTAGGTCTCTTCCCTTTACTTCTATCTCGATTTCTTCTTCTAATGGCATAGCTGAGCCGACATTACATTTAATCATCTCGGCAGTTCTCTCCCCTATCAATATATTATGATAGCGGCGGAAATACTGAGAGACAGCGTCTGTCATCTCGTCACCTGCGTGCTTGATAGATTCGGCAGTTACGATACCTGAAAGAGCGATAACCGCAACTTCCGTAGTACCACCACCAATATCAACTATCATATTACCAACTGGCTCATGTACGTTCAGACCTATACCTATAGCACTAGCCATTGGCTCAGCTATCAGGTGGACTTCCTTAGCGCCAGCGTGTTCGCAACTATCACGAACTGTACGTTTCTCTACTTCTGTGATACCAGAAGGCACAGCAACTACAACTCTACGAGCCGGTTGCCAAGTGTTAGATACTTTACGGATGAATGCACGAAGCATTCCTTCGGTGATTTCAAAGTCAGCAATAACCCCATCGCGTAGTGGACGGATTATTTTTATATCTTTGTGGGTCTTCCCTACCATTGATTGCGCATCGTTACCAATGGCGATAATTTTTTTAGTTTGACGGTCGAATGCTACTATAGTCGGCTCGTTAAGTACAATCCCTTTACCTTTCATCCAGATAAGGGTGTTAGCAGTGCCAAGGTCTATAGCTACGTCGTTTGAAAATACATTAAAAAATGACATTAATCGGATTCAATTTTGTTGTTAGGTACATTTACAAATATACCGATTTAGAAAGTTATTTTATAATTAAATATAAATAAGTAGTTTTTTGAAGGAATAAAAAAAGCCAACTTTTCAGCTGGCTTCGTATTATATTTACTGAAAATTAGTCACAACATTATTCTTCAGTTTGCGAATTTTCGATATAATGTAATTCGGATATCCCATAAAAACTTACTTCAGCTTCTTTAGAAACTTTAGATCCAAATTTCATAGACAATGTGTTTTCATCCTCAATAAAATATACATCCGTATAATTATCGTAAAACATAATACTATCACTTTGATATGCTGAACTATCATAAGTAAGGTAAAGTGAATCACCTTTTACTTGATACTTACCAAATCCATAATATCCGCAGTTCGTATAACCAAAATCATCATTATCGAATAGCGTTAACGTATCACCCAATTCAAATATAGAATTATGCATTAGTTTATAATATACTGTTTTTAGTGTACTTTGCTGAATCCAAGCATACTTTCCTACCTTTAAATCAGTTGTAGCTAATTCTTGATTTGAACAACTCATAATTACAAGTGAAAGAACAATGAACTTAATTGTTTTTGATATATGTGATTGTTTCGTCTTCATAAGTATTTGCTAGGTTTATTGTGTTGTTAATTATACTTATTGCTCTAGTATCTGTAGTCAGAATTATTGATTTATTACATATATCCAATATAATTGGTTTACTAACCGAAGTAATTAAAACACTATCTGCATAACTGGGATCATTATAATGTTTAAATATATCCAAAAAACTAGTATTAGTTAAGTCTTTTATATCTAATGCAATACTTAAAGTTAAATTTTCAGCTATTATTGATGA